>NZ_JBFEFL010000001.1:1560000-2160000 GCF_040717445.1 Qipengyuania sp. JC766 | reverse complement strand
GGCCTCGCGTCGCTACCCGTCGCGTCTATCGAGCCGCTGCCGGGCCAGCCGCGTACCCATTTCGACGAGGATGCGCTCGAAGAGCTTGCGGCCTCGATCGCGCAGCGCGGCGTGATCCAGCCCATCATCGTAAGGCCACTGGCCGGTGGCCGGTACCAGCTCGTGGCGGGCGAGCGCCGGTGGCGTGCGGCACAAAAGGCCAGGCTTCATCAGATCCCGGCGATCGTCCGGGAGCTCGAAGAGCGGGAGATCATGGCTCTCGCCCTGATCGAGAATATCCAGCGCGAGGATCTCAACCCGGTCGAAGAAGCGCAGGCATATCAACAGCTTGCCGACAAGGAAGGACTATCCCAGAAGGAAATCGGCAAGCTGGTCGACAAGTCCCGCAGCCACGTCGCCAATCTTCAACGGCTGCTGCAGCTACCGCAATCCGTGCGGGACCTTGTGGTCCAAGGCGCTTTGAGCATGGGCCATGCAAGGGCGCTGATCGGGAACGAGGATGCCGAGAGGCTCGCGAAAGAGGCGGTGGCAAAGGGCCTGACCGTCAGGGACATGGAAAAGCTCGCCAAGGGTGCCGGAACGCGCAAGCAGAAGTCGCGCGGCGCAACTTCTCAGCCATCGAACGACAATGCCGATATTCGTGCGGTCCAGGATGAACTCGAGGCCTGCCTTGGCCTCAGCGTGAAGATTACGGCCGATGCCGATCCCAAATCGGGCGCCGTGACGATCCGTTACAAGTCGCTCGATCAGCTGGACATGCTGTGCCAGCGCCTGAGCGGTGGCGAGATCTGAGTTCCGGAAGCGGATCACTTTCTAGGGTGTGATCCGCTTCGCAATGCTTTCCGCTTAGTTGGCGTATCTGACCTTCTTGGCCTTCGGAGCAGGTGCCGCCTTGCGGTAACGCACGGGCTGCTTCTTGTATTCGACTTCCTTGCGGTAGGTCGGCTTGCGCTCGACCACCACTTCCTCGGTCACGTATTCGCGCACGACGCGGCGCTGCGGCACGGCCACCAATACCGGAACGAGCATGACGGGCCGGGCGACATAAGTCTGCGCATAGCCATGCTGATAGCCATAGGCGCCATAGGCATGCTGATAGTTCGCGTAAGGGTAGGCATGCCCCAGCGGAGCGGCATAGGCATACCCGTGATCGCCTTCGGTGTAGTAACCGCCGGCGTAATCCGCGCCGGCCTGTTCGTATCCGCCGTAGTGCCGATCGTAGACGGAGTCACAATACCGGCGGATTTCATGTTCGTCGGTCGATGAATCGATGGCCGAACCGATCGCGAGGCCGCCCAAGGCACCGATACCACCACCGATCAGAGTTCCGGCCAGCCTGTTGCCGTCGGCTACCCGGTTGCCGACGAAGCCACCGGCCAGAGCGCCCAAGACCCCGCCGACCGCCTTGCCGTCGTCGGCCCCGTCATAGTCGCCGGCGCGGACTTCGGCGTAGCACCGTCCGACCCACTCATCCCGGTCGTAAGCCATTGGGGCGGCGTAACCAGGATAGGAAGCGTGCTCGCGATAGGCGGCAGCATCCGCTTCAGACCAGCGCGGATCTGCCGAATTTTCCCAGTACGGCGTCTCGTACTCGCCGGCATCTGGCTGCAGTGGAGCGTCGCGATAGATAACCTGATCCGCACCTTCGACCGGAACTGCATATTCGTAGGCATCGTCCTCGTAACCCATTTCGGGTTGGGCAAGGGCGGGCGCAGTTGCCGTCAGCGCGACCATGGCGGCACACGCGGACGTGATCGAGCGGTACTTCATCACAGGCATCCTTTCCGGGTCGGGTGCGAATCGCACGCGTTAACCTGAGGTATACCATGTCGGAGAAGCAGAGAATCGCACCAGACGCGCATGTCCCGTATCGGGTCACGCGCCATGGAGCGCGTCAGATGCGGGAGCCGATTCGCGCTGCGAGTTGTTCCACGCCGTTCGCATCATCCTCGGTGAAGCGGGCAGGCTTTGGGCTGTCGAGGTCGATCACCGCCACAACCTTTCCGTCACGGACGATCGGCACGACCAGTTCTGACTGGCTTTGCGCATCGCAGGCGATGTGTCCGGGGAAGGCATGTACGTCCTCGATCCGCTGGGTTTCACCCGTCTGCGCAGCGGTTCCGCAGACCCCCTTACCCATCGGGATGCGAATGCAGGCCGGCCGGCCGATGAACGGTCCCAGCACCAGTTCCCCGTCGACGACGCGATAGAAACCCGCCCAGTTCAGGTCCGGAATGAATTCCCAAATCAAGGCTGCCAGATTGGCCATGTTGGCGACGCCGTCGGGTTCGCCTTGCGTCAGGGCATCGGCCGCATCGGCGAGCTGCCGGTAGCGTTCCTCGGCGGGCAGATCGGCGGGTGGTGCAAAATCGAACATTGTTCGCACCTAGGGCGATGCGCCGTTGCCGCAAGCCTTTGCAGCGCTTAATTGTCCTTATCATGAGCCTCATCAAGAAACTCCTCGTCGCCCTCCTGGTCCTCATCCTGGTGGGTGGGGTCGCCGGTTACCTGCTCCTCCAGGGTGACGAAGCCGAAGTTCCGCTGGCGGACGTGACAGGCACCGATCCTACCCTGGCTGCGCCCGACGCGGAATCGTTTCCCACCGTCAACGTCTTGAAGCCGATCGGCTGGGAGGATGGACAGGTTCCCACTGCGGCCGAAGGCTTGCAGGTCCAGCGCTTTGCCGACGGGCTGGAACATCCGCGAGTGGTCCATACGCTTCCCAATGGCGACGTCCTTGTCACCCTGACGCGCGCGCCGGCCAAGGAAGAAAGCGGGGGTATCCGGGGCTGGATCGAGGGGCTGCTGTTCGAGCGTGCCGGCGCGGCCGGTCCTTCTCCGAACCAGCTCGTCCTGCTGCGCGACACGAACGGCGACGGCAGCGCCGACCAGCGCAGCGTCCTGACGGAGAACCTCGATTCCCCCTCGGGCATCGCCTGGGGCGACGACACGCTTTATATTGCCAATCACGACGCGCTGGTGAGCTTTCCCTACCGCCTCGGCGCGTCCGCCATCACCAGCGAACCGCGAAAGCTGATGGACCTTCCCCCAGGCGGCGGTCACTGGATGCGCAACATCATTCTCGATCCCGATGGCGAGCGGATCTACGTCGCGGTCGGCTCGGTCTCCAATATCGGGGATCAGGGAATGGAGGTCGAACAGGGCCGGGCGGCTATCCATGAATACAATCTGGAAACCGGCGTTTCGCGCATTTTCGCCCAGGGTCTTCGCAATCCCAACGGACTGGACTGGAACCCTTGGAGCGGCGAACTCTGGACCACGGTCAACGAGCGCGACATGCTCGGCTCCGACCTCGTCCCCGACTACCTGACCAACGTGCCCGTGGGCGCCCATTATGGCTGGCCCTGGCTGTACTGGGGCGACCGGGTGGACGAGCGAGTTGAGGCCCCGCGCCCGCAATACCTGTCCAATTATACCCGTACGCCGGAATACGCGCTCGGCCCGCACGTCGCGGCGCTCGGCCTCGTGTTCTCGGAGCAGGGCAATCGCATGGGAAGTCGCTTCGGCCGCGGCGCATTCATTGCGCGGCATGGATCGTGGAACCGGGTCCCCGCGTCCGGTTACGACGTCGTCTATGTGGCGTTCGACGAGCGCGGCAACCCGCAAGGCAAGCCGGTTCCGATCCTGACCGATTTCATCACCGGAGACGGCACCACGCGCGGTCGTCCGACTTGGGTGGACTGGGCGGCAGACGGTGCGCTCCTTGTCAGCGACGACACCGCCGGCATCATCTGGCGTGTCATCGCTCCGAACGCGCAACCTGCGGCGGAAATCCAGAGGGTACGCGGGGAAAGCCTCCCACCGCAGAGCGAGCTGCGGGGCGATCCCGCGGATGCCTTCAGTGAGGAGTTCGCCCGGGAGAACCCGCCGCAGTTCTGACGATCAGCTGGCGAGGCGGTCCATCGGGATGCTGTAGAGCAGTTCCGCGCCCGCTACGGCGGACGCCTTCATGCCGATCGCTTCCGGGACCACATGGTTCAGGAAGTAGCGTACCGTAACAGCCTTTGCAGGGCCAAGGTCGGCCGAAAGCCCATCCTCGATGGCCTTGAGCTGCCTCACCATCTGCCACCCGGCGACCGCAATGGCGGACATCGCACAGAACGGCACGCTGCCGGCGAGACGATCGTCGAGCGACGCTTCTTCACGCATCCACTTGGCGACCGCGGCACAATCGCCGGCCAGCGCAAAGAGCGTGGCTTCATCGGCACATTCGCGCGCGATCTCTTCCATCAGAGCACCATAGACTTCACCGTCCTCCAGCCCGAGTTTGCGAGTCACGAGATCCGCGGCCTGGATTCCGTTCGTTCCTTCGTAGATCGGCGCGATACGAGAATCGCGCCAGTGCTGGGCGGCGCCCGTTTCCTCGACGAAGCCCATGCCGCCATGGACCTGCACCCCGAGGCTCGCGACATCGATGCCGGTGTCGGTCGCCCAAGCTTTCAACATAGGCACGAGGACTTCGGCCCTGCGGGCAGCTGCTTCGTCACCGGCAGTGCCCCGGTCGACTTGCCCGGCCGTGTAATAGAGAAGGGCGCGCATCGCTTCGGTCAGGGATTTCATCCGGACAAGCATGCGGCGAACGTCCGGATGCTCTGCAATGGCGACCGCCGCGCGGTCGGCCGCGCCCGCCCTCGCGGACTGGACGCGGTCGGTGGCATAGGCGAAGGCCTGCTGCGTTGCCCGTTCGCCGATTTGTACGCCTTGGTTGCCTACATTGATGCGGGCGTTGTTCATCATGGTGAACATGGCCATCAGGCCGCGGTTTTCCTGCCCCACCAGTTCGCCAATGCACTCCCCGTTGTCGCCGTAGCTCATCACGCATGTAGGCGAGGCGTTGATACCGAGCTTATGCTCCAGGCTGACGCAGCGCAGATCGTTTCGAGCTCCGCGCGATCCGTCCTCTTTCACATGGTATTTGGGCACGATGAAGAGAGAGATGCCCCGGCTTCCTTCCGGAGCGCCGGGTGTGCGCGCAAGGACCAGATGGATGATGTTTTCGGCAAGCTCGTGATCGCCCCAGGTAATGTAGATCTTCTGTCCCTGGATCCGGTACTTGCCGGCATGTTCGCCATCCTCGATCGGGGTGGCCGTCGTGCGCAGGGCGCCCACATCGCTGCCGGCCTGCGGTTCGGTCAGGTTCATGGTGCCCGGCCATTCTCCGCTCACCAGCTTGGGGAGGTAGCGCGATTTCTGCGCGTCGCTGCCGTGCTCCATGATCGCCTCGGTCGCGCCGACGGACAACATCGGCAGCAGGTTGAAGGCCATGTTGGCGGTGCCGAGGTTCTCGAGAACGTTGCAGGACAGCGTGAAGGGCAGGCCCTGACCGCCATAGTCCACGGGACCGTCGATGGCGTTCCAACCCTGCTCGACATAATGCTCGTAGGCCTCGGCAAAGCCGCTGGGCAGGCGCACGACGCCGTTCTCCAGGCGTGCCCCTTCGGTGTCCCCGATCCGGTTGAGCGGCGCCCATTCTCCGGCCGCAAATTGTCCCACGCCTTCGACGATGGCCTCGACCAGGTCCTGTTCGGCCGTTTCGAACCGTTCGGTCTTGGCGAGCTCCTCGATCCCGGCATTGACGCGAATGGCGAGCAGCTGGTCCTTGGTTGCGGGCGAGTAGGGAATCACGACTATGCCTTTCCTTCAAGCTCCGGGCTTGGCTTGTTCATCACCGGAATATAGCGCGTCTCCATGAGCAGCAAGAACGCTACGGAAACGGTTGCGGCGGATGCCGGGGGGATCGCCCGGGCGGTTGCAATCCTCGAACGGGGAGGGCTGGTCGCCGTTCCGACCGAGACGGTTTTCGGCCTCGCGGCCCGTGCGGACAGCGATGAAGCCGTGACGGCAATTTACCGGGCCAAGGGTCGGCCGGACTTCAATCCGCTGATCGTACACGTCGCCAACGGCGAAGCAGCGCGCGAACTGGCCGACTTTCCGCCGGGGGCGGCCGAGTTGATGGATCGCTACTGGCCGGCACCGCTGACCTTGGTCCTTCCGGCAAGATCCGATGTCCGGCTGGCCCCGGCCGTGACCGCCGGGCTTCCCACCGTGGCCCTGCGCAGTCCGGCCCATCCGGTCATGCAGGCCCTTCTGGCACAGTGCGACTTCCCCTTGGCGGCGCCGTCTGCGAACCGCAGCGGGTTCGTCAGTCCGACCAGTCCCGCTCATGTCCTGCGGACCCTGGACGGCCGGATCGATCTGGTGCTCGACGGGGGAGCGGACTGCGAGAACGGCCTGGAGTCGACCATTCTCGCGATCCGCGGCGACGGGAGCTGGGAAGAGCTGAGACCGGGCCCGGTCGATCTGGAAGCCCTCCATCGCGATTTCGGACGTGGTCCGTTGCTGTCGAGTTCGCCGGAAGGCGCCCTCGAAGCGCCGGGACAGATGACGAGCCACTACGCGCCCGGCAAACCGGTGCGCCTCGACGCATTGCGAGCCGAGGATGACGAGTTCTTCATCGGCTTCGGTGCGATCGCGGGTGACGTGTCGCTATCAGCGGAGGGCGATCTCGCGACGGCCGCGGCGAGCCTCTACGCCTGTCTCCACCGCGCCGCTTCGTCCGCGAAGCCCAAGATCGCCGTCGCGTCCGTACCGAATGAGGGTATCGGCATCGCGATCAACGACAGGCTACGCCGCGCGGCAGCCTGACACGGCTAGCGGTTGTCAGGCTCGGACGGGATCGTGGGAAGCAGAGCCTGCATTTCCTCTTCGATCCTTCCCGCCTGACGGCACGCCTTCGCCGAGCCCTTGGAGCAATTCCGCCGCTTATCATCCAGCTCGCGTTGCAGCTTCCCGAGGCGCTCTTCCCGGCGGCGAATTTCCCGACCACGCTTTTCGTCCGCCTCGGACTGGCTGGTCGTGACCAGATCGACGCCCTTGCTGGCGATCCTGACAGGTGCCGTCACAATATCGGCAGCGGTGTTGAGCAAACAGCCGGCAAGGATGGAACTGAGAGCAGGTACGATCAGCAGGTTGCGTATGAGCATGGGCGGCTCCTTGTTCGCCCACCATGACAGATCATGCTTACCGAATCGCTCTGATTCTCGCCCATTGAGCCCAATAGTGCTCCCTTTCGCCGCATGCGTTTGGCGCCGCGGCGTCATCGGCAACGTTCACGAGCCGCTGTTCGCGCAGATGACGTCTCCCGAGCCAGCCGTACTGACATCGCAAGTCGCATTTCCGGTGATCCGGACGTCCCCCGAACCCGCGATCCTGACAGAGATTTTTCCATCGGATGCGAATGCAACGTCACCCGAGCCGGCAATCGCGATATCGCCGGATCCCGCCTGAAGGTCGGCCAGCCCTACATTGCCGGACCCTGCGATTTCGATCGATATCGTATCGGTCGTGCCTGCCCCGGTAAGGTCTCCCGACCCGGCAATCGCGATGTCCAGCGATCGGGTATCGATCGCATCAACCTGGATGCCGCCGGAACCGGCGATCTCGACCTCGGCATCGCCCGAAAGCGCGAAGCTTTCGATATCGCCCGACCCGTCGACCTCCAGCGATCGGGGCGCCGGCATCGTCACGACGATCGAAGCGTTGCCTCCGAACCGCCAGTTGCCGTCCTCAAGGTCGATCTTCAGCTGGCCATCCTCGATCTCGTAGCGAAGGGCGGCGACGAGTTCGTCGTCGCCCGAAGGGGTAATGGAAAGGGCCGGACCTTCCTCGATCCTGACGGTCACGGGAGCCGCGAGTTCGAGTCCGGCGGGAGCCTGCCCGCTCATGTCGAGCTCGGACAGGGGTACGCCATCGCTGGAGCTTCTCGAGTAGCTGACATTGCAGCCTGTCACGCCCATCATCAAAGTTGCCGCAGCGAGGGTCCTGGCGATGGCATTCATGGTTCATCTCCCTTGTGTGTTATTCACATAATACACCTGTCTTCTTTGTGCAAGACATGAAAAAAGGGCCACCCTTGCGGATGGCCCTCTCGCTAAATCCGGATCGAGGACGGTCAGGCCTCTTCGGTGTTCTCGTAATATTGCGGCGCGTGTTCGCGCAGGACGTTGAGGATCTTTTCCAGCGCCGTCGCTTCGTCCGTTTCTTCCATGGCTGCAAGCTCGCGAGCCAGCCGGCTGGAAGCGGCTTCGAAGATCTGGCGCTCCGAATAGCTCTGCTCCGGCTGATCTTCGGGCCGGAAAAGGTCGCGCGTCACCTCGGCTATCAGCTTGATCTCGCCCGAATTGATCTTGGCTTCGTATTCCTGCGCCCGGCGGCTCCACATGGTGCGCTTGACCTTGGGCTTGCCCTTCAGGGTCTCCATCGCTTCCTTCAGCGTCTTGTCGCTGGAAAGCTTGCGCATCCCGATCGACTCGACCTTGTTCGTGGGAACGCGAAGCGTCATCCGCTCCTTTTCGAATCGAAGGACATACAGTTCGAGCTGCATGCCGGCGATTTCCTCGCTCTGCAGTTCGATAACACGGCCGACGCCGTGCTTGGGATAGACAACGTAGTCGCCGACATCGAAGGCAGGTGCCTCACTTGCCATGAAGATTCCTTTCTTGCCGGTCCGGAGCCCCTGCGACGGTAAAAGCGGCCAGCTCCGTATCCCTGAGGGATACGGCGGGAGGTACCGCTTGTGCTGTCAATTGTGGTCCGGACCTTTCCAACTCTGACCGCGCGCAAAGACCAGATTGGCGGGTCGCCCTAGTATATAGCAGCTTTGGAACAAAATTGCGAGTCGCAGCGCAATTAGTTGCGCGAGAGCAAGTTCTCGGCCCGTTCAGCCGACCGGCAATCCTTTGTATCCGGACCGTCGATCGCCCAGCGTGGCGTTGAGTTCTGCCCCGAGCAGTAGAAGAAATGCCGATGCATAGAGCCAGGTCAGCAACACGACGACGGCGCTCAGCGAACCGTAAGTCGCGTTGTAGTTGCCGAAGTTCGCGACGTAATATCCGAAACCCAGCGTGAGCAGCATCCATCCGCTGGTGGACAACAGCGCACCGGGAACGACCAGCCGCCACCGCGGAACGGCCCTGTTCGGCGCGTACCGGTAAAGGAGCGAGGCGCCCACGGTGCCCACCCCGAAGAGGAACAGGTAGGTCGCCGCCGTCCCGGCAATCGCGATGCCCCCGCCCAGATAGGCAAGCGTAGCCGTCAGGACGCCCATCGCCAAGATTGCAAGAACGATCGCAACGATCCCGGCGGCGGTGATGGCAAGCGCGGCGAGGTTGGCCTTGATGAAGCCGCGCGCTTCCGGAACGCCGTGCGCGATGTTGAGCGCGGTCAGGATCGAACCTGCGCCGTTGCGGGCACCGAACAGCGCTACTGCTAGGGCTATCAGGAGACCGAGCCCTTTCTTCCCCGCCGACGTCTCGACGACCGTTTCGAGCTGTTCGGCAAAAAGGCCTGCGGCAGCTTCGGGCAGCACGTCGGACAGGGTTCCGATATTGGCGGCGACCGTCTGCGGTGTCGCGACGAGCCCGTAGGTGAGTACCGTTGCGGCAAGCAGCGGCACCATCGCGAGAAAGGCGTAGAAGGCGACGCCGGCCGCCACGATGGACGTATTGTTACGCCCTGCCCGGGCAAACATGTCGGAAACGATACCGCCGACGGTTTTCGCGGAGCGGCCCGCCACACCGGCGGAGTCGCTGACCGCATTGCGCATTCGATCCCTGTTGGTGGAACTCATGCCACCCCAACGATCAATCCCCCTCGCCAGGTTCCTCGGAGAAGTACTTTTCGAACTTGCCTTCTTCGCCCTTGTGGTCGTCGGCGTCGGCCGGCGGTTCCTTCTGGCCGGTGATGTTGGGCCACTCGGCACTGAACTTCGTATTTAGCTCGAGCCACTTTTCCAGCCCGTTCTCAGTGTCCGGGAGGATCGCTTCGGCGGGGCATTCCGGTTCGCACACACCGCAATCGATGCATTCGGACGGATTGATGACGAGCATGTTCTCGCCTTCGTAGAAACAGTCCACCGGACAGACCTCGACGCAGTCGGTGTACTTGCACTTGATGCAGGCGTCGGTGACGACGTAGGTCATGGCGCGGGGGTATCCTTGAGTTGTGGCGCTTTCGCGCGTGCTATGGCGGTTTGGGCCACGCGGTCAAGCACCCGATAGCACGCCTGCGCATCTGCGGGCGAACCGCGCCGTTCCGGGCAGCGCAGTATCTCCACGATGCGAACGTCGCGCCCGATGGGGAAGGTCAGCGTCTGTCCCGGCACGACCTGCTCGCTGGCCTTGTGCAACCGGACGCCGTCCCTGCGCACCAGTCCGGTGTCGACGAGGTCGTGGGCGCGGGAGCGCGATCGGACGAAGCGGCAGCGATGCAACCAGGCATCGACTCGCATCAGCGGATCAGGTCCGCCAGTCCGGCAAAGGCGTTTCCTTCCTTCGGTGCAGCAGGCTTTTCCGTGCGCTCCTGCTTGCGGCGGGACGGACGCCATTCGAACCGATCGGGTTCGGGCGGACCGAACATGCCGTCCTTCAGGTCTTTTGCAGGAAGCGACCGGAAACCTGCTGCACCAAGCAGGCGGCGGAAGCTGTCGAGGGTCAGGCCGGTCGATATTGCGAGAGCGGAGTCGACGATGAAGCGCCGGTTCTTGGTCTTCGAGCGCGCCTCGAACGCCGCCTTCAGGATCTTTTCCGCCACATCGATGCGCACAGCCTGCTTGCCGGCCGGCCGATAGCCCGATGGCAGCTTCTTCTGCCCGTCGATGACGGGAAACATGGATTCCTCCAGCGGGCGGCGGTCGAGCCCGAGCGACGCCATCAACTGCCGCGGTGCCGGTTTCAGCAGCAGGGGGGCGAAAATATCGAGGGCGCCGAACGTCACCCCCAGCCGCCGCAGGAAGGGCCGCATTTCCTTTGGCAGGTGCTGAAGCCCCGCCCTTTCGCGGCTGACGTAACCGTGCCCGTCGATCAGCGTCAGCAGCAAGGCGCGCGCCTGCGATCCTGCGTCGGCATCTTCGGTCGCCCCCGCCATCCGGCGCATCGGCTCGAGTGGTTCAAGTTGCTTTACCAGCCAGTCTTCCAGCGCCGACAGCAGAGCGGTGCGTGGCCCTTCGGCGATCTTCTCGATTTCCGGCGGCGGGACCAGTCGCGGCCTGGCGCAGCCCTCGTCTATCTCCACGGAAGCCAGGATCTGCCTTCCCCAGCGAATCTTGCCACGAACAAGTTCAACCCCTTCGAGACCGGAATCGACCAGCGATTGGGCTCTCTCGCCAAGAATCTTCGGCAAGGCCTTTTCGCCCGCCGACAGAAGCATCTTGCGGTCCGCAACGTTCGCCTTCGCGTCCACGCTGAAGCGAAAGCCCTCGACCGTGCCGATCGTTTCGTCTTCCACCATCAGCGCGCCGTCTTCTGTCAGATGTACGGGCAGCAGGGAGGCATCCTGACCCAGCGTTTTCATCAGTATTGCGGTCCTTCGATTTACGAATCGTTCTTTGAGGCGCTGGTGTAGCGCATCGGACAGGCGGGCTTCCACTGCCCTTGCACGTGCCGCCATCTCGTCTCTCGCCAGCACCCAGTCCGGACGCTGGCAGATATACGCCCAACTGCGAATGGCGGCGATACGGCCTTGAAGCGCGTGGATGTCGCCTTGCGGGTTGTCCAGTTCTGCGATCCGCGCGGCCGCGAAGTCTGCGCCCAGGTATCCCTCGCGCAGGTCCTGCCACAACCGCGCGACGAAGCGCGCATGGGTGTCGGCGCCCACCTGGCGAAAGTCCGGCAGC
The DNA here is from genome assembly GCF_040717445.1 of Qipengyuania sp. JC766. Taxonomy (NCBI): domain Bacteria; kingdom Pseudomonadati; phylum Pseudomonadota; class Alphaproteobacteria; order Sphingomonadales; family Erythrobacteraceae; genus Qipengyuania; species Qipengyuania sp. JC766. The sequence continues at coordinate 2,148,308 of NZ_JBFEFL010000001.1, read as the reverse complement.
GAACAGACTTCCCAGAACCGCCGGACCACGGCCGGCCCGCGCACGTCGCGCGCAACCGGGTGTTCCGAGAGGATCTTGAGGACGGTCAGGTCGATCGCCTCGGGCACGAGGCGCAGTTGCGGATTGTCCGGCTTGCTCTCCAGGTCGCGGATCAGTGTATCGACATCGGTGAACCGTGGCTCGGCCTCGCGCCAGTAGAGCTGAGTGATCGGTGCGAACCGATGTTCCTCGATCGCGAAGATTTCTTCCTCGGTAAACTCCGCGTCGTGGCCGCCGGTGCCGGACAAGGTGCCGAAGCTCCCATCGGTCTGATGCCTGCCGGCTCGTCCGGCGATCTGCGCCATTTCCGGGGGTGTCAGGCGTCGCTGCCGGACTCCGTCGAACTTGCTGAGCGATGCGAATGCCACATGCCTGAGATCGAGGTTCAGACCCATGCCAATCGCATCGGTCGCGACGATATAGTCGACCTCACCATTCTGGAACATTGCAACCTGCCGGTTGCGCGTTTCCGGTGAAAGCGCGCCCATCACGACCGCGCTGCCGCCACGGAAGCGGCGCAGCATTTCGGCGACCGCATAGACCTGTTCGACACTGAACGCGACGATGGCGCTGCGCGGCGGCAATCGGGAGAGCTTGCGCGCCCCTGCATGGGTCAGGGTCGAGAAACGCGGGCGCTCGATGATCTCGGCATCCGGCTCCAGCGCGCGGATCATCGGTTCCAGCGTGCCGGCGCCGAGGATCATCGTTTCCTCACGGCCGCGCGCGTGAAGCAGCCGATCGGTGAAGATATGGCCGCGCTCCCGATCCGCGCCGAGCTGCGCTTCGTCCAGAGCCACGAAAGCGTGGCCGCCTCCGGTCCGCGGCATCGCTTCCGCAGTGCAGAGGAAATAGCGGGCCCCGGGAGGTTCGATGCGTTCTTCGCCGGTAATCAGCGCGACCTGCGCCTCACCCTTGATCGCGACGACCCGGTCGTACACCTCGCGTGCCAGCAGGCGGAGCGGGAACCCGATGGCACCGCTGGAATGGCCGCACATCCGCTCGATCGCCAGATGGGTCTTGCCCGTATTGGTCGGGCCGAGGACGGCCTTGATTGCCTGGTCGGTCACCGGTCCGATGTGGCAGTTGCCTGCGCACGAAACAAGCTTCGCCCCGCACGGCGGGCGTTCCGTCGCTCTGCTGTGCGTTCCACCCGGCACATTAAAGCGAAATTAACTCTGATCCGGCAGGGCCATACCGGATCGTCTGCATCTCCCAACGGATGAGGGGCATTTTGTACCAGTCGCACGATACCGCGAGCTTCGCGTCGCCGGCCGAATTCGTCCGGCGGGAGGCGCGCGTGTCCGATCCGGTACCGCCCGCGACGGTACCTGAACGGCTGGCGCAGAAGCGGTTTGCGGTATCGGAATGGATTTCCGGGCTCGACCTGGCACCCGACCTTGCCGAGGGCATCGGCAGCCGACGCTGGTTTCGCGGTCTGGCGACGTTTCTCGGACTGGCGGGCGCCGCGATCGCGCTCTGGCCTGCCTTTCCCCCGCTCGAAGCTGCTCCTGCGACCCGGCTCGACCAGCAATCGCGGGACGAGTTCCGCAGCCAGATGATCGCACCGCTGGCGCTCGGCGGCGACAGCGGCCGTCGCATGGCTGCCCTTCCGACCGTTACCGAGCTGAAGCGGGCGCCCGAGCGGCCGCAGGTGCAATTGCTTGCGACCCTCGCCCAGGGCGACGGTTTCGAACGGATGCTGCAGCGCGCTGGCGTTGGCCCCGCCGATGCGTCTCGCGTGGCGGAACTGGTGGGCCGGTCGATTGCGCTCGGCGACATCGAACCGGGCACCAAAGTGGACATCACGCTGGGCCGTAGGGTCGCTCCCGGACAGCCGCGCCCGCTGGACGCGCTGGAATTCCGTGCGCGCTTCGACCTGAAGCTCGCCGTGGAGCGGACGGCCGGTAATCTTGCGGTGAGGTCGATCCCCATCCGGGTCGACGATACGCCGCTCAGGATCAGGGGCACGATCGGCGACAGCCTCTACCGTTCGGCCCGCGCGGCGGGCGCGCCTGCAAGTGCGATCCAGCAATATCTGCGCGTCCTGGACGAGAACATGGACATGGAACGGTCGGTGCAACCCGGCGATACGTTCGACATCATCGTGAGCCATCGCCGCGCGGCCACCGGCGAACGGCAGGCCGGCAAGCTCATCTATGCCGGCATCGATCGCGGCGGAAAACCGCTTGCGCAACTTATGCGATGGGGTTCGGAAGGCCGGTTCTACGAAGCGTCCGGCGTCGGGGAACGGCGTAGCGGTCTGCTGGCTCCGGTCCCGGGCGCGATCGGTTCGCGCTACGGTATGCGGCGCCACCCGATCCTTGGTTACAAGCGGATGCACTGGGGCCTCGATTTCCGGGGCGGCCACGGGACGCCGATCGTGGCAGTGACAGACGGTATCGTCGCGAGCGCCGGGCGCGAAGGCGGTTGCGGCAACACGGTCCGCCTGAACCATGCCGGCGCCCTGCAGACGCGATATTGCCACATGAGCCGCATGGCGGTGAATTCCGGGCAGCAGGTCCGTCGCGGACAGGTCATCGGCTATATCGGCTCGACCGGCCTCTCTACGGGTCCGCACCTGCATTACGAGATGCGCCGCAACGGCCGGGCGGTCGATCCGCAAAGCGTCAGCTACGTGACGCGCGCCGAGCTGGAAGGCGCGGAACTCCAGCGTTTCCGCGATGCTCTGGCGAAGCTGAAGACGGTGGAGGCGGGTTCCGCTCTGACAGAACTCACGCCGACTGCCGCCGAGCGCGGGGCGGAAGCGCCGCGACGCGAAGTGGACAAGCTCGACCGCCCGGACGGGCCCGCCTGACCGGCTTGCCCCGCGCCGATTGCGCGGGACCGTGGATTGCGCCATGCGCTGCCTATGACTGCCGCTTATCCCAACACCCGTATGCGCCGCAGCAGGGCGCATGCGTGGAGCCGTTCCATGCATCGCCAGAACGTGCTCGCGCCGAGCGACCTCGTCTGGCCGCTGTTCGCGACCGAGGGCAAGGGGGTGGAAGAGCCGGTGGCGACGCTGCCGGGGGTCTCCCGCTGGTCGGTCGACAATGTCGCCAAGCGGGCCAGGGAAGCCGTCGATCTGGGCATTCCCTGCATTGCCCTGTTCCCCAATACGCCCCCAAATCTGCGTTCGCCCGATGGCAAAGAAGCGCTCGATCCGGACAATCTCATGTGCCGGGCCGTTCGGGCCGTTCGGGACGCCTGCGGTAACGACATCGGCATCCTGACCGATGTCGCGCTGGACCCCTACACCACGCACGGCCAGGACGGCGTCCTCGACAAGCGTGGCTATGTCGGCAACGACGATACGGTCGCCATCCTCGTGGACCAGGCGATCAACCAGGCCGAGGCGGGCGCGGACATCATCGCCCCGTCCGACATGATGGACGGCCGGGTCCGGTCGATCCGCATGGCGCTGGAAATGGCGGGCCATGTCAACGTCCAGATCATGAGCTACGCCGCCAAATACGCCTCGGCCTTCTACGGCCCGTTTCGCGACGCGGTCGGCAGCGGGGATTTCCTGGAAGGGGACAAGAAGACCTACCAGATGGATCCGGCCAATGGCGACGAGGCCATGCGCGAGATCGCGCTCGACATCGCCGAAGGGGCCGACAGCGTGATGGTGAAGCCCGGCCTCCCCTATCTCGACATCGTGCGCCGCGCCTACGAGCGGTTCGACGTGCCCGTCTTCGCCTACCAGGTGAGCGGCGAGTACGCGATGATCGAGGCAGCCGCCGCGGCCGGCGGCGGCAGCAGGGACGCGCTGGTGCTGGAATCGCTGATGGCTTTCAAGCGGGCGGGATGCACCGGCGTCCTGACCTACCACGCGGCCCATGCCGCGCGCCTCCTGCATGGATGAATTCCGGCTGGAGACCGACCGTCTCGTCCTGCGCGACTGGCGGGACGAGGACTGGGCGCCGTTCTGGGACGGGACCAACACGCCTGCCGTGATGCGCTGGCTGGGCGGCGTGTGCGATGACGCCAAGAAGACCGGCGCGCGCGACCGCCTGCTGTCCTACCGCCGCGATCACGGCCACACCTTCTGGGCGGTCGAGCGCAAGGATGACGGCGCAATCCTGGGCTTCTGCGGCCTCAAGCGATCCAACCAGGAAGGCGGACCGCAGGGACTGATGGAAGTCGGTTGGCGGTTACGGGAGGATGCCTGGGGTCACGGTTACGCGAAGGAAGCGGCCCTCGCCTCCCTGCGTCACGCCTTCGAGGCGCTGGGCTCGGGCGAAGTCGTCGCCTTCACGGTGGAGCGGAACACAGCGAGCTGGGGTCTCATGAAGCGGCTCGGCATGGAACGCCGGACCGATCTCGATTTTGCCAGCCCGGATTTCGATCCGGACGATCCCACCATCATCGCCTATGCCATCGGGCGAGACGAGTGGCGCGCGCAGCATGGCTGACATCGTGCTGGAGACCGAGCGGCTGGTGCTGCGAAAGCCGCAGGAGGGCGATGTCGACCTGCAGGATCGCTGGCTCAACACGCCCGCCGTCATGGCGCATCTGGGCGGCCCCAAGGAACGGCATGAGATCGAGGCGAAGCTTGCCAAGGCCATCGCCAGCCACGCGCGCGAGGGCTTCGGCTTCTGCATGGCGATCGAGAAGGCGACCGGCGAGCTCGTCGGCCATTGCGGCCTCAAGCGCGTCGACAATCCGCTGGCGAAGAATGTCGGCGACATGGAAATCGGCTGGCTGATCCGCGAGGACCGCTGGCGCCGCGGCTATGCCAGTGAGGCGGTGGCAGCTTTTATCGAAGAGGCATTCGAGCGGCACGGGGCACCCGTCCTCGCCGCGCTTACCAGCGACACCAACCGCGGCAGCATCGCCGTGATGGAGAAATTCGGAATGACCCGCAGGCCCGACCTGTTTTTCAGCGATCCGGCCTATCCGGACAGCGACAACCCGACCGTGGTCTACACGCTCGACCGGTCGGACCGGGAGCGCGCGAAGTGAAGGGCCCCGCGCGCATCCTGTTCGTCGCGGCGATCCTGACCGGCAGTTTCCTGCTGTTCCTGGTGCAACCGCTGGTCGCGCGCATGGCGCTGCCGCAACTGGGCGGCGCACCGGCGGTCTGGAACAGCGCGATGCTGGTCTACCAGGCGCTGCTGCTGGGCGGATACGCCTATGCCCATGCGATCTCGCGCATGCCGATCAGGCGGCAGGCGATCGTCCATATCGCCTTGATCGCGATTGCCGCGCTGACATTGCCGATAGCGCTGGCGGACCTTCCTCCGCCGGCGGAAGGTCTCGAATTCCTGTGGGTGCCGCTACTGTTCGCCGCGACCATCGGCCCGGTCTTCTTCGTGGTGTCCGCGCAGGCGCCGCTGATGCAGAACTGGTTCGCCGCGGACGAGCGGGCGGGCGATCCCTACTGGCTTTATGCCGCATCCAATGTCGGCAGTTTCGCTGGTCTCATCGCCTATCCCATCCTGCTGGAGCCCTACCTGCCGCTGGCGGACCAGAGCCTCGCGTGGAGTGCCGGATACGCCCTGCTGATCGTGCTGGTGGCCTGCGTGGCGGCCGCCCGCTGGCGCGCCCTGCCGGTGACGGAGACTTTCACCGAGGGCGAGGCGCAGGAGCGGATCGGCTGGAAGCGTATCGCCCTGTGGCTGGCGCTGGCGGCGGTTCCGTCCGGCCTGATGCTGTCCACGACCACTCACCTGACCACCGATATCGTCGCGATGCCGTTGCTCTGGGTGATTCCGCTCGGCCTCTACCTGCTGAGCTTCACTTTCGCCTTTTCGGAACGCAGTGCGCTCGGCTTCGCGCTGGTCCGCAGCGCGCCGCTGGTGCTGCTGCTCGCGGGCAGCCTCGCCATGGTCAGCCAGGGCGGCGGGCATTTCTCGGGCGCCATCGCCAGCGTCGTGATGCTGTTCGTGGTCGCCGTGGCCCTGCACCGGCGCCTGTACGAGAACCGGCCCGGTCCGGCGCGGCTGACGCTGTTCTACCTCGTGATGAGCGCCGGCGGCGCGCTGGGCGGGCTGCTGACCGCGCTGGTCGCGCCGGTGGTGTTCGACTGGGTCTGGGAACATCCGCTGCTGGTGCTGGCCGCTGCCGCGCTCCTGCCGCAGCAGCAGCTGTTCGGCTGGATGGACAGGCTCGGGCTGCAGGGCCCTTCGCGCCGTATCACCTGGCTGTGCCTCGTCCTCGCCGCGATGCTGCTGGCGGCGCTGATGAACGGGTTCGTGGCCGACGGGGACGATGCCCCCGTGCTGCTCCTGACGCTGGCGATCGCGGTGTGCGGGATGCTGGCGCTGGGCAACCGGGCCGCGCTGGTGGCGATCCTGCTGGCCATGATGCTGGGGCGCGGCGGCTACGACACGCTGCAGACATCGCTGGACGGATCGCGGGAGCGCAGCTTCTTCGGGATCTACACCATTCGCGACAATCCGATCGCGGCGGAACGGACGCTGACGCACGGCACCACGCTCCACGGCCTGCAGCACACCGATCCGCAGCGCCGGAACGAGCCGACCACTTATTACGGGCGCGATTCGGGCGTGGGCATCGCGCTCAATGCCGTGCCGGCAATTGCCGGCGACGGCGCGTCCGTCGGCGTGGTGGGTCTCGGTGTGGGAACTCTCGCCTGCTATCGCAAGCCGGGTCAGGAGTGGACCTTCTTCGAGATCGATCCGGCCGTGGTCGAATATTCGCGCGAAGGCAGCTTCACCTATATCCGCGACTGCGCGCCCGATGCCGATATCCTCGTCGGCGATGCACGGGTCGTGCTGGAAGACCTGCCGGACGGCTCGTTCGATATGCTCGTGGTTGACGCCTTCAGTTCCGATGCCATCCCGCTACACCTGATGACGGCCGAAGCTTTCGCCGTCTATCGCGCGAAGCTGGCCCCCGACGGCGTCCTGCTGGCCCATATCTCGAACCGCTATCTGGACCTGGAACCCATGGTCGCGGCCCTTGCAAGGGAAACCGGGATGCGGGCGGCGATCCGCAAGGCGCCGCAGGACCGCCTGCGCGGCATCAGCGCGTCCTACTGGGTCGCGCTGTCGGCCGATCCGGCATCGCTGCAACAGGTAATCGATGCGCGCGATCTCGAATGGACGGACCTGCCCGCCCCGGCGAAGACGGTCTGGACGGACGACTTCGCCTCCATCCTCCCCTATCTCGAATGGGATAATGTGCTAGGTCTCTGAGGCATGACTGCACACACCCGCCCCGGCGTCACCATCATCCCGATCCACGGGAAGTCCCCGAACATCGACGAGAGCGCCTTCATCGCGCCCGGCTGCACGATTATCGGCGACGTAACCATCGGGGCAGGCAGTTCCATCTGGTACAATTGCGTGCTGCGCGCAGATGTCAGCCGGATCGTGATCGGGGAACGGACCAATGTGCAGGACGGCAGCGTGCTCCACTGCGATCCCGAACGCCCGGGCGATCCCGACGGGTCGCCGCTGCTGATCGGGGACGACGTGCTGATCGGTCATATGGCGATGGTGCATGGCTGCATCATCGAGGACCGTGGCTTCGTGGGGCTGGGCGCGATCGCCATGAACAAGGCGCGCATCGCCAGCGATTCCATGCTGGCGGCAGGGGCCATGCTCACCGAAGGCAAGCAGATGGAGCCGCGCTCGCTATGGGCAGGACGCCCGGCGAGGCCGATGAAGGAGCTGTCCGACGCCGCCATCGCCGGCATGCGGATGGGCGTGGCGCATTATGCGGAGAACGCGAAGGCGCATGCGGAAGCAGTGCGCGCCGCGACGGATACCTGACGACAGCCTGCGGCGCGCGCTCGGCGCGCCCGCCTAGCCGTGCTGGGCGATGAATTCCTCGACCACCGGCGCGATCTTGCCGCGCCACTTGCTGCCGTTGAAGATGCCGTAATGGCCGGCGTCCTCGGCCATGTAATAGCGCTTCTTCTTGTCCGACAGGCCGGTGGCGAGCTTCAGCGCGGCCTTCGTCTGGCCGATCCCGGAGATATCGTCCCGCTCCCCTTCGATGGCGAGCAGGGCGGTATCGGTGATGGCGGACAGGTCCACCAGCTCGCCGCGATGGCGGAACTCGCCATTGGGGATGGAATGGGTCTGGAAGACCTCCTCCACCGTCTGGAGGTAGAATTCCGCCGTCATGTCGCAGACGCTGCGATACTCGTCGTAGAAGTCCTTGGTCGCCTGCGCGCTCTCGTCGTCGCCCTTGGTGAGATGCTTGAACATCTCGTAATGGCTGAGGAGGTGCGAGCCCAAATTCATGCTCATGAAGCTCGCGAGCTGCAGGAATCCCGGGTAGACCCGCCGTCCCGCGCCGCGATAGTTCATCGGCACGGTGGCGATCACGTTCTGCCGATACCAGCCGATCGGCCGCTCCATCGCGTAATCGTTGACCGTGGTCGGGGATTCGCGCGTGTCGATCGGACCGCCCATCATGGTCAGCGTCCTGGGTCGGTTGGGATGGTCATTCGCGTTCATGATCGCCGTGGCGGCGTAGGCGGGCACCGACGGCTGGCAGACGGCCATGACATGCGGGCGCGGATCGCCGCCTTCCTCGCCGATATGCTCGAGAAAGGCGATCAGGTAGTCGATGTAATCGTCGAGGTCGAAGCGCCCTTCGTGAAGCGGCACGGTCTTGGCATCGGCCCAGTCGGTGATGAAGACGGTGTATTCCTGGAGCATCCGTTCCACCGTGCCGCGCAGCAGCGTGGCGAAGTGGCCGCTCATCGGCGCGACGATCAGCAGGTTGGGCGCATCTTCGGCCAGCCCTTCGCGGCGGAACCGCTTGAGATCGCCGAAAGGCTTGTTGACCACGGTCGCTTCCACGACCGGGCAATGCTCGTCGCCCACCTTCACGGTTTCGATGTTGAAGGCCGGCTTGCCATAGGGCGCGGCCGCGTGGGCGAAGACTTCCAGCGCGCTCGCCGCCGCCGGGCCGAGGCCGTTATAGGCGAACGGGTTGCGCGGGTTCGTCAGCCATTCGGCGCTCATCGAAGCCCAGGCGCTGGCGCTGTTCAGCCAGGCGCGCTGCAGTTCATAGGCGTGGTAGAGCAAGCTGTTTCCCCTTGGAACGGTGCATTCTCGGGCGTCAACGTGGCGACCCACGCGCGATTGTGCAATGCATCATTTTGCGCAACGGGTGTGCCGATTGCCTTTCCGCTGTGGATTTAGCGCGCGAGCGGACCTATCTCGCGCTCCATGGACGGGGCCGACGAATTGCCACAGGACGAAACCGAGACAGGCGGCCGCCGCGGCCTGTTCGGCCGTCGCCGCGAACGGGACGAGGGCGAGCCGAAGCCGGCCCGCTCCATCCGTCCGCTGGCCATGGTGTTCGGCCTTTCGCTCAAATACCCGGCGCAGCTCGCCATCGCGATGGTCGCGCTGCTGGTGACTTCGGTCGTCATGTCGGTCGCCCTCCCTTCCGCGCTGCAACTCATCATCGACCGCGGCTTCGGTGGCGGGACCGAGGAAATAGACCGCTGGTTCCGCTACCTGCTGGGCCTGATCCTGGTGCTGGGCATCGGGACGGCGGTCCGCTTTTATTTCGTCAGCTGGATCGGCGAGCGCGTGGTCGCCGACATCCGCAGCCGGGTGCAGCGCCACCTGCTGCGCCTCTCGCCCTCCTTCTTCGAGGAGAACAGCCCCAAGGAAATATCCTCGCGCATGACGTCGGACACGGCGATCATCGAGCAGGTCGTGGGGACCGCCTTTTCCATCGCCATCCGCAACACGATCATGGCGGTGCTGGGGACGGTCTACCTCTTCTGGCTGGCGCCGCAACTCGCCGCGCTGCTGCTGATCGCCATCCCCGTGGTGATCGTGCCGATCGCCATCTTCGGCCAGCGACTGCGCACCATCAGCCGGACCAGCCAGGACCGGGTCGCCGATGTGGGCGCGATGGTGACCGAAGTGCTGGCGGCGATGAAGATCGTGCAGGCCTTCAACCAGGAAGAGCGGGAGGCCGCCCGCTTCGGCGAGGCGGTGGAGCGCACCTTCACCACTGCCAAGCGCCGCATTCTCATCCGTGCCATCATGACGGCACTGATCATGACGCTGATCTTCGGCGCGATCGCGCTCCTGATGTGGCGCGGGGCGTTCCTCGTTTCGACCGACCAGATCAGCGGCGGCACGATCGGCGCGTTCATCTTCGCCGGGATCATCGTGGCGGGTGCCTTCGGCGCGCTGACGGAAGTTCTGGGCGACCTGCTGCGCGGGGCCGGTGCGGCCAGCCGGCTGGGCGAGCTGCTGGCGGAGCAGCCGCGCATCGCCCCTCCGGAGCGTCCGCAATCCCTGCCCTTGCCGCCACGCGGCAGTCTGTCTTTCCGAAATGTGACCTTCCGCTACCCCACGAGGCCGGAAGTCGCCGCCATTGCCGAGTTCGACCTGGAAGTCGAGCCGGGCGAGACCGTGGCGCTGGTCGGCCCCTCGGGTGCCGGCAAGTCCACCGTGTTCCAGCTCGCGGAGCGGTTCTACGATCCGCAGGCGGGGACCATCCGCATCGACGGCGTGCCGCTGACCGGCGTCGATCCTGCGGACATCCGCCGGCGCATCGCGCTCGTCCCGCAGGACGGCGTGCTTTTCAGCGCCAATGCGCGCGACAATCTGCGCTATGGCAACTGGGAAGCCTCGGACGAGGATATCTGGGCGGCGGCGGAGGCGGCCAATGCCGCGGATTTCCTGAAAGCGCTGCCGCAGGGCCTCGACACCCATCTGGGCGAGGACGGGACGCGCCTTTCGGGCGGGCAGCAGCAACGCGTGGCCATCGCACGCGCGCTGCTGCGCGATGCGCCGATCCTGCTGCTCGACGAGGCGACCAGTGCGCTCGACGCGGAAAGCGAGCGGCTCGTCCAGGACGCGCTCGACCGCCTGATGGCGGAGCGCACGACGCTGGTCATCGCCCACCGGCTGGCGACGGTCCGCGCGGCGGACAGGATCGTGGTGATGCAGGACGGCCGGATCGTGGAACAGGGCACCCATGCCCAGCTTTCCAGCGCCAGCGGCCTCTATTCCCGCCTCGCCGCGTTGCAATTCGCATCTGGAGAGGCCGCCTGACCGACTGAAGGGCGCCCGCTTTTCGACAAGGTGCGACCCGGGCCGACGAACGGCAGCAATAACAGGTACATCTGTTCTAGTGTACGGTGCATCCTGTATCGGCGCCTTCGCGCCGCGAAGACGCACGTCATTGGAGAATCCGCTTATGATCCGCACCCTGCTTACCGTTTCGGCCAGCGCCGCGGCGCTTGCCATCGCCGCGCCCGCCCTCGCCCATCCGTCCCAAGACGCCGATGCGCAGGACATCGAGAAGCTGGTCCAGGACGATGTCGCGCAGGCCGCCGCACCGCAGGAAGTGCCGACCCCCACGATGAGCTTCGGCGAATGGGGTATCGACCCGGCCCTGGTTTCCGACCAGATCGATCCGGGCGACGATTTCTTCGGCTACGTCAACCAGCAATGGCTCGATGCCAATCCGCTTCCGGCCGAATATTCCCGCTTCGGCGCGTTCAACCTGCTGCGCGAGAAGTCCACCACGGACATCAAGACGCTGGTCGACGAACTGATGGCGCAGGACGGCTCGCTCGCCAACGAGGAACAGCGCATCGTGGATGCCTACAAGGCTTTCCTCGACACCGACGCGATCGAGGAAGCCAACCTGCTGCACGCGCAGCCCTATCTTGACGCGATCAACAATGCCTCCACGCTGGAAGAGCTGGTCGAGCTGTGGTCGATCCCCGGCTACCCCTCCCCCGTCGGCGGTTACGTGACCGTCGATGCGAAGCAGCCGGACACCTACACCGTCTATCTCGGCACCGGCGGCCTCGGCCTGCCGGACCGGGACTATTACCTCGATGAAAGCGAGAAGGGCCAGGAAATCCAGGCCAAGTATCGCGAATACCTGACCTTCCTGTTCGAGGAAGCCGGGTACGAGGATCCGGCCAACGCTGCGCAGTCGGTCTATGGCCTAGAAGACTGGATTGCCCGGACCATTGCCTGGGACCGCACGGTCAGCCGCAACCGCGACCTGACCTACAATGCCGTCACCCCGCAGGAACTGCGCACGCTGGCGGGCGACTTCCCAATCGACACGATGCTGGCCGCGACCGGTCTCGACGCGTCGGACAAGTTCGTGATCCCGCAGATCCCGCCGACCGCGCAGGAAATCGAGGAACTCGGCCTCGACGAGGCGACCTTGCAGAAGATCGGTACCGGCACACCGGGCATGTTCGAATTCCTGGCCGAACGGCCGCTTTCGCTGCTCAAGTCCTGGACCATGGCGCGATTCCTGAGCAGCAATGCCGCCGTCCTTCCCAAGCGGTTCGACGACGCCAACTTCGCCTTCTACGGCCAGACCCTGAGCGGCCAGCAGGAACAGCGCCCGCGCTGGAAGCGTGCCATCGACGAGACCGAAGGGCATCTGGGTGAGCAGCTCGGCAAGTCCTACGTCGCCCGGTACTTCCCGCCGGAAAACAAGGCCGCGATGGACGATCTGGTGGTCAATCTGCGCAAGGCGATGCGCGCCAGTATCGACGAGATCGACTGGATGGGTGCCGAAACCAAGCAGCAGGCGCTCGCGAAGCTGGACAGCTTCGATCCCAAGATCGGATACCGCGACAATCTCGAGACCTATCCGGGCCTCGCCATCGCGGACGGCGATCCGCTGGCCAACCGTTTCGCGGCGGCGCGCTGGCAGACGCAGGACAACCTGTCCAAGCTGGGCCAGCCGATCGACCGGACCGAATGGTTCATGCTGCCCCAGACGGTGAACGCGTATTACAACGCCACGAAGAACGAGATCGTCTTCCCGGCGGCCATCCTGCAGCAGCCCTTCTTCGGCATCACGGCGGACCCGGCCGTGAATTACGGCGCGATCGGCGGCGTGATCGGGCACGAAATGGGCCATGGCTTCGACGACCAGGGCTCCAAGTCCGATGCCAGCGGCGCGCTGCGCAACTGGTGGACGGACGCCGACCGGGCCGCGTTCGACGAGCTCGGCGATGCGCTGGTGGCCCAGTACAACGCCTATTGCCCGCTCGACGATGGCGAGACCTGCGTGAACGGGCGCCTGACGCTGGGCGAGAATATCGGCGATCTCGGCGGACTCAACCTGGCCTATCGCGCCTACAAGATGGCGACGGCGGGACAGGACGTGCCCGTAATCGACGGCTTCACCGGCGACCAGCGCTTCTTCATGGCCTGGGCGCAGGTCTGGCGTTCGAAGCAGACCGAGGCAAGCTATCGCCAGCGCCTGCGGACCGACAGCCACAGCCCGGAAGAATACCGGACCAACGGCGTCGTGCGGAACCTGGATGCCTGGTACGAGGCTTTCAACGTGACGCCGGAGGACGAACTCTACCTTCCCCCGGAAGAGCGCGTGACCATCTGGTAACCCAAGGCGGGGCGGCGAAAGCCGCCCCGTTCTTTTTGGCGCGGCGGGCGGTGCGCCTGTCCGCACCGCCACCATCGCGCGCTTGACAGTGGCCGCGCCTGCGCCATGGAGCCGTCCATGACCTTCCTCGAAATGCTGATCCTCGCCATCGTGCAGGGGGTCACCGAATTCCTGCCGATCTCGTCCTCCGGACACCTGATCCTCGTTCCCTTCCTGACCGGATCGGAAGACCAGGGACCGATGATCGACATCGCCGTGCATGTCGGATCGCTGCTCGCCATCATCGTCTATTTCTTCCGCGATGCGATGGGCCTTGCGCGGGGCGGTCTTTCCACGGTCGGCATCGGCCACGCGCCCGAACAGCGGCGCCTGTTCTGGTGGATCGTGCTCGGGACGATCCCTGCGGTCCTGTTCGGGCTGACGATCAAGCTTGGCTGGATGAACTCCACCATCGAGAGCTGGTTCGGCCTCGTCATTGAGAACGACGATCTGCTGGGCGCCCTGCGCTTCACGGACCTTATCGCGGTGAACCTGATCGTCTACGGCATCCTGCTCGGCCTTGCCGACCGGTTCGGCCGGTCGGTGAAGAATTTCGAGGACATGAGCTGGAAGGACGGCCTGCTGGTCGGGATCGCGCAGGCGTTCGCGCTGATCCCGGGGACCAGCCGGTCGGGCGTGACCATGACCATGGCTCGCGTACTGGGATACAAGCGGGTGGAAGCCGCGCGCTTTTCTTTCCTGCTGTCGATCCCGGCCGTGGCGGGGGCCGGAATCCTCATCGTACCAGATCTTCTGGCCGCCGACACGAGCCTGCTGCGCGACGCGATCATCACCGGTGCCCTTACCTTCGTGGCGGCATTCGCGACCATGATGTTCCTCATGAATTTCCTGCGCAAGGCATCCATGATGGTGTTCGTGGTCTATCGCGTCGCGATGGGCGTCCTCCTCCTCTGGATGTTCTGATCCGGCCGTCGCGGACACTGGTACCCATCGGTCACACGGATACTTGATCGCGAGTCAATGTTGGAACCCGCACGGGCGGGTCCGCTTTGTGTAGGCGTATGGCTACTCGGTTTTTAACATAAATGGGGCTGCTGCTGCTCCTTGTTAACGGCGCTGCGCTGGGCTGGCTTTTCGCCGTCTCCACGCGCGGATCGACCGGGGGCGAGCAGCCCGTACCGTGGATAGCCGTGGGTGCGGTATCCTCCATCCTCGCCGGTGCACTGGTGCATAACGGATCGCTGCTGATCGGTGTCAGTCCCGACGGATTCCTGGCTTCGACCGGCGTCGCTATCCTGACGCTCGGCCTGTACACCTTCGCGACCCGGCACCTGTCCCGCGACGGAAACCGCTGATTAAGTCCTTATCATTCGGGCGCTTTACCCCTATGGGCGAATTCTCACTCGCAAACAGGGGAAAATCCAATGCGTAAGTTCACGATCGTTGCTGTCGCCGCTCTCGGCCTGTCCGTCGCCGCATGCGACTCGCCCGCCGAAAACGCGCAGGAAGCCGAAGCCGAAGCCGTGGAAGACGAGATGGACGCCGAAGCCGAAGCGCTCGACGAAGCCGGCATGGAAGAGCAGTCGGACATGATGGAAGAAAAGGCCGACGCCACCGAAGAGGCGATGGAAGAACAAGCCGACGAAATGTAAGCTTTCGAACGAAGCTTGCGAAAAACCGGCATCGGGGCGACCCGGTGCCGGTTTTTTCATGCGCGGATATCGACCGGGTGCGTTTCGGCGCCTGGTCTAAACCGGCGAGGCGCCGCTGCCCCGACCACCCCGGAGCAGATATTCCTGGGTTCCGCGATGCACGACGTAGTCCACGTCGATGACCGCGGAATTGGCATAGGTGAATGCAGGCGGAAGGTTGCGGTACAGCCGATCGAAATCGCGCTCCACGGTCTGTCGGTAGAGATCCTCGAAGCTCTCGATCACGAAATAGGTCGGCTGCAGGTCGCTGATGACGTAATCGGTGCGCATCACCCGGTCGACATTGAGCATGATGCGATTGGGGCTCTCCCCCTCGGTCGCGAATACCACCTCTGTCGGCCCGGACAGGATCCCTGCGCCATAGGCCCTGATGTCGTCCGGCCCTTCCTGGATCAGGCCGAATTCGACCGTGTACCAGTAGAGCGAGCCGAGCGCTTTCAGCCGGTTGTACTTCATCGCCTTCCAGCCGGCCTTGCCGTATTCCTGCATGTAATCGGCAAAGGTCGGATCGGTCAGCATCGGGACGTGTCCGAACACGTCGTGGAATACGTCCGGTTCCTGGATGTAGTCGAACGTCTCGCGCGTGCGGATGAAATTCCCTGCCGGGAAACGGCGATTTGCCAGGTGCCAGAAGAACACGTGATCGGGAATGAGCATCGGCACGGGCACCACGCTCCACCCGGTCAGCTTTTCCAGATCCTCCGACATCTCGCCGAAGTCGGGTACGCCGCCGCGGCCCAGATCCAGCTTCTCCAGACCGCGCAGGAACGCCGTGGCTGCGCGCCCGGGAAGGACTTCCATCTGGCGTGCGAACAGATCGTCCCAGATCGCGTCGTCTTCGCTGTCGTACTCGGTCTGCTTCGGCTCCAGCCAGTCCTCCCCCACATGCACCGGCCGCTTGAGCGGCGCGGTGAAGACGTGTCCCGGCATTTCGGGAAGTCGGGTAAAGTCCTGCGGAGGGTCTGCCAGTGTAGCCATAGATAGGTTGCCGCAATATCATCTCGCGCGGGATCGCACAAACGGAGGTGGGCATGGGCAAGCTGAAGCGCAAGGAATACGAGCGGTTGCTGGAACCGCTGGAACGGGAACTGGTCGGCATGGCGCGATGGGCGCGGGCGACCGGCAGCCGGATCTGCGTGCTGTTCGAGGGGCGCGACACGGCCGGCAAGGGCGGCGCGATCCGGGCGGTGAGCGAACGGCTCAATCCGCGCCAGTGCCGGATTGTGGCGTTGCCGAAACCGACCGAGCAGGAAGCCGGCCAATGGTATTTCCAGCGCTATGTCCCGCACCTGCCCGCCCGGGGCGAGATCGTGATGTTCGACCGGAGCTGGTACAACCGCGCCGGGGTCGAGCGGGTGATGGGCTTCGCGTCGGAACAAGAGGTCCGACGCTTCCTGGAGGATGCCCCGCGGTTCGAACGGATGCTGGTCGATGACGGCATCCTCCTGTTCAAGTACTGGCTGACAACGGACCAGGCCGGACAGGAAGAACGCCTGCGCGAACGGCTGGACGATCCCCTCAAGCGCTGGAAGCTGTCGCCCATCGACCTGGCGGCACGCGACAGATACGCCGCCTACACCGAGGCGCGCGAGGCCATGCTGCGGGCCACGCATACCGATCACGCGCCGTGGACGCTGGTCGATTTCAACGACCAGAAGCGCGGCCGCCTGACCCTGATCCGGGATCTGCTCGACCGCCTGCCCGATACCGAGATCCCGCCGGAACCGCTGTATTTCGAGCCGCTGGAGGGTGCGCCGCAGGTGGAAAGCTACTCGGTGATCGAGCCGATCCCCGGATATCCTGTCGATTAGGACAGCGCCGCGCTGGCCTGCACGATCTGGCGCCCGTCGCGGGCGAAGGCGGCCAATTCGATCGCATCGTTCGCGTCCCGCATGACAAGCAGCACCGGTTCCCCCACGATCGCCGGGCTCACGCCGCGGAAGGCGAAGCGGGCAAGGCGGTTCTCCCCCCATTGCGCCGCAGCGAATTGCAGCAAGAGGCTCGCCAGCAGCGGTCCGTGGACGACCAGCCCGCGGTACCGCTCCACGGTCCGCGCATAAGGCGCATCGTAGTGGATGCGGTGGGTGTTGAAGGTGAGCGCCGAATAGCGAAACAGAAGCTTCTCGTCCGGGATGACGATCCGGTGCCCGTCCCATCCGCCCGGATCGAAGGCATTGCCGGTCGGCTCCGGCGGCGCGAGCGGCGCGTCCGGTGCCGCCGCTTCCAGATAGACGAGCGTCTGCCGCTCGGCGACCGTCAGTTTGCCATCGCTGGCGGTTTCATGGTCCACCTCGACGAAGACCATCGCTCCCCGGCTTCCCGACTTCTCGCTGATGGAGGCGATGCGACTTGTTCGTTCGACCGTCGCTCCGATCGCGAGCGGGGCGTGGAAGGTCATGGCGCTTCCGGCCCACATCCGGCGCGGCAGGGGCACGGGCGGGAGGAAACCGGCGGGGCTTTCGTCCCTCAGCGGATGGCCGTCATCCCCGAGCTCGCGCGTGCGGGCTTCGGGCGTGCACAGGCACAGATGGATCCCCTGCGGCATCTGCAAGCCTGCCGGGGCGTCGCGGTCGAAGGTCGCGATCCACCGGGCGGCAAGGGCGGGATCGAGCCGGTCGGCCAAGCGCTGCTCGCGGCCGATCCAGCTGTCCCAGTCGGTCACGCGGCGCGCTCGAAGATCGCGGCCATGCCCTGCCCGCCGCCGATGCACATCGTCTCCAGCCCGTACCGCGCACCGCGCCGCTGCATTTCGTGCGCCATGTCCGCCAGGATGCGCACCCCCGTCGCGCCGATCGGATGGCCGAGCGAGATGCCCGATCCGTTCACGTTGAGCATCTCCATCCGGTCGTCGTTCTCGCTCCAGCCCCAGCCCTTGAGGACTGCGAGTACCTGCGGTGCGAACGCCTCGTTCAGTTCGACCATGTCGATGGCGTCCCAACCCATGCCGGTACGCGCGAACAGGCGCTCCACGGCAGGTACAGGGCCGATGCCCATGCGCGACGGGTCACACCCCGCAGCGCTCCAGCCGGTGAACCAGAGCATGGGTTCCAAGCCCAGCTCCTCGACCTTGTCTTCCGCGACCACGAGACAGGCGGCCGCCGCATCGTTCTGCTGGCTGGCATTGCCTGCCGTCACGATGGCATCGGGGTCGCGCTTCGCATCGATGGGACGCAGTGCCGCCAAGCTTTCCAGGCTCGCATCCGGGCGAATCCCCTCGTCCCTGGCGAACACCAGCGGACCGCCCTTTCTCTGCGGAACCTCGACCGGGACGATGTGATCGTCGAATTTTCCGACCTCCCAGGCGGCGGCCGCGTTCTGGTGGCTGCGCAGGGCGAAGGCATCGGCAGCCTCGCGCGTGATGCCGTAATCCTTGGCCAGGTTGTCCGCCGTTTCGATCATGCCGGTGATGACGCCGAACCGTTCGATCGGCTGGCTCATAAGGCGACCGCGGCTCAGCCGGTCCCACAGCACCATGTCGCCCATGCGCGCGCCATGCCGCGCAGCCGTTGTGTAATGTTCCACGTTGGACATGCTCTCGACCCCGCCAGCGACCACGCAATCGGCCGCGCCTGTCTGGACCATCATGGCGGCATTCGCGACTGCTTGAAGCCCGCTGCCGCAGCGCCGGTCCAGCTGGTATCCGGGAACCCCGATCGGGAAACCGGCCGCCAGCCAGCTCCACCGGCCGATCGCCGGCGCCTCGCCGCTGCCATATCCCTGGCTGAAGACGACGTCATCCACCCGCTCGGGATCGACGCCGCTTCGCTCGACCAGCGCTTTCAGGATGATCGCGCCCAGTTCACCAGCCTCGAGCGGCTTCAGCGTGCCGAGGAAGCTCCCGACCGGTGTGCGCAGCGGCTTGCAGATCGCCACGCGGCGCATGTTCGTCGTACTCATGGGATCACCTCTTCGAATGCTTGTCGGACAGGGCGACCGTGCCCTCGTCCACCAGTTTTCCGATGGCGCCGGAGGACAGGCCCAACCGGTCAGCCAGCACCTGCTCGCTGTGTTCGCCCAGGAACGGCGCCGGTTTCGGGTTGCCGGCCTCCATTTCCGGCAGGTTGGCGAAACTGCGAGGCGCGGGATAGGCGAACCCGCTCGGATTGTCCGGTGACGGCCCGAACAACGGATTTTCCTGCACCAGGCGCGGATCGTTGCTGGCTTCGTGCATGGTGCGGTACCGCTCGAAAGTGCATCCGGCGTCCGTCAGGCGCCGCTCTATCTCGTCGATGTCCAGCCGTCCGGCCAGATCCTGGAACAGCGCGGACAGTTCCGCGCGGTGCGCGAAGCGGGGCTTGTCGCCTTCCGAGAAGTCGACGTCCAGACGCCGTTCCAGCTGCGCCAGCGGTTCCTGCGCGTCGAACGCGGCGATGATCCCGTTCCATTGCTTGGGCGTCAGCGCTGCCATCATGAAACGCTTGCCGTCCCGGCTGACATAGTCGCGCCCGAAGGCGCCCCAGATGTGGTTGCCATGACGTTCGCGGTCCGAACCGCGATAGAGCATTTCGGCCATCGCGCCCGAATTCGCGACGGTGCCGATCGCCACGTCGCCCAGCGGTATCCGGATCTCGGCGCCCTCCCCGGTGCGGGTCCGACGGTTGACGGCCGCCATGAGGGCAAAGGCTGAATAGGCGCCGGTGATGAAATCCCACGCTGGCAGGATCTGGTTCACCGGCCGGACTTCGTCGCCCTCCCAGTCTTCCGGCCCGGTCATCAGCGGGTATCCGCTGGCGGCATGGACGGTGAAATCCATCGCCTGGCGTCCGTCGTGCCAGCCCATGATGCGCAGCGAGACCATGTCTTCCCGCCCGCGGGAAACCGCCTCGTGCGTGAGGAAGCTCTTTTCCGGCAGGTTGGTGATCAGCGTTCCCGTGGCACGGGCCAGCTCGATGCACAGTTCGCGGCCCGCGCCGCTGCGCAGGTCGAGCGCGACCGACTTCTTGGCCCGGTTGAGGTTCTCCCAGGCGAGCGATCGGCCTTCTTCCGTCAGGAGGAAGCGATCGTAGTCGAGACCGCCCGCGACGTGATCGACCCGGACGACTTCGGCGCCCATCTGCGCGCAATACAGGCCACAGGTGGGGGAAGCGACGAAGCTGGAGACTTCGACGATCGAGAGATCGGGAAGGAGGTCGTACACTCCTAGGCCTGGGCGCCGGCTGCGAAATTGCGCAGCATCTGCTTGGCGATGACCAGTTGCATGATCTGCGTGGTGCCTTCGTAGATCCGGTAGATGCGGCTGTCGCGGAAGAACCGCTCTGCCTCGTACTCCGCCAAATATCCCGCCCCGCCGTGAATCTGGACGCAGCGGTCGGCGACCCGGCCGCACATCTCGGACGCGAACATCTTGGTGCTGGCGCACTCGATGATCGCCTTGCCCTCGTTTGCCTTTGCGCTCGCATCGCGCAACATGCATTCGGACGCGTAGATTTCGGCCTCGCTGTCGGCCAGCATCGCCTGGATGAGCTGGAACTGGCTGATCGGATCGCCGAAGGCCTTGCGCTCGGTGGCGTAGCGGATCGCGGTGTCGAGGATGCGCCGCGCATATCCCGCGCTGGCTGCGGCGACGGACAGGCGGCCATTGTCGAGGCTCTGCATCGCGGTCGCGAAGCCGCGCCCTTCCTCCCCGCCCAGCAGGGCTTCGCCGCCGACCTTCACGTCGTCCATGTAGATGTCGGCAATGTGGCTGCCGGCCTGGCCCATCTTCTTGTCCGGCTTGCCCACGGTGATCCCGTCGCTTTCCATGTCCACCAGAAAGGCGCTGACATGCGCGTTCTTCGGCTGCGCCTCGGGATGGGTGCGCGCCATGATCAGGCCCAGCTTCGCGTGAGGGGCGTTGGTGATGTAGCGCTTGGATCCGTTGAGGACGTATCCGTTGCCGTCCTTCTTCGCGGTCGTCGCCATGGCCGCGCTGTCGCTGCCGCTGCCGGGTTCGGTCAGGCCGAAACAGGCAATCTCGCCGGCCGCGAGGCGCGGGAGCCATTCCTGCTTCTGCTTCTCGGTCCCGCTGTTCTTGATCGCGGAGCACACCATGCCGAGATTGATCGAAGTGATCGACCGATAGGCGGGCAGGGCGTAGCTCAGAACCCGGATGGTCTCGACATATTGCGGGACGTTCATGCCGGCGCCGCCATATTCCTCGGGCATCGTCAGGCCGAACAGGCCCATCTCCCGCATTTCCTCGATCAGGTCGGGCGGGATGGCGTCGTTCTCGATGACCGCGGGTTCGGCGGGGATCAGGCGTTCGCGCACGTAGCGCTTCAGCTGGTCGATGAACTGGTCGTAGGTTTCCGCGTCCATTCCGTTGGCGGCGCTGATCTGGCCGGTGCGCATGTCCATCAGTTCGGGTCCTCTTCCTTGTCGGCGGGTGCGTCGTCGCGCAGCTCGCGAATGTCGCGGTGCTCTGCCTCGATCTTCTGCGCCGCCTCGTCCAGCTGGCGCGCTTCGCCCACAGTCACGCCGCCCGGGCCGGGATCGTTGTCCGACGGCTCGCAGGCGCCCAGCGTCAGGGCGGCCATAGTTGCGGCAAGGGCGGAAATCGGGCGCATCGTGGCCCTTACCATACCCAACCGCGCGCAAAGAAAAAGCGGGCGAATCGCCGCATTGCGATCCGCCCGCCCGTGTCGTTACGGCATGGCCGCTTACTCGCCGGAAGAATCGTCCATCTTCGGCGGGCTGTCGTCCATCTTGGGCGCGGAATCGTCCGCAGCGGCCCTGGCGGCAGCGGCGATCGCAGCGACATCCGCGGCTGCGGCTTCGGCCGCGGCAGCCTGTTCGTCGATGCGTTCTTCGGAGATCGTCGCGCGCGGGGCGGGTTCGGGCGTGGTGTCCTGCAGGCCGCGGTCGACGGCGGCCGCTTCGGGATCCTCGACCGGTTCGTCCTGCACGAGGTCGACGGCCTGGTCGGCCGGATACTCGACGGTTTCGGCGCTGGAGTCGCCCGATGCGTCGTCGTCGCTGCCGCCTCCGCAGGCGGCGAGGAGGAGGGCGGTCGAGCCGGCAAGGGCGGCGAGGGTGAACTTCTTCATGCGAAATCTCCGTCTGCATGGGGCCGGGGGATGGCCGAAACCGGCGCAAAATACTGGAAGCGGCAGGTGGGGGCAAATCCAAATTCCCCCCATCGGACCGCTTTGTTTCGTGCGCCGCCTGGTGCAGGAGCGGCGCGATGACGGTACAGGACGATGCGGATAAGGCGCTCGATAGGGCGCGAAACGCTCTGCGGGACATTTTCGGATATTCCGATTTCCGCGGCGCGCAGGACGAGGTGCTGGGCCGCGTCCTGACCGGCCGGTCCGCGCTGGCGGTGATGCCGACGGGCGCGGGCAAGTCGCTCACCTACCAGCTGCCCGCGGCGATGCTGGAGGGGACCTGCGTCACGATCTCCCCGCTGATCGCGCTGATGCACGACCAGCTCCGCTCCGCCCGGGCGAACGGCATCAGGGCCGCGACCCTGACCAGCGCCGATGCCGACTGGCGCGAGACGATCGACAGTTTCCGCGCGGGCGAACTGGACCTGCTCTACGTCGCGCCGGAGCGGGCGAGCCAGCCGCAGTTCCGCGAATTGCTCGCTTCGACCCGGCTGTCCCTGTTCGCGATCGACGAGGCGCATTGCGTATCGGAGTGGGGGCACGACTTCCGGCCCGATTATCGCCAGCTGCGCCCCCTGCTCGACAGCTTCCCCGACGTGCCGCGCCTCGCGCTCACCGCGACCGCCGATGCGCGGACGCGCGCCGACATCCTCGGCCAGCTGGGCATCCCGGCGGACGGGCTGGTGCTGGCGGGCTTCGACCGGCCCAACATCCGCTATGCCATCCGCCATCGCGACAATCCGGTGCGGCAGATCGCCGGGATCATGGCGGACAACCCCGGCCCGGGGATCGTCTACGCGCCGACCCGGCGCAAGGTGGAGGACCTGGCGGCGAAGCTGGCCGATGCCACCGGGCGCGACGTGCGGCCCTACCATGCCGGGCTCGACCCGGAGGAGCGCAAGGCCAACCAGTCCGCCTTCGTCGCGAGCGAGGACATGGTCGTCGTCGCCACCATCGCGTTCGGCATGGGGATCGACAAGCCGGACGTGCGCTTCGTGGCCCATGCCGGCATCCCCAAGTCGATCGAAGCCTATTACCAGGAAACCGGACGTGCCGGGCGCGACGGGGACCCGGCGATTGCGGTCATGCTGTGGGGCGCGGGCGATTTCGCGACTGCGCGCCAGCGGCTCGCCGAACTACCGCAGGACCGGCAGATGGAAGAACGCGAGCGGCTGAACGCGCTCGCCATGCTGGTCGAGACGGCAGAATGCCGCCGCGCCGTCCTGCTGCGCCATTTCGGGGAGGACCCGCCCGAACGCTGCGGCAATTGCGACAATTGCCTGGAACGGCCCGGCGTCACCGATGTCACCGAACTCGCGCGCAAACTGCTTTCCGCGGTCTATCGCACCGGGCAGAGCTTCGGCTTCGGGCATTTGAAGAAGGTCCTGACCGGCAGCCAGGACGAGCGCATCCGGCAGCGCCAGCACGACCGGTTGAGCGTGTTCGGCATCGTCGGGGCCGAGGATGCCCGCCTGCTGCAACCGCTCAGCCGCGCGTTGCAGGCCCGCGGAGCGCTAATCCCGACCGACCATGGCGGGCTGGCCCTGGCGGGCGATGCGCCAGCGATACTCAAGGGGGAGAAGGCGGTCGAGATCGTGCTGCCCCCGAAAAAGTCTTCCCGCAGCGGCCGGCAGGCAAGGAACGGCGCAGCCAATCCGGTCGGCGATCCGCTGTTCGACGCGCTGCGCGACCTGCGCAAGACGCTGGCCGAGGAGCAGCAGGTGCCGCCCTACGTTATCTTCCACGATTCGGTCCTGCGCGACATGGCCGCGCAGCGTCCCCGCTCGCAGGACCAGATGGGCCGCATTTCGGGCGTCGGCGCGAAGAAGCTGGACGCCTATGGCGAAGCGTTCCTGAAAGTGATCCGGGAGAATTGACCGAACCGCCGATTCGATATAAAGATGATATCATAATTATATCGATGAGGAGGAATGCGATGACCAATGCCACTCTGGCGGAGCAGCCCGGACAGGCCCGGCGCGCCATGACAAAAAGCGAGGAGCGGGACGGCACCAGTTCCAGCGGCTACCTGATGCTCGGCCTGTTCGTGCTGGTCACGGCGCTGGCCGCCTGGGGCATCGTCCAGTTCGCTCCGTCCGACGGCGCATCGAAGGCGGACAAGATCATCTTCATCGGATCGCTCGCGACTGCCGCCATCGTCCCGATCTTCATCCTGTGCGGATTCTTCATGATCCAGCCCAACCAGGCGGCCGTGCTGACCCTGTTCGGCGAATATCGCGGGACCGAGCGGCGCGAGGGGCTGCGCTGGGTCTGGCCCTGGATCATGCGCAACAAGGTGTCGGTGCGCGCGCGCAACATCCATTCCGAGCGGGTGAAGATCAACGATTTGCGCGGCAACCCGATCGAGATCGCCTGCAACGTGGTCTGGCGCGTGGCGGACACCGCGCAGGCGGTGTTCGATGTGGACGATTACTCGATGTTCGTGAACATCCAGATCGAGGCCGGCCTGCGCACGGTCGGCGCGCGCCATCCCTATGACGATTTCGAAGGGGAGGAAGTGACGCTGCGCGGCGGCGCGGACGTCATCAACCGCGAATTGCTGGAAGAGCTGAACGAGCGGCTGCGCGTGGCCGGGATCGTGGTGGACGAAGCGGGCCTGACGCACTTGGCCTATGCCAGCGAGATCGCCAGCGCGATGCTGAAGCGCCAGCAGGCCGACGCAATCATCGCGACCCGGGCCAAGATCGTGCTGGGCGCGGTCGGGATGGTGGAAGATGCGCTGACCAAGTTGAGCGAGGACAATATCGTCGAGATGGACGACGAGCGGCGCGCCGCGATGGTGTCCAACCTGATGGTCGTCCTGTGCGGCGAGAAGGACGCGCATCCGGTGGTGAACGCAGGCTCGCTCTACCAGTAGGCGAGCCCTCGCGGATTTCCCATGCCCGATAGCACCAAGAAAGCCTTTGCCCTGCGCCTCGATCCGGCGGTCCACGCCGCGATCGAGCGGCTCGCGGCAGCCGAGCTTCGCAGCGCCAATGCGCAGATCGAAATGCTTCTGCGCGATGCGCTGAAGGACCGCGGCATCGAAGTGAAGCACACCGCCCAGCCCCGCCGCGGCCGGCCGCCGAAGGAAGATTGAGATGCTCGGACCGTTTTTCGAAGAAGGGGACTGGTTCAGACCCAAGACGTTCGGCTACGGTGCCGGGCTGCCGATCGCCTGGCAGGGCTGGGTCCTCCTGGCGTCCTATGTCGCGTTCATCTTCGGCCTGTCCCTGCTGGCCGCCATCGAAGGGCCGATCGAGGCCATCCTGCTGGTGGTTCTCGGGCTCCCGGTCACGATCCTGTTCCTGATCGTCGTCCACCGGCGCACACGTGGCGGCTGGCGCTGGCGCGCCGGCGGAGACGACTGAATCCAGCGGCGAAACGCGCGGAACCCTTAGCAGCCCGTTAACCCTTTTGCGTTAGCGCGGGGCGCATGGAAAGTACCCTGCCGCGTCCCGGCTATCGCCCGCCCCTGCGCCTTCTGGCCTTCGTTGCCGCCGTCGCGGTATCCTCCATTCCGGCCGCGGCGCTGCTGGCGCAGGGCTCTCCCGCGCCCTTCACCGTGGTGGAGAACGGGCAGGGCTATGACAGCCTGCAGGACGCGGTTAACGCCATCGGGGACGGCACCGGCACCATCGCGATCCAGCCCGGCACCTATCGCCAGTGCGCGGTGCAGGAAGGCGGATCGATCGAATACATGGCGGTGACGCCGGGCGAATCGATCTTCGATTCGCGCACCTGCGAAGGCAAGGCGGCGCTCGTCCTGCGCGGACGCGGCGCCAAGGTTTCCGGGCTGGTGTTCCGCAACATGGCGGTCCCCGATTTCAACGGCGCCGGCATCCGGCTGGAGCAGGGCGACCTGACCGTCAGCCAGAGCTGGTTCGCCGACAGCCAGCAGGGCATCCTGTCTGCCAACGACACGTCCGGCCAGATCGTGATCGACAAGTCCACCTTCTCCGGCCTCGGCACCTGCGAAGGCGGCGGGGGCTGCGCGCATTCGGTCTATATCGGCGATTACGGCCACCTGCGCGTGACGCGCAGCCGGTTCGAACGGGGCACGGGCGGCCATTACGTGAAGGCCCGCGCGGCGCGCGTGGACATCGCCAGTTCCAGTTTCGACGATTCGAACGGGCGCGGCACCAATTACATGATCGACCTGCCCGCCGGTGCGACCGGCCAGATCACGAACAACTGGTTCGTGCAGGGCAAGGACAAGGAAAACTACTCCGCCTTCATCGCGGTGGGCGCGGAAGAACGGCTGCACAGCTCGCAAGGGCTGCAAATCGCCGGCAACGACGCGCGCCTCGCGCCGGCGGTGCGCCGCGAGACGGCCTTCGTCGCGGACTGGAGCGGGGACACCCTCGCCATCGGCGACAACACGCTGGGTCAGGGCCTGACTTCCTTCGAAAGCCGCTGAGCCGGGCGACATTGCCTCCCTCTGCCCGGACGGGCATGGGGAGGGGATGGCGTCGCCTTTCATCTGGTTGCAGCATGCGCTGCCGCATCACGCGGTCTCCCGCCTCGCGGGCCGCTTCGCCTCGAGCGAGACGCCCTGGCTGAAGGACCGGCTGATCCGGCGGTTCGTGAAAGCGTACGATGTCGATATGGACGAGGCCGCGCGCGGCATCGCCGAATATCGCAGTTTCAACGACTTCTTCACCCGCGAGCTGAAACCCGGCGCGCGGCCGCTGGCCGATGCCGCAACGCATGTGCTGAGCCCGGCGGACGGTGCGGTCAGCCAGGTCGGCACGGTAACCGAAGGGCGGATATTCCAGGCCAAGGGCCGCCATTTCACCGCGCGGCAATTGCTGGGCGACGATGCGGAGGCCGCGCGGCGGTTCGAGGGCGGGGCGTTTGCGACCATCTATCTTTCGCCGCGCGATTACCACCGGGTCCACATGCCGGCGTCGGGCACACTTGCCGCCACCACCTACGTGCCGGGCGACCTGTTCAGCGTGAACACGGTGACGGCCGAGAATGTCGATGGCCTGTTCGCTCGCAACGAGCGGCTGGCGTGCCGATTCACGGGCGACATCGGCGAGTTCGCCAGCGTGATGGTCGGCGCGATGATCGTGGCGGGGATCGAGACCGTCTGGAGCGGCGCGCAGCCGACACATTCCCCGGTCGTCGAACGGCGCGACTATGCGCCCGGCGCGCACCGGCTCGACGCGGGCGCGGAAATGGGCCGCTTTATCTTGGGATCGACCGTGGTGCTGCTGTTCGAACCGGGCCGCGTGACCTGGCGCGATGACCTGACACCCGGCACCGCCGTCCGCATGGGAGAGGCACTGGGCCGCCGGGCCTGATCCGCGCGTCTTACGGCAGCAGGTGCCCGTGCCGGTCGCGCTTGGTGGCGAGGTAGCGCGTGTTGTGCCGGTTGTCCGGCAGGCTGTGCGCGACGCGTTCCTCCACCCTCACCCCGGCGCTTTCCAGCGCGGCGACCTTGGCCGGATTGTTGGTCAGCAGGCGGACCGTGCGCGCGCCCAGCAGATCGAGCATCCGGGCGGCGGTCGGGAAATCGCGTGCCTCGTCCGGCAGGCCCAGGCGCGTGTTGGCATCGACCGTGTCGAAACCCTGGTCCTGCAGGCGATAGGCGCGCAGCTTGTTGACGAGGCCGATGCCGCGCCCCTCCTGCCGCATGTAGAGCACCGAGCCCCAGCCGCCCTGCGATGCTTCGGCCGCGATCGCCGAGAGCGCGCCATCGAGTTGCGGGCCGCAATCGCATTTGAGGCTGCCGAACACGTCGCCCGTCAGGCATTCGGAATGCAGCCGGACCAGCGGGACCCGGTCGCCGGTCTGTCGGCCGAGGATCAGCGCGACGTGTTCGCGCATGTCGTCGGGCGCGCGAAAAGCGACGATGGTGCCGTCCTCGCCCGCCGCAATCGGCAGGCGCGCGCGCGTCACGATGCGCAGGTTTGCAGGGTCCGACCATGCGGCGAGATCCTGCGTGGAGACAGGCTCGCTCTCCCCGGCGTGCTCCGGATCGACCAGGAAGGCGGGCAGGATGCCGGCTAGCCGGGCGAGATCCAGCGCGGTGCGCGCCGCGTCGGTCCAGTCGAGCGGCACGGCCTCGAACGGTCCCTTCAGCGGAGAGGAGAGGTCCAGCGCCGGATCCGCGACCGGCAGCGCGCCTGCCAGGTCGAACGGCTCGGCGCCCCGGATCAGCACAGGATTGCGCGGATCGCCCGCCTCGCGCTGGTTGGCGAGCTTGAGAGTCGCCGCCCGCGTCGCCGAAAGGAGCATCCGGCCGGCCCGCGCTTCCGATGCGATGGCGGTTTCCACCGGCAGCAGCACCGGCCCCCCTTCCATCGCGATCGGCCAGCCATGCCGCAACGCATCGATCGCCCGCGCCACGCGGCGAGTGGGCGAAGCCTCGTTCAGAGGTCGAACTCCGTGATCAGCGGCACATGGTCGCTCGGCTTTTCCCAGTCGCGCGGATGTTCGAGCACGCGGTGCGCCGTGGCCTGCTTCGCGAGGTCGGGGCTGGCCCACATGTGGTCGAGCCGCCGGCCCCGGTCGCCCTTGCGCCAGTCCTTCGCGCGGTAGCTCCACCAGCTGTAATAGCGTTCCGGCGCGCGGATGTGCTCGCGCCCGATATCGGTCCAGCCATGCGCGTCCATGAAACGCTGCAGCGTCTCCACCTCGACCGGCGTGTGGCTGACGACCTTGAGCAGCTGCTTGTGGCTCCAGACGTCGCTTTCCAGCGGGGCGACGTTGAAATCGCCGACGATCAGCGTGGGCCGGTCGATCGTTTCGGCCCAGCGGGTCATGCGGCCGAGGAAGTCGAGCTTCTGGCCGAACTTCGGATTGACCGTCCGGTCCGGCTCGTCCCCGCCGGCGGGGACGTAGACGTTCTCCAGGATCATGCCCTTGCCCGGGCCCAGCAGTTCGACGCCCACATGGCGCGCCTCGCCATTGTCCTGCCAGTCGTGGCGGGAGAAATCCTTCAGCGGAATGCGGCTGACCGTGGCGACGCCGTGATAGCCCTTCTGGCCGGTGATTGCGAAATGCTCGTAACCCAGCCCGCGGAACGCCTCGTAGGGGAACTGGTGTTCTTGGCACTTGATCTCCTGCAGGGCGAGGACGTCGGGCGCCTCTTCCTTCAGGAAACGCTCGACGATCGGCATGCGCAGGCGGACGGAATTGATGTTCCAGGTGGCGACGGAAACCATGCCCCGCGCCTTAGGCAGCCTGTCGAAAAGGCACAAGTTTCACCGTTCCGTCGCATTGCGAATGGATGTTAGAGGGGAGCCACTGCGCCGCCTTCAGGAGAGCGACCCCATGTTCCGCACCCTTCCCGTCCTCGCCACCGCCGCGCTGGCCCTTGCCGCCTGCACCACGACCGGGCGCGATCCCGCTCCGCAGGCGCAATCCGCTACCGTGGTCACCGCCGTGATGGAAAAGCCCGCGCCGCAGCCGAAACGGGCGAAGAACGTGATCATGTTCATCGGCGACGGGATGGGCATTTCCACGATCACCGCCATGCGCATCTATGCCGGGCAGAAGCAGGGCGGGACGGGCGAAGAGTACGAACTGCCCTTCGATCGCTGGGACCACGTGGCGCTGGTCAAGACCTACAACACCGATGCGCAGGTGCCGGACAGCGCCGGCACCGCGACCGCGCTCCATTCGGGCAGCAAGACCCGCATCGGAATGCTCGGCATCGGACCCGAAGCGCCGCGCGGCGACTGCCGGGTGGGCGAGCAGCACCACCTGCCCCTGCTGGGCGAGGAAGTGAAGGAGCGCGGCCTTGCGCTCGGCATCGTCAGTACCGCGCGGATCACCCATGCGACGCCGGCCTCTGTCTACGCCCGCAGCGTCGATCGCAACTGGGAAGCCGACAGCGGCATCGCGGCGGACCAGAACGGCTTCGGCTGCCGCGATATCGCGCGCCAGCTGGTCGAGGCGGAGTGGGACGTGGCGCTGGGCGGAGGCCGGGCGCAGTTCTTCGGCAGCGACAAGGGCGGTCGCAGGACCGACGCCGATGCCGACCTCGTGGCCGCATGGCAGGAGGACACCGGCGGCACCTTTGCGGAGACTGCCGCGGCGATGCGCGCCGCCCCTGCCGACCGGCCGCTGCTGGGCCTCTTTTCGCAGAGCCACTTGGAATACACGGCGGACCGCACCGCCGACAGCGCCGAACCGACCCTGACCGACATGACCGGCGAAGCGATTCGCAGGCTGTCCGGCGATCCGCAGGGCTTTTACCTGATGGTGGAAGGCGGGCGGATCGATCACGCGCATCACGCCGGACAGGCGGGATATGCCTTGGAGGAAGGCGCGGAATTCGCCCGCGCGATCCAGTACGCGGTCGACAACACCGATCCGGAAGAAACGATGATCCTGGTCACGGCGGACCACAGCCACGTGTTCACCATCGCCGGTTATCCCCGCCGCGGCAACGATATCCTCGGCCTCGTCCACCCGCCCGCCGGCGGGGGCGAGGATGACGAGGACACGCAGGACGGCCCTTCGCTCGCGCGCGACGGGAAACCCTACACCACGCTCGGCTATGCAAACGGACCGGGCGCCGTCACCGGGGAAAGGCCGGTACCGCAGACCGGCGTCGGCGCGATCCAGCAATCGCTGGTCCCGCTGGGCAGCGAAACGCATGGCGGCGAGGACGTCGCCCTGTTCGGAACCGGACCGGGCGCGGAAAACGTGCGTGGCATAATCGAACAGGACCGCGTCTATCACATCATCCGCAGGGCGTTCGGCTGGGGAGACTGAACGCCGGATATCGGTAGACGGACACAAAAAACCCCCGTGCCGGGGGCATTGGCACGAGGGTTCCATGTCAGCGTTCGTCACGCTTTCCAGATCGGCCAAACCAGGAGAACGAGGCAACAGGGGGGAAACCCGTCTCCAACCGTCTGGTGATTACAAACTAGGGCTTTCGTCATGTCCGCTGAATGAACGAAAGCCCCGTTTTGGTCGCTAATCCGGCACTGTCCGGGGACCAGCCGTTACTCCTCAGCGACGGCCCGAACGGCGCGGATCGCGGTAGGTGAATTCGCTGTCGGCAACGGACATGCCGTACTTCTGGTTGCGCAGCCGCACGGTGGTGCGATGGTTCTGCGAATCGAGCGCCACCCAGTTGGTCAGCTGCCAGCCGCCCGGCGCACTGGCGTTCTTGGTGAAGATCAGCGTGATCCGGCCGTATTCCGGCTTGCTCGGATCGTGCACTTCGACACTGATCACGTTGCTGTTGCTGGTCGGCTGCAGCTTGCCGTACCGCTTCACGTCCCGGCTGGGGTCGAGCAGCGCGCCGAGCGGCGAGTTCTTGACCGGCCAGCGTTCGACCTGGTTCACTTCGTAATCGATCAGCGTCAGCGAGCTGCCGTTCGAGACGAGCAGCATCGGGACGCCCTTCTCGTACTGGAAGCGGATCTTGCCCGGACGCTTGAGAGTCAGCTTGCCGCCGACCGTTCGGCCCTGCCGGTCGGTCTGCGTGAAGTCCGCCTTCATGGTCGAGATCCCGCGCAGGGCGGCGACCGCCTTGTCGAGATCGCCGGACTGCGCCGTGGCAGTCGCGGACGTGGTGGCGACGGAAGCGGGCGCCCCGAGAAGCAGGGCGGCTGCGAGAGCGCTGCGAAGCGGCGCGTTGCGGAAACGATGGATCATGCTCATGCTCCTCCGATTAAAGATCGAGCATTGAACCGGTTCTGAACCCGGGCGGTTCCCGCCGTTCAGGCTCGCTCGCGCGATTACTTGATCTTGGCTTCCTTGAACTCGACGTGCTTGCGCGCGACCGGGTCGTATTTGCGGAAGGACATCTTCTCGGTGATGTTGCGCGGGTTCTTCTTGGTCACGTAGTAGAAGCCCGTGTCTGCGGTCGAGACGAGCTTGATCTTGACGGTTGCGGGCTTCGCCATGGCGCTATCCTGTCGGTCTGGTGGGGCAGCGCCCCTATTGTGCAAGGTGTGAAACAAACGCGGCGGCGCGCCCTCAAAAAAGGCGGCACCGCCGTTTCAGCCGCGCGCTTTGATGGATTCCACCGCCAGAGTCAAGAAAATCACCAGTCCTTGCGCGAAACCTTGCCGCGGTTGGCCTTGATTGCGCCGCGCTCCTTCTTCGCCTTGAGGCGCTTGACCTTTCCCACGCGGTTCACGCGCACCTTCTTGCGCCGCGGCGGCGGCCGGAACGCGCGGGTCAGCAGGTCCTCCAGCCGTTCGCGCGCCGCTTCCCGGTTCTGTTCCTGCGTACGGTATTCGCGCGCGTCGATCAGGATGTCGCCTTCCTTGGTCAGCTTGCCGCCGGCAAGGTCCTTCAATCGGTGGAAGACCGGGGTGGGCAGGGCGAGCGCGTAGATGTTCACCCGCAACTGCACCGTGGTGGCGACCTTGTTGGCGTTCTGGCCGCCCGGGCCACTGCCGGCGACGAATTTCTCCTCCGCCAGCGCATGCGCGCGTGCCAGGGTGTCAGCCAGCACCGTCGAAGCCCAGGGCGACGAAATCCGCCGGGACCGGCGCGACCGCCTCGATATCCGTCTTGCCCTCGCGCGGCACCCGCAGGGCCGATGCATGCAGCATCGTGCGCCCGGCCTCGGCCTTGCCGGCGCCATAGACCGGATCGCCCAGCAGCGGGATGCCGATGCCACTCGCCGCATGGACGCGCAGCTGGTGCGTGCGTCCGGTCTCGGGCGTGAACTCCACCAGCGTGCGACCCGACCCGCGTGCGATGGTGCGCCAATGCGTGATCGAGGGCTTGCCCTTCCGCGCCGGGATCATGCGCCATCCCTTCGCCTTCGTGCTGACCTTGGAGAGCGACAGTTCGACCAGCCCTTCCTCGTCGTCGGGCACGCCCGCGAGGATACCGAGATAGGTCTTGGCTACGCTGCGCGCCTCGAACGCGGCCGAAAACCGCTTCACCGCCTTGGGGTTGCGGGCAAGGAGCAGGCAGCCGCTGGTGTCGGTATCCAGGCGGTGCACCGGGATCGGCGCGCGCTGGAAGCCGAGCTTGAGCTCGTCGAGGTGATCCTCGAGCGACGGGCCCCCGCGGCGCGGCGGATCGACCGACAGGCCGGCTGGCTTGTCGATCACCAGCGCT
This sequence comes from Qipengyuania sp. JC766, assembly GCF_040717445.1. Classification (NCBI taxonomy): domain Bacteria; kingdom Pseudomonadati; phylum Pseudomonadota; class Alphaproteobacteria; order Sphingomonadales; family Erythrobacteraceae; genus Qipengyuania; species Qipengyuania sp. JC766. The sequence goes on along the minus strand of NZ_JBFEFL010000001.1, from coordinate 2,115,079 downwards.
TCGCCGTCTTCGTACAGTATCTCGATCATGGTTCGATCCGCGCAGCCATCAGTCCGCGCACCGCATTGCCGAGCAGGAAGCCTCCTGCAAGGTCGTCCAGCGTAAGGTCCGCCTCCACGGCACGCCCGCTTTCGAGCAGGAACCGGCGAAGGACACCGGGAAGCAGGCCGCGATGGGCGGGCGGGGTCAGGAGCACGCCGTCGCGTTCCACGAACACGCTGGTCCACGCGCCTTCGGTCACGAACCCGTCCTGCCGCACCAGCACGGCTTCTGCCGCGCCGCCCTTGCGGGCGACCGCGCGTGCGGCTTCGTGAAAGTCGCGATCGGTGGTCTTGTGGCGCAGGCGGATGTCGCCCGGCTCGATAGGCAGCGGCAGGGCGATGCATCGCACGGGCTCGTCCGGAGCTTCACCCAGCGGCGTCGATTCGAGCGCGATCGCCCCGCTCCGCGCCGCCACCAACCGAACCTTGCTGGCGGCATCGAGATCGAAACATAGCGCCTGGATCTGGTTGCGCGCGGCGTGCCGGTCGAAAGCGAAGCCCAGTTCCGCCGCGCTCGCCTTCATCCGTTCCAGGTGCAGTTCGAGCAGTGCGATGCCTTCTTTGGGGTCGAACCGCATCGTCTCGATCAGGTCGAAGCCCGGGGCGCGCTGCTCCGCGGAACTCCGGCGGGCGAAACCGGCTTTCAGAAGCGTTTCGTTCCATTCGGTCTGCGGATCGCTGTCCGCGACGATGGCGGACCCGACGCCCAGCACCGCGCGGCCCTGCCCGTTCTCGATCGGGGTCAGTCGCAACGTACGGATCGCCACATTGAAGGCCGCATCATTGCCCGGTCCGATCCGGCCGATCGCGCCGCAATAGGGTCCGCGCGCGTCCCGCTCGACCTGTGCGATGAGTTCCATCGCGCGAATCTTGGGTGCACCGGTGATGGAACCGCAGGGGAACAGCGCGCGGACGAGGTCGATCGCGGTCTTGCCCTCGGCCAGCTCGGCCCGGATGGTGGAGACCATCTGGTGCACGGTCGGGTACGTCTCGATCGCGAAGGGATTGTCGACCTGCACCGATCCGGCCGCCGCCACGCGCGACAGGTCGTTGCGCATCAGGTCCACGATCATCAGGTTTTCGGCCCGGTCCTTCTCCGATCCGGCGAGTTCTTCCGCCATCGCGCGGTCCGCCCCCGCATCGCCGGCACGTGGACGGGTGCCTTTCATCGGTTTGGCGCGGGCGGATCCGTCCTTCAGCGAAACGAACATCTCGGGCGAAAGGCTGAGCAACCAGTCCGACCCGTCGAAGACGATGCCGCCATACCCCGCCTGCGCCGCCGGCCGCAGCGCGCCGTAAAGCGCCACGGGATCGCCGCGGAAGCTGCCCGCCAGCGGGAGCGTGAGATTGGCCTGGTAGATGTCGCCCGCCCTGATCGCGTCCTGCAGGGCGGCAAACGCCCTGCCATATGCGCCGCGCGAGACTTGCGGCTGCAACGGCCCGATCGACGCCTCGCCCGGAGCGCGTGTGGCCAGCCATCCGGGCACTTCGCCGGCCGGGATCGTCTGCGCATCGTCGAACAGCCCCAGCCAGACGAGCGGGCCGGCCGCGCCCGTGCGCGTGTCCGCCAGTTCCGCCAGCCGCGGTTCGAGCGCCATGCCCGCTTCGTAGGCGATGTACCCGGCCAGCGTGCCCCTCGTGTCCCGGCGGGCTTTGTCCGCGTCCTCCAGCACACGCGCGACTTCGTCCGCCCGGCGCGCGACGAACAGCGCCTGCGGGTTCTCGAACAGATGCGCGTCGGCCGCGCCATCGGCACGGGCATCGTCGAGCAGCACGAAGGGCGCGGGTCCTCCCATGGCGACTGCCTTAACCGCTGATGCGGCCAAGTCGAGTGCTTGACCGGCGCATCGCGCTCGGGTCACAGGTGGCCGGGTCAAAGGAGGTGCGGTTCATGGGGCAGATTTTTCTCGGGCTGGCGGACAATGGCGAACGGCAATCGCTCGACCTGTCGCGAGCCAACCGGCACGGTCTGGTCGCGGGCGCCACGGGGACGGGCAAGACCGTGACGCTGCAGGGGCTGGCGGAAAGTTTCTCCGAAAGCGGCGTGCCGGTCTTCGTCGCCGACGTGAAGGGCGACCTGTCGGGCATCGCCATGCCCGGCTCGCCCACCTTCAGGCATGCCGACAAGCTGGAATCGCGGGCGCGCGAACTGGGCATGGAGGATTACGCCTACTCGGACAATCCGGCGATTTTCTGGGACCTCTACGGCGAACAGGGTCACCCGATCCGCACCACGGTCAGCGAGATGGGGCCGCTCCTGCTGTCGCGCCTGCTCGAACTGAACGAAACGCAGGAAGGCGTCCTGCAAATCGTCTTCCGCTACGCCGACGAGAACGGCCTGTTGCTGCTCGATTTCGGGGACCTGCAGTCCATGCTGGCCTGGGCGCATGAGAACGCGGCCGAACTTTCGGGCCAGTACGGGAATGTCAGCAAGCAGAGCGTCGGTGCGATCCAGCGCCAGCTTCTGAGCTTCGAGAGCCAGGGTGCAGATCGGTTCTTCGGCGAGCCGGCACTGGAAATAGACGACTTCCTGAAGACGGACGAGAACGGGCGCGGATACGTCAACATTCTCGCCGCGGACCGGCTGATGCGCAGCCCCAAACTCTACGCCACGTTCCTGCTGTGGCTGCTGGCGGAACTGTTCGAGAGCCTGCCCGAAGTGGGGGACCCAGAAAAGCCGAAGCTGGTGTTCTTCTTCGACGAGGCGCACCTCCTGTTCGACGATGCACCCGCCGCGCTGCAGGACAAGATCGAGCAGGTCGTGCGCCTGATCCGGTCCAAGGGGGTGGGCGTCTATTTCGTGACTCAGAACCCGATCGACATCCCGGAAGAAGTCGCCGGCCAGCTCGGTAACCGGGTGCAGCATGCGCTGCGCGCCTTCACCAAGCGGGACCAGCGCGCGATCCGCGCTGCGGCCGAGACGTTCCGCATCAACGAGCATCTCGACACCGAACAGGTGATCACCGAACTCAAGGTGGGCGAGGCGCTGGTTTCCACGCTGGACGAGGACGGCGCGCCGACAGTCGTGCAGCGCACGCTGATCAAGCCCCCGCGCAGCCGGCTGGGTCCGCTGACGCCCAAGGAGCGCGCGATCATCCAGTCGGTCAGTCCGGTCGAAGGCAAGTACGACACGCTGGTGGACCGCGAGAGCGCCGAGGAAATCCTGCTCGCCAAGGCGGAGGATGCGGCGGTGACAGCCGAGGAAGTGGCGGAGCAGGGCGAGGAGGAAGTCCGCAAGCGCCCGCGCAAGAGCACCAGCATCTGGGGCAAGGCCTTGTCGCGCGGGACGAAGACGGCGGCCAGTTCCGCCGCCGGGATGGCTGCACGGCGGATCACGGGCAAGAAATCGCGCGCCAATCCGACCGCTTCGGGCATCACTTCGGCCGTAGGATCGATCGCGACCGACTTGGCCGGCCCGATCGCGGGCAGCTTCGTGCGCAACCTGATCGGCGGCCTGATGCGCTAGATGCCGACACCTTTCAGCATTGCATCGATCACGCCCTGTATCCCCTTGGTCAGGCCGCCGCGCTTGCCCGCCATCGGTGCTTCCTCGACGATAAGGACGCCCTGGCCCGCCGAGACGCGGTCCTTGAGCAGCGATTCGCGGCCGAAGAAATAGGGCCAGAAGGTCTCCGTCCGCGTGACCGCGTAGGCGAGGTCGGTCGAAAATCCGGCCAGTTGCGCCTGCGAGAAGATGCGACCGCGCTCGGCCCGCTCCACGCGGATGCCGCGGCCGCCCTTGATGACCAGCCGCGCCGGCCCGTGGAATACGAGGTAGCGCAGCTGGAAGGTCAGCCAGGCCGCGATGGAGAACAGGCGCCAGTGGCTGGTGATGCGCATCGGCTCGCCTTCGCGCTGGACCGCGGCCGCAAGCGCGCTCGGGCGCAGCACGCAGCACCCCCCTTCGGGCAGCGTCAACACGGTCACCTCGGCGAACGGGTCCTTCACGGGGGATACGGTGGTGGTTTCGCCCGACCCCCGAATACGGGTCAGGAACGTCATCCCGCTGGCGATGCTGGCGAGCGGATGGCGCCAGTCGAGCAGCCACTGGGTGCGCTTCACCCCTTCCATGGATGTCGACTGCAAATAGTCCTGCCGGACCAGCAGTTCCTCGCCCTCGCCAAGACGAATGGCGGCGGATGTGGTGCTGGGCCCGCTCGGCTGGATGCGGTTCGCGGGCGCTCCCATGCCCAGCGTGATCGACGGCCGGCGCTGGGCGATCGGTGCCACGACGTAGAACATCAGCAGCCGGACCAGCAGCGGCGTCAGCGAAATCAGCAGCAGGGCGATGAAGGCCTTCACGAGGATGTCGCGGATCGTGTTGCCGGCGATGTCGTCGGTAAAGCTCTCCGGCAGCGGATTGGCTGCGATGGCACCGGCCTCGCGGAACGCCTCGCGCGCCTCGCGCAATTGCCGCGCCCACGCCAATCCCTCGGTACGTCGTTCGGCGCGCTCCCGGGCGGTCCGGCACGCTTCCTCGCTGCGCGCGAGCAGCACCTGGCGTTCGTCCAGCAGGGCATTGCGCACACCGCGCACCACGCGCGATCGCTCGTCGAAGCGCGCAACGTCCGCCCGGCGGTCGCGGCAAATCCGGTTGCTCGCGGCGATCGCGGCTTCGGTTGGTATCCGGGCGTATTCCGCCGCGCGCGCTTCCACGGCATCGAGTGCGGATCTGCGGCCCAGCGCCGTTTCGAGGACCGCGATTTCGCGCTCGGCAAGGGCAATGTCGATTTCGGCGCGCTTGCGTGCGAGGATGCGCGAAGGTCGATACGCGGCCAGCAATCCGTCGCTCGCGTCGTCCAGCGCGCGGCGTGCCTGCGCAAGGGCTTTCTGCCGTTCGGCCAGCCTGTCCTCGAGCGTTTCGGCCGGCAGCGTGCGCGCGGTGGTGCCGGTTTCCTCCAGCGCCGATTGCGCTTCCTCCGCCTGGAGCGCTATCTCCTGGCGCACGTCGCCGATGCTCATGCGGTCGGCGGACAGGCCTTCGGAAATCGAAGGCCAGAACAATGTGTAGAATCCGATGGCCAGCACGAGGATCGCGAAGAGGATCCCCTTGCGCCCCACCCAGCCCAGAACCGCCTTCATAAATCCGCTCTATCGTCCTGCTGCTGCGTCATGAACGCACGCGGCGGCAAATCGGTTCTGGTCAGTCCTTCGGCAAGCGCAGTTCGGCGCGCAGGCCGCCTTCGGCCCGATTGGCCAGCACCAGCTTCCCGCCATGCTGCTCCGCGATCGCGCGGGCCAGCGTCAGTCCGAGGCCCGCTCCACCGGTCGTCCGATTGCGGCTCGTCTCGCCGCGCTGGAACGGCTCGAACATCCGGTCGATCTGGCCTTCGGCGATACCCGGCCCGTCATCCTCCACTCGCAGGACTACGAACTTGCCCTCGGTCAGCAGGGCAACCCGGGCCCGGTGTCCGTAGCGCAGCGCATTGCCGATGAGATTGCGCAGTGCGCGCTTGAGCCATGTGAGGTGGACCGGACGCACCAGCCGGGCGGTGTGCAACAGGTCGACCGGCTCGCCCAGATCCTCGTATTCCTCGACCACGGATGCGACCAGGGCGGACAGTTCCACCGGCTCGGGCGGCCCGTCCGACCTGCCGATCCGGGCGAGGGACAGGATGTCGTCGAGAGTCGCGGCGATATCCTCGATGCCTTCGGCCATCTTGGCGCGCTGGCCATCATCCTCGACCGATTCGATGCGCACGCGAAGGGCCGCCAGCGGCGTCTTCAGGTCGTGGCCGATCGCGCCCAGCATCACGTCCTTTTCGTCCAGCATGGCGACGATCCGCGCTTCGAGCGCGTTGTGGGCCGTGATCAAAGTCTCGATATCCTCCGGACCGCTCGGCTCGAGCGGATTGGATGCGTCCTGCGTCCGGGCGAACTGGCGGGTCCGGCGCGTCAGCTGGCCCAATGGACGCGTGATGCGGCGCAGCAGGACGAACAGCACGCCCATCAGGATGCAGAATATGATCGCGGTCTGGAACAGGATGGGTCCGACGGCCCGATCGTCCCGCCCGGACAGCGGCGAGCGGACGACGCGCCAGCCGTCTTCTCCGGCCAGCCTGATCGCGCTGACCAGTATCCTGCGGTCGGCCCAGTCCGGGTCGCTGGCGAAAGGGGACCCGTCCTGTGCCGCTTCCCGGACGACCGGGTCCCGGCCGGACCGCCGCACGATCGCGCGGACTTCGGCCGCTTCGATGCCTTGGTTTTCCAGCAAGGCAGCGAGGCGCCGCTCGAGTTCGGGCGAGGAGGTCTCGCCGGCCATGGCGGGGGATTGGGCTTCGCGCCGCGCGCGGAACAGTCGGCCCCCGCGGCGGCGGCTGTCGGGTTCCGCCCGGTCCGATCCGCGCGCTTCGGCGATTGCCGCCCTGCGCGCGGCGCGGCGTTCGCGCGCCAAGTCCCGCAGGTCGGGATTTTCGGAAAGGCGGAAGGCCGCCGAGGTCAGCGCCGATTCCTCGCGCCGGTTCTCGGCCGCGCGGTACAGCAGCACGGCCGAAATCGCCTGCGCCACGAACAGGGCGGCAGCGGCGGCCAGCAGGACTTGGCCCAGCAGGCTCCGGGGCCAGAACCGCATCGCTCAGCCAGCCTTCGCGGTCCGGCGCACGTCGGTGGCGAACCGGTAGCCGCCGCCGCGCACGGTCTGGATAAGCTGCGGATCGCGGCTGTCCTGCTCGATCTTGCGGCGCAGGCGCGCGACCTGGTTGTCCACCGCGCGATCGAACATGTGCGCCTCGCGGCCCTGCACCATGTCGAGTAGCGTGTCGCGGTCCATGACTTGGCGCGGGTGATCGAGGAAGGCACGCAGGAGGCGGAATTCGGCCGTCGAGATGCTTATGGTCGCGCCGTCCGGATCGGTCAGCTTGCGCTTCAGCGTATCGAGGTGCCAGCCTTCGAACTGGTAACCCGCATCCTCGTCCGCCGTGGTGGCGGGCCCGCGCGCGGCGCGGCGCAGGACCGACCTGATGCGGGCGACCAGTTCGCGCGGCTCAAACGGCTTGGTGACGTAATCGTCCGCGCCGATTTCCAGCCCCACGATCCGGTCGGTCGCTTCGCCCTTCGCGGTCAGCAGGATGACCGGAAGGTCCTTCGCCTCCACCAGGTGCCGGCACAGGGACAGGCCGTCCTCGCCCGGCATCATCACGTCGAGCAGGACGATGTCGGCGTCCTGTTCCAGCAGGGCGCTGCGCGCCGCAGCCGCGCTGTCTGCCTCGCGCACGTCGAACCCTTGGCGGACGAGATATTCCGCCAGGGGTTCGCGTAAGGTCTGCTCGTCATCGACCAGCAGGATGGAAACGGGCACGGCGTCGGTCATGGTTCAGCGACTGCGGACGTAGGACCGGACGGCTCGGCTGCGCAACTCCTATCAGCTCTGCTGCGCGCGCCGCTGGGCCCGGAGTTCGCGCATCGCTTCGCGGGCGGCCTGCCGTTCGGCCCGCGTGACGCTGCCGTCCGAATTCGCATCGAGGCGTGCGAAGCGCGCGTCCGCGGCTGCCACGAACTCGGCCTGCGTGATCGCCTGGTCGTTATTGGTATCGGCCTGGCGCATCATCTGCATCCCGCCGCCACGGCGCCCGCCGCGACGCATCTTGCCACCGCGCTGCCCGCGCATCTCGCCGGCACGTTCGCGGCCGGCCGTCAGCTCGGCTTCGGAAAGGCCGCCCGAATTGTCCGTGTCGAGCCGGGCGAAACGCTGTTCGCGGCGATCGCCCCAGCGTTCGGCACGCGCGGCGCGGCGCTCTTCCATGCGAGCCCGGCGTGCTTCGCGGGCCTGCGTCATTTCGGCCTGCGTCACTTCGCCGTCATTGTCGGCGTCGAGCCTGGCGAACCGGCGCTCCTTGCGCGCTTCACGGTCGGCGGCATCGATCCGGCCGTCGGAATTGACGTCGAGCCGTGCGAACATGGCCGTTGCATGCGCGCGGTGTTCCGCAGCGGTCAGGGTCCCGTCGCCATTGGCGTCGGGACGGACCCGCTCGTCCTGCTGGGCATAGGCCACTCCGGCCAGCCCGGTCAGTGCGAGCGCGGCGGCGGAAAGGGAAAGGGTCATCTTCTTCATCGCGGTTTCTCCGTATGGTCGGGGAAAAAGGGTGAGCTGCGGCGACCGGGGAGGGGATGGGGGAGAGAAATCGCTCCGGCACCGCAGCTCGTATGACCCTTCTGGAGCCGCCATGTCGCAGGTTTATGCCCGATCGGCGGAGATTTGTCGCAAAGTGTAACGCCGGTGGACCGGCGTTCATCTGCGCGACAACGAGGCGGCGCGTTACCGCGGCCGGTGCTCGGTGCCTTCGCCTGCGGTAATGAAGATCGCGGTGCAGGCGGTTTCCACATCGGCAATGTGCCAGACGCCGGGCGGATTGATCGCGTACTGGCCCGGGCCGAGCGCGACGGTGTCGCGTCGCCCGTCGGCATGTTCCTGCGTCAGGACCATCGCGCCCTCGGTGCAGATGACGACTTCGCTGCCGACGGGGTGCATTTCCCAGCTGTCCCAGCTTTCCTCGAAGCGATGGAGCGAGACGAGCCGCCCTTCGCGCCCGCCGTCCCCGTGGCGCTCACCGTACTCCGCATACCATTTCATTCCGGAGAACGGCGGTTGCGGGACGGCGGTCGCACCCGATCCGAGATGGACGAAGCTGTCCGCCAAGCGGAACGCGTCCGCCATCAGTCGCGCACCATGCAGAAGGCGTTGAGCTTGTTGCCGTCGCAGTCGCGGAAATAAGCGGCGTAGAAGGTTTCGCCCTTGTCGTCCGGTTCGCCGCGCGGACCTGGCGCGCCCTCGTCGCTACCGCCATGGGAAAGGGCGATCGCGTGGATCCTGTCGACCTGGTCCCGGTCCTTCGCCTGCAGGGCGACCATAGTGCCGTTGCCCACCGAGGCCGCGTTCCCGTCGAAGGGCTTGGTCAGGGCGACCCCTGGCACTTCCCAGTTCCCCCAGGCGATGAAACTGCCGAAGTCCATCATCCGGCCGAAGCCCATTTCCGCAGCAATCGCATCGTAGAGCGGCGCGGCCGCTTCGATGTCATTGGTCCCAAGCGTCACATATCCGATCATCGCGCATCTCCGGCAAACGACTCACGACCCGCAGGAACAATACAGGAACAAAATCCGCCCTACAAGGGTTTGCAGGCCTCTTCCACCCATGCGAGCGCATCGCCTTCCAGTTGCGGTGCCAGGATGTCGCGGACCTGCGCGTGGTAGCTGTTCCACCACTCGATCTCGCTCTCGGTCAGCAGGCTGCGGTCCACCAGCGTCCGGTCGATGGGGACGAATGTCAGCGTCTCAAAGCCGAGCGACGTGCCTTCGCCGTTCTCGATCTCCTGTTCGACCACCAGCACGAGGTTCTCGATCCGGATGCCGTAGTGACCCGCCTTGTAATAGCCGGGCTCGTTCGACAGGATCATCCCTGCGCGCAGCGGCTCTCCGGTGCCCGGCTGCGGGCCGCTGGCCTTGGCGATGCGCTGCGGCCCTTCGTGCACGCCGAGATAGCTGCCGACGCCGTGCCCGGTGCCGTGCCCGTAATCGATCCCGGCCTGCCACAGGAACTGGCGGGCGAAACTGTCGAGCGCGCCGCCAGGCGTCCCGTCGGGAAAGCGTGCCTGCGCAAGGGCGATATGGCCTTTCAGGACCCGCGTGAACCGGTCCCGCTGCTCGGCACCCGGTTCGCCCGGCCCGATCCAGACGGTGCGGGTGATGTCCGTGGTCCCGTCGAGATACTGGCCGCCCGAATCGCACAGGAAGATGCTGCCCGGCTCGATCGGCAGGTTGCTTTCCTCGTCCACGCGATAATGCGGGATCGCGGCATGCGGGCCGGCTGCCGAGATCGTGTCGAAGCTCTGGTCCCTCAGTGCCCCGGTCGCCTCGCGGAATTCGCGCAGCTTCGCGCAGGCGGACAGTTCCGTCTCGCTGCCCTTGGGGGCTTCTTCGCTCAGCCAGTGCAGGAATTGCGCCACGGCCGCCCCGTCGCGGGCCTGCGCATCGCGATGGCCCTGCTGTTCGGCCGGGGTCTTGATCGCCTTGGGCAGGATCGCGGGATCGCGCGCCACCACCGGAGTCGCGCCGGCATCGCGCAGCAACTGGTGAATCGCTGCGACGCCGAAATCGGGATCGACCGCCACGCTCTTGCCGGAAAGTTCGCCCAGCGCGCTTTCGAATTCGGACCGCTCGCGGATCGTCACCGCATTGCCCAGGTGGCGTTCCAGTTCGGGCGTGATCTTCTCGCGCGCGATGAACAGCTCGGCCGTTCCGTCGGCCTTCGCGACGACATAGGACAGCGCCACCGGGGTCCGGTCCACGTCGCTTCCGCGGATATTGAGCAGCCAGGCGATCGAATCGAGCGCTGAAATGACAGTCGCGTCATGGCCCTCCTTCTTCAGCCAGTCGGCCACCTCGGCCCGCTTTTCCGAGCTGTTGCGCCCGGCATAGCGATCTTCATGAACGACCGCCTGCGCACTCGAGGGCTGCGGACGATCGTCCCATACCGCGTCCACCGGGTTGTCGGCCACCGGTACCAGTTCGATCCGCTTGCGCTTGAGCGCGGCGGAAAGGTCGTCCACCCACCCTTGGGTGTGCAGCCAGGGATCGTAGGCGATCCGCGCACCTTCGGGCGCATGGTCCTTGAGCCAGGCCGACATGCTTTCGCCCGGGATCTGGCAATAGTCGTAATGCGCTCCGTCCACCTGTTCGCGGACCTGCACGGTGTAGCGTCCGTCGGTGAACATGGCGGCCCGGTCGCGCAGGACGATGGCGCTGCCCGCGGACCCGCCGAAGCCCGTGAGCCAAGCGAGACGCTGGGCGTAGCTGCCGATATATTCGGACATGTGCTCGTCGCTGATCGGGACGACGAACCCGTCGAGATCGCGCCGCTTCAATTCCTCGCGCAAGGCGGAAAGGCGGGCTTCGTGGGTTTGCATCAACATCGGTTTTCCCAAGCTGGCGTTAATTTCGATTCCTCCCAAGGATAGGGATCGATCCGGCCCGGGGCTAGGGTTTCGCCTCAGCGGCGCCCCCATACCCCGTCCGTGCCGCACGTCCTGCCGAGGCCGACGAAGACAGGGTGCAATTCGCCCGGCGATTGCCTACCTGCGCGCAGATGACCGACAAGCCCCTTTCCCCGCCGCTCGCGGCCAAGCGCCCGCACGAACAAACCCGCCACGGGGTATCATGGACCGACGATTACGCCTGGCTCCGCGATCCGGGCTACCCCGAGGTGAAGGACCGGGAGATCCTCGCGCATCTCGAAGCGGAGAACGCATGGTTCGAAGCGGCGATGGCACCGCACGAGGGGCTGGTCGAAACGCTGTTCGAGGAAATGAAGGGGCGGGTGAAGAAGGACGATTCCTCCGTTCCCCAGAAGGACGGCGACTATCTCTACTGGACCGAGTTCGAGGACGGCATCGAATACCGCAAATGGTACCGTAAGCCTGTCGCGGGCGGCGAACCAACGCTGATCCTGGACGAGAACGCGCTCGCCGAAGGCAACGAGTATTTCCGCCTCGGGGCCTTCTCGGTAAGCCAGGACGCGAAGCTGCTCGCCTATTCGGTCGATGTCGACGGTTCGGAACGGTACACCGTCCGCATCCGCGATCTTTCGACCGGCGAAGACCTGCCCGACAGCATACCGGGTACGCTCGGATCGCTGGTGTGGTGCGCGAAGGACGCGGCGCTCGCCTACTGTCTCGCCAACGACCAGTGGCGCACGGACAATGCCCACCTTCACTGGCTGGGCCGGCCGGTCTCCGAAGATGTCGAGCTCTACCACGAGGATGACGAGGGGTTCCGCGTCGGCGTATCTATGAGCGCGCAGGAAGACTATCTGCTGATCGCCGCAAGCGACCACGAAACGAGCGAAGTCCGCTTCGTTCCGCTTGCCGATCCGCTGGCATCGCAAACCCTCGTCTCGCCGCGACGCAGCGGGCGCGAATACGATATCGACATGCGCGAAGGGACGATTTTCGTCCTGACCGACGACTGTCACGACAATTTCCGGCTGGCGACGGCGCCAATCGACAATCCCGGCGAATGGACGAGCCTGATCGAGGGATCGGACGAATTCTACCTCACCGGCTTCGAGCTTTTCCGCGATTTCTACGTGATCGAAGGGCGCGTGGCCGGTCTCGACCGGATCGAGATCCGCTACTACGACGATCCTGCCCGGATCGAGCCGGTCGAATTTCCCGAAGAAAGCTTCAGCGCCGGCCTCGGCAACAATCCGGAGTACACGCAGACCGTCCTGCGGATCGGATACGAGAGCATGGTGACGCCGGGCAGCGTCCTCGACTTCGATGTCGCGAGCAAAGACCGCAAGCTCCTGAAGCAACAGGAAATACCCTCGGGGTACGATGCCAGCCTCTACACGACAGAACGGATGGAAATCCCTGCGCAGGACGGGACGTCCATCCCCATCAGCATCCTGTACCGGAAAGACCGCAACCAACCGGGCCCGCTTCACCTTTATGGTTATGGTGCTTACGGTATCGCCATCGATCCGGGTTTCTCGACCAGCCGCCTAAGCCTTGTCGATCGTGGCATGGCATATGCGATCGCGCATATCCGGGGCGGGGACGATCTCGGCCGGGCCTGGTACAAGTCGGGCAAACTGACCCAGCGCACCAACACCTTCACCGATTTCGTCGATGTCGCGAACGGCCTGATCGAGCGGGGATACACCAGCAAAGGCCAGATCAGCGCCAGTGGCGGCTCGGCCGGCGGCGAATTGATGGGCGCGATCGTCAATTCCGATCCGGACCTGTGGGGTGCCGTGGTGGCCGACGTACCCTTCGTGGACGTCCTCAACACCATGCTCGATGCGACACTGCCCCTCACGCCCGGCGAATGGCCCGAATGGGGCAACCCGATCACGGACGAAGCGGCCTTCCGCCTGATCAGGAGCTACAGCCCCTACGACCAGGTGCGATCGCAGGCCTATCCGCCTATGCTGGTGACCGCCGGGTTGAACGATCCGCGCGTCACTTACTGGGAACCTGCCAAGTGGGTGGCGAAACTGCGCGAGATGAAGACGGACGACAATGTTCTGCTGCTGAAGACGAACATGGGGGCGGGCCATGGGGGCAAGTCCGGCCGGTTCGCGTCCCTGAGGGAGACAGCCGAAGCATACGCCTTCATTCTGTGGCAACTGGGTATAGAAGACTGACCCGGAGGTGCCGGTTCGATGAAGAAACTCTTGCTGCTGGCGTTCATCACCTTTGCCGTCGTCGGGCTGTGGTACTGGGAAAGCCCCATCCTCGCTGCGAAGAACCTCCAGGATGCCGCCGAGGATCGCGATGTGGCGGAACTCGCGACTTTGGTGGACACCACCCGTTTCCGGCAATCGATCGAGCGGGAATACGGCACCGCTGCTGCATCCGCCCTGCCCGATCTCCTGAGAGGGACGCCGCAGGGACTGGCCGCCATAGCCCGGCTCGACCCGCGTGACCCTGCGCTGCGCGGCGTGGTCCGATCCCTGCCTGCCATCGAGTGGGAACGGGCTGGCCAGACCGGCTGGACACTCCACCGGGGGTTCAACAGCTTTCGCATGCGCCGGACCAGCGGCGACGGCGTCCCACTTGCGGACCTCGTCTTCGAACGCCGCGGGATCGGCTGGATTCTTGTCGGCGTGGAACGGCGAGACACGGCATGAGCGAACCCTTCCGCAAGACCTTCGTGGCCGAGCCGCATCACATCGACGTGATGGGCCACGTCAACAATGCCGTCTGGGTCCAGTGGATACAGAATATCGCCGTTTCGCATTGGGAAGCGGTCGCACCGGCGGAGCATCAGGAAACCTATGTCTGGCTGGTGACCCGGCACGAGATCGATTACCGCGGCAACATCGCCGAAGGGGAAAGCGTGACCGGAGAAACCTTCATCCCCGGCGAACCCAGGGGCGCCAGGTTCGATCGCAGGGTCGATTTCCGCAATGCGGATGGCAAGGTCATCGTCAGTGCCAACACGACGTGGGTCATGCTGGACCGGGAAACGGGCCGTCCCGCCCGCATTCGCGGCGACGTGACGGCGGCTTTCCTCGGCTAGAAATCGGTCAGAGCAGGTCCGCCACAGGGCGGTAGTCGTGGCCCAGTTCTTCCGCGACAGCCTGATAGGTCACTTCGCCGGCATGGACGTTGAGCCCTTCCGCCAAGTGCGCGTCGGCGCGCATGGCATCCTTCCACCCCATATCCGCAATTCGCAGAGCATGCGGCAAGGTCACGTTGTTGAGGGCGTAAGTGCTGGTCCGCGCCACGGCGCCGGGCATGTTGGCCACGCAGTAATGGACGACGTCGTCGACCACATAGGTGGGGTCTGCATGCGTGGTCGGCTTGCTGGTTTCGAAACAGCCGCCCTGGTCGATCGCCACGTCGACCAGCACCGCGCCCGGCAGCATGTGCCTCAGCATGTCGCGCGCCACCAGCTTGGGCGCGGCTGCGCCCGGGATCAGCACCGCGCCGATGACGAGATCCGCATTGCAGACCGAATCGTGCAAATTCGCGGCGTTGGAGAACCGGGTCGAGGCACGCGCTTCGAAATGGGTGCCGACCTTTTCCAGCACTTCGGGATCGCGATCGAGGATAGTGACATCCGCGCCGAGGCCGACCGCCATCTGCGCGGCGTTGAACCCGACCACGCCGCCGCCGATCACGACCACCTTCGCCGGCATGACGCCCGGAACGCCGCCCAGCAGCACACCGCGCCCACCATGCGCCTTTTCCAGCGCGGTGGCACCGGCCTGCACGCTCATCCGGCCCGCGACCTGGCTCATGGGCTTGAGGAGCGGAAGCTGGCCGCGCTCTCCCGTCACCGTCTCGTAAGCGATCGCCGTGACGCCCGACTTGACGAGGTCCGCGGTCTGCTCGGGATCGGGAGCGAGGTGGAGATAGGTGTAGAGGATCTGGTCGCGGCGCAGCTTGGCGCGTTCCTGCGCCTGCGGTTCCTTGACCTTCACGACCATTTCGCACTCGGCGAAGATCGGGTCCGGCCCATCCACGATCTGGGCTCCGGCTTCCTGGTATTCGTGATCGAAGGCGCCGATACCCATGCCGGCCCCGCTCTGGATCCAGACCTCGTGGCCGCGCGACGCCAGCTCGCGCGCACTTTCCGGCGTCAGTCCGACGCGGTATTCGTGGTTCTTGATCTCGGTGGGGCAGCCAATGCGCATGTCTCAAACTCCTGGGAGGCTGGCGCTCGTTACTTGGGAAACCAGTTTCGCTCAAGCACAGTCCGGTGGCGCGTTGTCACATATGTGTCATGCCGGAGTCATAGGCGCGCTTCGTCTATCGAGGATTCACCCCATGATGAAGCTTAGAACACTCGCCCTCCCAGCTATCGCCACCCTGACCATCGCCTTGGCCGGTTGCCAGGACGGAACGCGCGAGAACGTGCGCGCCGTCGGCTCGTCCACGGTGCTGCCCTTCGCCGAACTGGTCGCCGAGATGACGGCCCGCGCCAATCCGGGTGCCGGGACGCCGATCATCGAAGGCATCGGCAGCGGGGCCGGTATCCAGCTGTTCTGCCAGGGAACCGGCGCGTCGACGCCCGATATCGCGAATGCCTCGCGCCGCATGAAGCTGTCCGAATTCGAGACCTGCCAGCGCAACGGCGTCCAGGAAATTACCGAAATCCAGGTCGGCCTGGACGGGATCGTGTTCGTTTCCACCGCCGGCGGCATCACGATGAACCTGACGCCCAAGATCGTCTACGAGGCGCTGGCCGCATCGCCCTATGGCGAGGAACAGACCAACGAAACTTGGTCCGACGTCGACCCTTCGCTGCCCGACGTGCCGATCCTGGTCTACGGTCCGCCGCCGACCTCGGGCACGCGCGACGCGCTGAAGGAACTGGTGCTGGAAGCCGGTTGCGACACGGATCCCCGGATGGAAGCACTCGCGGAAAGCGACGAGGACCGGCACGGGCAGGTCTGCACCGAAGTGCGCAATGACGGCAAGTTCGTCGAAGGCGGCGAGCAGGACAATCTGATCATCCAGAAAATTTCGAACAACCGCAACGCTGTCGGCGTCCTCGGCTATTCCTTCCTGGAGAAGAACGCGGGCCGGGTGCAGGGCCTGCCGGTGAACGGGTTCGAACCGACCTACGAGAATATCTCCAACTTCTCCTATCCCGGCGCGCGGCCGCTCTACATCTACGTGAAAAACGCGCACCTCCAGGCCATTCCGGGCCTGCGTTCCTATGTCGAGGAATGGAGCAAGAACTGGGGTCCGGACGGCGCGCTCGCGGCGCGCGGCCTCGTGGCGTCGGATGCCGAAAAGCGGGCGGCGAACCTCGAAAAGGCGACATCCTTCACGCCGCTGACGGCGGACGAACTGAGCTAGGACAAGCGGGCTCCCGCCGATCGGACGGCAACCTGCCCTAAAGCGGGTTGCCGTCCTGGTCGCGGAAGATCTCGCGGCGCCCGACATGGTTGGCGGGGCCCACCAGCCCTTCGCCTTCCATGCGCTCGATCCACTTGGCCGCCGTGTTGTAGCCGACGCCCATCTGGCGCTGGAGCCAGGATCCGGACGCCTTCTGGTTTTCGATCACGATCTGGCAGGCCTGTCGATACTTGCGCTCTTCCGGATTGTCGGAAGCGGTCATCTCGTCCTCGAAGGCCAGGCCGCCGCCGTCTTCCGGTTCCTCGGTGACGGCATCGACATATTCCGGGCTGCCCTGGCCGCGCCAGTGGTCGGCCACGACTTCCACTTCCTCGTCGCTGACGAACGGACCGTGCACGCGCACGGTCGCGCCGCTGCTCGGCTTGTAGAGCATGTCCCCCTTGCCCAGCAGCTGCTCGCTGCCCTGCTCGCCCAGGATGGTGCGGCTGTCGATGCGGCTGGTGACCTTGAAGCTGATCCGGGTCGGCAGGTTCGCCTTGATGACGCCGGTGATCACGTCGACCGAGGGGCGCTGCGTCGCCATGATCAGGTGGATGCCCGCCGCGCGCGATTTCTGGCTGAGGCGCTGGATCAGGACTTCGATTTCCTTGCCGACCGTCACCATGAGGTCGGCGAGTTCGTCCACGATCAGCACGATCTTGGGAAGTGGCTGGTAGTCGAGCTGTTCCTCCTCGAACAATTCCTCGCCGGTTTCGGGATCGAAGCCGGTCTGGACGCGTCGGCCCAGCGGCGTGCCCTTCGCAGCGGCCGCGCGGACCTTCTCGTTGAAACCGGCGATGTTGCGCGAATTGACGCTGCTCATCATCCGGTATCGCCGTTCCATCTCCTCGACCGCCCATTTCAGCGCGCGGACGGATTTGTGCGGCTCGGTGACGACCCGGCTAAGCAGGTGCGGGATGTCGTCGTAGGTCTTGAGCTCCAGCACCTTCGGATCGATCAGGATCAGGCGGCACTCTTCCGGCGTGAAGCGATAGAGCAGGCTCATCAGGATGCAGTTCAGGCCCACGGACTTGCCCGACCCGGTCGTGCCCGCAACCAGCAGGTGGGGCATGGCGGCAAGGTCCGCGATGATCGGTTCGCCGGCGATATCCTTGCCCAGGATGATGGGAAGCGCGCCCTTGGCTTCGGCAAAGGCCTCGCACGCCATCAGTTCCTTCAGCGCCACGGTCTGGCGATCCGCGTTGGGCAGTTCGATGCCCATCACGGTCTTGCCGGGGATCGGCGAGACGCGGGCGGAAACGGCACTCATGTTCCGCGCGATGTCTTCAGCCAGTCCGACGACGCGGCTAGCCTTGATGCCCGGAGCAGGCTCCAGCTCGTACATCGTGACCACCGGGCCGGTTCGCACGGCGGTGATCTCGCCCTTCACGTTGAAATCGTCGAGCACCGTTTCAAGCAGGCGCGCATTGCGTTCCAGTGCCAGCTTGTCGAGCGGCGGACCCTTCTGCGGCGGCGGTTCGGCCAGCAGGTCGAGGCTCGGCAATTCGTAGTCAGCGAACATGTCCTTCTGCGTGGCCTGCGTCAGGACCGCCTTCTTGGGCGGCTGGCGCGGATCGGTGATTTCCGTCGCGCGCCGCGGGGCCGGTTCCTCGTCGGTGGTCGGCTTTGCCGCGACCGGCCTGTCGCTCTTCGGCGCCGGGCCGGTCGATGCGGCCTTGCGCGGCAGTGCGGGAATCTTCGCCGCCGCCTCGGGCATCCGGTTGCGCAGGAAGTCCGGCAGGGTCAGCAGCTGAACCCAGTCGATCGCGAACACGCGTGTCACGAGCGATACGCCGGCGGCAAGCGCCGCGAGCGCGAGCAGCCCGATCACCCAGCCATCGAGGCTTTCCCCGAACAGGCCCGCGATCCCCTCGACCGCGAGAGCGCCCAGCAGTCCGGTAAAGCCACCCGCCGAAGCCGGCATGGTCCCGCCCGGCGCGGAGAAAGTGAGCGAGAGGACGGTCGAGAGAAGCGCCATCGCCAGGATGAGCAGCGCGATCGGGCGCCACCACGGCGTGTCGGTGTCCCGGTCTTCCTGCTCGACATCGCGCCACAGCTTGCGGGCGAAAACGTAAAGCATCGGCAGGATCAGCCATCCCGTCCGCCCGAACAGGAAATAGATGCGTTCCGCCATCCATGCGCCGGACGCGCCCATCCAGTTGTCGATGTCGCTTCCGTCGGCCGCGGTAGAGATGCTCGGGTCTGTCTGGCTGTAGGTCAGCAGGGCGATCGCGAGGAACAACAGAAGGGCGAAGAGCGCGACGGCACCGCCGACCTGCAGGGCGCGGCGCAGCGAGCGCCGGAAGGCAAGACGCCAATCGGCGGCGTTCGATTTTCCGATGGCGCGGCTGGCCATGCGCAATTCCCCTCAATGTGCGAACGAAAGGGGAATCGCAGAGCCCGGACTCCCGGTCAAGAACGCCTTGCAGAAAGTCCGTCAATCGCCGCCCAGCGGGTGCAGCCAAGCCGCATCGCGGATCGTGGCGTCATGCCGCCGAGCGCGATGACGGGCATCGCGGCGCGGGATGCGAGCAGGCGGAAGCGCACGGGTCCCAGCACGTCTGCACCCGGATGGGAGCGCGTCGGGAATACGGGCGACAGCATGATCGCATCGGCCCCGATCAGGTGGGCCTGCCCGATCTCCGCCAGATCGTGCGCGGTCGCGATCGAGAGTAGTCCCTGCCGCCGTGGCGTCAGCATCAGCGGAGCGCCATAGATACCGTCCGCACCCCACTCGCGCGCGGTGAGCGCGCTGTCGGCCAGGATGACTGCATGATCTGCCGCCCGGCACAGTGCCTTCAGCCGTTCGAACCGCCGCCGGCGTTCGTCTGGCGCAAGGTCGTAGTGGCGGTACACGAACGCCGATCCGCGCGGCAGGCGTCCGACGGCGGCTTCCAGCTGCGCATCGTTGCGCGCGTCCGAGAGCAGCCAGAGCGCGGGGAGTGGCCGGGATACTCGTCCGGCAGGGCGGGTGGAGGGGTGGTCGCGCAGCACGCAGGCGCTATAGCGGCCGGATAATGGATACGACAGACACCCTGCTGGCCATGGTCCGGGCCGAGATCGCAAAGGCGTGCCGGATTGCGCGGCGCAAGCCCGAGGACGTCACTCTCGTGGCGGTCAGCAAGAAGCATTCGGCCGCGGCAATCGAGCCTTTGCTGGAGCAGGGGCACCGGGTCTTCGGCGAGAACCGGGTGCAGGAAGCGCAGGAGAAATGGCCCGAACTGCGGGAGCGCTTCCCGGACGTCCGCCTGCACCTCGTTGGGCAGCTGCAGTCGAACAAGGCGGACGATGCCGTCGCGACCTTCGATTGCATCCATTCGCTCGACCGGCCGAGCCTCCTGAAGGCGCTGGCCAAGGCGATGGACAAGGCCGGCAGGCGCGTGCCCTGCTTCATCCAGGTGGACGTCGGCGAAGAACCGCAGAAGGGCGGATGCGCGGTCGCGGACCTGCCGGACTTCCTCGCCCGGACGCGCGAGGCGGATATTCCGGTTGCCGGCCTGATGTGCCTGCCGCCGGCGGATATCGAGCCGGCGCCGTTCTTCGCCCTGCTGGACAAGCTGGCGCGCGACAATGGCCTAGACGGACGCAGCATGGGAATGAGCGGCGATTATCCGACCGCGATCATGCTCGGGGCCACGCATGTCCGCGTGGGGACCGCACTCTTTGGAGAACGACCCGGGACCTGATCGGGTCAGGAAAATTGGGATAGAAAAAAGGGGGCGCCGGTGAGCGCCCCCTTTCCCGTCTGCGGCTGTTGCCTGCGATCAGAACTCCGCGCGCACAGTGACGCCGTAGGTGCGCGGTTCGGCGAGGTAGGCCGAGTAGGTCTGCTGTGGCGCGACGAACGGCGTGTTGAACGCGACCTGGGTGTAATCCGTATCGGTCAGGTTCTGCACCCACGCCTCGACCGAGAACGCGTCCGCGATGTCCGTGACGCCGACACGGGCGTTCATGACGAAGAACGAGTCCTGTTCCTTCCCGTAGAGGAGGTCGGAACCGGTGTTGTAATCGTCCACCATGCGGGCGTTGACGAACACCAAGCCCCGCGCCGGACCGTCACCCAGACGCGGCGTCCAGCTGAACGACGTGGTCGCGGTGATTTCCGGCGCATTGGACAGGTTGTCGCCCGGCAGCAGGCGCAGCGCCGGATCCAGCGGGGCACCCGTGTCGTTGCCGATCAGGTTTTCCTGGTACTTCGTATCGGCGTAGGTGAGACCCAGCGTCATGCCGAAGTCACGGATCGGGTTGAGCGCCAGTTCCAGTTCAACGCCTTCCGAGATTACGCCGGGTTCGACGTCGTCCGCATTGCACGATCCCGTCGCGGCGCTTGCGTCGGTGTCCGCGCCACCGAGATCGGTGCCGCAGGCATTGACGTTCTGCACGAGGAAGACCGAGCCGTTGAACGTATTCAGCTGGAAGTTCGAGAACTCCTGGCGGAACGCGGCGAGGCTCAGGCTGAAGTCGCGCTTGGCGTACTTGGCCCCGATTTCGTATGCCGTAACGGTCTCTTCCTCGAACTGCAGGTTGTCGGCCGATCCGGTCACCGCCGGATTGCCGACCACCGGGCTCGCCTGGAGCGCGGAACGGTCGAGGTTGAAGCCACCCGCCTTGTAGCCGCGCGAATAGCTGCCGTAGAGCAGCAGGTCGTCGGTCGGCTTCCAGCTCAGGATCGCGGTCCCGGTGAACTGGTCTTCTTCCCGCTCGTCGTCGATCGACACGCCGTCGAGTTCGGATGTCGAGTTGCCTTGGCAGGACAGCGAGACAAGGCCCCCGCCGAGACCCTGGAACGTCGGACGCAGGGCGGCCGGGAAGTTCGCGAGGAAGGTCGGGTTCAGCAGGGTGGCATTCTGCAACGCGCGCTGTTGCGGGCAGAAGATGTTGTCGTTGCCGAACGTCGCGTCGAATTCCTTGCGCTCGTTCGTGTAACGGGCACCCAGCGTCAGATCGACGGTATCGGTGATCGCGAAGATGTTGTGCGTGAACAGGGCGAAGTTGCGGCTGTTCTGGTTGTAGACATCCATCGTGCTGCCGCGGTCGCGGATCTGCGACAGGATGTTGAGCCCGTTCACCAGCGCGTCGCCGGCCGGTCCGAAAGCCCCGTCGAGGGGGTTGGCGGGATCTCCGATCAGTGCACCCTGGGCGCCAGCACCGAGGCAGTTGGCGTTGCCCGGGTTGACCGTGGTCGGGCCGAGCGTCGGGGCAAGCGCGATCGCAATGCGGCACGAAGCGAAGGTGCCGTACTGCGAACCGAACCGCAGATTGTCGCGGGTCTGCAGCTGTTCGTCGGCGTAATAGGCGCCGATCAGCCAGTCGAACCGGTCATTGAACAGCGAACCGTTGAGCCGGAATTCCTGGGTGAACGTCTCGAACGCGCGAGCACCAGCATTGTCGCCCGGCGCACGGTAGAGGATGTCGACCTGCGTGTAGTCGGTATCCGATCCCTGCGTGTTCGAATATTCGCGGTATCCGGTGATGGACGTGAAGTTCACATCGCCGAAGCTCCAGTTCAGCTCGCCCGAAACGCCGTAATCTTCCGTTTCACCGTCGTAGGAGCGACCCGGCGTGACATAGATGTCGCGATTGAACGTGCTTTGGGTAAGCGCGCGCGGATCCTGACCCAGGCCGAGGAGCACGTTGATGATCGGGTTATCGGTGCTGGTCAGCGCCGGGGCGCCTGGCAGCGGACGCGCGAAGGTGTCGAGACCCGGGCTTACGCGGGCCAGCGGCGCGAAGTCGGGCTGCACGAAGGTCGCTGCGCAGCACGCCTCGTCCTTCTTCGAATAGTCGGCGACGACGCGGAAACTCAGGTCGTCGCTGGGTTCGAAGAGCAGCTGGCCGCGGACCAAGTAGCGGTCGCGATCATTGACCGTGCCGCCATTGTTCACGTCGTTGTAGAAGCCGTCGCGTTCGAAATAGACGCCGTCGACACGCGCGGCGACAGTCGTGCCGAGCGGGATGTTGACGCCTGCTTCCGCGCGGATCGCGTCGAAATTGCCGTAGGTGAAATAGCCATAGCCGCCGGCTTCGAATTCGGGCGGCGCGGTATAGATGCTGATGAGACCGGCCGAGGCGTTGCGCCCGCCGAGCGTGCCCTGCGGGCCGCGCAGGATTTCCACCCGGTCGAGAGGCCCGAGTTCGGACAGTGCGTTGCCCGAGCGCGAGCGATACACCCCGTCGACGAACACCGCGACAGAGCTTTCGAGGCCGGGGTTGTCCCCGACGGTGCCGATACCGCGAATACGCGCGGATCCGTTGGCTTCGTTACCCGTGGAAGACACGAGCAGCGAAGGGGCGACCTGGTTCAGTTCGCGGATGTCGTTCGTGCCGGACTTGGCTAGCTGGTCGGCGGAAACCGCGGACACGGCGACCGGGACATCGGACAGCTCCTGCTCGCGACCCTGTGCGGTGACGACGATGAGGACGCTGTCGTCCTCGACCGAGGCGGCATCGGTGTCGGGGGTCGGTTCCGGCGCCTCCTGCGCGTAGGCCGAAGGTGCGAGGGCCATGCCGGCCCCGAAGAAGGCGAGCGCGCGTAGTGAACCAAAGGTCTTCATAGTCTCTCCCATTATGAATTATCAGTTTTCTTTTGATTTGAGACTCTGGCGGTCCGTATCGCAACAAAAATTTCACGAACGCCCTGATTTTCTAGACGAGTGTTGCGTTCACGCGTCTTCCATCTCCGCCTGACGGGCATCGCTCGCCGCGTCGAGCAGGTCCGCCTCGATCGCCGCGAGCCGGTCGCGCGACAGCACCTTGTCCCCCAGGGTGTCGGTGACATAGAACGTGTCGGCCGCCCGTTCCCCGTAAGCCGTGATGTGCGCCGAGTGGATGATGAGCTGGTTCTCGAAGAGCGATCGGGCCAGCCGGTTGAGCAGCGCGGGCCGGTCGCGGGCGTTGACCTCTATGACCGTCAGCCGGTTTGAGGCGCTGTTGTCGAATACGACATATGGATTGACGTCGAACGCGCCCGAGCGCGTGCGCGGCAGCGGACGCTTCGCCAGCCGCGGTTCCAGATCGATGCGGTTCGCCAGCGCATCGGCGATCGATTGCTTGATCCGCGCGATCTGCTCGTCCTCGCAGAAGGACTTGCCGAGCGGATCCTGCACCAGGAAATTGTCGACCGCCCAGCCGTCACGATTGGTATGGATGCGCGCGTCGATAATGTTGCCACCCGCCAGATGGATGCCACCCGCGATCCGGTAGAACAGGCCGGGGTGGTCCGAGGCGATGACCGAAACCAGCGTCGCGCCGCGCTCCTCGTCGAACTCGCAATGGATCGACAGGCCTTCCTTCTTTCCCCGCGCGACCGAATACTGGACTAGGTTGCGCGCGATGATTTCCTCGGGCTCCGCGATCCAGTAGGACGCGGGGAACAGGCGATCGTAGTCGTCGACGAGCTGTCCTTTCTCGCCCAGCAGTTCCCGGACGGTTTCCTTCCGGCCCTCGATCCGTTGCTCGCGACCCTGCCTGATATGGCCCAGCCGCAAGCGCTCGTGCGCGGCGTCGTACAGTTCGCCCAGCAACTGGCCCTTCCAGCTGTTCCATGTCCCCGGCCCGACCGCCCGAATGTCGACGGCGGTCAGGATGGCGAGGTTGCGCAGCTTCTCGTGACCCTGCACTTGCGCAACGAAATCCTCGATCGTCTTCGGATCGGTCAGGTCGCGCTTCTGCGCGGTGGAACTCATCAGCAGGTGATAGCGCACCAGCCATGCGACGAGCTCGGTCTCGCGATCGTTCAGGCCGAAGCGCGGACACAGCCGGAGCGCCACCTTGGCGCCCAGGACAGAGTGGTCGCCGCCGCGGCCCTTCGCGATGTCGTGCAGCAGGACCGCCACGAACAGGGCCCTGCGCGAAGCGACCCGGTGGATCATCTTGGTGGCGCGCGGATGATCCTCGGCCAGTTCGCCCTTCTCCACCTTGTTGAGCAAGCCGATGGCGCGGATCGTGTGCTCGTCGACCGTGTAGTGGTGGTACATGTCGAACTGCATCTGCGCGTTGACCTTGCCGAAATCGGGCACGAATCGCCCGAGGACGTTGGTCTCGTTCATCCAGCGCAGCACCGTCTCCGGATCGTTGCGACCCGTCAGCACTCCAAGGAAAAGCGCATTGGCGCGCGGGTCCTTGCGGACCTCGGCATCGATCAGCTTGGCGTTGCGCGCGGCGATGCGCATCGTTTCGGGATGGACTTCCAGTTCTTCCTTCTCGGCGAGCTGGAAAATCTCGATCAGGCGCACCGGGTCCCGGGCGAACCAGTCTTCCGATGGCGCGGCGATCTTGCCTCCGAAGACGCGATAACCCTTCAGGTCCCGCGGCTTCGCACGGAACCCCGCGAGCAGGCCGCGCCGCGCGCGCCTGGCGGCGAATTGCTCGTCCAGATGGGCCAGGAACACGCCGGTCAGGCTGCCGACACGCTTCGCCTGCAGGAAATAGTACTGCATGAAGCGCTCGACTGCGCTTTTCCCGGGACGGTCGGCAAAGCCCATCCGCTCCGCGACCTGTCGCTGCAGGTCGAATGTCAGGCGATCCTCCGCGCGGCCGGTAATCGTGTGCAGGTGGCACCGGACCGCCAGCATGAAACCTTCGGCGCGCCGGAAATTGCGGTATTCGCCCTTCGTAAACAGGCCGGCATCGACCAGTTCGGACGCGGTGGTCGCCTGGTGGATATACTTCCCGATCCAGTAGAGCGCATGCAGGTCGCGCAGGCCGCCCTTGCCGTCCTTCACATTGGGTTCGACGACGTAGCGGCTGTCCCCCATCCGCCGGTGGCGCTCGTTGCGTTCGGCGAGCTTGGCGCTCAGGAAATCGCGTTCGCTCCCTGTGACGACCTCGGCGGTGAAGCGCCGCTGCGCCTCTTCGTACAGGTCGTTGTCGCCCCACAGGTAGCGCCCTTCGACCAGTGCGGTGCGGATCGTGAGGTCTTCGCGCGCCATGCGCACGACCTCGTCCGGTGTGCGGCTTGAATGACCGACCTTCAGCCCCAGGTCCCACAGGAAATACAGGATCGCCTCGATCACCTGCTCGCACCAGGGAGTCCGGCGGGACGGGGTCAGGAACCCGATATCGACATCGCTGTGCGGTGCCATCTCGGACCGGCCGTATCCGCCGACGGCCATGATCGCGATCCGTTCGTTGGTAGAACGGTTCGCGGACGGGTAGACATTGGTGCTGACGTGATCATGGATCAGGCGGACCAGCTGGTCGATCAGGAAGGAATGACCGGCGCAGATTTCGTGCCCCGCGGACGGGTTTTCTTCCAGCCTTCGCCCCAGTTCCTCGCGCCCGTCATCCAGGGCGCCGCGCAGGAGTTCGACGATCGGCTGCCGCGCGTCCCTGCCTTCGCGCGCGACAAGTTCGCCGATCGCTGCGTCCAGCCGGCGCCGGTCGATGACGGCTCTCTGGTCGGGTATGCGCAGCCGGGTCAATTGCCGAGGAGGTCCTTTGCGAATTGCTGGCGGACGGCGCGCTTGTCGACCTTCTGGGTGCCGAGGCGCGGCAGGGTCTCGCCGGCGCGCCAGATGTGTTCGGCGCGCGGCACCTTGAACGGCGCGATGCTGGCCAGCAGGAAGTCGCGCAGGTCGTCCGGTGCCATGTCGACGCCCGACTTCGGCAGGTAGACGGCGGCCGGGATCTCGCCGAAGCGTTCGTCCGGCAGGCCGAAGACCGAACATTCGGCGATGCCTTCGTTGGCGTAGATCGCTTCCTCCACCTCGATGCAGGAAATGTTTTCCCCGCCGCGGATGATGATGTCCTTCTTGCGGTCGACGATGAACAGGTAGCCGTCCTCGTCGAGATAGCCGAGGTCGCCGGTCCG
This sequence comes from Qipengyuania sp. JC766, assembly GCF_040717445.1. NCBI lineage: Bacteria > Pseudomonadati > Pseudomonadota > Alphaproteobacteria > Sphingomonadales > Erythrobacteraceae > Qipengyuania > Qipengyuania sp. JC766. The sequence continues at coordinate 2,088,878 of NZ_JBFEFL010000001.1, read as the reverse complement.
GAAGTATCCGTCATCGGTAAAGGCCTCGCGGGTCGCTTCCTCGTTCTTCCAGTAGCCGAGGAAGTTGGCGACCGTGCGGATGCAGACCTCGCCGGTTTCGCCCTGCGGCAGCGGCCGGCCGGCATCGTCGAGGATGGCGAGATCGACCAGCGGTTCGCTCGCCCGCCCGGTGCTGCCGGGCTTGGCGAGGTAGTTCTCGTTGAAATTGCCGCAGCCGACGGCATTGGTTTCCGTCAGGCCATAACCGAGCAGGGGGAAGCCGCCGGGAAACGCTTCCTTGATCTTGTTCACGTGTTCGACCGGGCGCGGGGCGCCGCCGGCGGCGAAGCTCTTGCAGGCGGACAGGTCGAACTGCTCGCGCTCGGGATGGGAGGCGATCTCGTAGCTCATCAGCGGCACGCCGACGAAATAGGTGACCTTTTCCGCTTCCATCAGGCGCAGCGCCTCGCGCGCATCCCATTTGGGCATCAGTACCAGCTTGCGACCGATCCCGAAGCTCTGCAGCCAGAGCGGTATCTCGCCCGTCACGTGGAACAGCGGCACCGCGACCAGGGCGCAGGGCTGCCTGCTCAGATCCTCGCCCGTGGATTCGAGGTACAGCTTGCTCATCGCGGTTTGCGAAATGTAGCTCATGACCCCGTGGACGACGCCGCGATGGTCGGAATAGGCGCCCTTGCTCTGCCCGGTGGAGCCCGAAGTGTAAAGAATGGTGCAAAGGTCATCCGGCCCCAGCTCGCCCAGCATGGCCATCGCCGTGTCGCCCTCCCCGCGAATGGCGGCGAGGCCGGTCGCGGGATCGCCGTGCTCGATCACCACCACCTTCGCCGGGTGATCGGTTCCCTGGATGCGCTTGGCGCGCTGCGGATCGGCCAGCACCAGGTCGCATTCGCACAGCCGGATGCCGTAGGCGAGCTCCTCTCCGCTCCAGAAGCCGTTCAGCAGCGTGGCGCAGCCGCCCGCCATGACGACGCCCATGTGCGCGATCATCCAGTTCGCCGAATTGCGCGCCGCGATGCCGACCCGGTCGCCCTTCTTCACGCCATGCTCGTTCGCAAGGCCGGCCGCCACCGCCGCGGCGTGGGCGTAGATTTCGCCGAAGGTCAGGCGGACATCGCCATCGACCACGAAGGGCACGTCTTTGTGCTCGTTGCAGAAATGGGCGAGGTAATGCGCCAGGCTTGGCGGCGCGCCCTTGAATGCCGGCATTTCCACGCCGAATTTCTCGAACGGGGTCGTTTCGAAGGGCATGCCCGGCTGGGTCAGTCCAGCGACAATCTTCTCGAGGGCATTGTCCAGTTCGGTCGGCATCTGCGGCGGTCTCCTCTCTCGTGTGTGCGCAATGCGGTGTCTCGCGCCCAGGGGCCACGGGGATTTTGCCGGTCCGGACCGCGTCGAGGGTTCCCCCCGCCGAAAGCCTATGCCAAAAGCCGCGCGCATTGGGACGATCCCGCACGTTTGCGGATTATCTAGGGGTTAAGCGTGGACCTGTCACTATTGGCTGCATCGACCGGCGATCCGATCCTCTGGCAGGATCTGGGCCTGTCGAGCGGGATCGATCTCGGATTCGAGGTCTTCGGCGTACCCATAATCCTGCGGTGGTATTCGCTCGCCTACCTTGCCGGCATCGTGCTGGGATACTGGCACCTGACGCGCATGATCCGGGCGCCGGGCGCACCGATGGCGCAGCGCCATGCCGAAGACCTGTTCTTCTACTGCACGCTGGGCATCATCCTGGGCGGACGGCTGGGATATGCCACCTTCTACGATCCCTCGCTCTTCACCAGCTTCAACGGCGAAGGCTTCGTCAGCTGGAACCTGCTGCGGTTGTGGGATGGCGGCATGGCCTTCCACGGCGGCCTGATCGGCGTGCTGGTGGCGATCACCTGGGTCACCTGGCGCGGGAAGCTGAACTTCATCCGGGTGTGCGACTACATCGCGGTTTGCGTGCCCTTCGGCATGCTGTTCGGCCGTCTCGCGAACTTCGTGAACGGCGAGTTGTACGGCCGCGGCCCGACCGACGTGCCCTGGGCCATGATCTTCCCCACCGATCCGGAAGGCATCCCGCGCCATCCCAGCCAGCTCTACCAGGCCGGGCTGGAGGGGCTGGCACTGATCGTGATCCTGCTGCTGATGTTCTGGAAGACCAATGCGCGGTACCGGCCCGGACTGCTGGTCGGGACCTTCACGCTCGGCATGGGCATCGCCCGCTTCACCAACGAATTCTTCCGCGAACCGGATGCGCAGCTGCGACAGTTCGCCGAGGAAACCGGGCTTTCGATGGGCCAGTGGCTCACGATCCCGCTGATCCTTCTGGGCATCGCGGTCATGGTCTGGGCCCTGCGCCGCAAGCCGCTCGCCGGCGGGACCGGGCGGTTCGATTCCGCCACCGCGTGACGCACGGCGCGTGACGACCCTACCGGAACCGGACGGCGAGCTGGCGGAGATCTTCCGCCGGCTGATCCGGAACACCGGTCCGATCTCGCTGGTGCAGTTCATGGGGGAAAGCAACGCGCGTTATTACGCGACGCGCGATCCGCTGGGCGGGGCAGGGGACTTCGTCACCGCACCCGAAATCAGCCAGATGTTCGGCGAACTGATCGGCCTGTGGCTGGCCGACATGTGGATCAATTCGGGCCGGGAAGAGCCCGTCTCCTACGTCGAATTGGGCCCGGGTCGCGGTACGCTGGCGAAGGACGCCCTGCGCGCCATGAAGCGGTACGGGCTGGAGCCGGCAGTCCATTTCGTCGAAACGTCGCGGACCTTGCGCGAAGTGCAGCTGGCCGCGGTACCTCAGGCGCAATGGCACGACGATGTGTCCACCCTGCCGTGGGACGATCCGCTGCTGGTCGTGGCGAACGAATTCTTCGACGCGCTGCCGGTGCGCCAGCTGGTCCGGACCGAGGAAGGATGGCGCGAACGCATGATCGCGCTGGACGGGGACGATTTCGTGTTTGTCGCGGGCAAACAGCCGATGGATGCCGCCATGCCCGCCGGTGCGGGCGACTTGCCGCCCGGCAGCATTGTCGAGACATGTCCGGCCGCCGCCGCGGTCGCTTACGAACTGTTCCACCGGCTGGCCGAACAGGGCGGTTGCGCGTTGGTCTTCGATTACGGCGCGCAGCGGCCGGACGCGGGATCCACGCTGCAGGCGGTCAGGGCGCATCGCAAGGTCGATCCGTTCGAAACGCCGGGGAGCGCCGACCTTACGGCCCATGTCGATTTCGGTACGCTGGCCAATATCGCCGAATCGCGCGGCCTGAGAAATCTGGGGACCGTGGGCCAGGGGGACTGGCTGCGCGCACTGGGGGTCGAGGCGCGGGCGCAGGCGCTGGCAAAGGCTGCCCCCCATTACGCCGAAGATATCGACGCGGCGATGCATCGCCTGATCGACGCGGATCAGATGGGCAGGTTGTTCAAGGCGATGGGCGTGGCGCACGCCGCATGGCCAGGCGGTGCCGGGTTCGCGCAACCGTCCTGACCATTGGGCTTCCTTCATGGAGGAAGCCTGTCAGGAGCCTTCGGTAATCCTCTGCTGCAACTGCCGCGCCACCTGTGCCGGGCTCAGGCCCTCGTCGCCATCGACGGCCAGGTTCGCCTCGCGCATCATCTCGACATCGATCGATCCGATGAGCGGCCGTAGCGCTTCCAGAAAAGGCTCGTCGTCCGCGCGCGACGGCGTGATCATCAGCAACGCATCGTAGGACGGCAGCGCTTCGCGCGGATCGTCGAGGATGACGAGGCCGTCGGCGGCGATGCGTCCGTCGGAGGTATAGGCGCTGATGACGTCGGCCTCGCCCGACTGGAGCGCGTTATACATGAAGGTGGGCGAGAAGTTTCGCTGCTCCGCGAAGCGCAGGCCGTAGGCATCGCGCACCGCTTCCCATTCGGGCCGCTCGAACCATTCCGGGTCCCCGCCCATGGTCAGGCGGGGGGATACGCGGGACAGGTCGGCGAGCGATGTGACGCCGAGGTCGCGCGCGCGATCGGACCGCATGGCGAAGCCGTAGGCATTCTCGAAGCCGAGCTTGCCCAGCACCAGCGTACCGGTGGTATCCCGCTCCCACTCGGCAATCCGCCGGTACATCGCGTCGCGCCCGGGATTGTCCTGCCGGCCGAGCTGGTTGGTCCACAGCGTCCCGGTGTAGTCAATCGCGATGTCCACATTGCCGCTGGTCAGCGCCTGGTGGACGACCGCGGACCCCAGCCCGTCGCGATATTCGACGCGATATCCCGCCTCCTCCAGCCGGTTCCCGATGAGCCGGGCCAGGATGTACTGCTCGCTGAACTGCTTGGCGGCGATCGATATCGTCTCCCGGTCGTCGCTCGCCGGGCGCAGGGTCCAGCCGGCAGCGGCCACGCCGAGCAGCGCGATGCCGAGGCCGGTCCAGACCATCCAGCTCCGCCGCGTTGCGAAGCCCTTTTCGACGAGGCCGAGGAGCCCGTCCGCAATCAGGGCCAGACCGGCGGACCCGATGCAGCCGGCAAGGACCAGTGCCCAGTTCTGGGTCTGCAGTCCGGCGAAAATCGGATCACCCAGGCTCGGCTGGCCGATGGTGGTCGAAAGCGTTGCCGCGCCGATGGTCCAGACGCTGGCCGTGCGGATGCCCGCCATGATGTAGGGCGCAGCGAGTGGCGCCTCGACCAGGCGCAGCTTCTGCCAGCCGGTCATGCCGACCCCGTCTGCCGCTTCCAGTACGCCGGCCTCCATATGTTCGCGCGCGGTGACCGCGTTGCGCAGGATCGGGAGCAGGGCGTAGAGCGCCAAGGCCAGCAGCGCGGGCAGGAAGCCCAGCGTCGGCAGGCCTTCGCCGAAGACGGCGCGCAGGGACAGCAGGATCGGGAAGAACAGGGCGAGGAGGGCCAGGGCCGGGATCGTCTGGACGAGGCTGGCGAAACCCAGCACCGCGCGCCCGACCTGCCGGTTGCGGCTGGCCCAGACCGCCAGCGGCAGGGTGACGGCGATGCCGAGCGCTATCGCGGACGCGGCTAGGATCACATGGGCGGCGAGTTTGTCCCCGAGGCCGAGCAAGGCGGTCCAGACTCCGTTCACGAAGCGAGCCCGGCCATCATGCGCGCCTGTTCGCGCGGTACGTCCACCAGTCCCTGCGCGATCGCGCCGCCTTCGCCGGCCATCAGTTGCGCGGGCGTGCAGTCCGCCACGATCCGGCCCGCTTCCATCACCAGCACGCGATCGGCCAGCAACAGCGCCTCGGCCATGTCGTGCGTGACCATGACGGTCGTCAGGCCCAGTTCGCGGTGCAGGTCGCGCACTCTCTTGCCGAGCGCGTCGCGCGTCACGGGATCGAGCGCGCCGAACGGCTCGTCCATCAGCAGCAGATGCGGGTCGCCCGCGAGCGCGCGCGCGACGCCGATGCGCTGGCGCTGCCCGCCGGACAGCTCGTCCGGCATACGGGCGGCGAAGCTGGCGTCGAGCTCGACCATTTCGAGCAGCTCGGCCAGCCGGTCCTGACCGATGGGCGCACCGGCCAGGCGCGGTCCGATGGCGATGTTCTGCCCGACGGTCATGTGCGGGAAGAGCCCGATCCCCTGGAAAACGTAGCCGATGCGGCGTCGCACGGCCGGCGCGGGGCCGCTGCGCACGTCCTCGCCTTCGAGCAGCACTTCGCCGGAATCGGGTTCGATCAGGCGATTGACGGTCTTGAGCAGGGTGGACTTGCCGGAGCCGGACTGGCCGACCAGCGCGACAAAGGCACCGTCGGCGATGTCGAGCGAGATGTCGTCGACGGCCACGATTGCGCCGAAGCGCTTGGTGCAATTCCGGAAAGAGAGTGCCGCCCCGCCCACGGGACCTGCCCTATCCGCCCGCCGGGCGCGGGTCAAAGCCGGTCGCGTTCCAGTTCGAGACGGGCGACGAGGCCTTCTTCCTCGAACCTGCGGTCGAGGCTGCCGCGTAGCTGGTTACGCACGGTCATTTCGACGAGCCTCGATCCGAAGCCGACGCCTTCGGGCGCGCTGACCGGCGGGCCGCCGCTCTCGGTCCATTCGACGGTCAGCTTGCCTTCGTCGAGGCCGGTCTCGATCGTCACCCGGCCTTCCGCGACGGAGAACGCGCCGTACTTGGCCGAATTGGTGGCGAGTTCGTGATAGACGAGCGCGAGCGGCGTTGCCGACTTCGCATCGACCGGCACGTCCTGCCCGGTAATCTTGAGCCGGTGGCCAGACACGTCGCCATAGGGTGCGAGGAGCGCGCGCAGGATGCCGTGCAGCGTCTCGCCCTTGCGGGCGGTGTCCTGCGTTACGTAGCCGTGCGCCCGGCCCAGCGCGTCCAGGGTTTTCGACACGTCGTCGAACGCCTGGCGCGATTCGGGCCAGTCGCGGCCCTTGATCGCCATCAGTCCGGACACGACGGCGAAGATGTTCTTGATCCGGTGCGACAGTTCGCGCGTGACCATCTCGCGCGCGTCCAGACGGCGATGCGCGTCGTCGATATCCGTGATGGTGCCGAACCATTTCTCCACATGGCCATTGGCGCGCTTCACGGGCACCCCGCGACCCAGCATCCAGCGATATTCGCCATCGGCGCGCTTGATGCGGAACTCGGCCTCGTAGGGATCGCCGCTCTTGAGATGCTCCTGCCAGAGCTGGTCCCATTGAGACCGGTCCTCCGGGTGGAAGTACTCGCCGTATTCCTGCGTATCCAGAATCTCGGTCGTGCCGCCGGTGAAATCGTACCAGCGGTCGTTGAAATATTCGACGCGGCCCTCGCTGTCGGTGCTCCAGGCAATGTCGGGAATGGAGTTGGCGAGCGCTTCCAGCTGTCCGCGGCTGCGTTCCGCATGTTCCAGCCGCTGGCGGAATTCGCGCTGCGTCCTGAGGCGGCGCATGACGGACGCGGCCAGAACCTGCAGCCCGTCCAGCTGCATTTCGGTCAGGCCATCGGGATGCGGCTCGGTATCGACCACGCACAGCGAGCCGAGCGGCGCGCCCTCGTGGCTGATCAGCGGCGCCCCGGCGTAGAACCGGATGTGGGGATCGCCGGTGACGAGGGGGTTGTCGCGGAAGGTCGGGTCCTCGCGCGTGTCCGGCACCACCAGCGGCTGTGCGCCCAGCATGGCGTGGGCGCAGAACGAGGTCGGGCGCGGCGTTTCGGTCTCGTCGGTGCCGCTGCGGGCGAGGAAACGCTGCCGCTCCTCCTCGACCAGCGTGACCATGGAGATGGGCGTACCGCACAGGCGCGCGGCGAAGCGGGTTATCTCGGTAAGTTCGGGATCGTCCTGGAGCGTGTCGAGACCATAGGTCGACAGGATCCTGAGGCGATCCTCCTCCCCGCACATATCCTCGGCTGGGGCACGGCCAGGGGGCCACGGTGTGAGAGTGTCTTCAGTCATCGTGTGGCCAGCGCATATCTTAATCCAAAGCCGCGCGAAATCAACATGAACCGGTGCGAAACTTGATATTCGCTCGCCCCTTGATTCCATTGAATTTTGCCGCGCCCCCATTCGATTTGATGCGACCGGGCGGCTTCGCTATGCGGTCCGGGCACCACAGGAGTTCCCATGCGCGCCACCCCCGACTTCGATTTCCAGCTCGGCGAGACCGCCGACATGATTCGCGAGACCACCGCCCGCTTCGCTGACGAACAGATCGCGCCGCTGGCGGAAAAGGTCGATCGCGAGGACTGGTTCCCGCGCGACGAGCTCTGGCAGCAGATGGGCGAACTGGGCCTGCACGGCATCACGGTCGAGGAAGCGGATGGCGGCCTCGGCCTGGGCTATCTCGAACACGTCATCGCGGTCGAAGAAGTCAGCCGCGCGAGCGCCAGCATCGGCCTGTCCTACGGTGCGCATTCCAACCTCTGCCTCAACCAGATCCGCCGCTGGGGCAATGCGGAGCAGAAGGCGAAGTACCTGCCCGGCCTCATCAGCGGCGAACAGGTCGGCTCGCTCGCGATGAGCGAGGCCGCCGCGGGATCGGACGTCGTCTCCATGAAGCTGAAGGCGGAGAAGGTGGACGGCGGCTACGTCCTCAACGGGACCAAGTTCTGGATCACCAACGCGCCCTATGCCGATACGCTGGTGGTCTACGCCAAGACCGACAGCGAGGCCGGATCGCGCGGCATCACCGCTTTCCTGATCGAAAAGGGGGACGCAGGTTTCTCCATCGGCCAGAAGATCGAGAAGGTCGGCATGAAGGGTTCGCCCACGGCGGAACTCGTGTTCGACGATTGCCGCATCCCGGAGGACCGCGTGATGGGCCCCGTTAACGGCGGCGTCGGCGTGCTGATGAGCGGGCTCGATTACGAGCGCGTGGTGCTTGCCGGATTGCAGCTCGGCATCATGCAGGCCTGCCTCGACACGGTCATCCCCTACCTTCGCGAACGGACGCAGTTCGGGAAGCCCATCGGCAGTTTCCAGCTGATGCAGGCCAAGGTCGCGGACATGTATGTCGCGCTGCAATCGGCGCGTGCCTACACCTATGCGGTGGCCAAGGCCTGCGATGCGGGACAGACGACGCGCTTCGATGCGGCGGGCGTCATCCTGCTGTCGTCGGAAAACGCCTTCCGGGTCGCGGCCGAAAGCGTCCAGGCGCTGGGCGGCGCGGGCTACACGCTGGACTGGCCGGTGGAACGCTACATGCGCGACGCCAAGCTGCTCGACATCGGGGCCGGCACGAACGAGATCCGCCGGATGCTCATCGGGCGCGAACTGATCGGGGCGGCGGGCTAGCCGCAGCTGCCGTCGCGCACCCCGCTCACGCTGCCCACGCCCATCACGATCTTGCCCCGGCGCGAGAAGGTGAGCGCCTGCCAGCGGCCCGAATTGCCGGTTGCGGACCGGCTGCGCAGGAAAGTGATATGGAGCAGTTCGTACTGCTCGTCGTCCACCTCGCCGCGCGCCAGCATGCAGCGCCATTGCATCAGGTTCCAGGCGTAGTCCCGCCCGATCCCGTCCTGGTCGATGGTCTGCGAAATGTTCTCGTACCAGCCGAAGATCGCTTCCAGCCGCGGTGCCCGCTGTTCGGGCGGCATCGCGGCGATCCGCGCCCGCAGCCGGGCGATATCCTCGCTCGGCGGCAGCCCCTTCTGCTGGACCCGCATGTCGATCGCCCAGCGCACCTTGCGCATCGTGATCGGGCCATCGGGAAAGACGCGCTGCAATTCCGCGCGGACATCCTGCAGCAGGGCAAGGTAATGATCGAGCTGCACCTGCAGCATCGCGTCGCTTTCGAACAGGGCGGTCAGCTCGGCCATGATCACCGGGTTGAGCTTGCCGTCCGGAGCGTGCGCCGCAAGGATGCCCTCGCGGCAGGCGTCCTTCACGGGCACCGCGAGGCAGGATTTCGAAAACAGCAGCGTGCCGTAGACCGGGGCGAGCCGGTCCAGTTCGCGCTTAGCCGCGCGGCGCGACCGGAAGGAGGCGCGCCATTCCTTCAGCACCGGTTGCAGGCTGCCGGTGCCGTAATTCCATTGCGCCATGCCGACGGAGACCAGCTGGCTGTCGAAATTGCCGACCGGCATGGCCCAGCACCCCATCGTCTCCGGGATCGAGGTTTCCTGCATCCGCGCGAAGATCGCCTCGCGGTCCAGCCCGATCCCGGCCAGCTCGGCCGCGATCGCGGGATCGATGGTCAGCGACGGCACGTCGCCCACGCGGCGGCAGGGCGGCGCAACCGGCGGGGAATAGGGAACCTGCTCCGGCGCCGGCCGAACCTGCGGGAGGGCCTGCGCCGCCACCTGCGGCCGGGCATCGGCCGGATGCGCAAATGCGAAGCCCGCCGCGAGCACCACTGCGAGCATGGCCGCAAAGCCCTCCGATACCGATTTCATCGCCGTTCTCCTCCCGCCTTGGCGATGCCATGCAAGACGGTTAGGGCGTGATCAAGGAGAGACGATGACCGCACCGATACTCACTTCGACGCTCGACCGCGAAAGCCCGGATGCCAAGGCGCGTTTTGCGCATAACAAGGGGCTGGCCGACGAATTGCGCGCGAAGGTCGCCGAAGCCGCGCTGGGCGGGCCCGAGCGGCACCGGGAAAAGCATGTCAGCCGGGGCAAGCTGCTCCCGCGCGAGCGGGTGGAGCGGTTGCTCGATCCGGGCTCACCGTTCCTCGAGATCGGCCAGCTGGCCGCGAACGGCATGTATGAAGGGGACGTCAACGGCGCTTCCATCATCGCCGGTATCGGCCGCGTGTCCGGGCGGCAGGTCATGATCGCCGCCAACGATGCGACGGTGAAGGGCGGCTCCTATTACCCGATGACGGTCAAGAAGCACTTGCGGGCGCAGGAAATCGCGGCGGAGAACCGCCTGCCCTGCATCTACCTGGTCGACAGCGGCGGGGCGAACCTGCCCTACCAGGCGGAAGTCTTCCCCGACCGCGACCATTTCGGGCGCATCTTCTTCAACCAGGCGAACATGAGCGCGGCCGGCATCCCGCAGATCGCGTGCGTCATGGGAAGCTGCACCGCGGGCGGCGCCTATGTGCCCGCGATGAGCGACGAGACGGTGATCGTGCGCGAACAGGGCACGATCTTCCTCGCCGGGCCGCCGCTGGTGAAGGCGGCCACCGGCGAGGAAATCAGCGCCGAGGACCTGGGCGGCGGCGACCTGCACGCGAAGAAATCGGGCGTGGTCGACCACCTGGCGGAAAACGACGAGCACGCGCTCACCATCGTGCGCGACATCGTCAGCCATCTGGGCGCCAACACCGGCGCGGCGCGCGACATCGCCCTCAAGGACCCGCGTCCGCCGAAATTCGACGCGGACGATCTCTACGCCCTGATCCCCGACGACGTGCGTGCGCCCTACGACGTGCACGAGGTCATCGCCCGGCTGGTGGACGGCAGCGAATTCCACGAATTCAAGCAGCAATACGGCAGCACGCTGGTCTGCGGCTTCGCCCATATCTGGGGCATGCCGGTGGCGATCCTCGCCAATAACGGCGTGCTGTTTTCCGAAAGCGCGCAGAAAGGCGCGCACTTCATCGAACTCGCCTGCCAGCGGCGCATCCCGCTGCTGTTCCTGCAGAACATTTCCGGCTTCATGGTCGGCGGGAAGTACGAGGCGGAAGGCATCGCCAAGCATGGCGCGAAGCTGGTAACGGCGGTCGCCACCGCCAGCGTGCCGAAGATCACCGTTGTCATCGGCGGCAGCTTCGGCGCGGGCAATTACGGCATGGCCGGGCGCGCCTATTCCCCGCGTTTCCTGTTCACCTGGCCCAATGCGCGCATTTCCGTGATGGGCGGGGAACAGGCGGCCAGCGTGCTCGCCACGGTCCACCGCGATGCCGACAGCTGGAGCGAGGAACAGGCCGAGGAATTCAAGGCGCCCATTCGCCAGAAATACGAGGACGAAGGCAACCCCTATTACGCCACCGCGCGCCTGTGGGACGACGGCGTGATCGACCCGGCGCAGACGCGCGACGTGCTGGGCCTCGCCTTTTCCGCCTGCCTCGAAGCGCCGATCGCGGACCGCCCGCAGTTCGGCGTCTTCCGGATGTAGGTCAGTCCCGGATCGTGATGCGGTCCGAAACGGGCAGTTCGCGGACCGCTTCGCCGTCGAGATAGGCTTCCATCGCGTCGAGATCGACCGGACCGGTCACCGCGTCGGTGCCTTCGGCGAAGACGGTGAAGCCGTCGCCGCCGGTCGAGAGGAAGCTGTTCATGGTGACGCGGTAGGTTTCCCCGGCCCGGATCGGCCGGCCGTTGAGCGAGGCCGAGACGAAACGCAGCTGCTCGCCGTCGCGCTCGAAAACCTGCCGGAAACCGCGCGATCCGGCGAAGATCGTCTGCCGGTCCCCCTCGGTCTGCGTCCGTAGCAGCGCCAGCAGCTGGGTGCCGGTGAAGGTCTTGGTGACCAGCGTGTTGCCGAAGGGCTGGACGGTGTAGATCTGTCCGAAGGTGAGCGTGCCGTTCGCATCGGGCACCAGGTCGCCGCGGATGCCGCCGGGGTTCATCAGCGCGATGCGCGCTCCCGCCGGCCGCGTCGCTTCCAGCTGCGCGTCGGCGATGATGTTGCCGAGCGGGTTCTCCAGCCCGTCCTTGCGCGCCGGGCCGGACAGCGTGCCGACCGGCCGCGATTCCGATTCCCTGGCAGCTTCGGCATAGCGCGCGACATAGGCGGCGATGTCGGCGCGCGGTTCGGGTGCCAGCACGCCTTCGCGCATCAGGTCGCGATCGTTCCCGACCACGAGATTGCGCGCGGTCCGGCCGGTCACGTGGCCCGCCACCGGATCGATGGTGAGCGTGATGTCGGTCAGCATCTGCCCGCCCCACGCCGCGCTCGTCACCAGCATGGGGCGTGCGGGATCGACCGTGGCATAGTCGCAGACATAGGGGCGATGGGTGTGACCGGAAATGACCACGTCGATACCGGGGGACAGCCGGTCGAGGATTTCGCGCAAGGGGCCCGAGATCGCGGCGCAGCCGAACACGTCGGGCTGGTCGTCCGGGGCGAGGCCCTGGTGGATCGCGACCACCACGGCATCCACTCCGTTCGCGTCGAGGTCCGCGGCGGCGGCGTTGATCGTCTCCGCCTCGTCGGCGAAGGTCAGCCCCTCGATCCCCTGAGGGGTGACGAGGCCGGGCGTGCCTTCCAGCGTCAGCCCGATGATGCCGATCGCGACTTCGCGCTTTCCGGTGCCGAAGCGGCGAATCGCAGTGCCCGGGAACAGCGTGCCGTCCTGCGAGACTTCCGGCGCGGCCAGCACGTTGGCGGCGAGGAAACCGAACTGCGCACCGGCATAGTCCGGCTCGACCGCGCAAGGTTCGCGCATGGTCAGCTTTGCGCAGCCACCTTCGGCCAGCCGCTTGAGTTCGCGCCAGCCCCGGTCGAATTCGTGATTGCCGACCGCGTTGAAGTCCAGCCCCATGCGGTTCATGGCGCCGACGGTCGGCTCGTCCAGGAACAGGGAGGACACCAGCGGGCTCGCGCTGATGAGGTCGCCTGCGGAAATGACCAGCGTGTTTTCCTGCCGCGCGCGAAGCGCATCGATGGCGCTGGCAAGATAGGCCGCGCCGCCCGCCTGCACTTCGGTCGCGTCGTCGATCTCGAACGGCCGCGACACCGGCTGGAGATTGCCGTGGAAATCGTTGAGGCCGATAATGCCGACCTTCACCGGCTCCGCGCTGCCGGACACGCTCTCGGGAGCGGTCGTGGCGCAGGCGGAAAGGAGGAGGACGGAAAGCGGAAGGGCGAGGCCCCGGCAAACGGATCGAATCATGCTTCGCCGCTACCACATCGAGCGCTTCAATGACGTGACAAATGCACTCCTGGCGCAGGCCCGGCGAAACAATCGCCCCGCATCCGTGTTGCTTGAACGAGAGACAAAGAGGAGGAATTTCCGATGCGCAAGTTTCTGACAACGCTCGCAATCGCGCCCGCCACGCTGGCCCTCGCCGCATGCGGCGGAGGCGGGGATGCCGCCGATCCGGTCGAAGGCGAAGCGGTAGACGTGACCGTCCCGAAGACCGAGGTCAGCTATCCCGAAGTGCCGCTGGATGCGCGAAATACCGTCGATTATCAAGGCACTTACCAGCTCCGCCGCGCGGACGGCACGTCGACCACGATCGCACTGGGCGAAGACGATACCTACCGCCTGCAAGGCGAGGACGGGCTCGTGAAGACCGGCGAATTCAGCTGGTACAGCGACAACAGCCGCATCCTGATCCGCGACGGCGAGGAGAACATGGTCTTCGGCGTTGCCGACGGATATCTCTACCAGCTTGAAGGCCCCGAAGCCGAGGCCAACGGCCCACGCTCCGCCGACATGACCTACGAAAGATCGGAAGACGCCGCGATGTGATCGGGCCTGGGACGCCTAGAGCGCCCGCGCCGCGGCGTCCCCGCTTGCCCATGCCCACTGGAAATTGTAGCCGCCGAGCCAACCGGTAACGTCCACTGCCTCGCCGATAACGTAGAGGCCGGGGACTTTCCTGGCTTCCATGGTCTGGCTGGACAGTTCCGCCGTACTGATGCCGCCTGCCGTCACTTCCGCCTTGGCGAACCCTTCCGTTCCTGTCGGACGGAAGCTCCAGTTCGAAAGGCGTTGCGCGGCCTCGCGCAGGGCCTTGTCGGACAGTTGCCCCAGTTCTCCGGATAGGCCGAGCTTTTCGCACAGGGCTTCGGCCAGGCGGTTCGGCAGTATGTCCGAAAGGACCGACACCATCGTCGCCTTGGGTCGGTCCCGCTTTGCCTCGAGCAGCCAGTCTGCGTTCTTCCCGGACACGAAGTCGATCCCGACCGTCTCGCCGTGTTTCCAGTAGGAACTTGCCTGCAGGATCGCAGGACCCGACAGGCCGCGATGGGTGAACAGGGCCGCTTCGCGGAACGAGCTCTTGCCCGCCCGGGCATCGACCGGCGCCGATACGCCCGAGAGGTCCCGGAACAGCAGGTCTTCCCCGCCCAGCGTCAGCGGCACCAGGGCCGGGCGCGGTTCGACGACCTTGAGGCCGAACTGGCGCGCTAGGCGATAGGCGAAGTCGCTCGCTCCCATCTTCGGGATGGAGGGCCCCCCGCTAGCGATGACCAATGCCCGCGACGCGAATGTCGTGCCGTTCGCCACCACCTCGAAGCCATCGCCCTGCCGATCCACCGAGGCGATGTCCTGCCTGGTGAGAATGTTGACGTCGCCTCCCGTACATTCGGCGAGCAACATGTCCACGATCTGGCGCGAGGATCCGTCGCAGAACAGCTGGCCGAGGGTCTTTTCGTGCCAGGCGATGCCGTGCCTTTCGACAAGATCCAGAAAATCGCGAGGCTTGTAGCGGGCGAGCGCGGACTTGGCGAAATGCGGATTGGCCGAAAGGTAATTGGCCGGCCCGGCACCCAGATTGGTGAAGTTGCAGCGACCGCCGCCGGAAATCAGGATCTTCTTGCCGACCCGGTCGGCCTTTTCGAGCACCAGCACGCGTGCGCCGCGCTGCCCGGCAACGCCGGCATGGAACAGCCCCGCCGCACCGCCGCCCAGGACGATCGCGTCAAAAGTCTCCACGGATGACATTGTCGCGCCGTTTCGGGGGCCGGGGCGGACTACCCGGTCGCTTCGGGTTGAGCGCATATTTCAAGCTGGCCCCGACCATCACTGCGGAAATGCCCGTGATCACGATGGCCCAGACCCAGTAGGGCAGGAACAGGGCCTGCTCGATATTGCCGGTATCGGAAAGCTGCGGGACCCCGCCGATCACGGCCCCTTCGGAGAACAGGTAGTCCCAGTCGCGGAACATGCTGAGCGCGGCGAGCACACCCAGGAACTGCACGCTGAAGCGCACCCAGCCATCGTCTGCGCGCAGGGCCAGCCATACGAGACCCGCCCCCACCAAGGGGAGCACGATCACACCGACCAGGCTGCGGACCCAGATCAGCACGGAAATGCCGATCAGGACGGCAATGGTCATCAACGCCGGGCGCCAGTATTTCTCCCGGCTGCTGGCGAGGATAAGGACCGAACCGATCGCGACGGGTCCCAGCGGCCCGCCTGCACTGATGAGGGCGCGGCCGATCGCGGACGGACGCCCTTCCGCGCTCGACTGCGCCAGCCCGGATCCGTCGGGAAAGATAACCAGCTGGTCGAAGCTGTACCCGATGGCCATGGCCGTGACCCCGTGGCCCATTTCATGGAACCACGTGGTCAGGATCACGAACGGGTAGAACAGGTAGTTGAGCAGCGGCAACTGGGGCAGGAATACGCAGATCAGCCCGGCCAGGATCAGCCGGCCGACCTGTTCCTCCTGCGAACCAGGCGTTGCGGCCCAGCTCACGGCCTAGACGTCCAGATTGGCGACGTTCAGGGCGTTTTCCTGGATGAACTCGCGCCGCGGCTCGACGACATCGCCCATGAGCCGGGTGAAAATCTCGTCCGTGACGTCGGCATCCTCGACCTTCACCTGCAGCAGGTCGCGGTTTTCCGGGTCCAGCGTGGTTTCCCAGAGCTGTTCGGCGTTCATTTCGCCGAGCCCCTTGTAGCGGGACATCTTCTGGCCCTTGCGACCGGCCGCCATGACTGCGTCGAGCAATTGGGTAGGCAGGGTGAGCGCGCCGTCATCCGCAATGGCGGGCGCGTCCGCATCCGTCTCGCCCTCGGGCTCGTCCTCCGACGATCCGGCATCCAGATCGCCCGTCTTGGCCAGGCGGACAGGCCCGGAATAGACTTCTGCATGCTCGCTGGCGATGCGGTGCAGCTTGCGTGCCTCCGCACTGTCGAGGAAGGCCGCATCGATCTCGTGGACGTCCGTGACGCCGCGCCACAGGCGACGGAAGCGGACCGTGCCATCGGCACCCGTTTCGGCCGACCACTGT
Organism: Qipengyuania sp. JC766; assembly: GCF_040717445.1. NCBI lineage: Bacteria > Pseudomonadati > Pseudomonadota > Alphaproteobacteria > Sphingomonadales > Erythrobacteraceae > Qipengyuania > Qipengyuania sp. JC766. The sequence goes on along the minus strand of NZ_JBFEFL010000001.1, from coordinate 2,072,625 downwards.
GCTTCCATGTCACCCATCTGCAGATGGGCGGCGGCACTGGCGAGTGCTTCGGAGCGATCGAAAAGCTCGGGATCGAGCGCGCCGGAAAGCGCCATGGCTTCCACCAGATCGGTCACGTATTTGCGCGACACGAAGCCCAGAAGGTTCCTGATCCGCAAGGCATGTTCGACGAGCTGGACGAGTTCGTTGCCGCCGCGCGCGCCGCCCTGCGTTTCGAGCACATGGCCCTGCAGGCCCTGGTCGATCAGGTAACGGTCATACGCCGCCTGGTCCTTCAGATAGACCTCGCTGCGCCCTCGCGTCACCTTGAACAGCGGCGGCTGGGCGATGAAGAGGTGCCCGGCGCGGATGATTTCCGGCATCTGGCGATGGAAGAACGTCAGCAGCAGCGTACGGATGTGCGCACCGTCGACGTCGGCGTCCGTCATGATGACAATCTTGTGGTAGCGCAGCTTTTCCAGGTTGAATTCGTCGCGCAGCCCGGCGCCGATCGCCTGGATGAGGGTGCCGACTTCCTTGGAACTGATGATCCGGTCGAACCGCGCGCGCTCCACGTTCAGGATCTTGCCCTTCAGCGGCAGGATCGCCTGGTACTTGCTGTCGCGCCCCTGTTTCGCCGATCCGCCGGCGGAATCACCCTCGACCAGGAACAGTTCGGACTTGGCCGGATCGCGCTCGGCGCAATCGTGCAGCTTGCCCGGCAGGCTGGCGACGCTCATCGCGCCCTTGCGGCTCATCTCGCGGGCCCTGCGCGCGGCCTCGCGCGCGGCGGCGGCATCGATCACCTTCTGGATGATCGCCTTTGCGTCAGCAGGGTTTTCCTCCAGCCACTCGGTCATCTTCTCGCCCATCAGGCTTTCGAGCGGGGAACGGACTTCCGAACTGACCAACTTGTCCTTCGTCTGGCTGCCGAACTTGGGATCGGGCAGCTTGACGCTGACGATGGCGGTCAGTCCTTCGCGCATGTCCTCGCCCGACAGGCTGACCTTTTCCTTCTTGAGAAGGCCTTCGCGGTCGGCGTAGCCGTTCAGCGTGCGAGTCAGGGCCGACCGGAACGCCGCGAGGTGCGTGCCCCCGTCGCGCTGCGGGATGTTGTTGGTGAAGCACAGCACGTTCTCGTAGTAGGAATCGTTCCATTCAAGAGCCACGTCGATGCCGATGCCGTCCTTTTCCGCATTCACGGAAATCGGTTCGGCGACCAGCGCCTGCTTGTTGCGGTCCAGCCATTTGACGAAGGCCGCGATGCCGCCTTCGTAATACAGGTCGTGCTGGCGCACCTCCTCGTGCCGCTTGTCGCGCAGCAGGATCCGCACGCCGGAATTGAGGAAGGCCAGTTCGCGATAGCGATGTTCGAGCTTGTCGAAATCGAACTCGATGACGTTCTTGAAGGTCTCTTCGCTCGCCTTGAAGGTGACTCTCGTGCCTTTCTTCAGGCCGTTCTCGTCCCCGTTGCTTTCGACGGGCGGGGCGTCGCCGGTCACTCGCAGGCTCTCCACGGCATCGCCGTGTTCGAACCGCATCCAGTGCTCCTTGCCGTCGCGCCAGATGGTCAGTTCCAGCCACTCGGACAGCGCGTTGACGACCGAAACGCCCACGCCGTGAAGGCCGCCCGACACCTTGTAGGCGTTGTCGTCGCTGGTATTCTCGAACTTCCCGCCGGCGTGAAGCTGGGTCATGATGACCTCGGCGGCGGACACGCCTTCTTCCTTGTGCATGTCCACCGGGATGCCGCGGCCGTTGTCCTCGACCGATACGCTGCCGTCGGGGTTGAGCTCGATCAGGACGAGGTCGCAGTGCCCGGCCAGCGCCTCGTCGATGGCGTTGTCGGACACTTCGAAGACCATGTGGTGCAGGCCCGATCCGTCGTCGGTGTCGCCGATATACATGCCCGGCCGCTTGCGGACCGCGTCGAGGCCCTTGAGCACCTTGATGCTGTCTGCGCCGTAACCATTGGTATTGCGCGGCTTTGCGCCGTCGTTCGGGGTGAGTTCGTCCATGCCCATCATATAGTGTTTTGCGCGCAGAATCCCAAATCGGCGGACGGGGTCCGCGCGCCTTATCCCCGAGGGGCTGCGCCGGGGCCGTCCAGGATGCGGAAGCCGAGGGATCGCCACTGTTTCGCCAACCTGTGAACTGGCGAACAAAGGGAGAGAGAAGTGCGCGGTAAGTGCGAGACGCAGCCGGCAACTCGGGGGGAGGGGGGAGGAGAGGGCGGCCGCGTCTCGCGATTTACCGTCGACCCGGCGGCCACTCGCAAGGGCCCGATCGGGGATGGAAAGGCGCCGCGCTCATTGGGGGTCACGCTGGGCCTTGATGCCGGGCGGCGGGGAGAGGAGAGAGGGTCGCCGCCCGGCTTGAGCCCCATTTAGTCTTGCGTCGGATCGCACACAAATGCGAAAACATCGATTTTTGATGATTATTATGCAACATGGGCTGCCTGACTTGGCGACTGGCGCCCCCGATGCTGGCCCGATGCTGGACAGGGGGCGCGACGCAAGCCACACGCTTCCCCCATGCAGTCCGAACATCTCCCCGATTCCATCCTGATCGTCGACTTCGGCAGCCAGGTTACCCAGCTTATCGCCCGCCGCATTCGCGAGGCCGGCGTCTATTCGGAAATTGCTCCGTTCAGTGCGGTCGAAGAGGCTTTCGAGCGGATGCAGCCCAAGGGGATCATCCTGTCGGGCTCTCCCGCCAGCGTGCCGGACGAGGGCAGCCCGCGGGCGCCGCAGATCCTGTTCGATTCGGGGCTTCCGATCCTGGGCATCTGCTATGGCCAGCAGGTGATGACGGCGCAGCTGGGCGGGGAAGTGAAACCCGGGCACGAAACCGGGGAAGGCGGGGAATTCGGCCGCGCTTTCCTGACCGTGACCGAGCCCTGCGTCCTGTTCGAAGGCCTGTGGCAGGTCGGCGAACGGCACCAAGTCTGGATGAGCCACGGCGACAAGGTGACGCAGTTCGCCGAAGGTTTCCGGATCGTCGCCACCAGCGATGGCGCGCCCTTTGCTCTCATTGCCGATGACGAGCGTCGCTATTACGGCACGCAGTTCCATCCGGAAGTGTTCCACACGCCGGACGGCGCCAAGCTGCTGGCGAACTTCGCGCGCCATGTCTGCGGGCTTTCGGGCGACTGGACCATGGCGGAATACCGCGCCACGAAGATCGCCGAGATCCGCGAGCAGGTGGGTGATGCCAAGGTCATCTGCGGTCTTAGCGGCGGGGTCGATTCCTCGGTCGCCGCGGTGCTGATCCACGAGGCGATCGGCGAGCAGTTGACCTGCGTTTTCGTCGATCACGGCCTTCTGCGGCTGGGCGAGCGGGAGCAGGTCGAGACGACGTTCCGCGACCATTACAACATCCCGCTGGTCGTGGTGGACGCAGAGGAGCGCTTCATGGCCGGCCTCGCGGGCGAGACCGACCCGGAGAAGAAGCGCAAGTTCATCGGCAAGACCTTCATCGACGTGTTCGAGGAAGAAGCGAACAGGATCGGCGGGGCGGACTTCCTCGCGCAGGGAACGCTTTATCCCGACGTGATCGAAAGCGTGTCCTTCACCGGCGGGCCGAGCGTCACGATCAAGAGCCACCACAATGTGGGCGGGCTGCCGGAACGGATGAACATGAAGCTGGTCGAGCCCTTGCGCGAACTGTTCAAGGACGAGGTGCGCGACCTTGGCCGCGAACTCGGCCTGCCCGACATGTTCGTCGGTCGCCACCCGTTCCCCGGCCCCGGCCTCGCGATCCGTATTCCCGGCGAAGTGACGAAAGAGCGGTGCGATATCCTGCGCAAGGCGGATGCGATCTACCTCGACGAAATCCGCAAGGCCGGCCTCTACGACGCGATCTGGCAGGCCTTCGCGGTCCTGCTACCGGTCAAGACCGTGGGCGTGATGGGCGATGGCCGCACCTATGACAGCGTGTGCGCACTGCGCGCCGTGACCAGCACCGACGGCATGACCGCAGACGTCTATCCCTTCCCCTCCGAATTCCTGACACAATGCGCCACCCGCATCGTCAACGAGGTCAAGGGTATCAACCGGGTCGTGTACGACTACACATCGAAGCCGCCGGGCACGATCGAATGGGAGTGATCGAGGGTAGCGTTCTTTAGAACGATGGAACTACCCCTCGGTCCGGACCCGCGAACGGAGCGCCTACGCCGCCTCCAGCCACTCCTGGTCCAACGTTTCGGGAGGATCGAGCGCGCGGCGGCGGAGTGGCGGGAGCCGGAATGGGTCCTGGTGCAGGGGGTGATCGGGGCGCGGACGAAGTCGGAAGTGTCCAACGCCGCCACCGACAGATTGGTGTCCCGTTTTGGAAGCTGGGAGGCGGTGGCCGCCGCATCGCTGGACGAACTGCAGGCGGAACTCGCCACGCAGACCTACCCCAACGTCGCAGCGGAGCGACTGAAAGCGGCATTGCAGGCAATCTTCGTCGAGCGAGGGGCGGTCGATCTTGCGCACCTCGAGGATCTCGACACCCATGCGGCCATGCGCTGGCTCGAAGACCTGCCCGGAATCGGGCGAAAGATCGCCGCCGGTGTCGTCAACGCCTCCACGCTCAATCGGAAGGCGATGGTGCTGGACAGTCATCACCTCCGGATATTGCGCCGCATGGGTATCGTCCCGCCGCGCGCCGACACGAAGCGTGCGTACACCGCGCTCGAACCCGTCCTGCCGGCCGAATGGACGGCCGCGGAGTATGACGAACATCACCTGCTGATGAAGAAGGTCGGGCAGACATATTGCCGGCCGGCCGCGCCCGAATGCGCGGGGTGTCCCGCGCAGTCCCTGTGCGATACCGGCCGCCGGATGGCGGACTAGCCGCCCGCCATCGCCTTCGCGCTCAGGATCTCGATCCAGTAGCCGTCCGGGTCCTTGATGAAGGCGATATGCCGCATCTTCCCGTCTTCCGGACGCTTCTGGAATTCGACGCCGAGCCGGTCGAAATGCGCCACGGCTTCTTCAAGATCGGGCAAGTCGAGCGCGATATGGCCGAAGCCCTGCGGCTCGGCATTCCCGTCGTGATAGACGGGACCGTCCTCGTCCTCCGTACCCCAGTTGTGCGTGAGTTCGAGGACACCCTGGCGGGAGAAAACGTATTCCGCCGCGGCCTTCTCGTCCTTCGGCACCTCGTCCTCGTCATCGGTGAAACCGAGGAAGTAGAGCGAGAACTCGCCCGCTTCGACATCGCTCTTGCGCAGCAGTGTCATCCCGAGGACGTCGCAATAGAACTCGAGGCTCTTCGCGGGGTCCTTCACCCGCAGCATGGTGTGATTGAACGTGTATCCGTGCGGATTTGCCGCCATGTCCGGTTCTCCTGAAGCTCCGCACTGGCAACCGACCGGCTTCGGGCTCGTTCCTAAGTCCATGCTGGATGAGAAACAGGTCGAGACCGTGTTCGAGCGGCTGCGCGAGGCGATGCCCGGCCGCACGCGCAATGCCAAGGGTCCCAAGGGCCAGCCCGATGCCTTTCGAAGCTGCATCTCCTGCATGCTGAGCGCACAGTCGCTGGACCGTAACACCGCGAAGGCCGCGGACGCCCTGTTCGCGCTGGCGACGACGCCCGAAGGGATACTGGAACTCGACGATACGACGATCGCGGCGGCTATCAAGCCGTGCGGGCTTTACAACAACAAGACGCGGTCCATTCGCCGCTTCTGCGAAACCTTGCTGGCCGAACATGGCGGGACGGTGCCCGATACGCGCGAGGGATTGCTTTCGCTGCCCGGGATCGGTCGCAAATGTGCGGACATCGTGATGAGCTTCACCTTCGGTAAGGACGTCATCGCGGTGGACACGCATGTGCACCGTGTCTGCAACCGCATCGGACTGACGCACGCGAAAACCGCCGACCGGACCGCGCAGCAACTGGAAGATCGCGCACCCGGCTGGGCGCTGGCGGATGGCCATTTCTGGCTGATCCAGTTCGGCAAGCGCGTCTGCAAGGCCCGCGCACCGCAGTGCGAGACTTGTCCCGTCAGCGATATGTGCGAGTGGTATGCGGCACATCAGGACGAGACACAGGAGGCATAGCCATGAAGACCGCCATCACCGAAATGTTCGGCATCCGCCACCCGATCATCCAGGGAGGGATGCACTATGTCGGCTTCGCGGAAATGGCGGCTGCGGTATCGAACGCCGGCGGGCTAGGGATCATCACCGGGCTAACGCAAGGCACGCCGGAGAAGCTGGCGGACGAAATCGCGCGCTGCAAGGACATGACGGACAAGCCGTTCGGCGTGAACCTGACCTTCCTCCCCAGCCTGACGCCGCCGGACTATCCTGGACTGGTGAAGGTCATCATCGATGCCGGGATCCCGGTGGTGGAGACGGCCGGGCGCAATCCGCAGGAAGTCCTGCCAGCGCTGAAGGACGCGGGGATCAAGGTCATCCACAAATGCACCAGCGTGCGCCACGCGCTGAAAGCGCAGAGCATCGGATGCGATGCCGTCAGCGTGGACGGCTTCGAATGCGGCGGCCATCCCGGGGAAGACGATGTTCCCAATTTCATCCTGCTGCCGCGCGCCGCGGACGAGCTCGAGATACCGTTCGTGTCCAGCGGCGGAATGGCGGACGGGCGCAGCCTCGTTGCCAGCCTCGCCATGGGGGCCGCCGGCATAAACATGGGCACCCGCTTCATCGCGACGAAGGAAGCGCCGGTTCACGAAAACGTGAAAAAGGCCATCGTCGCGGCGAGCGAGCTGGACACGCGGCTGGTGATGCGGCCGCTGCGTAATACGGAGCGCGTGATGACCAACAAAGCGGTTGAACGCCTGCTGGAAAAGGAGCGCGAACTGGGTGAGGACCTGACCATTCAGGATATCCTGCCCGAAGTCGCAGGCGTCTATCCGCGCATCATGATGGAAGGCGACATGGACGCAGGCGCGTGGAGTTGCGGCATGGTTGCCGGGCTGATCGACGACATCCCGTCCTGCCAGGACCTCATCGACAGGATTATGAGAGAGGCCGAGGTCATACTCGCGCGGATGAATGGTATGGCAGAGGCTGCCTGAGCCGATCCGTCAGGTCTGGTGGTCCGGGCACCAGTAGGCAGTCCGACCGCCGACCGTCTTCTTCGCAATCGTCCCGCCGCATTCCGGACAGGTCTTGCCCGCCTTGCGATTGCGCACCAGCCAGTCCTCCGGGAGTTTCGAATAGGTCGCCTCGGTCTCCATGATCGCGCACAGTACGTCGCCCATCGCATCGTACATCCGGTCTAGACAGTCGTCCGACAGGGCGCTTGCCGTGCGTTCCGGGTCGAGGCCCATGCGATAGTCGATTTCGTCCGACCAAAGGTTGCCGATCCCCGCGACTTTCTTCTGGCTCATCAGGGCCGACTTGATCGCGCCGTTCGTGCTGCCGACGACTTCGCGAAAGGTCGCGCGGTCGATCGAAAGGGCATCAGGGCCGTAACCGCCCTCGGCGACGAATGCGTCCGGATCGTCGAAGATTTCGACGCGGCCCAGCTTGCGCGGACACCGGAAGGCCAGCCGCCGGTCGCCTTCGAACCGGATCAGGAACTTGGTATAGTCGGGCGGATCGTCGGGATGGTCGAAAGCGATGAGGCTCCCGGTCATGCCGAGATGCACCGCCATCCACGGTCCGGTCTTAGACCCTGCGAAAATGAACTTCCCGTGCCGCCCCGTCTCGGTGAATTGCCGGCCTACGAGGCGCTGGCGCGCATTGGCGCCGGGCAGATCGATATATTCGGTATCGTCGCCGAGTTCGACCGTTTCGATCGTGCGATGGAGGCATTCGCGTTCGATGACGAGACGCATGGCGTCTGATTCGGGCAGTTCGGGCAAGGGCGTCTCCTGCCGCTGTGAACGGCGGAAGAGGTGCTCGGTTTCCTACCAGGCGAATCCCGCCTCGATCGCCCGCTTTTCAGCCAGCGTGCTGGTTCGCCCCAGCGTCGCGTTCCGGTGCGGGAATCGGCCGAAGCGCGCGATCATCCGGTAGTGTGCGCGGGAGAAACGCAATGCTTCATGCAGGCCTTCCTGCGCGAAGAAGCGCAGGGCCAGAAGCTGGTCCGCAATATCTTCGCTGTGCATCAGCGGCATGGCGATGAACTGGCGGCCGGGACCGTCCAGCCCCCGATGCCATGCGCGCCTCAGGACGCCATGGGTTAGCGCCCGGGCGAGCGGATCGTAAGCAAAGGCACGCTGATCGTCACGAAAGAGATTGCGCGGGACCTGGTCGAAAAGGAGGATGGCCGCGCGCGCGGTGCCGGGATCGTCCAGGAAATCCTCCGCGCCGCATGAGCCCAATCGGTCGAGGTCATCCGCGAAACGTTCGGCAAGGAGCCTGTCGACCGCATCGCTCGATCCGAACCAGTCGGACGGGCGCAGCACGCGAAACCAGACATGAAGCAGTTCTGCCGCCCAGGGACGCGCCGCGAGCGCCAAGGTTCGTCAGCGCTCGGCAGGACGGTACGGAATGAATTCCTCCAGGAACAGGTTGCCGGTGAAGAAACCGCCCGCCCGGTCGCGCGTGGTCAGCACGTCCGTGCTGCACAGGCTGCCGATGGTGGTACGCAGGACCAGCACGTCATCGTCGTCGATGTCTTCCGGATCGGTCGTGTAATTCACGTACAGCGTGCTGCCGCGCTTGTAGACCAGGGCGGTCTCGTCGATCACGGTCAGGTCGAGACCGCGCGTGTTGTTGATGCAGCCGACCGGTTCCCCGGCCACCTTGCCTTCCAGCATTCTGGCAAGTTTTTCCTGGCCCTTGGTCGCTTTCGCGTCATCGGCGGTCACTGCCGGCGCGGCGAGGCCGACTGCCATGGCAAGCGTGGCTCCGGCGAGAAATTTGAAAGTGGACATGCTTAGGCTCCTGTGTCGGAATCAACCGTTCGGTATGGAACGAAATCGGCCAGACCGATCACCGGCCCGGGTACTCCGCCGGTCCTGTCGCGCATCTCGACCTGGTCGAGACGGCACAGATCGTTACCGAAAATCTTGAAGACCGGCAGATCGAAATCGTCGAGGAACTGGGGCGAACGGGTCCGGTTGACCCAGATCGTGTCGCCGTCGCGCCAGACGATCGCCGTGCCGTCGACGATCTCCAGGTTGCGACGCTTCGTTTCGGCAAGGCAGCGCTGCGGTTCGCCCGCGACGCGGTCCTCGAGGATCTTGGCGAGTTCGGCTTCGCCCTTCGCATTGCGCTTGTCGTCATCCTGCGCAGTGGCGCCGGTGGCGGAGGCGAGAGCGGAAACGAAGGCGAGAGTGGCGATTCTTTTCATGGCGCAATCCTACACGACGTAAATGAATTACGCCTGAGCGCCGCAATGGTTGCCGAAAGTGTCGGCGTGGGTCCGATTCAACGGTGGCCCGGATCGCCGCCTTCGGAAATGTCGGGCAGTGCGGACTGGTCGGCACCGTCGGCCGGCCCGTCGATCAGCACGAAGCGCCGATCGCAATACCCGCAATCGACATAGCCGTGCTCGTCGATGTTGAGATAGATTTTCGGATGGCCGAGCGCCGCCGGGCGGTAGTTCGGCCCGCCCCGGATGTCGCTGGCGCCGTCGCACCAGACGCGGCGGGTATCCACTTTCACGATCTCGGGCGGGGCTATGCTCATGGCCGGCGCGATAAATTGTCGTCCGTGACGATGCAAGCAGGGTTTGCGCCGGGCGGCCTGCGTCCTTACGTGGCGCGTCATGAGCCCGCCACCCGCCATCCGCATCGACAACCTCGTCAAACGCTATGCCGGGGACAAGGGCGGCCAGGGCAAGCTGGCGCTGAAGGGCGTGAGCTTCGACGTGCCCGAAGGCGGCGTTTTCGGTCTGCTGGGGCCGAACGGCGCTGGCAAGTCCACTCTCATCAACATCCTTGCAGGGCTGGTCACCAAGACCGGCGGAAGCGCCGAGATCTGGGGCTTCGATATCGACGAGCACCGCCGGAACGCGAAGCGCGCGATCGGGATCGTGCCGCAGGAGATCGTGTTCGACCCCTTCTTCACGCCCTTCGAGGTGCTTGAGAACCAGGCCGGGTTCTACGGCATTCCGAAGGCCGAGCGGCGCAGCGAGGAATTGCTGAAGGCGGTGCGCCTCTGGGACAAGCGCGACGCCTATGCCCGCACGCTTTCGGGCGGCATGAAGCGGCGCCTCCTGATCGCGAAGGCGATGGTCCATTCGCCGCCGATCCTGGTGCTGGACGAGCCGACCGCGGGCGTCGATGTCGAACTGCGTCGCCAGCTCTGGGAACTCGTGGGCGAACTGAACGATCAGGGCGTGACCGTGGTGCTGACGACGCACTACCTGGAAGAGGCGGAGCAGCTGTGCGACCGCATCGCCATCATCAACCACGGCGAACTGATCGCGCTAAAGCCGACCCGTGAACTGGTGGAAATGGCGCGCGAGAAGATCGTGCGGGTGACGGTGGGCCACGACCTGACCGGACCGCCGTCCGACCCGGACTTCGTCAAGTCGGAGCTCGACGGCCCCCGGACCATCGAAGTGACCTACGACAAGGACCGCGTCACGGCGGGCCAGGTCCTCGCGCGCCTCCAGGATCAGGGGCTGGAAGTGGAAGACGTGACCACCCGGGAGGCGGATCTGGAGGACGTGTTCGTCAGTTTGACCTCGTCTTCGAACTGACACAAACACCCCCTCCCTGCAAACGGAGCGAAGCGTGACCCTGTCTATGTCCCACGACGTACTGGTGATCGGGTCCGGCGCGGCCGGACTGACGGCCGCACTGGCGCTGGCGGAGCACCGGCGCGTGCTGGTGCTGGCGAAGGGATCGCTCACCGGCGGGTCCACTGCTTGGGCGCAAGGCGGGATCGCCGCCGTGCTGGATGCAGGCGACACGTTCGAGAACCACGTGCGCGACACGATGATCGCGGGCGCCGGGCTCAACGACCGGGAGACGGTCGAATTTGTGATCGAGCGGGCTCCCGACTCCATCGATCGGCTCTCTAAGCTCGGCGTCCCGTTCAACCGGGAGGCGGGCGACCTGCATCTCACGCGCGAGGGCGGGCACAGTCATCGCCGCATCGTGCATGTCAACGATGCGACCGGCTGGGCGGTGCAGGAAGCGTTGCTGAACGCCGCCAAGGCCAACCCCAACATCACCCTGCTGCCCGGGCGCAGCTGCATCGACCTGATTACCGGGCGCCATGGCCGGACCTATTCGGGCGACGGTCACGTCTGGGGCGCCTATGCGCTCGACGAGGAAACCGGCCGGGTGGAAGCCCATGTCGCGCGCGCCACCGTTCTGGCGGCAGGCGGGGCAGGCCGCGTCTACCAGTTCAGCACGGCCCCGCGCGGCGCGACCGGCGACGGCATCGCCATGGCATGGCGGGCGGGTGCGCGGGTCTCCAACATGGAGATGATGCAGTTCCACCCGACCTGCCTCTACAATTTGGACGTCAAGAACTTCCTCATCACGGAGGCTGTGCGCGGGGAAGGCGGGCGGCTGATCAACCCGCGCACCGGCAAGCGGTTCATGGAATTCTACGATCCGGAGCGAATGGAACTCGCCCCGCGCGATGTCGTCGCCCGCGCGATCGATGCGGAGATCAAGCGTTTCGGTCTCGACTGCGTCCATCTCGACATCAGTCACCAGCCCCCCGAATTCGTGCGCGAGCATTTCCCCACGATCGACGAGAAGCTGTCCGGCCTGGGGATCGACATGACCACCCAGCCGATCCCGGTCGTCCCGGCGCAGCATTACACTTGCGGCGGCGTGATCGTCGGTCTCGATGCGCGCACCGACCTGCCGGGCCTGTGGGCGGCGGGCGAATGCACCGAAAGCGGCCTGCACGGCGCGAACCGGCTGGCATCGAACAGCCTGCTCGAATGCTTCGTCTTCGGCGAGGCGGCTGCGAACGACATCCTCGACGGCTGGGACGACCTGCCCGAGCCGCCCGCGATCCGCGAATGGGACGAAAGCCGCGTGACCGATTCGGACGAGGAAGTCGTCATCAAGCAGAACTGGACGGAAATCCGCCGTTTCATGTGGAACTATGTCGGCATTGTGCGCACCACCAAGCGGCTGGAGCGGGCCGCCAACCGCATCCGGCTGCTGAAGGCGGAGGTCGAGGATTACTACGGCAGCTTCCGCGTCACGACCGACCTGATCGAATTGCGCAACCTGTTGCAGGCGGCGGACCTCATCGTGCAGAGCGCCCTGCGCCGGCACGAGAGCCGCGGACTGCATTACACGCTCGACCATCCCGCGACCGATCCGGTCGCGAAGGATACCGTGCTCGTCCCCTGAAGGAGACTGCGATGCCCCGGACCACCGCCAACGATATCGAGCTGGAATACGAGGAATACGGCGATCCCGCCGATCCGGCGATGCTGCTCATCATGGGCTTCGGGGCGCAGCTGACGCTGTGGCCGATGGCGCTGGTCGATGCGCTGGTTGCGCACGGCTTCCGGGTCATCCGATACGACAATCGCGATGTCGGCCTCAGCCAGAAGTTCACCGGCCACAGGCCGCCGTCACCCGTGAAGCAGGTCCTCCTCGGAAAGATCGGCCTGCGGCCCAAGGTGCCATACACCATGGCGGACATGGCCGCGGACGGGGTGGGCCTGCTGGATGCGCTGGGGATCGAGCGGGCGCATATCGTGGGCGGCAGCATGGGCGGCATGATCGCGCAGCACATCGCGGCAAAATATCCCGGTCGATGCCTTTCGCTCACCTCGATCTTCTCGACCACCGGCAATCCGAAGCTGCCCGCGGCGCGCAAGGAAGCGCTCGATGCGCTGACCAAGCGGCCGGACAGCACCGAAGAAGACGTGCTGGTCGCGCATGGCATGATGCTGGCGCGCACCATCGGCAGCCCCGGCTACCCGGCAGAGGAGGACGAACTGCGCGATCGGGTGACGGCCAATGTGCGTCGCAGCGTCTATGCCGAGGGACCGACCCGGCACCTGGCGGCGGTGCTGCATGACGGGGACCGGAGCGCCATGCTGCGCGATATCACCGTGCCCACGCTGGTCCTGCACGGAGAGGCCGATCCGCTGGTACCGGTGGAAGGCGGGCACGACACGGCCGCCATCATTCCCGGCGCGAAGCTGAAGACAATCCCGGGCTGGGGGCACGACCTGCCCGAGCCCCTGACGCACGAGATAGCCGATGCCATCGCGGCCCATGCGAAGGGCGCTGCCTAGCCCGCCAGGATCAGCCGGCCGATGAAGATCAGCGCCATCGCGCCCAATATGCTGGCAAGGCATCCGGCCCGGTGGAAACCTTGGTGGCCGCGGCTGGAGAAGAGCCCCGCGAGCAGCGATCCGCCCACGCCGAGCAGGATCGTTTCCAGCCAGTTCATGTCGATTTCGCCCGGATAGAACCACCGGGCCAGCCCGCCCACGATCAGGCCTGCAATGAGCGCGCCGATAAAGTTCAACATGGATCTTGTCCCCCTCTTCCCGTTGCGTCGGCGGCGCCGACCGGACGGAAATTGCGCCGCTGCGACAGCCTGATTCAACGATTGATTCAAATGATTCAATCACCAAATTTTTCTTCACAGTTTCATTTTGTCTCTTGCGCGTTCGTCGACTCAAGCTCGCTCCGCGCGTCGCGGTGTATCAGGGTATTAGACCACCCCTGTGCACAGGCTCCGCCGGATGGTTTCCGTTGCATTTACCCCTTGCGTGCGAGTCCGCTCTGATTCATCATCTAGGGGTTGGTCGAGGTCGAACACCACAAGACCTAGCTGCCCCACTCGCCCGACGGCGATGCCGCGACGGGAAAGGGGCCGCAGGTGTGGACAGGGCTGTGGGCGCAACGGGGGACCGGCGGGGGAGCGATTTCGCATCGGTGCCAGGACGTTTTCGGCTAGGACGGGACACGACCCGCGAGTCGAACGAATGTGGAACACCCGGGTGTGCGCACCCGTTGGTCTGGATGGGGCATGCAATGGATTTCAAGGCTGGAGACGACGCAGCGATGGATGTGGAAACGCCGGATACCGATGTAACCGAACGACCCGCGCGCACCACCGCCGGATCGCAGGACAAGGCTGCCGTGAGCATGGAAAAGACAGACGAAGGCACCGATGCGCTGACCACCGCGACCGCATCCGCCATGGCGGAAGTGGCGAAGGCGGCCGTTGCGGCCAAGCCGGACAGCAAGACCGTGCTGCCGCGCCGCTTCACGATCACGACCGATCCCTCGCGTGACGACAAGCTGACTGATTTCGGCAAGGAAACGCTGCGCGACCGATACCTGCTGCCGAAGGAAACTTACCAGGACCTGTTCGCGCGCGTCGCCGATTCCTACGCCGACGATGCGGAGCATGCGCAGCGCCTGTACGATTACATTTCCCGGCTCTGGTTCATGCCCGCGACGCCGGTGCTGTCCAATGGCGGCACCACGCGCGGCTTGCCGATCAGCTGCTATCTCAACAGTGTCGAGGACAGCCTGGAAGGCATTGTCGGCACCTGGAACGAGAACGTCTGGCTGGCTTCCAAGGGCGGCGGCATCGGCACCTACTGGGGCAATGTGCGCGGCATCGGCGAACCGGTCGGCCTCAACGGCAAGACCAGCGGCATCATCCCCTTCGTACGCGTGATGGACAGCCTGACGCTGGCGATCAGCCAGGGCAGCTTGCGCCGCGGATCGGCCGCCTGCTACATCGACGTCAGCCATCCGGAAATCGAGGAATTCCTCGAAATCCGCAAACCGTCGGGCGATTTCAATCGCAAGGCGCTGAACCTGCACCACGGCGTGCTGCTGACCGACGAATTCATGGAAGCGGTGCGCGCGGGCGAGAAGTTCGAGCTCAAGAGCCCGCGCGACGGCAGCGTGCGCGGCGAAGTGGACGCGCGCAGCCTGTTCCAGAAGCTGGTCGAAACGCGCCTTGCCACGGGCGAGCCCTACATCGTGTTTTCCGACACGGTGAACCGCATGATGCCCAAGCATCATCGCGACCTGGGCCTGAAGGTTTCCACCTCCAACCTGTGTTCCGAAATCACCCTGCCGACGGGCATCGACCACCTCGGCAACGATCGCACGGCCGTGTGCTGCCTGTCCTCGCTCAACCTGGAAACCTGGGACGAGTGGAACACGGACAAGCAGTTCATCGAGGACATCATGCGCTTCCTCGACAACGTGCTGCAGGACTATATCGACCGTGCCCCGGACGAGATGGCGCGCGCCAAGTATTCCGCTGCGCGCGAACGCAGCGTGGGGCTGGGCGTGATGGGCTTCCACTCCTTCCTGCAGGCCAAGAACCTGCCGCTGGAAGGCACGATGGCCAAGGTGTGGAACCTGAAAATGTTCAAGCACATCGCGGCCAAGGCGGAAGAGGCGAGCATGGTGCTGGCGCAGGAGCGCGGGCCGTGCCCGGATGCGGAGGAAATGGGCGCGATGGAGCGCTTCTCCTGCAAGACCGCGATCGCGCCGACGGCCAGCATCAGCATCATCTGCGGCGGCACCAGCGCCTGCATCGAACCGATCCCGGCCAACATCTACACCCACAAGACGTTGTCGGGCAGCTTCGTGGTCAAGAACCGCTATCTGGAAAAGGTGCTGGCGAAGAAGTCCAAGGACAGCACCAATGTCTGGAACTCCATCCTGGAGAAGGGGGGGTCGGTCCAGCACCTCGACTTCCTGACGCCGGAGGAAAAGGCGGTCTTCAAGACCAGCTTCGAGATCGACCAGCGCTACCTGCTCGAATTCGCGGCCGACCGCGCGCCCTTCATCGACCAGGCGCAGTCGCTCAACCTCTTCATCCCGGCCGACGTCGACAAGTGGGACCTGATGATGCTCCACTTCCAGGCGTGGGAGAAGAACATCAAGTCGCTCTACTACCTGCGCTCGAAATCGGTGCAGCGGGCAGGCTTTGCCGGCGGCGTGGAAGCCGACAACACGGCCGAGGCGACCAAGATCGAACTGAGCGCCGCTGCCGGCGAGCAGACCGATTACGAGGAATGCCTGAGCTGCCAGTAGAGGAAATAAAGAATGGTTGGTATGATCATCGAAGATGGTTGCTATGTGATCGCTGATGGTGCGAAAATCACGGGCAATCGGGGTGGTGGTGTCATCCTCAAGAATTCATTTGCCTCTTTCAATCGCGCCACGATCAAAGATAATGAAGATTTTGGTGTTAAAGCATCTAATTCGAAATTGTTTCTCTCAGATGCTGTTGTAGATAATAATGATCACTATTCGGTGAATCCGGAAGCTCGAAGTCGTATTCGAGAGGAGTTTGAGACTGCTCTCAACGCCTCGAACCTTTCCGTGTCCGATAAAAACGCCTGCCTCAAGATGATTGAGGCGATCTCTCAGGGCGGCTCAAAAACAAAAAATAGGTCCGCTTACGTGGACCTTATAAATCTCGCAGGATCATCATCCTCCGTCGCGTCTCTAGCAATTCAGATCTTTGGAGGAATTTTCTAAGCTAGGACGATCCTCTCCAGAAATTTAGGATTTCACACAAGAGAACCCGGCAGCGCCATGTGGCAGTGCCGGGTTCCTCTTTGCTCCCGTCCATGGACCGGAGCGAATTTCGTGTGTCGCCTTACGAAGCGCTGGCCTTGTTGCCGAGCCCTTCCGGGATGCGCGCGCCCTGCTTGAGGACGACGCGGTTTTCGTCGATCTTCTCGACATCGCTCATGGCGATGAAGTGGTGCATATCGTCCATGCTGTCCGACTTCGTCAGCTTGATGTTGTCGCCATCGACCTCGTCGACGGTCCCGACATGCTGGCCGCTGGCATCGGCGATTTCCATGTGTTCCTTGATGCGGATCTTCTCGAACATAGTCTGTCTTTCTGCCCGGAAGGCCGGGCGTTTTCCTGATTGGTTATGTCTTTCCAACGGCCGAGCGGGGCGGCCCGTTCCACGGCTCGGCGCTCGCCAGCCACGGATCGGACCACCGGCCCGTCAGCCCTGCGACTGGCCTTGGCTTTGGGAGCCGCCGCTGGTTCGCCGGGCCATGTCGTCCTCGCGCGCGCCGTCCGCAGTTTCTCCGCTGCCATAGCCGGCCTGCTCGCCCGGCGCCTCGCCGGCGGGTCCGGGCGTGCGCTCGCCGTCCACGCCCGCGGTGCGGCGGCGTTCCTCTTCCTGCCGTTCCTGGCTGCGCTCGCGCGTTTCGCCTTCGCGAGGGCCGGTACGCTCGGGCTCGCCCGGGGCGCTCGTGTCGCTCTGGGTCACGTTGCGGCTGTCGTTCGGTTCGTACTCACCCATGGGGGCTCTCCTTTTTCGCGTGTCGGAAAAGGAACGGCGGCGGCGCGCGCCCTGTTCCCGCCATTCGTCCCGCCCGTACAGGAAACGGTCCACCGCTTATCCCCGCCGAATCGATTGTGCTTGCCTTCGAATTGGCAGCGTGATTCACTATATGGGATGTTCGCGCCGGGGGGCTCGCCATACCAGATGTCGATGGTCCCCGGTGCCCGGAACCACTAGGTCTTGCAAAAGGCCGTCACGCCAGACATGCCAGCCGGAGTCGTACACGATGCCCCTTCTCGAAGCCCGCAAGACCTACAAGCCCTTCGAATATCCGTGGGCCTACGACTTCTGGAAACGCCAGCAGCAGATCCACTGGATGCCCGAGGAAGTGCCGCTGGGCGAGGATTGCCGCGACTGGGCGCAGAACCTCACCGATCACGAGCGCAACCTGCTGACGCAGATATTCCGCTTCTTCACGCAGGCCGACGTGGAAGTGCAGGACTGCTATCACGAGAAATACGGCCGGGTGTTCAAGCCGACCGAGATCAAGATGATGCTGGCCGCCTTCTCCAACATGGAAACGGTCCACATCGCGGCCTATTCGCACCTGCTCGACACGATCGGCATGCCGGAAAGCGAATACGGCATGTTCCTCGAATACGAGGAGATGAAGGACAAGCACGACTACCTTCAGGAATTCGGCGTCGACAATGACGAGGACATCGCCCGCACGCTGGCCATGTTCGGCGGCTTCACCGAAGGGCTGCAGCTGTTCGCCAGCTTCGCCATGCTGATGAACTTCCCGCGCTTCAACAAGATGAAGGGCATGGGCCAGATCGTCAGCTGGTCGGTGCGCGACGAATCGCTGCATTGCGAAGGCATCATCCGCCTGTTCCACGCCTTCACCAAGGAACGCGATTGCCTGACCAAGGCGGTCAAGGAAGACATCCTCGACATGTGCCAGAAGACGGTGCGGCTCGAAGATGCCTTCATCGACCTCGCTTTCGAGGACGGCCCGGTCCCCGGCATGACGGCGAAGGAAATCAAGAAGTATATCCGCTACATCGCGGACTGGCGCCTGCAGCAGCTGGGCCTGCCGGCGATCTACATGATCGACGATCACCCGCTGCCCTGGCTCGCCCCGCTGCTGAACGGGGTGGAACACGCCAACTTCTTCGAAACCCGCGCCACCGAATATTCCAAGGGCGCGACGCGCGGCAACTGGCAGGACGTCTGGAGCACCTTCGACAAGCGCAAGGGCGCAGGCCAGGCCGCCAACGAGGAAGACGGCGCCCAGGACGACGGCCCGGGCCTGTTCGGCGACGCCGCATCGGAGAGCGTCGCGGCGGAGTGAGAGTCTGAACGCGTGAGAGATAGCGCGACGCTATCTCTCACCGCCAATAGTCCCGCCGCTCGGCGCCGTCGAAACCGGCCCGATTTCATGCAGCATCGCTTGAAATCTCTTCCCCGAACCGCACGGGCACGGATCTTCGCGCCCGAGTTTCTCGAGCAGTTCGATCTGTCCGCCCTTGATGGTCCGGCGACCGCGCTTAACGCGCGTTTCGCTCGGGAAGCCCTTACGCCGCTTCGAGGTCCGCTCGAAAGGACGGGAGCGCGTCGTGATCGTGATACTGGGTCATGGTCGCCTCCTGCGGTTGTGGAAACGCGCCGATAGAGATCGCTCCGGGTTCGGGCAAGGCCCAGCGAGCCTCAACACCACGCCACCTCCCCCGCACCCCATTGTCCTGCCAACCCCTCGGCCACCAGCGTATCGCCCAGGCTGCGCCCGTCGCGTGTGACCACGCGCAAGTCGCGGCCGTAGCGGTCGGTTGCGCTGCCGTCCGGGTTGGGTTCGAGCGTGAAGGGGCCTTCGTTGAGGAGGTCCACCAGGCGCCGCGTCGCCAGGTCGCCCATCATCGCCTCGTGCGGGCAACCGGGGCGGGAGACTTCCGGCGTGTCGATATCGGCGATGCGGATCTTGGTACCGCGATACCAGATGGTGTCGCCGTCAACCACGCAGGTCACCCGCGCCCCGCCGGTGCAGATGCCGAACAGCGCCTGCTCCGCATCGCGCGAGGCCGCGCCCGCGGCGGATGCGCCGGCTCTCTGGCCCGATCCCGCCTGCGATTGCGGAATGCCGCCGCCGATCGTCGGCGCCAGCAGGATCGCGAAGAACACCGCCAGCGGCGCCGCCACCAGCGCGAACGGAAACCAGCCCGACCGCCGCGGCGGGGGCCTGACAGGCCAGATCTGACGCAGCTTCGCCATCCCCGCCCGATGCACCCGGCCCGGTCAATTTTTCGCTAATCGGGGATTGAGAAGTGGGGTGTTTTTCATCAGGCGTTGCGAGCCCACCCCTAACCCCTCCCGCAGGCGGGAGGGGGACTCATTGCGCTTCTTCCACTCAGCTCCCGCTTGTTAGTGGGGGATTCGTAAAGCCCTTTCTTCTCCCCTCCCGCTTGCGGGAGGGGCCGGGGGTGGGTCAGTCTACAGATTGCAGGCGGGCAACCTCCGCCCGGATCGCCATGACCACGCCCTCCACGTTCCCCAGCACCTGGGCATTGGTAAAGCGCAGCACAGCGTAACCTTCCGCGCGCATCCATCCGTCGCGGCGCGCGTCCCGGTCCGGTTCGCGGTCATGGCTGATGCCGTCGCATTCCACCACCAGCCGGAGCGACCGGCACAGGAAATCGGCATGATACGGGCCGACGGGCATCTGGCGGCTGAACTTCGCGCCGGTCTGGCCACGGGCGAGGTGTTGCCACAGCAGCCGTTCCGCCGGGGTGGCGGCGTTTCGCAGTGCACGGGCACGGGTTGTGTCGCGTGGTTTCCATGCGGGCATACGCTGGTCTTGCCCACCCCCAACCCCTCCCGCAAGCGGGAGGGGAGAACAGATAGGTGCAGTGCGCGGTGAGGACTCCCGCAGTCCCTCACATGGCGCTCATGACCGGACCGGGGCCAGGCCAAGGCTACGGCAGGGAGATTCACCGTGTCGCGCGCACTGCCCTGCCGGATTAGGACCGATCGCGCGGGCGATCAATCGCCCGTCGCGGCGGGGAGAGGCCGTAATGGGGAGGCGCCCGGAAACCGGTTGGAAACCCTGTTGCGCTACACGGTGGCGATGCAGTTCCGTCTTCGACCGGCCAAGCCGCTCACTTTCCTGGCCGCGCTGTCCCTCGCGGGATGCGATGCGGCCTCGCAATCACTGGCCGATGGCGGCGATCCGTTGGCCGGGGGCGATAGCGCGCCTGCCGGCGGCAATAGCTGGGTGAAGGACTTCGATCCGGAAGAGGCGCAGCGCGATGCGGAGGCGCGGCCCGGCGCCGGAAGCGATGCCGCGCACCAGGCCGGACCGATCGACACGACCATGCCGCGCGACGTGCCCGTCAGCAATGCCCGCCCCGCACCCCGTCCGGGCAGGGCGGCGGCAGCGAGCAACGTCTACTATTCCGGTTGCAAGGCCGTGCGCGCCGCCGGCCGCGCGCCGCTCTACAGCCACCAGCCCGGCTACCGTCCCGAAATGGATGGCGACGGCGACGGCATCGCCTGCGAACCCCGGCGGCGATAAGCATAACTCCAACGGAGCCATCGCATGAGAAGTCTCGTCATTGTCGCACTCGTCGCCTGTGTGGCGCTTGCCGGTTGTTCGGACCAGTTCCCCAAGGTGGTCGACGGGTCGCCCGCGCGCCTGATGGACGAGCTAGCGGATCTCGATATTCGCGAATTGCCGGGAGAACCGGGCAGCACGGCGGACGCGGCGGGCGGGGTGATGCCCGTATTCCGCACGAAGCGCGGCGCGGACCGGATCGAATGGATCGTGACCAGCAATTCGCAGGTCGCCATGACCATGACCGCGATGTTCGAACCGGTCGACGGCGGTAAACGCACGCGCATCACGCCGTACATCGAACGCGGCCCGGCTCCCGATAGCCAGGTGTCTCCGGCCTTTACCGATAGCGGAGTGACCATGGGGCTGTTCCAGATGGCGCTGCAAAGGGAACTCGACGAGATGATCGCCGGCGGCTGGGGCCCGGAATGCGAAGATTTGCGCGACCGCCTCCTGTACGGCGAACCGGGCGACGAGATGGCGGCGACCAATGTCGGACCGGGCGCGATCGTCGCCGTGAACAAGCTGCACAAGGACCTGATGGCCGCGGGCTGCAACCCCGATATGGCGCCCGGTACCGGCGGTGAATTCCGCGAAGTCAGCAGCGAAATGTCCGATGGATCGGGCTGGGCGGACGATCCCGCCGCTTCGGACCCCGACGCCGATGGCGGTTGGGGCGCTGGCAGCTAGGCGATCGGACCCGCTTCATGCTCGAATTCGCGCTGGCGATGCTCGCGCTCTACCTGGCGGTCATCAACCTCATCGCCTTCTCGATGTTCGGGTTCGACAAGATGCGCGCCGTCGCCGGTGCCTCGCGCACGCCGGAGGTAGAACTGCTGTCGGTGGCCGCGCTCGGCGGCACGGCGGGTGCCTATGCCGGACGCGCCCTGTTCCGCCACAAGACGCGCAAGCAGCCCTTTTCGGGCAGGCTCCACACCATCGCCATCCTACAGGTCGCCGCGGCGGCCGGATTGCTGGTGTTCCTCGCGCCGTGAGGGCGCGGCGGTGGCGCCCGTGTCCCGCGGCGATTACGGGAATCGATCAGTCGTCGGGGTCTTCCACGCTGCGGCGTTCGTGCTTGCGGCGTTCCGGGCCGGTATAGGGCTTGGTGTCCTTGCGCCGGTCTTCCCCCCGGCGATCTTCCGCATCCCGCATTTCTCCGGGGTCACCGCCCGGCATTTCGTTTTCCGACGCCATTCGAAATCTCCCCCGATCCAGTAACTTCCGATCCCCGCTCCCGCACGTCATAGGGATTATTCAGGTAGGAAAAGTAAATGAAACGGGAGCGGAAGAACAGCCGCAAAAAAATAGGTTTTCCTACACGGGATTTTTCTGCTCCATCCTGTGCGATGAAGCTCTATTACCCTCCATCGCCCGGCGGTCGGCGCGCGATGCGCCGGCTGCCCTGTTTCCATCCCGTGCCGGTAAAGGCGCGCGCCGATGGCTGGACGCACCAGCGGCAGGCGGCCTTCATCGGTTACCTGGCGCAGACGGGCTGCGTGGCCACGGCGGCGCGGCTGGTCTGCATGGGGCGGGAAAGCGCCTATCGCCTCAGGCGGAGGCCGGGCGCGGCCGGGTTCGCGGCGGCGTGGGACGCGGCGCTGGGAAAGTCACATGCGGGTGTGGACCTGACTTCCGCAAAGGCCACGGGGCTGCCCGCCTCCTATCGCTTCGCGCATGGCTTGCTGAAGGTGGTGATGGAGCGCGGGCGGCTGGTCAAAATCCAGCGAAAACAGGACGATAACGCCCTGCTCCAGCATCTGGGCCAGTGCGACAGGGCGCGAACGGGCGGTGCCGCGACCGGCTAAGGTCACGGCTTTCGAACCCGGTTCGGCGGTCCATGTCGCGCGCTATTCGTGCCCCCAGGCGGGCGGCGGCGGCGGGACCGGGTCGCCCGCGTCGAATTCGAGCCGAAACAGGCGCGTGGGATCGTTGCGGCGGGTCAGCTGGTAGGCGAAGCGGGGCCGCGCATCGTCTGCCCGGTCGACTTCCATCCGCCAGACATTGGTGGTGGACACGTCCAGCCCCTCGCGCTCGAACAGGGCGATCGAGAACGCGTCGACCGGGAAGTCCTGGATCCGCGCGGTCCCGGCGGAAAGGGTGTCTCCGCCATACTGCGTCACGTCGTCCTCCGACCCGTCCTCCTGCCGGTGGTCGTGTTTCAGCCGCAGCCCTTCGCCGGTGCGCGTGACCACCCAGGTGCGGCTTCGGTTCCAGCCGCCGGGCGCGTCGTCGTCTTCCACATGCAGTGCGATGGAAATCCGGTCCGGCTCGCAATCGGCCCAGTGCGCGATCATCGCCTGCCCCTGCCAGTCGGCATCGCGCGCATCCCCGCTCGCCAGTTCGCCGGCATAGGCGTTGCCGCAATGGCTCTCCAGTGCGGACCAGAACCGCTCCTGCGTGACCGGCAGTGCCGGCGTGTCGGGAAACGAGGCACACCCCGCCAGCGCAAGCGTGGCGAGGACCAGCACGGCAACACGAGTGAAGGTGGGGGGCATGTCAGACCTTCTCGGCGATCAGGAACTCGGGATCCTGCACCAACTGCATGAACTCGCCCATGATGCCCTGCACCGTCTCGCCCGCCATGTCTTCGGACGTGAAACCGTCCATGTCGGGTATGTCGAACAGCTCCACGTAGGACACGCTCGGCTCGCCCTCACCGATCAGCCGGCCGGTGACGCGATAGGTCTCGAAGCTTTCGATCCGGCTGATGCCGCGCATCGTCGGCTGGTCGGCATCCTTCACCCATTGCTCGAATTGCTCGCGCGTTACCCCGTCGGCCAGCTGGTACTTGATAAACAGTTGGGCCATGAACGAAACTCCCCTTGGTCGATGGTGCGAACCCTAGAAACCAAGCGTCTGCGGATCGGGTATCGGCTCGCGCCGCTGCGCCTTCAGCATGGCGAGCACGGTGCGAATGATGGTCCACACCGCCACGGCCATGAGCACCAGCACGCCGATCAGGACCATCGTCAGGATGAAGCCGATCACCATGCCCACCAGACCGAGCCAGAAGGTGCGGATGTGATAGGTGTAGTGCGAGGTCATCCATGGATCGTGCGGTTCGTTCTTCCACACATAGGCGAGGACGACGCCGATGATACCGGTGATCCCGACGAGGAAACTGGACAGGTAGAGAAGGCTGATGACCGTCGGATAGTTGAGGTCGAAACTGCCCTGCGTCGGTGGCGGTGGCGTTCCGGGCGTACCGTCGCGGTCGAACTCTGACATCCTCGTCTCCTCCTTGAACCCCCGGCAGGGATAGACCAGCCGCAAGGCGAAAGGAAGCGCGGCCTTTCCTACCTTCCCCGTGCCCGCTACAGGCGCGGCGACAACAACGCGGCGGCAGGCGAGATGACGGATACGGACAGGGACGCGATGATCGGCAAGGCGGAAACGCTGATCGAGGCGCTGCCCTATTTCCAGCGCTACGCCGGCCGCACCTTCGTGGTGAAATATGGTGGCCACGCGATGGGCGACGAGCGCGCGGCGCGCGATTTCGCCGAGGACATCGTGCTGCTGAAGGCGGTCGGCATCAACCCGGTGGTGGTCCATGGCGGCGGACCGCAGATCGGTGCCATGCTGCAGAAGCTGGGCGTGGAGACGAAGTTCGTGGACGGCCTTCGCGTGACCGATGCGGCCACGGCCGAGATCGCGGAGATGGTCCTGTCGGGCGCGATCAACAAGCAACTGGTCGGCTGGATCGCCAATGCCGGCGGCAAGGCGATCGGCCTGTCAGGCAAGGATGGCGGCCTGGTGACGGCGGCAAAGCTTGAAAGGACCGTGCGCGATCCGGACAGCCTCATCGAACAGGTAGTCGATCTCGGTTTCGTCGGGCGTCCGTCGCGCGTCGATCCCGGGGTCCTGCTGACGTCCATCGCCGCCGGCATGATTCCGGTGGTGGCGCCGATCGGTGCCGGGGAGGACGGCCACACCTACAACATCAATGCCGACACGATGGCAGGTGCGGTCGCCGCGGCGCTGGGCGCGGCGCGGCTGTTCTTGCTGACCGACGTCGAAGGCGTGCTGGATGGTGAGAAGAACCTGATCACCGACCTCACGCCGGAACGCATTGCCGGCCTGCGCGAGGACGGCGTCATTTCCGGCGGTATGATCCCGAAGCTGGAAACCTGCGTCGAAGCAGTAGAGGCGGGGTGCGAGGCGGCCGTCGTCCTCGATGGGCGCGTGCCGCATGCCATGCTGCTCGAATTCTTCACCGCTCGCGGGGCAGGCACGCTGATCCGCAAGGGGTGATCGCCAGCGTATTAGAAAGTTGATACACCGCGCGTCGCATCATAGATGAACCCTGCACACTCGAACCGAAAGCAAGCCCACCCATGATTGCCCTCGTCCAGATCCTCGCCATGCTCGCCCAGGCGCTGAGCATGATCATCATCGTCTGGTTCGTCATCGGACTGCTGTTCGCCTTCAATGTCGTGGGTCGGGACAACATGTTCCTGATGCAGGTCTACACTTCGATCGAATCGCTGCTCTCGCCGCTGCTCAACCCGATCCGCAGGATCATGCCGGACACGGGCGCGATCGACTTTTCGCCGATGATCCTGCTGCTCGGGATCAACGCGCTCATCATCATCCTGCAGAACCTCGCCTACGCATGAGTGCCGAGCGGATCGACGGAAAGGCGTTCGCCGCCCGGCTGCGCGAGCGCGTGGGCGCGCTCGCGGCGGAGTTCGAGACGCAGGCGGGGCGCAAAGCCGGACTGGCCGTCGTGCTCGTCGGGGAAGACCCGGCAAGCGACGTCTATGTGCGCAGCAAGAACAAGGCGACGCTTGCCGCCAACATGGAAAGCTTCGAGCACCGCCTGCCTGCCGATACGAGCGAAGCGGACCTGCTCGCGCTGGTCGAACGGCTGAACGCAGACGAGGCCGTTGACGGGATACTGGTCCAGCTGCCGCTGCCCGGTCACCTGGACGAGCAGGCCATTATCGAAGCGATCGCGCCCGATAAGGACGTCGACGGTTTCCACGTCATCAATGCCGGCAAGCTGTCGGTCGGGCGCAGCGGTTTCGTCCCGTGCACGCCTCTGGGCTGCATGATGCTGCTGGCGGATCGGCTGGGCGACCTGTCGGGCCTGGAAGCGGTTGTGATCGGCCGGTCGAATATCGTGGGCAAGCCGATGGCGCAGCTGCTGCTCGATGCCAACGCAACTGTCACCATCGCACACAGCCGCACGAAGAACCTGCCGGACGTGGTGCGCCGGGCGGATATCGTCGTCGCCGCCGTCGGTCGGCCGGAAATGGTCCGCGCCGACTGGTTGAAGGACGGGGCGACGGTGATCGATGTCGGGATCAACCGTCTGGCCCCGGAAACGGGCGCGGACAAAGGCCGGTTGGTCGGCGATGTCGCGTTCGAGGAAGCGAGCGCGCGCGCCGGTGCCATCACGCCCGTCCCGGGCGGTGTCGGTCCAATGACCATCGCGGTCCTGTTGCGCAACACGCTGGTCGCAGCGCATCGCAATGCGGGGCTCGAGGTTCCGGAAGGCCTCTGAGAATTCGATCCGGCAGGGGTTCGACAATGCCGGCGGCGCGGGTAAGGAAGCGATGATGAAACAGGCCGCTCTCGCCCTTCTCGCTCTTGCCTTCCTGTCGGCCTGCACAAGTTCGGCGGCGGTGCGCGAATACGAGCGACGCGTGGACCGGGTCCTGCAAAGCGCGCCCGGCAAGGCGCAGCCGAGCAAGATCGTGGCGCGCGAGATCGCCTTTGCCCGCACCGCGCGCGAGGACGGCCAGTGGACCGCCTATCGTGAATTCGCCGGTTCGGCAGCCCGAATCCATCTCGCCGACGGTGTGGTCGAGGCGGGATCATGGCTGTCCGGTCGCCCCGACCCCGCCGAGGCGATCCAGTGGAACCCGCGCCTCGTCTGGATGAGCTGCGACGCGCGCAATGCCGTCAGCCGCGGACGCTATGTCGACGGGGAGGGCCGCGTCGGTACCTATGTCACGGTCTGGGAATCGGACGACGGCGAGGATTACGAGTGGGTCTACAACACCATGGCACTCGATGATCCGCAGCCGGCTCCGGCGCAGCAGGCCGAAGAAGGCCTGATCCTGGTGACCGCGCCCGAACTGGTGTCGGGCCGGGTGACCGATTGTCCCGGTTCGGCCAATCCGCTGCCGGAACAGCCGGACGGCATAGTCCCGGCGCCTGCAAGCACGGGAAGCGGCCGGTCGGCCGACGGTGCCCTGACATGGCGCTGGATGCAGTACGACAGCGGCGAACGGGCGATCGCCGTCGATGCGGTGACGGGGGGCGCGTGGGAGCGCGTGATCGACCAGCGCTGGCCCACCGGCTCCCCGCGATAGTCCGGCCATGATCGAACTCTTCATCTCGGCCTTCGTAACCCTGTTCGTGGTCATCGACCCGCCCGGCTGCGCTCCGATTTATGCGGGCCTGACCAAGGGCGCGACCTCCGCGCAGCGCCGCATTATGGCGATCCGCGCGGCCGTGATCGCCGCGATCATCCTGCTGGTCTTCGCGCTCTTCGGGGAAGCCCTGCTGGGCGCCCTGCATATCGAGCTCGACAGTTTCCGCATCGCAGGCGGCATCATGCTGTTTTGGATCGCTTTGGAAATGGTGTTCGAGAAACGCACCCAGCGGCGCGAGGACCGGGCGGAGAAGATCGCTGCCGATCCCGAAATCGAGGACGTTTCCGTCTTCCCGATGGCCATGCCGATGCTGGCCGGGCCGGGCGCGATCGCCGCGATCATGCTGCTGATGAACACGGCCCAGGGGCTGGACCAGTCGCTGGTGGTGCTGGGAGCGCTCGCCTTGGTCCTGTTGCTGACCATGCTGGCCCTGATTGCCGCGGGACCGCTGATGCGCATGCTCGGCACGCGGGTCGAGGCGGTCATCACGCGTCTGCTGGGTGTCCTGCTGGCCGCGCTGGCGGCCCAATACGTGATCGACGGGCTGCGCGGGGCCTTCGGGATCTAGCGCCGGCTACTGCAGCGTCACGATCTCGGTGTCGCCGTCGCGCCGGGAATAGAACTGCATCAGCTGGACCAGCAATTCGCACCTTGCGTTGATGTCGCGCGCTTCCAGCAGCGCCTGCTTGGCTGCCGGATCGAACGGCGCGATCTGGGAGACACCGTCGATCAGCGAGACGTCGTCGAGCCGCGCGACCGAGTCCCAGTCAACGCTGTAGCCCTGCAGATCCGCAAACCGCCGCGCTTCCTGTTCGAAACCCGCCCGCTCCACACTGGAAAGTGCCTCTTCCTCAGGCTCGTCCAGCAATTCGGCTTCGACCTGGCGGAAGGGTGTCGTGACTTCCAGCTCCCTCAGTATCCGGAAGCGGTTCTCCCCTTCGAGGACCAGGTTGTAACGCCCATCCTCCATCGCCTCGACCTGTTCGATCCGCCCGACGCAGCCGATCTCGTACAGCGGTGCGCCTTCCTCCTGCCGCTTGGGCTGGATCATCGCGATCCGCCGGTCCCGGGCCAGCGCGTCGCTCGCAAGCGCGCGATAGCGCGGCTCGAACAGGTGCAGCGGCAGTTGCAACCCGGGAAACAGGATCGCGCCGGTCAGGGGGAAGATGGAAAGACGGGTCGGCATCGCTCAGCCGAACAGGATCTTCGAAAGGCGCCGCCGCGTCTGGACGACCCAGGGATCCTCGAGCCCGACGGCTTCGAAAATCTGCAGCAGCTTGGCGCGCGCCGCGCCCTCGTTCCATTCCCGGTCGCTTTCGACCATGGATAGCAGCGTATCGGCCGCGTCGTCGCGCTGGCCGGCGGCAAAGGCGGCTTCCGCAAACGCATATTGTGCTTCCATGTCCGCCGGCCGTTCGGCCGCCGCGGCGCGCAGCGCATCCAGCTCGCCCTGATCCACTTGGGTGCCGGCCAGTTCGATCGCGCTGCCCGCCTGTTGTACCAGTGGATCGGACGCGACATCCTGCGGCAGTGCGGCCAGATGCGCCTTCGCCTCGTCAACGCGGTTCATGGCGACCAGCGCGCGCAACAGCCCGGCATGGGCGGCGGCATGATCCGGCTTCATTTCGACGACTTGCGACAGGATCCCTGCGGCCCGCTCGGCATCGCCTTCTGCCAGCACCTGCTCGGCCATTTCCACGAACTGGGAGACATCCTGCCCGGCCTGCTCGTCGGAACCCGCGCCCCCTTCGACGGGCACCTGTGCCAGGATCTGGTCCAGCGTCTGCTTCAGCTGGCTCTCGGAGCGCGCGTTGGTGAGGTCGGCCACTGGCTGTCCCTGGAACATGGCGTAGACGGTCGGGATCGATTTCACCTGGAACTGGCTCGCGATGAACTGCTCCTCGTCGACATTGACCTTCTTCAGGACAACGCCCTTGTCGGCATATTCGGCCGCGACCTTTTCCAGCACCGGCGTCAGCGCCTTGCACGGACCGCACCATTCGGCCCAGAAATCGAGGATCACCAGTTTCGACATGGACGGTTCGACCACGTCCTTGCGGAACCGGTCGACGGCCTTCTGTTCCTCGATATTCAATCCCATGCTGGCCAAGGGGTGCTCCTGTTAGTCTGCTGTTAGAGTCTGCCTGCCATGTGGGTATTACGGGCGGAAGTGAAAGGCCACAGGACGAGACGTTCCGCGGCCACGAATTTTCCCTTGCGGCATCTGCGCACCGTCGCTAGATGCCCGCTTCCCCACCGGAAGACGCATATGCGGATCCGGTTCGGCGCCAGTGAGCGGGCGTAGCTCAGGGGTAGAGCACAACCTTGCCAAGGTTGGGGTCGGGCGTTCGAATCGCCTCGCCCGCTCCATTTTTCCGACAGGTCATCTCCCGATGCGGCGTTCACGCCGTCCCGCACGATGCCGTGCGCCGCGTCTGCGCAAACGGGCAGGCCGTTCGTCGATGTTGGAGGCACATTCGTCGTGCCTGCGATGTTAGGGGTTGCATGGCTGCCGTCGATGCGTATGGCGCGCGTTATGTTGTATCATAATTATCGCGCGCCGCTTCGTTTCGGTGCTTCGCTCCTCGCTTTCACTGCCGTCATGGCGTCTCCCGTGGCTTCGGCCCAGGATCGCACCACGGCGTCTTCCGAACAAACGGTCGAGGACGACGACCTGCACAATCGCCGGGTTGATACCTCGGGCGTCATCGTCGTGACGGCCCCCGGCGTCGACGAATTGGACGTTCTGGCGGGCAGCACCGTAGTAGAGGGCCGCGAACTGCAGCGTGAACTCGATGGCCAAATCGGCGAAGTCCTTGCCAAGCAGCCCGGCGTATCTGCGACCAGCTTCTCGCCCGGCGCATCGCGTCCCGTTCTGCGCGGCTTCGACGGGGAACGCGTGCGGGTGCTCATCGACGGGATTGGCGCGATCGACGCCTCTAACACGTCGGCCGACCATGCCGTCACCGTCGATCCGCTCACGACCGAACGCGTCGAAATCCTGCGTGGCCCCGCGGTCCTGCTCTACGGCAGCCAGGCCATCGGAGGCGCGGTCAACATCATCGACAAGCGCATCCCGCTGCGTCGCCTGAACGAGCCCTTCCATGTCGACGTGCTGGCGGAAGCCGACACGGCCCGGAACCTGCTGTCCGGCGCCGGATCGCTGGACGTGCCGCTGGGCGACATGTTCGTCTTCCACGTGGACGGATCCTATCGCAACACGGACGATATCGAGATACCCGGCTTCTCGGTCTCCGACGCGCTGCGCGCCGACCTCCTCGCCGATGCTGCCGAAGAGGAAGAGGAAGGCGAATTCGAGGAAGCGGACGAACTGCGCGAAGCGGCCAATCAGGAAGGTATACTGCCCAATAGCTATACCGAAACCTGGTCTGCCAACACCGGCCTGACGCTCTTCGCGGGCGACAGCAATCTGGGCTTTTCCTTTGGAGTGTACGACACGCTCTACGGCGTGCCCGGTCGCCCCGGCGCCGGCCATCATCACGGCGAGGAAGAGGGTGCCGAAGAAGAGGCGGGCGAGGAGGAAGGCGAAGAGCGCGTTTCGATCGACCTTCGCCAGTACCGCGCCGACTTGCGCGGCGAGCTGGACCTTGGCGACGGCTTCTTTTCGATGTTGCGCACCCGGGTCGGGTACAGCGACTATACCCACACGGAATTCGAAGGCGAGGAAGTAGGCACCGTTTTCGATGTCCAGGGTATCGAGGCACGCGCGGAGCTCGTCCAGAACACCATGGGCAATCTGGGCGGTTCCATCGGCGTCCAGTATTATTTCCGCGATTTCGAGGCGATCGGCGCCGAAGCTTTCGTACAACCGAACCGGACCGACCAGTTCTCGGTCTTCGCACTTCAGGAACTCGACCTTGGCGGCGTGCAGCTCGAAGGCGCGGCGCGGTACGAGACAGTGGACGTCGATTCCCGCACGCTCGGTATCCGGCGCGACTTCGACCTGTTCTCGGGCGCGGCGTCGCTCGTCTTCGAACCTTCGGGCGAGGACGGTATTCGCTTCGGCGTAACCGGTTCGCGCGCCGAGCGTGCGCCCAGCGGGGAAGAACTGTTCTCCAATGGACCGCATATCGCCACCCAGCAATTCGAAATCGGCGATCCCGACCTCCAGACCGAAAGTGCGTGGGGCGCGGAAGCCTTCGTGCGCGGGCGGATCGGCCCGGCCTCGCTGTCGCTGTCGGTCTTCAAGAACTGGTTCGACAACTACATCTATCTTCAGGACACGGGCGCGGAAGAGGACGATCTCCCCGTCTACCAGTTCCTGCAAGCCGATGCGGACTATTTCGGGATTGAAGGGCAGATCACCATGCCGCTGGTCGAGCAGGACGGCTTCACCCTGCTTGCCGACCTGCGCGGCGACTACGTGGAAGCCGAATTGGACGATGGCACGAACGTGCCGCGCATCCCGCCGCTGAGCCTGCTCGGCGCGCTGGAGGCCCAGACCGGTCCGGTCGATGCGCGCGTCGAAGTGCAGTATTTCGCCGAGCAGGACGAAATCGCGCCGTTCGAGACCACGACCGACGAGTTCACCTTCGTGAACGCCTCGCTCGCTTTCACTCCGATCCGCGGCGACAACACGGTTCGCATCCTGCTGAAGGCGGACAATATCTTCGACGTCGAAGGACGCCGCCATTCCAGCTTCACCAAGGACTTCGTCCCGCTGCCCGGCCGCAACTTCAAGGTCAGCGTGCTGACCAGCTTCTGACCGGGCCGATACGCCGGGCTAGCCTTCGGGTTCGAAGGTCAGCTCGGCGTGTTCGCGCAGGCGTTCGACCAGGTCCTTGCCCAGGATCGACCCCGGCGTGCCGATGCCGCCGGGGGCATCGCTTTCCAGCAGGGCCAGACCCGTTTCGCCCAGCATCCGGCTGGTCGATCCGTAGCCGGGATCGTAACGGCCTTTCACCGCATATCGGACGGTCTCGCCATCCGGATATTCGCCGATGAACAGCACGTCGTAGAAGCCGTTCTCGCGTTCTTCCTCGGTCGGGCCTTCGCCCGGCTTGGGAGGCTTGGCGCCGAACGGGTTCTTCATCATGTCGAGAGCTGCGTTGGCCGCTGCCTTCCCGGCATCGCCGGGGCTGGTCAGCATCATCTCGTCATAGCGGAAGTCTTCGCCATACGGGAAGCCGAGCAGGAAATTGGTGCGGTGCACGTTCTTGGTGTTGATCGGCGCCATGACAAACGGCGCCGCCCATTTGCCCAGCGCATCGTCGTAGGACGGGATCATGCCGTTCGGCTGGCTCGGACCTTCGAAGCCGGGCGTCAGCGCGAAAGGATTGCCGAGCACGCCGAACAGCTTCGGGTTCTTGGCCGCCGCCTTCATCGTCGCGCCAAGACTGGCTGCCGTCCCGCCGGAAAACGTGCCCTTCATGGCCCTGACGCGTCCCTTGACGCGCGGTGCCGGCTTGCCGAACTTCGATCGCGCATGGTCCTGCAGCATCAGCACGCCCAGATCGAACGGAATGGAATCGAACCCCGATGAAAAGCTGATCCGCGCGCCGCTGTCCTTCGCGGTGTCGTGCAGTTCGGCGATCTTCTCCGCCATCCATGCAGGTTCGCCGCACAGGTCGGCGTAATCGGTCCCGGTGCGCGCGCAGGCGGCGACCAGTTCGTCTCCGTAAAGCTGGTAGGGGCCGACGGTCGATATGACCACGCGGGCGCGCTTGCACATCGCCTCCATCGCTTCGCGGCTGGATGCGTCGGCCACCACGACAGGGGTGTCGGGAGAGGCGCCGACCAGCGTACGCACGTCTTCCAGCTTCGCCTGGTTGCGTCCGCCCATCGCCCATTTCGGACCGTCGCTCGCCGAACCGAAGCGCCGCACGAAATGCTCCGCCACCAGGCGCCCGGTATAGCCGGTGGCACCGTAGATGATGATATCGAACTCGCGGTCGGACGTGGTCATGGCTGCTCTCCTTTGCGGGGAGAGATGCAGGGGCGGACGGCCGGTGTCAAAGCCGTTGGGCGGTACGCCTACAACCGCGGCAGGGTGACGCCCTGCTGGCCCATGTATTTGCCCGCCCGGTCCGCGTAGGTCACTTCGGGCCGTTCGTTGCCCTGCAGGAACAGGAACTGGCAGGCGCCTTCGTTGGCGTAGATCTTCGCGGGCAGCGGGGTGGTGTTGGAAAACTCCAGCGTCACATGGCCTTCCCAGCCCGGTTCGAGCGGCGTCACGTTCACGATGATGCCGCACCGGGCGTAGGTGCTCTTGCCGAGGCAGATCACCAGCACATCTTCGGGCACCCGGAAATATTCGACCGTCCGGGCGAGCGCGAAGCTGTTGGGCGGGATGGTGCAGATGTCGGTCTGGCGGTCGACGAAGCTGGTCGCGGCGAAGTCCTTCGGATCGACCACCGCATTGTCGACATTGGTGAAGATCTTGAACTCGTCCGCCACGCGCGCGTCATAGCCGAAGCTCGACAGGCCGTAGGATATGCAGCCGTCGCGCCGCTGCGCTTCCACGAAGGGTTCGATCATGCCGCGCTGCGTGGCAGCTTCGCGAATCCAGCGGTCCGAAAGTATCGTCATGGTGCCATGTTCTCCGGACCGGTGCGTGCGGGCAAGCGGACGACGCGTCTATCCCCTGCTAGATTTCCTTGGCGTTCAGTTGCGGATTGAGGCTTGTGATGTGGTTCAGCCACTTCTTCGGCCGGCGCAGCATGTTCGACGGGTAAGTCACTTTCAGGCCGACGATCTTGGCGATGGTGCCGACGAAATGGATGCAGTTGCGCTTGTCGAGGTCGTAATAGGGCCCTGGCGCGTCACGCCACGCGACCATCGTATCGCGGATCTGGCGGTACTTGGCGTCCGACACCTCGACCGAGAAATGCCGGTTGGTGCTGCGGATCGTCTTCGGCTTCTCGATCAGGATTGTCTGCTTGACCGGGCCCCGCAACGCGTCGGTATTCGATTTGAGGGCGGAGAACCCGTAATTCTCGTCGATCCGCGTCCCGTCTTCCAGCGTGCCTTCGAGAACGACGAAGGTGTGCGGATACCGGCCCCACAGCACGCTGCCGTTGAAGCTGTGGAAGTGGACCGTGACTTCGGCCGAGGCCGCGCCCGACCAGCCGAGCGCGACCAGCGCGAGGAGAAGCGTGAGAAACCGTTGCATGACGGCGCTCTAGTCCATTTGCCCCGCCATGATAAGCCGTCAGCTCGCCAGCAAGGTGGCGTTGCCGCCGGCCGCCGTCGTGTCGATGCTGACCACGCGCTCGGTCGCGAAATGCGCGACGTAGTGCGGGCCGCCGGCCTTGGGGCCGGTGCCGGACATGCCTTCCCCGCCGAAGGGCTGGCTTTCCACGACCGCGCCGATCTGGTTGCGGTTGACGTAGAAATTGCCGACCTTCGCCCGCGCTTCCACGAATGCGCGCACGCTGTCGATGCGGCTGTGCAGCCCTAGCGTCAGGCCGTACTCGGTCGCGTTGATATCCTCGATCACGCGCTCAAGCTGGTTCGCCTTGAAGCGCGCGACGTGCAGGACCGGTCCGAAATTTTCCCGTCGCAGGTCGAGGATCGAGTCGAGTTCGATGATGGTCGGCGCGACGAAACAGCCCTTGGAAAGGTCGATCGGCAGGTCGTGCTGCCAGACGGGGCGGCCGTTCTGCTGCCGGCGGGCGACGTGGCGGTCCAGCGCGGCCTGGGCGTCGGGGTCGATGACCGGGCCGACATCGGTCTTGAACAGGGCCGGATCGCCCACATTCAGGATCTCGAACGCGCCGCGGATCATCTCCAGCATCTCGTCCGCGATATCGTCCTGCAGGTACAGCATGCGCAGCGCCGAACAGCGCTGGCCGGCGCTCTGGAAGGCGCTGGCGACCACGTCCCGCGTGACCTGCTCGGGCAGGGCGGAACTGTCGACGATCATGGCGTTCTGGCCGCCGGTTTCGGCGATAAAGGTCGCGATCGGACCTTCGCGCGCCGCCAGCCCGCGATTGATCGCCTGCGCCGTCGCGGTCGAACCGGTGAAGGCTACGCCCGCAACCCGCGGGTCGGACGTGATCATCTGCCCGACCTCGCCCGCACCGGGCAGGATCTGGAACGCTTCTTCGGGAATGCCGGCCTCGTGGCACAGGCGCACCGCCAGGGCCGCGATCAGCGGGGTCTGCTCGGCGGGCTTGGCGATGACCGTATTGCCCGCGGCCAGCGCCGCAGCGGCCGGACCGATGAAGATCGCCAGCGGGAAGTTCCACGGGCTGATGGTCGCGAACACGCCCCTTCCATGCAGGGACAGCCGGTTCTCCTCGCCCGTCGGTCCGGGCAGCATTATCGGACCCGAGAACTGTCGCCGCGCTTCGCCGGCGTAGAAGCGCAGGAAGTCCACCGCCTCGCGCAGTTCCAGGATCGCGTCGAGCAGCGTTTTGCCCGCCTCGCGCTGGCACAGCGACAGGAAATCGTCGGTATGCTCCTCGAATAGGTCGGCTGCCGCTTCCAGCAGCAGGGCGCGCTTCTCCCCTCCCAGCCGATCCCAGCCGGGCTGGATTTCGGCCGCCTGCGTGATTGCCGCCTCGACTTCTTCCTGGGTCGCGTCACGGCGCAGGCCGACTTCGTGGGTCAGGTCCTGCGGGCTGGTGATCGGGGCGATTTCCCCGCTCGTGGGCGCCTTGAAAGTGGGCGATGCATCCCACCGCTTGGACGTCAGGGCTTCCAGCCGCTTCAGCAGCGGTTCGCGCACCAGCGGATCGGAAATGTCGATCCCCGCGCTGTTCCTGCGGTTCGGGAAGATATCCTTGGGCAGCGGAATGTTCGGATTGCGCTTGGGCTCCAGTGCGGCCAGTTCGGCCACGGGATCGGTCGCCAGTTCCGCCGCGGGAAGGTCCGCGTCGGCCATCCGGTTGACGAAGCTGCTGTTGGCGCCGTTCTCCAGCAGACGGCGGACGAGATAGGCGAGGAGGTCCTTGTGACCGCCGACGGGGGCGTAGATACGCACCGGCGTTGTGTCGTTGCGCTCGATCTCGGACAGCGCGCCATAGACATCCTCCCCCATGCCGTGCAGCCGCTGGAATTCGTAAGGCCCGTCGAACTGGCGGTCGGCGGCCAGCGTCTTGATCGCGGCAATGGTATAGGCGTTGTGCGTGGCGAAGGCGGGATAGATCGCGTCGGGCGCTTCCAGCAGCTTCGCGGAGCAGGCGAGATAGGACACGTCGGTCGCGATCTTGCGGGAAAAGACCGGGAAATCGGTGAAGCCGCCAACCTGGCTGAGCTTGATCTCCGTGTCCCAGTACGCGCCCTTGACCAGCCGGACCATGAAGCGCCGGTCGTGGCGGCGGGCCAACTTCGCGATCCATTCGCACAGCGGCACGCCGCGCTTCTGGTACGCCTGGATCGCCATGCCGAACCCGCTCCAGCCGCCTTCGAACAGCGAATTGTCCGCCGCGATTTCCTCAATGATGTCGAGCGAGAGTTCGAGCCGCTCGGCTTCCTCGGCATCGATGGTGAAGTGGATGTTCGCCGCCGCGGCCTTGCCCGCCAAGTCGCGGACGATGGGGACGAGGAACTTGATGGCGGATTCGGCGTGGTAGATGTCGTATTTCGGATAGAGCGCGGACAGCTTCACCGAAATGCCGGGGGACGTGGCGATCGTGCCCTCGGCCTCGCGCGCCAGCCGGTCGATCGCGTTCGAATAGGCCACGCGGTACCGCTCCGCATCGGCCATCGTCATCGCCGCTTCGCCCAGCATGTCGAAGCTGTGGGTCCACCCTTCGCGCCGCTCGGGTGCGGCGCGCTTCAGCGCCTCTTCCATGTTGCGGCCGAAGACGAACTGGCCGCCCAGGATGCGCATAGCCCGCGTGGTGGCCTGCCGGATTACCGGCTCGCCCAGCCGGTTCATCGTCTTCTGGAAGGTCCGGCGCATGCCGCGCTGGT
Source organism: Qipengyuania sp. JC766 (assembly GCF_040717445.1). Lineage (NCBI taxonomy): Bacteria > Pseudomonadati > Pseudomonadota > Alphaproteobacteria > Sphingomonadales > Erythrobacteraceae > Qipengyuania > Qipengyuania sp. JC766. The sequence goes on along the minus strand of NZ_JBFEFL010000001.1, from coordinate 2,035,630 downwards.
GTTCCTCGGGCCGCTCCAGCACCTCGCCCGTCAGCATGAGCGAGAAGGTGGCCGCGTTGACGAAGGTCGAACTGCTCTCGCCCAGATGCTCGCCCCAGTCGATCGCGCCGATCTTGTCGCGGATGAGCGCGTCGGCGGTCGCCCCGTCCGGCACGCGCAATAGCGCTTCGGCCACGCACATGAGGGCGATGCCTTCTTCGGTATCCAGCCCGTACTGGTGCAGGAAGGCGTCGATCCCGCTCGCCTTTTCGGCGCGTGCGCCTTCGACCAGCTTGACGGCCAGGCCTTCGGTCTCGGGATGGATCTTGGAAAAGACGCTCGCCTGTTTCAGTCGCGTCTCGACGCAGGCCTGCTCTTCCTCGCGGTAGGCGCGGCGAATGGCTGAACGGTCGAGCGAAACGGGATGGGTCATTGAGCCTCTTGGGGGGATTCGGGGGTGCGGTATCGCGGGGAACGATCTGGACCCCGCGCGCCTCCCATGCAACCTTTGTGAAAATTCCCTATCAGGAGCATGACATGGCCGGCAGGTATTTCGACGAATGGCAGGTGGGCGACCGGATCGAGCACGATATCCGCCGGACGGTGACCGAAACCGACAATCTCCTGTTCACGACCATGACCCACAACCCGCAGCCCCTGCACCTGGACGCGGAAGCGGCTAAGGCGAGCGAGTTCGGCCGGATCCTCGTCAACGGCACCTTCACCTTCTCGCTGATGGTGGGCCTCTCGGTCGGCGACACGACGCTCGGCACGCTGGTCGCCAATCTGGGCTACGACAAGCTGGTCATGCCCAAGCCCGTTTTCCTGGGCGATACCCTGCGCGCGACCAGCGAAGTCACCGAACTGCGCGAATCCCGTTCGCGGCCCGAAGCCGGCATCGTCACCTTCACCCACGAGGCGCTGAACCAGCGCGACGAGGTGGTGTGCCGGTGCCTTCGCAGCGCTCTGCTGAAACGATCGCCTGCCGCATAGCCGACTCCGGGCAAGGACCGCACGCATTGGATCACGATCCGGAAAACCTGGAAGACGTCCTGGAAGGGCTGGAGCATCTGGCCGAGACCAGGGACCGCGTCAGTGTCGCGGACGTGCTCGATGAATTCGGATCGCGCAGTTACGGCCCCTTCCTCGTGCTGCTGCCGCTGATCGAGCTGAGCCCGGCCGGCGCAATTCCCGGCGTTCCCACGGTCATTGCCGCCATCATCGCGCTGATCGCGGTCCAGATCGCGTTGGGGAAGGACCACGTCTGGCTCCCGCAATTCGTCCAGAAGCGCACGGTGAAGAGCGACACGATTACCGCGATCACCGACAAGGCGGACCGCTATGCCGAGCGGATCGACACCGTCTTCCACAAGCGGCTGGAATGGCTGACCGGACGCTTCTCGGTCCGCATGCAGGCGCTGGCGATCATCGTCCTGTGCGCCATGGTCCCGCCGCTGGAAGTCATACCCTTCGCCAGTTCCGCGCCGATGATGGCGATCGCCGCCTTCGGACTTGCCATGCTGGTGCGTGACGGCCTGCTGACCGTCTTGGCCGGAGCGCTGGCGACCGGTTCCATCGCCGTGCTCGCCTATTCGCTGATGGGCGGAGGGGGCTGACCCGATCCGGGCGCCCCGGCGCGGCCGGCATCGCCACCGCCCAGCGCCTGCCACAGGAGGATGCGCGCGCGCAGCGCCCGACCTCTGGCAGCGGCGGCCCGCTCTCCTGAAGTGTCCGCGGACCGGCGCGCTTCCAGCACTTCGAGGAAATTGCTGAGGCCTGCGCGAAAGCGCGTGTCGGCAAGGTTCGCGGCTCTTTCGGCACTGGCGGCTTCCCGCGTGGCGGCGGCCAGTTCCCTGTCGGCGGCGGCGACCAGGCCGTAGCCTGTCTCCGCATCGCCCAGAGCGGTGAAGACCGCGTTCCTGTACGCCTGGAAGGACGCCCGCTTGTCCGCGGCGGCGCCATCGATTTCCGCCTCGATCCGCCCGAAATCGAGGATCGGCGCCAGCAAGCCCGCGCCCGCCGAGCCCACGACCGCATCCTCGTCGAACAGTCCGCCCAGATCGAAGGAGAGCAGGCCCAGCACCGCGCTCAGGCTGAATTGCGGGAAGCGTTGCGCCGCGGTGGCATAGAGGTCCGCATCGCTGGCCGCGAGACGGGCCGCGGCGGCCTGCACGTCGGGCCGGCGCGAAAGCAGTTCCGACGGCAGGCTCGCCGGAGGTGCCGGGAGGGTGGTTTCCGGGACGGGCTCGTCCAGCGCATCCAGCACCGTCTGCGCCGGTTGGCCGGTCAGCGTCACCAGCCGTCCGATCAGACGCGCCCGTTCGCTTTCGAGCGCTTCAATGCGCGTCAGGCTCGCCTCGGCCGCGCTTTCGGCCCGGACGCGGTCGAAACCGGGCGCGATCCCGGCCCGCTCGCGGCTGAGGGACAGCTCGACCAGCCGCTGCGCCGCTGCAAGGTCGGACCGCAGCGCGGCCTCGCGCTGGTCCAGAGTGCGACAGTCGACCACCGCGGCGGCGATCTCGGACAGCAGCGCGACCCGCACTGCGGCCGCCTCCGCACCAGCGGCATCGACGCGCGCCGATGCTGCCCTTTCCCGGGCCCGAAGCCTGCCGAACAGGTCCGGATCCCAGCTCGCCGTCAGGTTCGCCGCGTAGGCGACGCGCTCAGTATCGAAGGCGATGCCCGGCGGCAGGGCCGCCCCGAACTGGTTCGGATTGGTCCGTTGCCCCGTCACGGACGCCTCTGCACCGACCGAAGGCAACCAGTTCGCCCCGGCCCGGTCGGCCGCCGCCCGCGCCGCATCGATCCGCGCCACCGCCTCCGCCAGCCGCGGCCCCTCGGCAAGCGCCACATGGGAGAGAATGGCGAAAGCGGGATCGCTCGTGGGCAGCAGCGCATCCAGTGTCGCCTGTGCTGAAGGGTCGACGGCGAGCGCGAAATCGCCCGGCAGGTCCGGCGGCGCGGTGTCGATCCGCGGCGGTGGCCCCGCGACGCAGCCGGCAAGCGCAAGGCTTGCCGCCAGGGCAATGACAGAAGACCGGCGCATCATTCCTCTCCGCGCTCACTGGTCTGCTGGCTGGTCCGGCTCCCGGCGCGCGCGGGGATGAAGGCGTCGATCTGCTGCCCGACCCGGAACAGGCCGTCGCTCTCCGGCAGCTCGTAGAGGACCTGCAACACGCGTACGTCGACTCGCTCCGACGCGCTGTTGGTCAGCGATCGCTTCGGCGTGACGAGTGGTTCCGCGCGAACGAAGCGGGCGCGCACCTGCCGGTCCGCGCCCCCGCGGGGGCTCACGATCGCCGGCTTGCCGAGTTCGACCCGGCCCGCCTCGTTCTCGTCGATATCGACCCGCACGTAGAGAGGGCGGGTTTCGCCCATCTGGATGAACGGCGTCGTGTTGCCACCGGCCCCGCCGGTAGAGACGAACTCCCCGGGCCGGATATTGACGGCGAGGATCTGCCCCGACATCGGCGCGCGCACGGTGGAGCGGCCGATTTCCGTTTCGGTCGAGCCGGCCTGTGCCCTTGCGCTCGCGACACGCTGGCGGGCCTGCGCGAGACGTGCGTGGGCCTGACCGAGCCGCGTTTCCGCCAGCTGCCGCCGTTCGCGCGCGGTCGCGGCCTCGCCCTCGGCCCGGATCACTTCGGCGCGGCTGACCGCTGCGGGATCGTCTATATCCCGGTAGAGCGCCAGTTGCCGCGCCGCTGTCGCTTCCGCCGCGCGCGCCTCGGCGATCGCCGCCTGCGCCTCGCGCACTGCGGCCTCCGCCTCGCCAACGGCGGCCTGCGCTTCGCCGATCTGGGAGCGGGTCTCCGCCGCGCGTGCTTGCAGCGCCCTCGTATCGACCACGAACAGCGGCTGTCCCTGCTCCACGAAGTCGCCCGGTCGGACGAGAAGGTCGGTCACCAGCCCCGGCAGTGCGGTGCCGATATCGATGATCTCGCTCGACGGTTCGACCACCCCGGCACCCGCCACGCGTGCACCGTCCGCCAGCGTCCCGGTGGCGCGCGGCGGCTCGTTCTCCGGTTGCGTGATCTCGCGTTCGGGCAGGCCCGACACCACGAAGACGGCGGCGAACACCAGTCCCAACACCGCGATGACCGGGAGGACCCGGCGGGAGAAACTGACATTGTCGGGCAAAAGTCCCATGGCAAGCGAGCTCCTAGGCGTCTTCGTGGTCCGGCATTTCCGTGCCGTCGTGAGTGATGTGGCCGTCTTCCAGCACCAGTATCCGGTCCGCGAGGTCGAAGACCCGATTGTCGTGCGTCACGATGATGCAGGCCCGGTCTTCGGCCACGGCGACTTCGCGCAGCAGGTCCATCACCCTGCGCCCGGATTTGGCATCGAGTGCGGCCGTGGGTTCGTCGCAGACGACAAGGCGCGGTTCGTGGACCAATGCGCGCGCGATGGCGACGCGCTGCTGCTGGCCGCCGGAAAGCTGGCTGGGGAGCTTCTTCGCCTGGTCCGCGATATTGAGCCGCTCCAGCATGGCCGTCGCCCGTTCGGTCGCCTCCGCGCGTTCCACCCCCTGCGCGATCAGCGGCACGGCCGCATTCGATGCGGCATCGATGGCGGGGATCAGATTGTACTGCTGAAAGATGAAGCCGATATTGTTCAGCCGGAAGCGGACGAGGTCGTCGTCCGACAGGTCGTAGATATCGGTGCCGAAGATGCGCACGTCGCCTTCGGTCGGCCACAATATGCCGCACATGATGGAAATCAGCGTCGTCTTGCCCGAACCGCTTTCGCCGACGAGATAGGTAAGCTCTCCCGCCTTTACCTGCAGGTCGATGCCGTGCAGCACCGTGATGATCTGCTGTCCCGCGGTGAAGTCGCGCGTAACGCCGCGCGTTTCGATCGCGGGCTGGCCGGTCGGTTCCTGCGTCATCGGAACACCGCCGCCGGTTCGGTCTTCATGACGTTTCGCAGCGCGAGCCATCCGGTTATGCCGATGATCAACACCATTGCCACGAACGAGATGATCGGGACCTGCCAGGGGATATAGAACCCCTTGAAGGTGGGGACGCCAGAATTGGCGACGATGAACCCGATGGTCCCCAGCACCCCGAGCGAATAGCCCACGAGGCCGACGAGCGCGGCCTGCGCCGCGACCATGCCGCGGATCTTGCCGTTGGTGACGCCGATCGCCTTCAGGGCACCGAACTGCCGGATGTTGTCTCGTATGAAGAGGCTGAAAGTCAGCCCCACGATCGCGACGCCGACGATGAATCCCAAAGCTACGGTAATCCCGAAATTGAGTGGTATCCCGGTGTTCTCGATGATGAAGTCGATGCCGTCCTGCGCGAACTCGTCGCGCGTGCGCGCCCGCAACCCGGTCCGCTCCTCGATCCGCTGGGCGAGCGCTTCCGGGGTCAGGCCGTCCGACGGAGCCGCCAGGACGAAGCTCATCCTGTTGCGCGTGCCGGGCACGTATCGCAGGGCCTGGCTGTATTTCGTATAGAGGGTGACCTGGCTGGTGAAGCTGGGAATGGAGTCCGCGATACCCCGGATGACGGCGCGCTGGTCGTTCAGTTCGAGCCGCTGGCCGATCGGATCGACGCCTTCAGCGAACATGTTGGTCGTGCCGACATCGTCGATGATGACCGAGTCGGGCTGGGCCAGCACATTCTCGTCGCCTTCTGCCATCCGGGCGGGCAAGCCGATCAGTGTCGCGTCGTCCACGCCGATGACGGAGACGCCTTCCAGGTCGCCCTCGGACGTGCGCACCGATGCGCTGGCGCGGATATGGGGTACGGCCCATTCGACGCCCGGTACGCCGCGCACCCTGTCCAGCGCGGTGGAGGGCATGGGATAAGCCACCTCCGTGGTCCGGCTGACCGGATCCATCACCCAGACCTGGGCATCGGAGACGTTGTAAACGCCGCTCGCCCCGCGCTCGAGCAGGTTCACGAAGATCGTCAGCTGCTGCGTGATGAGGAGGGTGGAAAAGGCGATTCCGAACAGCAGGCCGTAGAACTTCTGCTTGTCGCCGGTCAGCATTCGGATCGCGATCCAAAGCATTGTTTCGCCTAGCCTCGTTTGCGGGCGAACGCTTGCCAAGCGCCGCCGACTTGCGCATAAGTGAACGATGTCGTTCAAATGAACGGGAGCGTTCAGATTGTCAATATCCGAAAACCGTCGTGGCGGCCGGACGATCGATGCCGAAAAGCGGTCGGCCATCCTGGCGGCGGCCACCCAGTCGTTTTTCTTGCATGGATTCGCCGGCAGTTCGATCGAGGCGATCGCGGCGGAAGCCGGCGTTTCGAAGGTCACGATCTACAACCAGTTCGGTGACAAGGACGGCCTTTTCACCGCGGCGGTCGAGCGGGAGTGCGACCGGATGCGCGGCGCATTCGATATCGACGGCGAAACCGGCGGAACGCTGCGCGAGAGGTTGACGGCGATCGGGGAGGCCATGGCGGCTTTCCTTTCGCGGCCCAAGATGATCCAGTTCGAGCGCCGGATCGCCGCCGAAACCGAGCGGGATCCGGCCATCGGCGCGACGTTCCTCGCAGCCGGTCCCCACAAGATGAAGGCCGCGTTTGCCGCGTTTCTGAAAGCGAAGAACGAGGCGGGCGAAGTCAGAATCGAGGATGCGGACCTTGCGGCGGAGCAGTTCGTCGCGATGTGCAAGGGGATGGGCGACCTGGAACGGCGCTTCGGCGCGCCGATCGATCCGGAGCGCGACAGGGACCGGATTACCGGCGCGGTCGAAGTGTTCTGTCGCTCCTACGCGGTCGATGGCTGCGATCGATAAATTCGCTTCTCGCGCAACCCCGGCGTCAACTTGCCATTCACCCGGCCGCCCTTACATTGACGGGCTGAAAGGACTTGCCGAGAAATGAGCGACGAAAACGAACCGCAGGGTCCGAACCCCTGGCTGAAGAGCCTGATGATCTGGGGCGGCATTTTCGTGGCGCTCGTCCTGTTGGTGACGATGTTCTCCAATGGAGGGCAGGGCGCGGCCGAGGAAGTCACTTATTCCAAGTTCCGGTCGGACGTTGCGGCCGGTTCGGTCGAAGAGGTCAAGATCGGGCCGGAGCGCATTACCGGCACTCTCAAGAATGGAGAGGCTTTCTCGACCGTTCCGGTACAGGGCGACTCCGACCTGCCCAAGCTTCTCGAGGAGCAGGGCGTGCAGTATTCGGGCGCGCCGATGGAGCGGATGAACCCGCTGCTCCTTATCCTGATCCAGTCGCTGCCTTTCATCCTGATCCTCGGGATCGCGTTCTTCGCCCTTCGCCAGGTCCAGAAGGGCGGCGGTGCTGGCGGCGCGATGGGCTTCGGCAAGTCCAAGGCTAAGATGCTGACCGAACGCCAGGGCCGGGTCACCTTCGACGACGTCGCGGGCATCGACGAAGCGCGCGAGGAACTGGAAGAGATCGTTGAGTTCCTGAAGGACCCGTCGCGTTTCTCCAAGCTCGGTGGACAGATTCCCAAGGGCGCGCTGCTGGTCGGTTCGCCCGGTACCGGCAAGACCCTGCTCGCCCGCGCTATCGCGGGGGAAGCGGGCGTGCCGTTCTTCACCATTTCCGGCTCCGACTTCGTCGAAATGTTCGTCGGTGTCGGTGCAAGCCGTGTGCGCGACATGTTCGAACAGGCCAAGAAGAACGCGCCCTGCATCGTCTTCATCGACGAAATCGACGCGGTCGGCCGGTCGCGCGGTCACGGCCTCGGCAACTCGAACGACGAGCGCGAGCAGACGCTGAACCAGCTGCTGGTCGAGATGGACGGGTTCGAGGCCAATGAAGGCATCATCATCATCGCCGCCACCAACCGGCCCGACGTGCTCGACCCGGCGCTGCTGCGGCCCGGCCGCTTCGACCGCCAGGTCGTCGTGCCGATCCCCGACATCGACGGGCGCGAGAAGATCCTGGGCGTTCACATGAAGAAGGTGCCGCTGGCGCCCGACGTGAACAGCCGCACGATCGCGCGCGGAACCCCCGGATTTTCCGGTGCCGATCTCGCCAACCTGGTGAACGAGGCTGCGTTGCTGGCCGCGCGGCGGAACAAGCGCCTCGTCGCGATGCAGGAATTCGAGGACGCCAAGGACAAAGTCATGATGGGCAGCGAACGCCGCTCGATGGTCATGACCGACGACGAGAAGAAGATGACCGCCTATCACGAAGCCGGTCACGCCCTCGTCAGCCTGAACGAGCCGGCATCCGATCCCATCCACAAGGCCACAATCATCCCGCGCGGTCGTGCGCTCGGCATGGTGATGCGCCTGCCGGAGCGGGACAATTACAGCTACCACCGGGACAAGATGCACGCGAACCTCGCGGTGGCGATGGGCGGCCGTGTCGCCGAAGAGATCATCTTCGGATATGACAAGGTAAGCTCGGGCGCGTCTTCGGACATCCAGTACGCCACCGATCTGGCCCGCAACATGGTCACCAAGTGGGGCATGTCCGACAAGCTCGGCCCGCTACAGTATGAAGCGAGCCAAGAAGGCTATCTCGGCATGGGGCAAACCCAGCGCACGATGGCCGGGGCCGAAACCAACAAGCTGATCGACCAGGAGATCAAGAAGTTGGTCGAGGATGCCCATACCCGCGCGCGGGAAGTCCTGAAGGAGCAGGAGGACAAGCTGCACCTGCTCGCCCAGGCGATGCTGGAATACGAGACGCTCACGGGCGAGGAAATCGATCAGCTGATGGCCGACGGCAAGCTTAACCGGCCCGACCAGCCTTCCGGTCCGGGCACGGTGCGCCCGGTAGCCGGGTCCGCGATCCCGAAAGCCGGCAAGCGCTTCGGCGGCTCCGGCGAAGGCGGAACCGCCCCGCAAGGCGCCTGATCGTCCACCGGGGCTGAGCGCCTCCCGAATTCTGATCCAAAATTCCCTCCGTTCGCGCCTTACGGTGCGAACGGAGGGTTTTCTTTTTGGCCGGGTCCGGTTTCCGATCGATTGCGATACTGCTGACGGCGCTCTGCGCGCTTGTGCTGGGACCGCCCGCACTGGCGCAGGCCCAGTCGCGGCAGGCCGCAGCCTATGTCTACAAGTCGGAGCAGACCTTGCGCGCCTATCGGCGGCAGACCGATGCCCAGCTGCTCGAACTGCGCCGCCAGATCAGCAATCGCGAAGCCCAGATCAGGCGGCTGAACTCCGACGTCCGCAAGAGCTCGGGTCAGGCGGGGCAGTTGCGGGCGCAGCTGGACCGGTTGCAGGACGAAAACGCCGCGCAGCAGGAAGAATTCACTACCCGTCTGGCATCGCTGGAGCAGCAATACGCCGCGCAGCACCGCCGCTTGCTCGACAATGCGGCCCAGCTTTCCGCAACCGAGGAAGGTCAGGAAGTCCTGCGGCTCTTCAACGAGGGCTCGCCATCGGCCTGGGCGCGGGCGAAGGCCATGCTGGAAGACCGCAAACTCAGCCGGCGGGAACGGTTCGCGGCCGAGGCGCGTGCTGAGGCGGCGCTCTATTACGAGAAGGTCGATGACGGGCAGGAGACGCTCGCGACGGTCATCACGCTTTACGAGGAAGTGGTCGATTTCGACGACACCCGGTCCGGCGACTGGCTGATGCTGGCCGAGCTCTACCTGCGTACGCTTCGCCTGCAGGATTCCTACGAAGCGGCGGCCCGGGCACTGGAGCTTGGTGAGACCGACCTCGAGTTGGCTGTCGCCGCGATGACGATCGGGCGCACCGCGATCCTGACCGACGATCAGGACTTCGCCCGGCGCGCATTCGCCACCGCTGTCGATGCCGCGAGGCGGATGCACGATCAGGCCGACGGGGATCAGGGAACCCTGCTGCTCCTGCAGGATGCCTTGATCGCGCAGGGGCAGGCCGCCGTCGCGGCGGGCGATCGCGAGACGGGACTGGCGTTGCTGCAGGAAGCGCGCGCTCTTCTGGACCGGGCGCTCGCCGATGCACCCGGCGAAGGGGCGCTCCGGCAGGCCCGCGCCGCGGTTTACACGGCGCTGGGCAGTTCCCTCGACCCGGAAACCGAGGCGATCGGGGCCGCGGCCTTCCTCGAAAATGCCTTGGCCGAGCTCGACACCCTTGCTGCGAAATTCCCGGATTCGCTTGCGCTCAAGGGTATCCGGTGGAGCGCGCTGTCGGCCCGTGCGGAGCTATACCGGCACGGTGGAGCGTTTGCGCCTGCGGACGCGTTCGTTGCGAAGCTTGTCCCGCTGGCAGAAGAGATCGTCGCCGCGGACGAGCTGGGCGTAGCGGCCTGCCGCGAGGAGCAGGACGTCTTCGAACCGGCCGAGAGCGGCAGTTGCAACCCGAACGGCATCGCGCGCCTCGCGCTCGCACGCTCGCATCTGCTGGCCGGCGGCGCCGCGGTGCGGGCGGGGGACCTCGATGCGGCGCGCAACCATTTCGGCCAGGCCGCGATCAAGGCGAGCGCCATCGGCCGCGATTTCCCGCAAGTGGACGAGGTCCACGTCATCGGTTTCCGCGCGATGATCGCCTTTGGCGAAGTGGAGGGAAAGCGCGGAAATGCGCAGAGCAAGGTGATGGGATACACGCTGGCGCTGGAGACGGCGCAGGCGGTGATCGAGGACGCGGCGGCGTCGGGCGAGGGGCACACGTCGGACCTGCCGCAATGGTGGGCTGCGCGGGGCGAGGCGCTTGCGAAACTGGCGGAATCCGGGGCCGAAGGGCATGGCTGGGAGCAGGTTCGCGACAATTTCGACCGGATGGATTCGCTGGGTTTCGCAGCGGCGATCGACCGCGCGCTGCAGTCCCGGGCCGAGGCGGAGGCGGAAAATAGTGTATCGGAAAGTGCGACTGAAGCGCTCGATCAGGTTCCGGAACAGGAGCCAGACACATGATACTTGCCTTGTCCATGCCGGCCGATGCCGCCCGGGTCGAATTGATCGTGGACGAGATGATCGAGGCCGGGCTCGACGTCTACTGGGACCGGGCCGAACCCGGTTCGCCGCAATGGCTGGAGACCGGCGTGCGGGCGGCGGAGGCTCGGGCGATCGTCTTCTTCTTCGGCGCGGCCGCGCTGTCCGGATCGGACGAGGCCGTCGCCTTTCATGCCATCGCCAGGGACGGTTGCCTCGCCAACAAGGGTATCGCGGTCGAACTCGATCGCGGCTCGGTCCCGGCGGATATCGACTGCACCGTCTACGACCTCAGCGGCTGGCGGTCGCATCCCAGCGGGTGGCGCCGACGGCTGATCGGCGACAGCTACACGCGGGACGTGATCGCGGCCGCGCGCTACAAGGCGGCCGGGCGCGATCCGATGGCCCCGAGCGCGCCGCGCAAGCTGCTGATGCGCCAGCTCGCAGTGGTCTTTTCCGCGCTGGCGCTGCCCGTCATCGGCTTCCTCACCTTCACCGAAAGCATGATCGCGCTCTACCAGGGGCTGGGCTTTGCCGACATGGCCTCGGCGCAGGAGCAGGCCGCATGGGATGGGCGGGAGCCGGGCAGTTGCAAGGACCTGCGCCTGTTCCTCTCGCGCCATCCCGAAGGCGCTTACGCCAACGAGGCGCGCGCATTGCTCGACGGGCGCAGCGTGGAAGAGCGGGAGACGTTTTCGCCGACCTCGCAGACGCTCCCGCTCTATGCCGGGATCGGCGATGCGCGTCCGCTGGCGGGGCGTCCCGCGGCGCAGGCCGATGCGCAGGCCCGCGCGCTGGAAGAGGCGGAGCGGGTTTGCGGCGGCCTTGTGGAGACGGTCGGCGGGCAGGGGCTGGAAGCGCGCACACAAGGCCTCTCCTACGAATGCAGCACGATCGGCAGCGGGACCGTGTGCGCCGCCGACGGGCAGGCCCTGTGCAGTTTCGAGGAAGTCGTGCCGCGGCAGGTCGAGCGCTGCGGCGCGTGACCTAGAACGCGCCCAGCACCACCAGGATCTGCACGAACAACAGCACGATCACGAGGATGAAGAACAGCAGCATCAGGAAGCGCCAGACGGTGGAGAAGCGCGACAGGCCGTAACTGTGCTTCAGGTGCTTGTAGAGATGCGCCGATCCGACCGTGGTCAGTATCGTGAAGCTCCAGATACTCGCCAGCCCGAGCGTCCCCAGTATCGAGACCGCGACGAACAGCAGCGACATGAAGGACAGCGAATAGGTCACGAAGACCGCGTGGTCGTAGGCGCGGAAGCGCCGCTTCCACGCGAACAGCAACCAGACGAAGGGGATCGACAGCGGGATCAGCAGCCAGCTGAACTTGTAGCTGTTCGCCTGCAGCTTGTAGAGCATCAGCCCCGGGTTCTCGCGCCACTTGGTGTTGAGCTTGTCGAGAAAGCCGACGCCCGTGTCGCCGGTGGGAGTGAACCCGCCGCCGGTGTTGCCATTACCCGATCCGTCCAGCATCCCCTGGATGAAGGGATTGGAAGTCGCCGCGCGCGCCGCGTCCAGCTCGGCTGCCATCTGCGTGCGCTGTTCCGTCAGGCGGTCGCGCCGCTCCGCGCTCGTATCCGGGTCGGCCAGATCGGCATCCAGTCCGGCCAGCCTTTCTTCCATCTCGCCGATGTCTTCCGCGATGGCCGAACCGATCTGCTCGCGCGAAGGGCCGTTCAGCGTGGTCGGCGTGGTGAAACCGATCGCCTGGAACACGGCGAACATCAGGAAGATGGAAAACAGGAAAAGCGCCATTGGCGACACGAAGCGGCGCCGCTCCCCCTCGATATAGCGGCGCGTCAGTTCCCCGGGCTTGCGCAGCAGCATCGGCAGCGTGGTCCAGATCCGGCCCTCGAAATGAAGCGCGCCATGCAGGAGATCGTGCAGGAAGGCACCGATGGTCCGGTGCAAGTGCGCCTGCTGCCCGCAGGCATGGCAATGGCTGCCGACCAGCGCAGTCCCGCAATTGAGGCAGTTCCCTTCCGCGAAATGCCCCGTGCCGTCGGGGCGGGAGCCGGCGGGGCCATCGACAGCGCGCGCATACAGTCCGCCTTCCGCGGCCGTGCCCAACGCATCCGGCAGATCGTTCATTCCCCCGTCTCCTCCACCCCGGCCCTTACCAAACCGGAAGGGGTGCGGTCGAGCCGGAACAGAAATAGAACATGGACGTTCGGTGGGAAAGGAGATTACCCATGACTGCCCCCACCCCGACAGACCATCCCAAGGCCGATCCGGTATCCAACGCGCAGAAGGATCCGGACAACTGGACCACCGGCGACGAGCGCATGACCGGCGCGCAGGCGAGCTATCTCAAGACGCTGTGCGAGGAAGCCGGACGGCCGGACGATTACAAGACGGACCTCAGCAAGGCGGACGCCTCGCGCATGATCGACGAACTGCAGGCCGAAACCGGCCGCGGGCATTAAAGCTTCGCCAGCTTCCGCTCGATCGCGGTCCACAATTGCGCGAAACCGCGCGCGCCGGCGGCCCGGGGAGCGAACGCCCCAACCGGCTCCCGGCGCACCGCGCATTGCTCGATCGCGCTCGCCTGCGGGATGGCGGGCCATTTCGGATTCTGCTCGCGTGCCTCGCGGTGGAGATTGCGGCGCAGGTCTAGCATGGACAGCACAGGCAGGATCGGCGGGTGCTTCTTGGTCTGCTCCTTCACCTCGTCCACCACGATATCGAACGCGCGCGACGACAGCGGTGAGGGCGGCAGGGGCACGATGATGAGATCGGCGGCGCGGACCACCTGCGCGCTCGTCTCGTTCAGCACCGGCGGGCAATCGAAGATGATCCGTTCGTAGGTCCGGCCCAGCGTTCCGGTGATCTTGGCAAGCTGCTTCTTCTTGCCCAGCCGGTCGAACTGGCGGTCGAGCGCGCGTAGCGTATCGTCCGCCGGCAGCAGGTCCAGGTCCTTGTACCCGGTGGACTTGATGAGCTTCGCCGGATCGCTTTCGCGCGCGATGACTTCGTCCGCGCTGCGCTTCTTTTTCGGGTCGATCCCCAGCATGAAGCCGGCCCCGCCCGCGGCATCGAGATCCCAGAGCAGGGTCGTGCGGCGGGAAATCGCGGCGGAGCACCAGGCAAGGTTGACCGCGAAGGTCGTCTTTCCGACCCCGCCCTTGACGCTGTAGATCGCGATGACCGCCATGATGGTGTTCGAAAGCCTCTCTCGTGCCGCGCGCGCCTTCGCTGGATGTGCGCGATGCACGACAAAAGACAAGCGCGGATCGACGCAGGCTGAACGCTGCCCCGATGTCGGACAGAAATCGGCTCGAAGAGAATGGACCCGAAACGAAAAAGGCCGCCCGGATGGGCGGCCTTCGTGATTCGCTTCGGGGTCGGGCCCGATCAGCCGTCGTAATCGGATCCGACGGAAGTGGAGCGGGTCGGGGCCGACGCGGTGATTCGCAGGGCTTCGGCCGACTGGCTCAGCGATGCCACTTCATCCGCATCGTCCTCGTCGTCCGGCAGGATCTTCTGCAGGTTGGTGACGACCGCTTCGTGCAGTTCCTTGGGCTTCACCGTCTGTTCGGCGATTTCGCGCAGGGCGACGACGGGGTTCTTGTCCCGGTCGCGATCGACGGTCATTTCCGCACCGCCCGAAATCTCCCGCGCGCGCTGGGCGGCCAGCAGGACGAGATCGAAACGGTTGGGAATCTTGTCGACGCAATCTTCGACGGTAACGCGCGCCATAGGGGCACTCCAAAAAAGTAGGTTTTCAGGATTGACGCGCAACTAGCTTGCGGACCGCCGAAAGTCAAGGATTTGCCCGCTCCGCGAGAGGGTCCTATGCGGGTACGGATGAATTCGAGGGGGCCAGTCGAAGCGTCCGATACGGACGTGCGGATGCACGCGGACGCCGGTTCGGCCGTGCCGGGGGGCGAAGGCTATGCCGATCCCGCGCCCTTCGCGCTCGAGGCCGCGGGCCAGTCCTTGCGAATCCTTCCCGGCGGAGCGGACCGGCGCGAGGCGCTGCTGGACCTTGTCGCGTCGGCAAGGAACACGCTCGACCTCTGTTTCTACATCTTTGCCGAGGACGCGATCGGCACGGCGCTGCGCGATGCGCTGGCCGAGGCGGCGGGGCGCGGCGTCGCGGTCTGCCTGATCCTGGACGGGTTCGGCGCGGAAGCGAGCGACGAATTCCTTGCCCCGCTGCGCGCGGGCGGCGCCGCGGTCTACCGGTTCAGCGACCGGGTCAGCCAGCGATACCTCATCCGCAACCACCAGAAGATGGTGATCTCGGACGGGCAACGCGCCATGTTCGGCGGCTTCAACATCTCGGACGACTATTTCGCGCCGCCCGCCGCCAATGGCTGGAACGACATCGCGGTCGCTATCGAAGGGTCGGCGGTGGACGGTCTGTCCCGCTGGTTCGAACGGTTGCGCGAATGGACCGACGACGATGGCGCGCATTTTCGCGCGATCCGCGACACGGTCAGCGACTGGGAGTGGTCCGACGGGGACGCGCAGTGGCTGGTCGGCGGGCCTACCGGCGGGCTCAGCACATGGGCGCGCTGCGTGCGGGAGGACCTGGAAAAGGCGAGCCGGCTGGATATGGTCATGGCCTATTTCTCGCCGCGAAAGTCCTCGCTCAAACGGATCGGCCGGATCGCGCAGCGTGGCCAAGCGCGGCTGGTGATGGCGGGCAAGAGCGACAACAACGCCACCATCGGGGCGAGCCGGTCGCTCTACGCCAAGCTGCTGAAGCGCGACGTGGAAATATGGGAATTCACGCCGTGCAAGCTGCACACCAAGCTGATCGTGATGGACGACGTGGTGTATGTGGGCAGCGCGAATTTCGACATGCGCAGCCTCTACCTGAACCTGGAAATCATGCTGCGCATCCGCGATGCGGCGCTGGCGGACCGGATGCGCGAATTCGTCGACCACCAGATCGAGGCCTCGCGCGCGATCACGCCGGAGCTGCACGCCAGGCGCGCGACCCTGTGGAACCGGATACGCTGGCGGGCGAGCTGGCTGCTGGTGTCCGTGCTCGATTACACGGTGTCGCGGCGGCTGAACCTCGGGCTCTGAGGCCCGGACCTCCGGCAGACCTCAGTCGTATCCGCCGTCCATCTCGCCTTCGGCGAGGTCGCTGAAGCGGGTGATGCGCGGTTCGAAGCGCAGGCGCACCTTGCCGGTTGCGCCGTGGCGCTGCTTGGCGACGATCAGTTCGGCAAGGCCGAAGACCCGTTCCATTTCCGCCATCCAGGCCGCGTGTGCCTCGTGCGTCTTGGCGTCGTCCGTTTCCACCGGGCGCTTGGGCTCGCGCGCGGCGACATAATAGTCCTCGCGATAGATGAACCAGACCATGTCGGCGTCCTGCTCGATCGATCCCGATTCGCGCAGGTCCGACAGCATCGGGCGCTTGTCTTCGCGCTGTTCCACCGCGCGGCTGAGCTGGGACAGGGCGATCACCGGGACCTGCAGTTCCTTGGCCAGCGTCTTCAGGCCGCGGCTGATCTCGGAAATCTCGTTCACCCGGTTGTCGGTCGCCCGGCCCGAACCCTGCAACAGCTGCAGGTAGTCGATCACGATGAGGCCGATGTCGTGCTTGCGCTTCAGCCGCCGGGCGCGGGTGCGCAGCGCGGCGATGGTGAGCGCGGGCGTATCGTCGATGAACAGCGGCAGTTCGGCCAGCCGCTGGCTGGCGAAACTGAGCTTCTGGAAATCGTCGCGGCTGATCTTGCCCATGCGCAGCGCTTCGGAACTGATTTCCGCCTGTTCGGCCAGGATACGCGTGGCGAGCTGGTCGCTCGACATTTCCAGGCTGAACAGGGCGACGCCGGCACCGGCGGATTTCTCCTCCTCGATCCCGTCGCGGCGGTCGCGCAGCAGCCGATCCGCGCAGTTGAACGCGATGTTGGTCGCAAGCGAGGACTTGCCCATGCCCGGGCGCCCGGCGACGATGATGAGGTCCGAATTGTGCAGGCCGCCGCACTTGTCGTTGATCGAATTGAAGCCGGTCGTCTTGCCCGAAATGTGTCCGCCGGAATTGATCGCCAGCTCGATCAGGCCGAGCGCCTTGTGCGTGGCAGAGGCGAAGCTCGCCGTGTCGTCGCCGCCGGTCGCCCCTTCGGCCACCCGGAACAGGTCCGCCTCGGCCTGCGCCACCCGGTCGAGCGGCGCGACGTCCTCGCTCGTGTCGAGCGCGCCTTCCACCAGCGTACGGCCGACGCTCACCAGCTCGCGCAGCAGCGCCAGGTCGTAGATCTGCTGCGCCAGTTCGCGCGACGCGAGCAGGCCCTGCCCGTCGGCGGTCAGCTGGGCGAGATAGGTGATCCCGCCCACGTCCTTGAGCGCCTCGTCCGCCTCGAAATACGGCTTGAGCGTCACCGGCGTGACCACCGCGCCGCGTTCCAGCAGGGTCTGGATCCGCTCGTAGATTCGCTGGTGCAGCGGATCGAAGAAATGCGCCGGGCGCAGTTCCACCGGCAGTTCCTCGGTCACCCGGTTGTCGATCAGCACCGCGCCCAGGAACGCCGCTTCCGCGTCGATATTCGCAGGCAGCGCGCGCGGTTGCACGCCGCCATTCTCGGTCGTGGCGAGCGCGTTTCCGACAGGTCGGGTGAGGAGGTCTTGTTCGGCCATCGGGGCGTATTGGTCGCTCCCGCCCGGCAATGGCAAGGGGTCACGAGCGATACCGCGTTGTGGATAGCGGGGATCGTTCGAAGGTGTGGCGCGATGGCACTTGTCGGCACCCGCTTCGATCTGCGAAAGCGAATCGGGCAATGTCCGCGCAGCCCGCTCCCGATTGGCGCATCGCCAAGGTCGAACTCGACGAAGCGACCATCCTGTGGCGCAACGCCGACATCGAGCAGGAACGGCGCGTGGCGATCTTCGACCTGATCGAGGAAAACAGTTTCAAGCCGCTGAAGGCTGCCGGCAATGGGCACAACGGACCCTACCACCTCGAACTCTCAGTCCAGGAAGGGCGGCTGGTGCTGGCCATTGCCGACACCGCGGGCATCCCGCTCGATACGCTGGTGCTGGGCCTCGCCCGTTTCCGCCGCCCGATCCGCGAATATTTCGCGATCTGCGATTCCTATTACCAGGCGATCCGCAAGGCGACGCCGGCGGAGATCGAGACGATCGATATGGCACGGCGCGGCATCCACAACCGGGCGGCGGAATTGCTGCTTGAAAAGCTGGAGGGAAAGATCGAAACCGATTTCGCCACCGCGCGCCGCCTGTTCACGCTGATCTGCGTCCTCCACATCAAGGGCTGAGCGGGGGCTTACGGGGCATGGGACGCAAGGCACGACCGCGCAAATGGCTGTGGCGCTCGCTCGCCGCGCTGGTGCTGGCCTGCGCCATCGGGGCAGGCTGGCTGTGGTGGAGCGTCCAGCATTGGACGCCGGACGAGGGCACTTACCCCGAGCAGGGTATCCACGCGCGCGGATCGGACGGCGCGATCGATTTCGTCGCCGCGCATGCGCTGGGGGCGGACTTCGCCTATATCGACGCCAGCGATGGCGGGGACGGGCGCGTGCCGCGCTTCGGTGCACGGCTGGAAGCGGCGCGCGAGGCAGGCATCCCGGCGGGCGCGGTCCACCTGTTCGACCCGTGCCTGCGTGCCGATCCGCAATCGGCCAATTTCGTGACCGTGGTGCCGCGCGCGGGCGACATGCTGCCCCCGGTCATCGCGCTCGACGTGCCGGAAAACGCATGTGCCGACCGGGTGTCCGACGCGGCGGTGGAAAGCGAACTGCTGACGCTGGTCAACCAGGTGGAAGCGCATACCGGGATGCACGCGATCCTGAAGCTGTCGCCCGCTTTCGAGGAGCGGTTCGGCATCGCGGGCAAGATGGACCGCAACCTCTGGCTGACGCGCACGCGGTTCGAACCCGACTACGTGACGCGCCCCTGGGTGCTGTGGACCGCGAACGAGGACCTGATGAGCGAGGCGAGCGAGGAACCGGTGGAATGGATGGTGGCGAGGCCATGAGCGAGGACGTGATGGACGATACCGCCCTTATCGCCGCCGCGCGCGAGGCGGCGCGTAATTCCTGGTCTCCCTATTCAAGCTTTCCCGTGGGCGCGGCGCTGCTGTTCGCGGACGGACGGGTGGTGACCGGCACCAATATAGAGAATGCGAGCTACGGCCTCGCGCTGTGCGCGGAAACCGTCGCAGTCGCCAAGGCGATGGGCGAGGGGCGTCGCGGGGGCCTCGTCGCGGTCGCGGTGACCGGCCCCGGAGAGGACCCGATCACGCCCTGCGGTCGCTGTCGGCAGGTGCTGCACGAACTTGCCGCCCTCGGCGGTACCGACCCGCGCGTGCTGTGCGTGGGCCCGGACATCGTGCGCGAAACGACTTTGTCCGCACTGCTGCCGCGCGCCTTCGGACCGGAGAGCCTTGGCTGATCGACTCCGCGCGGCAATCCTACCGGACCAGTTGAAACAGGCGTTCGACCGGCTGGTCCAGAGCTTCCGCGAACTTCAGGGCCACGATCACCGAAGGCGAGAACACGCCGTTTTCGACCGTGTTCACGGTCTTCCGGCTGACACCCATCGCCTCGGCGAGCTGCGCCTGTGTCCAGCCACGGTCCTCGCGGAACAGGCGGACACGGTTCTCAAGCTCCGCCGGCATTGGTGCGCAACTCCGCCATTCCGAATGCGACGAAGGTGCAGCCCAGTGTCATGCTGGCGATGAGATTGGCGGCGCGTTGCGCATGCAGCGGTTCGAAGGGCGAGATCGCCCAGACCAGAAAGCACATGACCATCGCGACGACGAACCCGATCTGGATGGCCGCCTGACGGTTCGCCCTGGTCACCTCGTCATTCGCCAGTTCGCGCGCGCGTTTCGAGAGGAACCAGCCGCCGCCCGTCAGCAGCAGTGCCAGCATGACAACGGCGAAGCCGAGCCAGACGGCGATCTGCAGCAGCGAGTCGTCGCCCCAGTCCCAGGCGAACAGCGTTCCCTGCTGCACGACCAGGACCAGCAGGCCCATAAACGGAGCCATGACCGCCCGTGAATTGCTGAAGGTATCGGCTGCTTCGAAATCGTCGGCCATCGGACCACCCTTTGTAACTCATGGGTTACATGTAACCTTTGGGTTACTTGAGGTCAAGATCACGATCCCGTTGCGGCCGGCGAAAGCAATGCCATACCGCGGTTTATGGAAACGATCGGTCTTCGGCAGTGTGGCCTTGGGCTTGTGGCTGGTCGTCACAGGAGGCTTCATGGCGGGCTGCCCGCACGCCGCGCTGCGAACCCTCAGACAAACGGCCGCGACGCGTAGGATCAACAATGTCGAACAAGGGCTGCGACTTCTCGCGGGTGTGGCGCTCGTCCTGCGTGCTACGGCGTCGAAAATGCCGGCAATCTTCGAGATTGCCGGATGGTTTATCGTGCTTTCCTCGATCGTATTGCTGGTCATCCCGCTTCGATGGCATTCCGCCTATGCCATCTGGTGGGCTGACCGCCTTCCGATTGTTGCCGTACGCGCGATTTCACCGCTCTCAGTGATGGCGGGGATCGGTGTTATCTACGCGGCGATCTGATACTTCGAGACCGTCCGCCCTGTGAATGCTCAGTCCTCGTCCAGCCATTCCAGCAGCGCGGCGAGGCAGTCGCGGCCGAGCAGCTTGCACCGTTCGGGGGACCAGTTCTGCTCCGGGTCGGGCCGGTCGTCATTGTCCTTGTACGGCATTTCCAGCGTCATGGCCGGGCAGCCGTAGCGGTCGGCCACCTGGTTGGTGGAAATCGCCAGGTTGGCTTCGCCCGGGCGCGACTTGGGATAGCCCTTTTCCATCTGGAAGTCGGGCGTGCGCCGCGCGAGGATCCGCTGATAGCGGTAGAAATGCTCGCCCTGCTCGTCCGACCAGTTGGGAATGCCTTCGAACCCGGCGAGGAAGATGGCGGGGATCGCTTCGTCCCCGTGGACGTCCATCGCGAAGTCGGGCTTGTCCGCATCCATCGCGTCGCGGATCGCCAGCACTTCAGGACTCTTTTCCGCGCTCGGCTCGTGCCATTCGCGGTTGAGATTGGTGCCGATGGCGTTGGTGCGCAGGTGGCCGCGCCGCGATCCGTCCGGATTGCAATTGGGCACGATGTGGAAGGTGCATTTCTCCCGCAGACTCATGGCGACGGGGTCGGACGGATCGGTCAGGCATTCCAGCGCGCCCTCCATCCACCATTCGGCCTGCGTTTCGCCCGGATGCTGGCGCGCATAGAGCCAGACGATCTTGTCCCCTTCGCCCAGCGTCAGGCAGTCGATCGGCTGACCGTCGATCGAGGTGCCCAGCCGCCGGTAGGTCACGCCTTCACTGGCCGCGGCTTCTGCCACGAGGTCGTGGTGTCGTTCCATCGAATAGGGCGCGAAATAGGCGAACCAGGCGATATCGCTGGCCGGGGTGTAACGGATGGTGAGAGCGCCCTTGCCCTTGTCGTAGCTGGATGGGGCAGCAGCCCAGTATTCGCGGTCCTCGCTGACGCGGGCGTTGTAGTTGGGCCAGCCCAGCGGATAGGCACTGTCTTCCATCTGCTCGATGGTCAGTTCCAGCTCGCGGCCCGCCGCGCCCGAGACGCGGAAGTGGAACCACTGCTTGAATTCGGACTGGTTGTCCTTTCGCACCGCGAGCCGCGCCTTTGCGCCGTCGACCCCCAGAACCTCGATATTGCCACTGTCGAATGCGCAATCGATCGCGATATCGGTCATTATGCGGGTCGCCCCCCTTATTTCACGTCTACGGTAATGGTTTCGCCGTTTTTGCCGGGAAAGCCGCGGAACAGCGCTTCGGCCAGCGCCTGCGCATTGGCGCGCGGTTCGGCAAGGTCGGCATTGTCGCTTGTCACCAGCTCGGCACGGCCTTCCCACAAAGTCTCGTTGCCCACCCCGCGGATGCGGACCGAAAGCTCGGTCACTTCGCGCGGGCGTTCCCCGCCGCCCAGGTTGAACCCGATGCCGAGGCCGAGCCCGCTGCCATAGCTGCCCGTCGATCCGCCGACGCCGACATTGACCGGGGACCGGCGCCCCGCGCTGTCGATGCCGAAGCGCTGCACGCGGATTTCGGCGGTCTGGCCGGACCGGTCGGCCGGATTGACGGCATAGCCGAGCTGGCTGAGTTCCGCCTCGACCGCGTCTTCGTAAGCCGATGCGAAGAAGGATGCGTCGCCGCCATCGCGATCGACCACCGTGGCGATGGTGCGATTGCCGGCATTGACGGGATTCTGCGCGACGAAGCGGGTCACTTCGGCGGGGCCGGTATAGGACCCGGCACAGGCGGAAAGCGCGAGTGCCGCGACGAGCGAGGCGATGGCTGGTTTTCTCATGGACGCTCAACGCGCGAGAACGGCACTGGTTGCATGGGGCAGCGATGATGGTTGACCGTCCGGTAATCCGGTGCTGCTAGCGCGGCGGTCATGACCCAACGCACACCTGTCCTCGTCACCGGCGGCGCCGGCTATATCGGCAGCCACGCCGTGCTTGCCCTGAAGGATGCGGGCTGGCCCGTCGCGGTGATCGACAACCTCGTGACCGGCTTCCGCTTCGCCGTGCCGGACGGCGTCCCGTTCTACCAAGGCGACATTGCGGATGACGCGCTGCTGCAACGCATCTTCGCGGAGCAAGGCATGGGTGGCGGGACGGGCGCGATCATGCACTTCGCCGGATCGGTGGTGGTGCCCGAATCGGTCGAGAAGCCGCTCGACTACTACGCCAACAACACGGTGAAGAGCCGCGCGCTGCTGGCATCGGCAGTCGCGGCGGGCGTGCCCCATTTCATCTTCAGTTCCACGGCTGCGACCTATGGAGTGCCCGATGTCGCGCGCGTAACGGAGGACACGCCGCAACGCCCGATCAATCCCTATGGCTGGTCGAAGCTGATGACCGAGCAGATGCTGGCGGATACCGCCGCCGCGCATGCGCTGAACTATTGCGCGCTGCGCTACTTCAACGTCGCGGGTGCCGATCCGGAAGGGCGGACTGGCCAGTCCACCGCCGGCGCGACGCACCTGATCAAGGTCGCTGTGGAAGCGGCGCTCGGCAAGCGGGACCATGTCGCGGTGTACGGGACGGATTTCGATACGCGGGACGGGACAGGCGTGCGCGATTACATCCATGTGAGCGACCTGGCCGCAGCGCACGTCCTCGCGCTGGAGACGCTGATGGCGGAGCCGGGCCGGTCGCTGACCATGAATTGCGGTTACGGCCGGGGCTTTTCGGTGATGGAAGTACTCGACGCGGTCGACCGGGTGACGAACCGCCGGATCGAGCGGCGGCTGCAAGGCCGGCGCGCGGGCGATCCGGGCGAGCTGATTTCCGATCCCTCGCGCCTCAGGGCCACGCTTCCCTGGCAGCCGCGCCATGCCGATCTGGATGCCATCATCGGGCACGCGTTGCAGTGGGAACGCACGCTGTCCGGCATCCGCGGAGAATCTTGACTTCGCCCGATTCGCCCACTACGTGCCAGTTCGATTTTCCGGCATCGGAGACTGTCTCCGGTGCCTGTTTTTATTCGGGATAGAGCCATGAAAGTCCGCAACAGCCTCAAGTCGCTGAAGAACCGCCATCGCGACTGCCGCGTGATTCGCCGTCGCGGCCGCACCTACGTCATCAACAAGACCAATCGCCGCTTCAAGGCCCGCCAGGGCTGAACGCGCGATGCCGCGAGCTGCTCGCGGCATGGATGCTGACGGAAGCCTCCGCGAAAGCGGGGGCTTTTGCATGTCTGAGGCCCGGTAAATGACCAACAGGCCCGAAGCCGTGGTGTTCGATGTCGGCCGCGTGATCGTGCGCTGGGAGCCGGTCGATTTCCTGCGCACGCTGTTCGACGATCCGGACGAGGCGCAGTGGTTCGTCGACCACGTCGTCACGATCGACTGGCACGGCCAGCACGATGCGGGCCGCGCAATCGCCGAGATGGTGGCCGAACGACAGGCGATCTTCCCCGAATATGCCAAGCAGATCGCGGCCTACGATACCCGCTGGCTGGAAACGATACCCGGGCCGGTGCCAGGGACGATCGAGCTGATCGAGCGGCTCAATGCGTTAGGCGTGCCGCTCTACGCCATCACCAATTTCGGCGCGGATTTCTGGGCTCGCTTCCGCCCGACGCAGCCCGTTTTCGGCCGTTTCCGCGACATCGTGGTCTCGGGCGAGGAGAAGTTGCTCAAACCCGGCTCGGCCATATTCGACTTGGCGGAAAAGCGCTTCGGCCATCGCCGCGAAAGCATGCTCTTTATCGACGACAACGAGCACAACATCGCCGCCGCTCGCAGGCTCGGCTGGCAGGTGCATCATTTCACCGATGCGGCCTCGCTCGAGTCCGCGCTCGTTGAGGCGGGTTTGCTGCCGGAATGAAAAAGCCCCCGGCATCGCTGCCGGGGGCCTGGACGCGGGGCGTGAGAGGGTGCGCCCCGCGATCGCCGATCAGTCCGCGTTGCAGGCGGCGATCTGTTCGGCAGTGAAGGCCGTGCCGTCCGCGCTGAAGCTGACGATGGGACCCACTTCCTTGCGCAGGCGGCCACACATCACCTCGGCGCGCGAGCGGCCCTTGGCGGCGATGCACTTGTCGTCCCGGCAGACGAAGGCGGTACCACGCACGATCACCTTTTCCTGCGCGGTCGGCTCGGCGAGCTGGACCTTGTAATAGGCGGCGTCGCGCGCTTCGACCGGCGCGGTCAGCGCGCCGAAGGTGAAGGCGGTGTAGCCCAGCGCGGCGGCGACGGTGAGCAGGCGGGTCCGGGGGAGGGAGAGGGTCATCGGTTTGTCCTTCGATCTGGTTTGGTTCGCTGACATCCGGCGCACCGGCGGGGTGCCGAAGTTCCGGTTGCGAATCGCTACCTATCTGCCTAGGTTGTAAGTTGCAACTTAAAACTTTGTTTCGGTTTTGTGACGCTACGGAACTGCGCTACACACCGGGCACGGAGACGAGGATATGGGTACCGAACTGCGCGAACCGCTGCGCGAACTGACCGCTTGCGGCCTTCCCGAGGCGCTGGAGGTCATGGGCGAGCGATGGGCCTTCATGATCCTCCGGGCCAGCTTCAACGGGCTGCACCACTTTGAGGAATTCCTCAGTGAACTGGGCATCGCCCGCAACATCCTGTCCAACCGCCTCGTCAAGCTGGTCGAGCACGGCATCCTGACGCGCGAACCGTGCGCGGACGATCGGCGCCGGATCGAATACCGGCTGACCGAAAAGGGCTACGACCTGCTGCCCGCGATGGTCGCGCTGCGCCAGTGGGGCCAGAAATACGGCGGCGATTTCGTGTCGGAAAACCCGGTGCTGGTCGACGAGCGCGATCGCCTGCCGATCGGGCCCGTGTCGATCCTGGCGCATGACGGGCGGATCCTGGGCCCGGCGGACCTCAACTTGGTGGACCGCAAGGCCGTAGGGCAGCGGGCCGATGGTACCCGCGCCAGCCGGAGCGAAAGCCTGGCCTTCGGCGACTTCGCCGTCGAGGCGCAGGCGGCCGAATAGCTTGGCCGGACCCGAGCACACGCCGGACGGGCGCTACCTGATCGTCGACGGCGTCCTGTGGCGCGCTACCGATCCCTCCATTCCGGAAGACAGACGCCAGGCACTGGTGAATACCCTGATGGATGCACGCCGCGCCGTTGGCGCGGCGAAACGCGCGGATGATGCGGACGCGGAAAAGGAAGCCCGCCGGCGCGTCCACCAGGCCAAGGTCGCGCTGGGCGAACGCGGCCCCGTCTGGTGGGACGACGGCGCGCCGGACCTGACCCGCAGGAAAATCGAGAATACGCCCTACGCACGCGATTAGCGTCGATTGTGGCGTCCCGTCAGTTTGGATGCCTTTAGGTCCGGATCGGGAGCAGCGGATCGGGACCGGCCGGGACGATGCCGTGCGGATTGATGCGTTCGTGGCTCTCGTAATAGTGATGGCGGATGTGGTGGAAGTTCACCGTCTCCGCCACGTCCTCCAGTTCGTACAGGCGCAGCGTCAGGGCCGCCAGATTGGGGTAGTCCCTGATACGCCGGACATTGCACTTGAAATGCGTGTGATAGACCGGGTCGAACCGGACGAGCGTGGTCCAGAGGCGGACGTCGGCCTCGGTCAGTTGCCCGCCGACCAGCCAGTCTTTTCCGTCCAGCCGGCTTTCCAGCTCGTCCAGCATGGCGAACAGCGGCCCAACCGCCTTTTCGTAAGCGTCCTGGCTGCTCGCGAAGCCGGCCTTGTAGACGCCGTTGTTGACCGCGTCGTAAACCCGGTCGTTCAGCTCGTCGATCTCCTCCCGGCTCGCTTCGGGATAGAGATCGCGATCGTTCGCGCCGACGCGATCGAAGGCGGAACCGAGCATGCGCAGGATGTCGGCGCTCTCGTTGTTGACGATGGTTCCGGTCTTCGTGTCCCACAGCAAAGGCACGGTGACATGCCCTGAATAGTCGGACTTCGCGTGGGTGTAGAGCTCGTGAAGATTCTGCGCGCCGATCGCCGGATCGGGCGTCACGCATTCGCCTTCGCGAAATGACCAGCCGCCTTCCTTCATCAGCCAGTGGACGCTGACGAGCTCGATCTGGTTGGTCAGGCCCTTGAGATTGCGCGCCACATTGGCCCGGTGAGCCCAGGGACAGGCTAGGCTGATGTAGAGCCTGTAGCGTCCCGGTTCGGCTTCGAAGCCGCCCTCTCCCGTAGGGCCGGCGGATCCGTCCGGCGTGATCCAGTTGCGAAACGCGCTCTCGTCGCGCTCGAACTCGCCCGAATCCTCGTCGTTATGCGCCCACTCGTCGTGCCAGGTGCCGTTCTTCAGGTAACCCATTGCCATCCTTTCCTGTTCGATGGGAAAGCGGCAGGCGCGTCGATGCGTTCCGGAAAGCCGCCCGGAGAATCAGGCGCGAATGCCCTGCCTGCGGTAGCTTAGCGCTTCGGCCACGTGGATCCGGCCGACCTGGTCCGATCCGGCAAGGTCCGCGATGGTGCGCGCGACGCGGAGCATCCGGGTGTAGCCGCGGGCGGACAGGCGCATCGCCTCGGCCGCCTGCATCAGCAGGGTGCGGCCCGGTTCGTCCGGCGTCGCCCAGCGGTCCAGCGCATCGCCCTGCAGTTCGGCATTGGTTCGCGCACCGCTCTCCTTCGCGCGCGCGGTCTGCCGCTCGCGCGCGGCGCTCACCCGTGCGGCAACTTCGGCGCTGCCTTCCGCGGCCGGCGGCAGGGCGAGGTCCGCGGCGCTGACAGGGTCCACCTCGACGTGCAGGTCGATCCGGTCGAGCATCGGGCCACTGACCTTGCTCTGGTAATCGGCGGCGCAGCGCGGCGCGCGGCTGCAGGCGAGCGCGGGATCGCCCAGATGCCCGCACCGGCACGGGTTCATCGCCGCGACGAGCTGGACCCGGGCAGGGAACGTGACATGCGCATTGGCGCGGGCGACATCGACCTTGCCCGTTTCCAGGGGCTGGCGCAGCGAATCGAGGACCGTTCGCTGGAATTCCGGCAACTCGTCAAGAAACAGGACGCCCAGATGCGCCAGGCTGACCTCGCCCGGTTTTACTTTCAGCCCTCCGCCCGTCAGCGCCGCCATGCTGGCCGAATGATGCGGCGCGCGGAACGGGCGGGCGCGGCTGATGCGGCCGTCTTCCAGCGTGCCGGCGACGGACTGGACCATGCTGACTTCCAGCGCCTCCGCCGGGGAAAGCTCGGGCAGGATGCCCGGCAGGCAGGAGGCGAGCAGACTCTTGCCCGCACCCGGGGGCCCGACCATCAGGAGGTTGTGACCGCCCGCCGCCGCGATTTCCAGCGCGCGCTTGGCGGTTTCCTGCCCCTTGACCTGCTTCAGGTCGGGGCCGGGCGCGGCCGTCTCTACCTCGCCCGGTTGGGGCGTGGGCAATTGCTGCGTGCCTTTCAAATGGTTGAGCAGGCCGACGAGGTCCGGCGCGGCGATGACCGGGACGCCGCTGGCCCAGCGCGCTTCGGCGCCCTGCGCCGCGGGGCAGATCAGGCCCGCTTCCTCTTCGTTCGCGTGGATCGCGGCGAGCAGCACGCCCGGGCTCGGGGCGATCCGTCCGTCGAGCGAGAGTTCGCCGACGGCGATCCAGTCGTTCAGCTGTTCACCGTCGGTCACGCCCATCGCGGCCAGCAGGGCCAGCGCGATCGGCAGGTCGTAGTGGCTGCCTTCCTTGGGCAGATCGGCGGGCGAGAGGTTGATCGTGATCCGCTTGGGCGGGAGGCTCAGCCCCATGGCGGACAGCGCGGCCTGCACCCGGTCGCGGCTTTCGCCGACCGCCTTGTCCGGCAGGCCGACCACGCCGAAACGCGGCAGGCCGGGCGCCAGCTGGCACTGCACCTCCACCGCGCGTGCTTCCAGCCCGAGATAGGCGACCGTTCTGACGAGTGCGACCAAAAGTGAAGATTCCCCCTGCTCGCACAAGGGATTGCCGCAAGCCTGCCGCCAAGTCGAGCGCAACCTATGATTAACGCGGCCTCATCGTAAACCCGTTGGCAACCCTGATCGGAAGCGCGTGCGTAACGGGCGGGGGTGCATCCGGGCAATCGATGGTCACCTTCGCCCGCCTTCTTGCCGTTCTCGCCTCCGCGCTCGTCATCGCGTTCGCCCCCGTGCAGGCGCGGGCGCAGGTCCTCTACGTCGAGACCTATGTTGAGGAATGGAACCCGCAGACGGGCCAGTGGGTGCGGGTGGACGAGACAGCGGAAGCGGGCGCGGAACGTTTCCTCGCCGCGCCGCGCCAGCCGGCGGCGCCCGCGCTCGCGCAGTTCGGTGCCTTCCGGGTGCTGGACGCGCAGACTGCCGAGATGAACGGGGTCAGCAACGAGGCCAGCCTGCGCGAATTCGATGCCATGATGCGCGCCTTCCCGCAGATCGCGACGCTGCGCCTCGTCGATTGCCCGGGCACGGAAAACGACATTGCGAACCTCGCGCTGGGCCGGCGGATCAGGGCCGCGGGCCTTGCCACGCACGTGCCCGCCGGCGGATCGGTCCGCTCGGGCGCGGTCGAACTGTTCCTCGCCGGGGAAAGCCGCCGTATCGACGAGGGCGCGCGATTCGCGGTGCACAGCTGGATGGACACGCGCGGGCGCGAAGCGAGCGATTTCGCCGCCGACCACCCGACCCACCTTCTCTACATCGACTATTACCGCGAGATGGGGCTGGACGAGCAATCCGCGCGCGGCTTCTACGCCATGACCAACTCCGTCCCCCATGCAGCGGCCCGCTGGCTCGACGCGGGCGAGATGCGCGAATGGGTCGGGGAAGAGGACGCGCAGGTCATCGCCCCGAAGATCGCCTATGCCGGCGCCACAATTCTTGACTCGCTGCCGCTTCTTCCATAAGGGCGCTGGCTTGTAAGGCGGCTGCCGGCAACGGCGGCCCTTTTTGTTTCGTATCTCGAGGATATCATGAAGCGGACTTTCCAGCCCAGCAATCTCGTGCGCAAGCGTCGCCACGGCTTCTTCGCCCGCAAGGCCACCGTTGGCGGCCGCAATGTGCTGCGCGCGCGTCGTCGTCGTGGACGCAAGAAGCTCACCGCCTGAACCGCAGGCGGGCGATCGAGAGATCGCCGTAATCCGGAAACGCGCGGACTTCCTGTCCGCGAACAGCGGGCTGCGCGTTGCGCGGCCCGGTTTCGTTCTGCTGGCGAGACCCAATGGCGGGCGCGGCAAGCGCTACGGCATCACCGTCACCAAGAAAATCGGCAATGCAGTCGTGCGCAATCGCATGAAGCGGCGGTTTCGCGAATTGCTGCGCCAGGCGCTGCCCGGGCAGGGCCTGCCGGACCACGACCACGTGCTGATCGGCAGGGACGGCGGCATCGAACGCGACTTCGCACAACTGCAGGAAGAACTGTCCGCCGCGCTGGTGCGCGCTGCCGAGGGCAAGGGCGATCCGCGCCGCTCGCGAAACCGGCGCGGGCCGAGGCGGCGGTCCTCCTGATGGCTACTCGACTTCACCCGGCATGCGCGCATAGGCTGGCGCCGTGAAACGGATCCTCATCCTGATCGCGCGCGGCTGGCAGCTCGGCCCGTCGCGCATCCTGCCGCCCACTTGCCGCTTCGCGCCATCGTGCAGCGAGTACGCGATCCAGGCGCTGGGCAAGCACGGCGTCATCAAGGGTGGATGGCTGGCGATTAAGCGTATAGGGCGCTGCCACCCATGGGGCGGCCACGGTTACGACCCGGTGCCCTGACACGCGAAAGCGATACGCAAGCAAGACAACCGTGAAAACTTGCCTATATCGGGCCTTGATCGGACGAACGGGACAGACGAATCTTGGATAATCAGCGCAATTTGTTGCTCGCCGTGGTGCTGTGCGGTCTCATCCTGATCGGGTGGGACACGGCAACCCGCTTCCTCTATCCCGATGTTACCGGAACGACCCAGGCCGACCGGGTGGACGATCCCGCGCAGCGCGCGCAGGTCCGCCAGGCGGACGGCACCGCGCCCGCCGGGACTGCTGCCGTCCCAGCCGGCGATATCGAAGGCACCACCACGGTGGTGCCGGTCACGCTGGACGGCGCGCTGGGCGCGGCTGGCCGGGTCCCGATCGATGCGCCGGAAGTGTCCGGATCGCTCAATTCGGTCGGTGCGCGGATCGACGACATCACGCTCAAGACCCACCGGCAGGAGGTGGAAAAGGACAGCGGCCCGATCCGGCTGTTCGCGCCGCAGGGCACCGATGTGCAGCAGTTCGCCAAGTTCGGCTTCCTGGTCGACGGGCAGCGGATTGCCGACGACACGCAATGGCAGGTCGACGGCGACCGGCTGACGCAGGAAACGCCGGTCACGCTGCGCTATCGCAGCGATGGCGGGCAGAGCTTCGCGATCCGGTTCGAGATCGACGAACACTACATGATCACCGCCACCCAGACCGCGGCCAATACCGGCCAGGGTGCGATGGTGGTGCAGCCCTTCGCCTATGTCGCGCGCACCAGCACGACGGCGAGCGCGGACCAGTGGCTGGTCCATTCGGGCCCGATCGGCGCCTTCGGCGGCTCGGTCGATTTCAGCAACGATTACGACGACGTGCAGGAGGCAGGGCAGGTTACGCCGGAAGGCAACGTCGACTGGCTCGGCTTCACCGACATCTACTGGCTGTCCACCCTCATCCCGCAGGACGGCGCGGCGGTCGACGGCGAATTCACCTCGCTCGGCAACGATCTCTACCGCGCGGACCTGGTGTACGAGCCGGTGACGGTGGCCGCGGGCCAGCAGGTCACGCGCACCACCCGGCTGTTCGCGGGCGCCAAGGAAAGCGCCATCCTGTCGCAATACGAAGCGGCGGGCGTCACCAAGTTCGACAATTCGATCGACTGGGGCTGGTTCTCGGTCCTCGCCAAGCCGATCTGGTGGCTGCTCACGCACCTGTTCGACCTGGTCAAGAATTTCGGCGTGGCGATCATCCTGATGACGCTGCTGATCCGCCTGGTCCTGTTCCCGATCGCGCAGAAGCAGTTCTCGTCCATGGCGGCGATGCGCGCGATCCAGCCGAAGATGAAAGCCGTCCAGGAGAAGTACAAGGACGACAAGCAGAAGCAGCAGCAGGAGATCATGGCGCTGTACAAGAAGGAGAAGGTCAATCCGCTGGCCGGCTGCCTTCCGCTGCTGATCCAGATCCCGATCTTCTTCGCGCTGTACAAGGTGCTCTACCTGGCGATCGAGATGCGCCACCAGCCCTTCGCGCTGTGGATCAGGGACCTCTCCGCGCCGGACCCGGCGCATATCCTGAACCTGTTCGGCCTGCTGCCGTTCGAAGTGCCCGGCCTCCTCGCGATCGGTCCTCTGGCGGTCCTGCTCGGCATTTCGATGTGGCTGACCTTCCGCCTCAACCCGACCAGCATGGACCCGATGCAGCAGCAGATCTTCGCGATCATGCCGTGGATCCTGATGTTCGTCATGGCGCCGTTCGCGGCCGGCCTGCTGATCTACTGGATCACCAACAACGTGCTGACGCTGACGCAGCAGAGCTACCTCTATTCGCGTCACCCGCAGTTGAAGGCGCAGGCGGCGAAGAACAAGGAAGACCGCGAGCGGGCGAAGGAACGCGAGGCGAAGGGCGCGTGACCGGGTTCGATCCGGCGGCGCAGGGCGGCCCGGCGGCGGATGCGGCCGATCCAGCCGAGGAGGCGGCGCGAGCAGCCCGCGCACGGCAGGCCTCGAAGCTGTTTTCGGGGCGGGTGGACTTCCTCCTGTCCGCGCCGCAGCTCAAGTTCCTGCCCGAACCGACCTGCCCGGAAATCGCGTTCTGCGGACGGTCGAACGTGGGCAAGAGCACGTTGCTGAACGCGCTGACCGGTCGCCGCAGCATCGCGCGCGCGTCCGTCACGCCGGGCCGGACGCAGGAACTGAACTTCTTCGAGGTCGGCGAGCCGACGCAGTTCCGGCTGGTCGACATGCCGGGATACGGCTTCGCCAAGGCGCCGGTGAAAGTGGTCGAACGCTGGAAGCAGCTGGTGCGCACCTATCTGCGCGGCCGCCAGGTCCTCGCCCGCACGCTGGTGCTGGTCGACAGCCGCCACGGCCTGAAGGACGTGGATCGCGAGATGATGAAAATGCTGGACGAAACGGCCGTCAGCTATCGCATCGTCCTGACTAAGGCGGACAAGATCAAGGCAAGCGAGCTGGATGCGGTCGCCGCCCGCACCGCGGAAGAAGCGCGCAAGCATGTCGCCGCCTTTCCCGAACTGCATGTGACCAGCGCGGAAAAAGGCCTCGGCATCCCGGAACTGCGTGCCGCGGTGCTGGCCGATACGCTGGGTGCCGCCTAACCCGCCACGCGTTTTAGGTCGGCGGATCGGAAAAGCCAGCGAAGCTGTTCCTCGCTCGCGCCCGGCACGTCGTTCACCCGCCGCAGGATAACCTCCCCTTCGAAACGGACCGGATTTCCGTTCGCGTCGGTCGCGGTCACGGTCGTCGGCACGGTGTAGTAGCTGGTGCCCGCCGCGCCCTCCATCCTGCCACCCGGGACCGCGATGCGCACATCGTCGAACGCGCTCCAGTAACGGGTGAATTCGGCGCGGGTCATTCCGCTGGCCGCGCCGCTATCGGCGAACTGGCACCACGCAGTGTCGTACCGTCCGTATTCGAGACCTGCACTCCAGTCGATAAGCGCCGAACGCGCACCGGTTTCGCTGCGCATGGCCTCGGGCGTCAGGTCCTGGCGCAGGGGTGCGCAGTCGAATGCGGTCTGGCCGGGATCGGCGGCGACTGTCGACGTGGCGGGCGTCGTGGCCGGACCCGATGGCGAGGGCGCGGGCGTGCTTGCGGCCGGGGCGGGCGTGGTCTCGCGACCGACGGCCGCGTCCTCGCCGGTCGTGGCCGGCTGGCAGGCGGCGGCCAGCCCCGCAAGGGCGAGTGCGGCTGCGGACGAAGGGGTGGCGCGCAGAAGGGTCATGGGATGACAACGCATTGCATGGCCGGGGTTCCGGGATATTCATTCTCGACAGCGTCACGCTGAATGCCTACCCCGCGACCAGACTTGCGAAGCTGGTGGGAAACAGGCGCGGCATGAAACTGATCATCGGCAACAAGAACTATTCCAGCTGGAGCCTCCGGGGCTGGCTGGCCGCCAAGCAGTCGGGCCTGTCGTTCGAGGAAATCATCGTCCCCATGTTCGGCGAGGAATGGGACGCGGTGAAGGACCAGGACGGCGGGCTGGCCCCGTCCCACGGCAAGGTCCCGATCCTGTGGGACGGCGATTCGGTCGTGTGGGACAGTCTCGCGATCCTCGAATATCTGGGCGACAAGGTCGGGCGCGACCGGTTCTGGCCGAAGGACGATACCGCGCGCGGCATGGCCCGCTCGATGGTCGCCGAAATGCACAGCGGATATGCCGCGCTCCGGCGCGAATGCCCCATGAACGTGCGCAAGCGCTTCGACGACGCGACGATCACCGAAGAGGCGAAGCGCGACGTAGTGCGCATCCTCCAGCTATGGGCCGAAGCGCGCGCCCGGTTCGGGCAGGGCGGGCCGTTCCTGTTCGGCACGTTCGGCGCGGCGGACGTCTATTACGCGCCGGTGGTCAGCCGGTTCATCACCTATCGCTTCCAGATGCCGGGCTTCGCCGAAAGCTACATGCAGGCGGTCTGGGAACACCAGTGGCTGCAGCAGTGGATTGCGGGCGCAGAGGACGAAGAATGGGTCATCGAACAATACGAAACCGTGCAGCGGGGCTGATCGCCTTCGCCGCGTCGCTGTGCGCCCTGCTGCTGCCGGTCGAAGCGGCCGCCTGGGGCGCATACGGGCATCGCACCACAGCCGACGTCGCGCTGGAGAACGTCTCGCCCCGCACACGCGACGGGATCGCGCGCCTGCTGCGCTACGAGGACCGGCTCGGCACGCCGGAATGCGAGGTGAAGACGCTGGAGGATGCCGCCGTGTGGCCGGACTGCATCCGCCGGACGGGCTGGCGCTGGGGCTATACCGGCGCCTGGCACTACCGCACCGCGCCGATCTGCAAGGCCTACGACGCGGGCGAGAATTGCTCGGGCGGCAATTGCGTGACCGCGCAGGTCGATCGGAACCTGCGCCTCTTGGCGGACGAGAGCCTGCCGGCCAATGTCCGGCTGGAAGCGATGGCGTTCCTCGTCCATTTCGTGGGCGACGTGCACATGCCGCTCCATTCGGGCGACAAGGACGACCGGGGCGGCAACGACCGCAAGGCCGCCTACGACATCGTGCCGGGGCTGAACCTGCATTCCATCTGGGACGGGCCGCTGGCCGAACGTGCGATCACCCAGACGCGCGATCCGGTGGTGCGCCGCTATTCGGCCGCCGAACGGGCCGAGCTTGCCGGTGGCGACGCGGCCGAATGGGGCCGGGAAAGCTGGCAGATCAGCCGCGAAATCGTCTACCCGCTCGCCTTCGACGAGGACGCCTGCGAGGGCGATTTGCCCTTCGAAACCCGCCTGACGCAGGAGGACATCGTGGCCGCCCTGCCGGTCGTGGAACGGCGCATCCGCCAGGCGGGCCTGCGCATGGCGCGCCTGCTGGACGAGGCATTCGCGCCCGGCGCTCTGCCCGAACCCGAGCGTCGCTAGGCCGGCCGTTCCGCGTCGTAGCGGGTGCCGTCCTTGCGGGCGTATCCTTGCGCGTCGAACACCATGTCGATGTCGGGATATTCGCCCGAATCCCTTTCCCGCGCGCCGCCGCTGACCGCTACGAACACGCAGGCGCCGTCGGACCGGTTGTGCAGCCGGTGGCCGTTCTCTTCCCCGGCCGGGAAGGCGAGCACGTCGCCCGGTCGGACCGGCGTCTCGCCCGCATCGTCGATCAGCACCGCTTCGCCCGCCAGCATCACGACGAGCTCGTCCTGCCCGCGATGCCAGTGGCGCTGCGAGGAATAGGCGCCCGGCTCCAGCGTGACATGGCTGGCACCCAGCTTCGTCAGCCCCGCCACCGGTGCCAGCCGGCGATACCAGCGGCCCACCACGTCCGCATCGTAGGGCGGCGGGTATCCGGTGGCGTTGGTCTTCGCGATGGCGTCGAGATCGAGCTTGGGCATGGGCGAACACTCCTGCTAGCGAGGCGCTTATGTCCCAAGCCCTTGCCCACGCCAAGCGACTGATCGAAGCGCCCAGCATCACGCCTGCGACAGGCGCCGTGTTCGACGTGATGCAGGCGCTGCTCGACCCCCACGGCTTTACCGTCACACGCTTCGTGCGGGGCGATGGCCCTGAAGGTTCGGACGAGGCGCCGGTCGAGAACCTGTTCGCCATCCGCCGTGGGCCCCCTGGATCGCGCCATCTCGCCTTTGCCGGCCATCTCGACGTGGTGCCGCCCGGCACCGGCTGGGTCAGCGACCCGTTCCACGCGGAAGAGCGCGGCGAGCTGCTCTACGGGCGCGGTGCGGTCGACATGAAGGGCGCGATCGCCTGCATGGTGGCGGCGATGGACGACGTGCCGCAGGATGCGGGCACGATCAGCTTCATCATCACCGGGGACGAGGAAGGCCCGGCGCTGCACGGTACCAAGGCTCTGATCGATTTCATGCGCGAACACGGCCACGCGCCGGACCTGTGCCTGGTGGGGGAGCCGACCAGCGTGAACCGGCTGGGCGACATGATGAAGATCGGCCGCCGCGGATCGGTCAACATCTGGCTTGAGGTCGAGGGGACGCAGGGCCACGTCGCCTATCCGCACCTGGCCGACAATCCGATCCCCCGGCTGGTCGCGATGCTGGCGGACCTCAACGCGCTGGCGCTGGACGAGGGGACCGACTGGTTCCAGCCGAGCAATCTGGAGATCACCGATATCGAAGTCGACAATCCGGCGCATAACGTCATTCCTGCAACTGCCCGCGCGCGCATTTCCATTCGGTTCAACGACACCCATTCGGGCGCCTCGCTGGCGGAAACGGTCACGACCATAGCCGAACGGCATGGCGGCACGGCGCGGCCGGTCATTTCCGGCGAGCCGTTCCTGACCCCGCCGGGCGAATTCTCGCAGATGATCGCGGATGCTGTGGAAGCGGAAACGGGCGTGGTGCCGGAAGCCTCGACCAGTGGCGGGACCTCCGATGCCCGTTTCCTGCGCGCGGTTTGCCCGGTGATCGAGTTCGGCCTCGTCAACGCGACCATGCACAAGCGCGACGAGGCGGTCGCCATGGCGGACCTCGACACACTCGCGCGCATCTACGCCCGCATTGCGAAGGCGGCGCTGGCGGGGGCGTAACGCCGGGTCCGGTGGACGCCTGCCAACGCCCGCTTCCACTCCCCTTGCCGCTCCGCTAGGCAAGTGCCTGAGGATTTGGGGAGAAAGCCTGACATGAAAGCCTGGTTCGCCATTCCGCTGTGGCAGCGGGTCATCGCGGCGCTGATACTGGGGGGCATCACCGGCTATCTCTGGGGGCCGGGCGCGGAATCGATCAAGATCGTCGGCGACGTCTTCATCGATTTCATCAAGATGCTGATCGTCCCGCTGATCTTCTTCAGCGTGGTCGCGGGCGTCGCCTCGATCGGCAATCTCGGCCGGCTGGGCAGTGTCGGCTGGCGCGCCATCGTGCTGTTCCTCGTGACCGGGCAGATCGCAGTCATCCTCGGCCTGACGCTGGGCACGCTGATCCAGCCGGGCATCGGGGTCGATACCTCGATCCTGCAGATGGGCGAGACGCCCGAACCCTCCGCCTTCGACTGGCGCGAAATGGTCCGGTCGATGATCCCGGTCAGCCCGGTGGGCGTGATGGCGAACGTGCAGGTCCTGCCGCTGATCGTGTTCAGCCTGCTGGTCGGCGTGGGCATCCTGCTCGCGCGCGGCGACGTGGAGGACGACGACGAGGCGGAAACCGACAGCGGCACGCGCGGCGCGGCGATGATCGCCAGGGCGTTCGACGGTGGCGCGCTGATCTTCCAGAAGATCACCATCCTGATCATGGAACTGACCCCCTTCGGCGTCTTCGCGCTGATGGCCTGGGTGGTCGGCACGCTCGGCATCCCGGCGGTCATCGCGCTGGGCAAGCTGGTGGCGCTCAATTACGCTGGCTGCTTCCTGATCATCGGCGTCATGTATGCCGCCATGATCGCCTTCATGGCGCGGGTGTCCATCCTCGGCTTCTTCCGTGGGATGATCGACGCGATCGCGGTCGCCTACTCCACCGCCAGTTCCTCGGCGACGCTGCCGGTCACCCTGCGCTGCACGCAGCGAAATCTTGGTGTCAGCAAGCCGACCTCCAGCTTCATCGTCTCGCTCGGTTCGACCATCAACATGGACGGCACCGCGATGTATCTGGGCCTCGTCACCCTGTTCGGGGCGCAGCTGTTCGGGGTGGACCTGACCTGGGCGGATTATTTCACCATCGCCTTGCTCGCGACCATCGGGTCGATCGGCGCGGCAGGGATTCCGGGCGGCGGGCTGGTGATGATGGGCGCAGTGTTCAGCGCGGTCGGCGTGCCGTTGGAAACCATCGCCTTCGTGGCCGGGGTGGACCGGATCATGGACATGATGCGCACCGCCACCAACGTCACCGGCGACGCGACTGTGACTGTGGTTACCGCCAGCATGCTGGGCGAGGTGGACGAACGGGAACTGGCCAGCGCCGACGATGTCTGATTAACGCCCTTTCCCCTCAGGAAGGATCGTTTCAGGAATTACCGGGGGCAATTCCGACCTCGATCCGGTTGGGAGAGGGGAATGTCCCTTGCGACGCCGAGTAGCCCTCTCAAGACCGGTTAGGCGCAGCGCGCCAAGCTTGCGTATCTCTCTCCTGAAGGGGAGAGAGTCCGAATTCGATTGCGGCTGCGCAGAATCAGCCAGCGATGCGCGCAGAGATGAGAGGGCTCGGGACGCGCTTATTTTCGAGAATGTAACGATACTTATGCGTGTCGATTTATGAATTGTTCCACCATTTTCGGCATTCGTTGAAACCATGTATGCTGACGACCTCAAGACAAGCTCCGGTTGCGGCAGGATTGCTGCGTTCTGCATCGTCATGGCGCTCGTCATCTGGTTGTATTTCGGACATTCAAGTCGCGCTGTGAGCAAAGAGAGATTTGCTAAGCAGGTTACCGCCGACATTCTGCCGGACCGGCAAGTGGCACTGAGCGGGGAAATCTTGCTGATCGGGCGCTCCGAGTTCGAATGGCACACGAAAACCGGCGCGAACGAGAGGCCTCGGCAAAGAGCGGTATGTGATGCCCTATGTGCCGCCTTGCTCGCCAACCCAGCAATTTCCGGAGTAACTATCCGACTTAACAGGACTGGAAAGCCATGGCGATTCAGTATCCAGCCTTACGCGCGTTGCGATGGTAATGGCATAGTCCCGAAAAATCCGGACAGTTTGCGATCGGCCGAAGCGCCAGACGCTGACAACAGTAGTCTAACGCATCAGGAAATGATGCAGTCACGGATGATCGAATCCCAAACGCTCGCTGTATACTGGCGGATGCGCCTTGCGAAAGAGAACTGCATACGCATCGAGCAAACAAGAGTTGAGCCGGACTTCCAGATACGCTCGGAGCATGAAACTGACTATGATCGGCCAACATATAGAAATGATTGGGCTTGGACTTTCGACACTCTGCCTGTGGAGACCCAGCGGTTCGAAATTCTATCCAGAGATGGTAGGCTGATTGCGCGCCGTTCGTTTGTTTCCACTCGCATGCTCGCCTGGCCGATCCATCCGGGACCGGTCGCTACAACCGGCCCGATGAATCTGCCGGTATTTGGGTGGGCGCGGACCACGCTAAGCAATCAGCCCGACGATGCGGAATTCAACTCCACGGCATTCCTTTTACAATATACCGATCTCTCGCTGACATATGCGCCAAGATACCCGCGAAGCGCCATCGCCGCCGAGTTGCGCCGTCTACTTGCCGACTCTTCGATAGCTGCATCGAATCCCGGCTTCTCTTTGTCGGAAACTTGGTTCCGGTCGCTCAATCGTGTCTCGCTGACCGATGCGGACCTCGATTTATTCGTCGCGCTCATCGAAGATCCACGCGTCACCAATTTTTACGGTATCGATCACGCTGTTGACGCGCTGGAAGGTAACGCGAAAACTTTGGAAGCACCTATAAAAAGACGGCTTTCCCAAGACAATGTACCTTCGAGTGTAGCGAGAGACCTATCGAGGCAACTGCCAGCCATAACACCCCTTAGCAATGCTCCGCTACCAATGGATTTGGCGATACTTAATGATCCCGAAAGACGCGTGGCTGCGGATGGTCTCATAATCGAACAAGCGGACTACGGGGCACAATCGGTGCCTCTTCTGCTCCAGATTATCCGTGAACACGTAAGAAGAAAGGAACGAAACTGGGGCGGGGGCGCAAATTCGGTCAACGAAATCAATCCGATTGATGCAGCGATGGTGGCCCTGTGCAAAATCGGACCCGAAGCGCGTGATGCCGTGCCGGAAATCCGCAAGCTTCGCTCGACCTGGATCGGCAAGACCTTGGCCAGCGATCGATATTGGCACCTTACCCTGGCGCGTATCGGCACACCATTGGAAGAGATAGGCCCGCCATCCGGATTGAACCAATCCCCACGCGAATACGCCGCAAGCCTCCGCAAGCGAGTCGAGAATTATCGCGACGGCGATTGCAAAGAAATGTGGATTTGATCTTGGGTCCGTTCAATTTCAGAAAATTGGGGCTAACCACAATACACCCTCATCGCCCCTTCGGCTTCTCCGGCACCCTCTTCCTGAAGTTGCACAGATCGACCAGACCGCACCGCCAGCATTCGGGCGTGCGCGCCTTGCAGGTGTCGTGACCGTGACCGTGGTCATCGGCAGCATGCTGTGCGAAGTGGACGAGAGGGAACTGGCCAGCGCGGACGATGTCTGAAGGCTGATGGCAGGCGCGTCAGCGCAGCTGGCTGTCCTTGCTGCCGCGCCGGTTGAAGCCGCTGTGCCGCACGCTGGTGTCGCGCGCGGATTGGCACGCCACGCAGGTCCGCGTCGCCGGCAGGGCCTTCCGCCGCTGTTCGGGAATGGGTTCGCCGCAATCGTCGCAGTGGGTCGCGCCAACGCCTGCACCCATGCGGCGGCGCGCGGCCGTCACCGCGTCGTTCACCGTGTCGTCTATCTGATCCTGAACCGCGCCATCGCGCGTCCAACCGCCTGCCATTTCGAATCTCCTTGCTTGTTCAACGCAGGAGAGGGCCGGAATGTCCTGAGCGGCCTCCTCCCGCTTTACCTGTCAAAATGAAGGCCCGCGACCGCTGGACAAGAGGCGCCCATGCCGCGATCTGCGGACGGTCCGCTGACGGGAAGAATGGAGAACGACCGCATGACGATCCGATCGGGTACGGACCGGCGCAGCGTGCTGGCGGGGCTGGCCGCGCTCCCGCTGGCGGGATGCGCGATGCGGGGTGGAGGGACCGCCGAAACGCGCGCGCCAATGACGGTCGCGACCTACAATATCTGGCACGACCGGCCGGACTGGCCCGTGCGCCTCGGCCTGCTGGTCGAAACGCTGCGCGCTGCCGATCCGGACGTGATCGCGTTGCAGGAAGTGTTGCAGGATGCCGCCAAGGATCTTCCCAACCAGGCGGAAACGCTCGCCGCCGCGCTCGGCTATCCGCACGTCCATTTCGTCGCGACGGAGCCGGAAGGCGCGCCCAAGCGGTACGGCAACGCCATCCTCTCGCGGCTCCCGGTACTGGATGTGGCCCGGCGCAAGCTTGCGCCGCTGGAGGACCATCGCACCGCGGTCCGGGTGCGCGTGCGCACTGCGGCCGGGCCGGTGGACGTGGTCGGCACGCATCTCGCATGGAAGGCGGAGCAGGGACCCATGCGGGCGGAGCAGTTGGCCGACCTTGCGGGCTGGCTTCCGGCGGACGGAGTGCCGACAATCGTCATGGGAGACTTCAATGCGCCGCTGGACGAGCCTGCGCTGACGGGCTTCGCCGGCGCGCGCTATGTCTCGGCCCTGCCCGCCGGTGCCGCCGAAACCACCCTCAATCCCGCCCGCGGACACGCCAATCCGCGCGTGATCGACCACATCTTCGTGGAGCGCGCCGCCTTCGACATCGCCGACGCCCGCATCATCGGCGACCGCCCGACCGGCGACGAATATCCCTCCGACCATTTCGGCGTCGTCGCGACGCTGCTGGTCAGGTGAGGCGGAAGGGGACCTTTGGCGATCGGTTAAAATGCTTCTGAAGCTTTGTGCTCATTGAGCCCACGGCAGCTATTGCAGTGGAAAGCGGTCATTAGGACGAGAACAAGCACCAAGCATAATCAAGAGTGCTTCTCATGGTTGGGTCCTCGCGACCAGCGTGCGGGGTTACTGCTACAGCGTCACG
Organism: Qipengyuania sp. JC766; assembly: GCF_040717445.1. Lineage (NCBI taxonomy): Bacteria > Pseudomonadati > Pseudomonadota > Alphaproteobacteria > Sphingomonadales > Erythrobacteraceae > Qipengyuania > Qipengyuania sp. JC766. The sequence continues at coordinate 1,994,174 of NZ_JBFEFL010000001.1, read as the reverse complement.
AGGCGACCTATCGGGTGGGAGGTCAAGGAAATCGACTGCGTTCCCGGTGCCGAATGAGACAACCGAGCCATCGCGAAAAGTGAGCTGGAACAAGTGATATCCCATCCCGCTCTCGCCAGCGGCGTAGATAGTCTGCGCAAGCTCTCGCGGCAGTCTCGATGGGCTTTCTTCCAGATCCACCACCTCCTCCAGCGGCACCGAATCTTTGCCGGTGTCCTCCTCTGGCCACACCCCCCATTGCGTGAAGTACTGGACCGCAGGGCATAGGTATACCGCGTTTCGCCGTTCGCCAGTGCGGAGCGTTACAAGTGCCGGAAAGTAGATCGCTTGTGTTGGCTCGATTTGCGACAGCTTATTCCGAAGTTCGTTCGGAAGACGCGGGTATTGCCGAGCTGCACTCAAAGGGTTCATCATTGACCCGTGGAGCACCAGTCGAATGTCCGCAATGGGGTCGCTCGCTGTCAAATTGGTCCGGAGGTTCCAGGGAGGTTGCGGAGCCATGCCTAAGGTCATGCCCGCTCGGAACGGCTCCCTGCCGCACCTAGCGCCCCGTCGCGTTCTCCTCGGCCCGTCGTTTTAGCTCCGGAGTGAGGTCCGCCGTGCGGGGCGGGATTGCGCTGCCGTTGCCGCGTTCGCCGTTCGCTTCGAGATCGGCCAGCAGCATTTCCATCTCCGCGATTTCCCGGACCTGCGCCTCGATGATCCGGTCGGCGAGATCACGCACGCGCGGATCGCTGATCTTCGCGCGCTCGCTGGTCAGGACGGCAATGGAATGATGCGGGATCATCGCTTTCATCCACGCCTCGTCATCGACCGTGCGCTGGCTGCGCGCCAGGAACAGGAAGGTTGCGAAGCCGACCACGGCTCCTGTCATGACCAGAACCTTGGTCGTGCGCGTGCGATACATGCCCCACATGAAACCGAGCATGATGACGATCATCGCCATGCCCATCATCAGCGCCATCCACATCCGGGTCTGGCTGAAGAACACGTGATCCGCCGACCAGACGTTGGAGTATTTGAGCACGAACATGGTCGCGATGGACGTCGCGATCATCGCGGCAAAGGTGGTCCAGCGGCTGTGCGCCTGTCGGTCGGGGGCGGGGGAGGGTGCGTTCATAAATTGTCCTGACCCTTACCAAGCGCTTTGGCACGAAGCCCCGTTCCGTTAACCTTTGAGGGCGGACGCGGTGCTGCCTGCGGGTGGGCGAAACTTTCGCTGTCCTACAGGCTCCCTGCAATGCCATGTCGCATCCATGCACGGCGTCATCCTGCACGCGGGCCGTCATCGCGCCTCCCTGATTCGGAGCATCGGGCGGGCCCTAATCGGTGGGATGCAAAAGCCACACTCGGCGGCGCTCCGTGGCCTTTCGGACCTCGGAACTCCGCGGGTTTCGGGCGAAAGTCACGGGTCTTTCCAAATCGATAGAGCGGTCCATGTCTGCGCGGCCTTCGCGCTATCGACCCTTCGGCTTCTCCGTGACCTTCTTGCGATAGCTGCACAGGTCCACCACCGGGCAGCGCCAGCATTCGGGCGTGCGCGCCTTGCAGGTGTAGCGGCCATGCAGGATCAGCCAGTGATGCGCGTGCAGGCGGAAAGGCTGCGGTACGCGCTTCTCCAGCTTCGCTTCCACCTGTTCCGGCGTCTTGCCCTTGGCGAGGCCGGTGCGATTGCCGACTCGCAGGATATGCGTGTCGACCGCGAAGGTCTCCTGCCCGAACCAGCAATTGAGCACGACATTGGCCGTCTTGCGCCCCACGCCGGGCAAGCGGACGAGGTCGTCGCGCGTATCGGGCACTTCCCCGCCATACTCGTCGACCAGCAGTCGACTGAGTGCGATCACGTTCTTCGCCTTGGAATTGAACAGGCCGATCGTGCGGATATGCGCGACCAGCCCCTCGAATCCGAGGTCAAGCATCTGCTGCGGCGTTTCCACCTGCGCGAACAGGGCGCGCGTAGCCTTGTTCACGCCCACATCGGTCGCCTGCGCGCTCAGCGCCACGGCCACGACCAGCTGGTAGGCATTGCCGTATTCCAGCTCCGTCTCCGGTTCCGGATTGTCCTCCGCCAGCCGGCGGAAGAACTCGAAGATCTGGTCCCTGGTCATGGCTGCGGCTCCTGCCGGTCAGAGACCGAGCACGTCTTCCATCCGGTACCGCCCCGCTTCGCGCCCGACGAGCCATGCCGCGCCGCGCACGGCGCCGCGCGCGAAGATGGCCCGGTCTTCCGCGCTGTGCGACAGGGTGATGCGTTCCTGCTCGCCCGCCAGGATCACGCTGTGTTCGCCCGCCACCGTCCCGCCGCGCAAGGCAGCGAAGCCGATCGCGCCTTGCGCGCGTCGTCCGGTATGGCCGTCGCGTCCGCTTTCGGTGTGTGCGTCCAGCTCGATCCCGCGGCCCCGTGCCGCCGCCTCTCCCAGCAGGCGCGCGGTCCCGCTCGGCGCGTCGACCTTCATCCGGTGGTGCATCTCGACGATCTCGATGTCCCAGTCCGGCCCCAGCCGCGTGGCCGCTTCCTGCACCAGATGCGCCAGCAGCGTGACGCCGAGCGAGGTATTGCCCGTCTGCAGGACGGGGATCGTGCGCGCCGCCGCGTCGATCGCCGCATGATGCTCCGCGGCAAGGCCGGTCGTGCCGATCAGGACCGGGATGCCGGCGGCGCGCGCCGCGTCCAGCGTTCCGGCCAGCGCCCCGGGCGCGGAGAAATCGACCAGCGCATCGGACAGGCGCGCCAGTTCCGCCGGATCGTGCCCGTGATCGGCCCCGCCCGCGCACTCGTGGTCCGGATCCGCTTCCAGCACCGCCGCGATGGCCTGCCCCATGCGTCCTTCGCTGCCGATGATGCCGATGCGTGCCATTGTGCTCCCTTCGCAGGCGTGGTTGATGCAGGCGTCGCCCTACCGCTTCGCTGCCTGAGGACAAATGCCGGATATTCGCAACATCGTCATCCTCACGGGCGCCGGAATCAGTGCGGAAAGCGGGATCGACACGTTCCGCGATGCAGGCGGCCTGTGGGAGAAGCACCGGGTGGAGGATGTCGCCACGCCCGAAGGCTTCGCCCGCGATCCGGCGCTGGTGCTGGGCTTCTACGATGCGCGCCGCGCCGCGCTGGCTGCGGTTGCGCCCAACCGTGCGCACGAGGCGCTGGCGCGGCTGGAAGCGGAGTGGGCCGCACGGGACGGGCACGATCTGCTGCTGGTGACGCAGAACGTGGACGACCTGCACGAGCGCGCGGGCACCCGGAACGTGCTGCACATGCACGGAGAACTGCGGAGCGCGCTGTGTGCGGCATGCGGTGCGCGCAGCCCGTGGGATGCCCCGATGTCGGCGGTGGAAGGCCAGGGGCCGGCGTGTCCTGCCTGCGGTGCGCGGGCATTGCGGCCCGACGTCGTCTGGTTCGGCGAGATGCCCTACCAGATGGAGCGCATCTACGCGGCGCTCGCGGACGCGGACCTGTTCGTCAGCATCGGCACGTCGGGCGCGGTCTATCCGGCGGCAGGCTTCGTGCAGGAAGCGAAGATGGCAGGGGCGCGCACGCTCGAACTCAACCTCGAACCGGGCGAGGGATCGCACTGGTTCGACGAATCGCGTCACGGCCCGGCGGGCGAGCTGGTGCCCGACTGGGTGGAGGATCTGCTCGCCTGACGCGCCCGTCGTCCGGGTGGAACGCGAAACGCGGGACGGACGTTTTCGCCGCATGACGACCAAAGCCCTTGCCCGCTTCGCTCTCGCTTTCGGCTTGGTCGCCTGTTCGGGCGGCGGAGGTGTCGGCAGTGGCGATGACTCGGCGACGGGAGAAGCCGCGCCTAGCGTAGACCAGCGGGTAGCCGAGGAAGACGCGCAGGTTTCCGAGAAGGCTGGCATTCCGGGCGGGACACGCCAGTTCGCCCGCATACCGGCGCGCTTCCGCGGTGTCTGGGCGCGCAGCGTCGAGGAATGCCGCGCGGAAAACCGCAACCGGTTCACCGTGACGGGCGAGGCGATCAGCTTCTTCGATGGCGGAGGCGCAGCAGGCGACATTCGCGGCCGGGACGAGGCGCTCGCCGTGACGCTGGCCGGGCAATCCGCCGTCTACCTCGCCATGGAAGGCGACGGGCAAATGCGCGTGCGCCGGGGGGGCGGGGAAAGCGCGACTTACCGCCGCTGTCCTTCGTCCGTGGCGTCTGCCCAGGGGGCGGCTTCGACGACGGTGCCCGAACGCTTCCGCGGGGTCTATGCGCCGGACCGGCAGGCCTGCGCCCTCGATTACACCTACAATCCCGCCTTCCGCGCGGTCACGGTGGGCGCCAGCGAGGTCAGCTTCTTCGAGACCGGTGGCCCGGTCACCGATGTCGTGGCCGACGGGAACAGCGTCGCGATAACCCTGCGCGAAACCGTCGGGGACGGGGAAAGCACCCGCGCGATCTATCTCGCCCTCAACGCCGACGGCACGGCACGCTACCGCCCCGGCAGTGGCGAGCCGGTCGAAACCTTCGTCGTGTGCGGCAGCGAATAGGCGGTTATCCGCCGCAGGTCCGGCAATCGGGATCCTTCGCGATCGTCAGCGGACGCATCGAGGGGGCCATTCCGTCGAGCAGGAAGAGCGTGCCCCATTGCGGTTTGCCGAACGCGGCCTTGCCTTCGCACAGCACGCGCACGGCATGCATCGCGGCGAAGCTTCCCACCCATCCGGCCATCGCGCCAAGCATCCCCTCATCGGCACAGGTGTCGCAATCGTCCGCATCGAAAGCGTCGCCCACGAAACAGCGATAGCAGGGCTGGTCGGGACGGTGGCCCGCAAATGCCGCGACCTGTCCCTGGAAGCGCCCCACGGCGGCTGAAAGCAACGGGATGCCATGCGCGACGCATGCGTCCGACACGGCGAGCCGCGTGGCGAAATTGTCGGTCCCGTCGATGACCAGGTCGGTCCCGGACAGTATTTCCGGAGCGGTCGACGTATCGATCCGCCGGTCGGACAGTTCGACTTCGATCCGCTTGTCGAAATTGGCCAGCCAGCGCCGCGCGCAGGCCGCCTTGCCGTGCCCGATATCGCGTTCGGCGTAGATCGTCTGACGCTGGAGATTGCTCTCCTCGACCGTCCCGTCGTCGATCAGGGTGAGATGCGCCACGCCGGCTCCGGCCAGATATTGCAGTACCGGCGATCCAATGCCGCCCAGTCCCACGAGCGTCACATGGGCGTCGGAAAGCGCGACCTGGCCGGCGCCGCCAATCTCCGGGATGACGATATGGCGCGCGAAGCGCTCGAGCCGATCGGGGGACAAGGCCATGGAAAGGCAGTTAAGAACCGGTGCACTGCCTGTCGACAGGCCCGTGGATGGACCTGCGGAAAAGCTGTGCGCCGGATGTGCAGGAAAGGAAGGGTCGGATCAGCTTTCGAGCTGGCGCAGCAGGCTGCGCACGTCGCCGTCCATGTCCGCGTCCCGCTGACGCAGATCCTCGATCAGGCGGACGGCGTGGATGACCGTGGAATGGTCGCGTCCGCCGAACTTGCGTCCGATTTCCGGATAGCTGCGAGGGGTCAGGACCTTGGAGAGGTACATTGCCACCTGCCGCGGACGAACAACCGCACGCGCACGGCGCTTGCTGCTCATCTCACTCCGGTCGATCCGGTAGAACTGGCAGACGGTGCGCTGGATCTCGTCGATGGTGATCCGGCGGCGATTGGCGCTCAGTATGTCTGTCAGCTGTTCCTCGGCGAGGGAAAGCGAGACTTCCTGCCCGGTGAGCTGCGCATAGGCGACCAGCTTGTTCAGTCCGCCGACCAGTTCGCGGATGTTGCGCGTGATGGTGCGCGCGAGGAAATCGATGACGTCCTCGGGCACGCTAAGCGGAGCAAAGCGTGTCAGCTTTGATTCGAGGACCTTGCGGCGCAGCTCGATGTCGGCCGCCTGGATGTCCGCGACGAGACCCATGGAGAGGCGGCTCAGAAGCCGCGGCTCGACGCCGTCCAGAGCCTGAGGCGCGCGATCCGCTGCGAAGACCAGCCGCTTGCCTTCGGCCAGCAGCGCATCGATCGTGTAAAGCAGTTCTTCCTGCGCCGACGCCTTGCCGATGATGAACTGGATATCGTCGACCAGCAGGAGGTCGAAACCGCGCAGGCGCGCCTTGAATTCGAGCGTCTTGCCGCTCTTCAGCGCCTGCACGAATTCCACCATGAAGCGCTCCGCGCTGCAGTAGAAGATGCGCGCCCGCGGATGGGCGTTGAGATAGGCGTGGCCGATGGCGTGCAGCAAGTGCGTCTTGCCCTGTCCGGTCGCGCCCTTGATGTAGAGCGGGCTGAACTGCGGCTGTTCCGTGGCTGCCATGCGCTGCGCGGCATTGCAGGCAAGGATATTCGCTTCGCCGGTCACGAATGCGGCGAAGGTGAGCGTCGGGTCGAGCCCGACAGAAGACGTGAAACCCGCATCGCCCATCGTGCCGGCGCTCACTGCGATCATGCTGGTGTCGGCCCCGTCGTTCGCCGCGCGGCGCCCGTCGTTGAGGTCGAGATCCTGCAGCTTGCGCCGGCCCGGGTGCACCTGAATGCGCACGGTGCGAACTTCGCTGCGCGCAATCTTCCAGGCCAGCGAGAGGCGGTCTGCGAAGCGGTCCTGGACCCAATTGGCGTAGAACTCGGACGGCAGGTAGAGATCGAGAGTGCCCGTCTGCTTGCAGAAACCGCCAAGCTGGATCGGCTTGATCCACTGACTGTGAAGCTGATGCCCCAGATCCTTGCGCAGGCCGGTGCTGATGTCGGCCCAGTCGGCCGCCAGGTTCACCGCTTCCATTTCCTCTGCACTCATCGCGTCCGCCTCTTCCAGCTTGGCGGTCGCTTTCCCGTTTGCATTCGCCATTCCACTCGACCTTCTGTCAGTCCGGCGCGACCCCGCCGGCTCTCCGTCATTACCCCCCGTTCCGCAAACACGGTTGTCCCGTCGCCGGAATCGTGATTCGATTCGACTGTGTGTCGCGTTTCGGTCTTTGTGAGCCCGGTTCCGTCCAGCACCGAGCGGACATTCAGATAGGCAGGTGGAGACGCGTCAGGCAAGCAAACATTTTCATTTTACTGTCACAATGTTTGCTTGACAGCGACCAACCCCGCAGACCTTCGTTTAATGGTCTGGAAAGCATGAATTTTCTTCGTAATTTGTCCTGCACAATCGCGGTTTTCAAATGCGAATCGCGAGGATTCCTTGCGTTGTCGCGAAGCCGGTATCGGAGCCATTATGACAACGCGAAACGGGCCCGCGCAGAAGCTGCGCGAGCCCGTTTTCGAACAAGGCCGATACCCCGTCCGGGGTCGGCCGGTCAGCAATGTCGGCTTAGAGCGCGGAAACGCGCTTCGACAGGCGCGACATCTTGCGCGCCGCCGTGTTCTTGTGAAGCACGCCGCGCGCAACGCCGCGTGCCAGTTCCGGCTGCGCAGCCTTCAGGGCATCGGACGCCGCAGACTTGTCACCGGCATCGACGGCCGATTCGACCTTCTTCAGGAAGCTGCGGATACGGCTCATGCGGGCGGTATTGATTTCCGCACGGCGATTGTTGCGACGGATGCGTTTGCGGGCTTGCGGCGTGTTGGCCATGTTCGTCCTTGTCTCGGGCCGCGAGTGGCGACCGGATGGTCTCTCGGTGGTCTCTGGGAACGGCGGAAGCCCGCCGGAAAGCGCGCCACATAGGTCCGCTGCTCCGAATCGTCAAGGAAATCCTGCCCGCAGGTCCGGTCCCCGCGCCTATCGCTGGCACCGGGGGCAGAACCAGGTGCTCCGTCCGCCCTGCACGATCCTGCGGATGGTACCCCCGTCGTCCCGGCGGCATGGATCCCCCGTGCGGCCATAGACGTCGAAGCGAGTCGCGAAATAGCCCAGCTCGCCATCGGGCCGGGCGTAGTCGCGCAAGGTGGAGCCTCCATCCGCGATGGACTGCTCGAGGACGGCGCGGATTTCGGGGACCAGTCGCGCCAGCGCCGCGCCGGAGACCTTGCCGCCCGGCTTTCGTGGATGAATGCGCGCCCGGTAGAGCGCCTCGCAGACATAGATGTTGCCAAGACCCGCCACGATCCGCTGGTCCAGCAGCAAGAGCTTGATCGCTTGTTTGCGCCCTGCGAGCGCACGCGCGAGATATTCCGGTGTCAGCTCGGGACCGAGCGGTTCGGGCCCCATGCCGACGAAGCTGGGCCAGTGTTCGATCGAATCGCTCGCCACCAGGTCCACCCATCCGAACCGCCGTGGATCGTGCAGCGCGAAGCGGTGGGCGTTGGTCTCTATCAGCAGGTGATCGTGTTTCTCCGCCGACGCGGGATCGATCCGCCAGCGCCCGCTCATTCCCAGGTGGAAGATCAGGGTCTGGTCGCGATCGGTATGGATCAGCCCGAACTTGGCCCTCCGCCCCAGGCCCGTCACTCGTGCGCCCGTCAGCATCTGGGCCAGTTCCGGGGGGAAGGGGCGGCGCATGTCCGGACGGTTGGTCACGGCGTGGACGATGCGCTGCCCATCGAGGAAGCGCGCCAGTCCGCGCACGGTGGTTTCGACTTCGGGTAGTTCGGGCACCGGCGCGCGCTATCAGCCTTTGCCCCCTCCGGAAACTCCCGTAAGGCGAGCGGCATGACCGGACCCAAGACCGTATCCTTCGGCTACGAGGACATTCCCGAGGACGAGAAGACCGCCCGTGTCGGCGGCGTCTTTTCCAGCGTCGCGTCGAAATACGACATCATGAACGATGCCATGTCGGGCGGAATGCACCGCCTGTGGAAGGACCGCTTCGTGCGCCGGGTGAAGCCGCAGGAAGGCGAATCGATCCTCGACATGGCGGGCGGCACCGGGGACATCGCTTTCCGCATGGCCGAACAGGGGGCGAGCGTCACGGTCGCCGACATCAACCAGGACATGCTCGACGTGGGCGTCGAGCGGGCGATGGAACGGGGGCACGACAGCCTCGTCTGGAGCCGGCAGAACGCGGAAGAGCTGACCTTTCCCTCGCGCAGCTTCGATGCCTACACGATCGCGTTCGGCATAAGGAACGTGACACGCATCGACCGGGCCCTGGCCGAGGCGCACCGGGTGCTGAAATTCGGTGGCCGCTTCTTCTGCCTCGAATTCTCGACCACTACCTGGCCGGGCTTCAAGGATGTCTATGACGTCTACTCGCATAAAATCATGCCGCAGATGGGCAAGGTCATCGCGCAGGACGAGGACAGCTATCGCTATCTGGCCGAATCGATCCGCCGCTTCCCGCCGATGCCAAAATTCGAATCGATGATCCGCGCCGCGGGCTTCACCCAGACGAGGGTGGAGCCGATCCTGGGCGGGGCGGTCGCGATCCATTCCGGATGGAAAACCTGATCGCGTGAGCCGTCCTTCCAAGCATATCTGGCGCCTGCTGAAATGGGGGCGCACACTGGCGCGCCACGGTGCGCTGCGCGGGATCGAGAACGATCCGAACACGCCGCTGCCGGTCAAGCGCCTGGCGCGTCTGGCCCGGTTCGGCGCGCACCAGCCGAAGGAGCCCGATTACGCGAGCGCCTTTCGCGCGATCGGTCCGGCTGCGATCAAGCTGGGCCAGTCGCTCGCCACCCGGCCGGACATCGTGGGCGAGGATGCCGCGCGAAACCTGCTGTCGCTTCAGGACAACCTCCCCCCTGCGCCGTTCGAGCAGATACGCCGCTCGATCGAGACGAGTTTCGGCCAGCCGGTCGAAGCGCTTTTCGCGTCGCTGGACGAGGAACCCGTGGGCGCGGCCTCGATCGCGCAGGTCCATCGCGCAGTGACTACCGATGGCCGCGATGTCGCGGTCAAGGTCCTGCGCCCGGGCATTCGCGAACAGTTCGCCCGCGACATCAAGACCTATCACTGGGCCGCCGCGCACTTGGAAGCGATGGGCGGAGAAGCGCGTCGCCTGCGTCCGCGCCTCACCATCGCCAATTTCGAGCGCTGGACCAATCGCGAACTGGACCTGCGGCGCGAAGCCGCGTCGGCGAGCGAACTCGCTGTCGCGATGCGGGCGATCGCCGGCTACGAGGTGCCGGACATCGATTGGGACCGGACCAATGGCCGGGTCCTCACGGTTTCGTGGGTGGACGGGATCAAGATCAGCAACCGGGAGGCGCTGATCGAGGCGGGGCACGACCTGCCGGCGCTGGCCGAACGGCTCGTACTCGCGTTCCTGACGCAGGCGATCAGCGCGGGGTTCTTCCACGCCGACATGCACCAGGGGAACCTGTTCGTGAAGGCGGACGGGACCATCGTTGCGATCGATTTCGGGATCATGGGCCGGATCGATCGGCAGGCGCGCATGTGGCTGGCCGAAATCCTGTACGGCCTAACGACCGGAGATTATCGCCGCGTCGCGGAAATCCACTTCGAGGCGCAGTATGTGCCCAGCTATCATTCGGTGGACGAATTCGCGACCGCGCTGCGCGCCGTGGGTGAGCCCATGCGCGGCAAGCCGGTGAGCGAGCTCAGCGTCGGCCAGATGCTCGACGGGCTGTTCGCGATCACGCGCGATTTCGACATGCAGACCCAGCCGCACCTGCTGCTCCTGCAGAAGACCATGGTCATGGTCGAAGGGATCGCCACGCAGCTCAATCCCCAGATCAACATGTGGGACGTGTCCGCCCCCTATGTCCGCAACTGGATCCGTGACGAGCTGGGCCCCGAGGCCGCGATTGCCGACCGGATCCGGACCGATGTCGACACGCTGCTGCGCCTGCCCGACCTGATCCGCCGCATAGAGGACCGTTTCCCGGCGAAGGGCGGCGCACCCGAACCGCCGCCGTTGCCCGAAATCGAATTGATGTGGGAACGTAGCCGGCGCCGCTCACGCGGGCTGTTCGGATACCTCCTGGCAGGTGTGATCGGGGCCGGGCTTGCGGGAGGGGCGGTCGCCCTCGGCTGGATCGGCTGATGGCCTATCGCCCGGACGAGGGCGAGGCGCTCGCATTGCTGGAAAGCGCCATCGTGACGACCGGCATCGCCCATGCCGCGCTGGCGTTCGACCTTTATATCGGCACGCCCTTCCCGCCGGCCGGACTGGAAGGAGCGGCCGCGCGCCTGACGGCCGAATTCTGGTTCTATTTCCTGATAGCGATCCCGTTCGCGTTCTTCGTCGTCTGGCCGATAGCCGCGCTGGCCACCATGAACGTTCGCCGGCTGACGAGCGACCTGGGATGGTTCACCTTCGTGGCGGCAGGCGTGCCGGTCGGCGTATTCGCGCTGCTGCTCGTCAGCCTCCAAATGGATTTGGTCCTGGGCCGGCCGGAAATCCTGCTCCCCAACGGCGCGCTGTTCGGCATCGTCTGGGCCGGGCTGGCGCGCGTCTTGATCGCGCTGCACCGGTTCCTCGCCGCTCCGGTCAGACCCTATGCGGTAGGATCCGGCTCGCGATCAGCAGGACGATGACCGTGCCCGCTTCGACCAGCATGGGCTGCCAGAAGCCATCCTGCGTGCCGTCGACCAGCGCGCTGACGATCCGTCCGGCCAAGGCGATGCCGAACAGGGCGGCCGGGATCAGCAGCAGCGACCCGCGACGCAGCCATGCACCCGCCAGCATGCAAATGGCGGCCATCACGAAGAATGCCGTGAAGTCGGCCCGCATGGCGGCCAGTCCGGAACTGTCCCTCGCGATCAGGCCGAAATTGCTGCCAGCACTGACGGGTTCGACCAGGAACCACAGGCCGGTCACAAGGAAGAACAGGCCACCCACGAATATGAGCGCGGTCAGGATCAGTCGCATCGATACCCCCTCCTATATTCCGGATACCATAGCCGGCGTTTCCGCCAGCACGCCAAGGAAATCGTCGCGGGCCGTTTGGGGGACTGGCAGGGCGCGGAACGCCGCGCTAGGCTGCGCGCGATGGAGGAAGGGAGCCCCGGAAACATGATCACGCCCGTGCCGCAGATGTGGGGCCGCCGGTGAACGAGACCGGGTATCCGCGCATTCTCCTGATCGTCGGCGGGGGGATCGCCGCTTACAAGAGCTGCGAACTGGTCCGCCTGATCCGCAAGGGCGGCGGCAGCGTCACGTGCGTCGTGACGGAGGGCGGCCAGCAGTTCGTCACCCCCATGTCGCTCGCGGCCCTCAGCGAGAACCCGGTCTACACTACATTGTGGGACCTGAAGAACGAAGCGGAAATGGGCCATATCCAGCTCAGCCGCGAAGCCGATCTGGTCGTCGTGTGTCCGGCCACGGCCAACATGCTGGCCAAGATGGCGACCGGGATCGCGGACGACCTGGCGACCACGCTGATCCTTGCGACGGACAAGCCGGTGATGGCGGTACCGGCCATGAATGTCCGCATGTGGCAGCACGACGCGACGCAGCGCAATGTCGGCGTCCTGCGCCATGCGGGGGTCGAGGTCGTGGACCCGGATATCGGCCCCATGGCCTGCGGCGAGTTCGGCCCCGGACGCTTGCCCGAACCGGAGCTCATCTGGGCCGAGATCGCCGCCTTCTTCGGCATGGCGGCCGACGCACCGGAGGCGCTGGCCGGGGGCGAGGACGACTTCGAAGACACGCTGGACGACGAAGCGAACGAGGACGAGCCCCGCCGCGGTGGTCTGGGAGGGCTGCTTTCCTCGATCATTCCGCGGGGCATGTCGCGCCAGCCCGAACCTGCACCGGAACCGTTGCCGGACGAAGGCGAGGACGTGGATGCACCGTCTCCCGCTGCGCCGCTGCTGGCGCGCAAGGGCGGTGCGACATCCGCGCCTCCGACCGATCCCGACGCGATCAACCACGAAGTCAGCACCGGCGCAGGCCGCGCGCGTCCCGAAGCCCTGGGCTGGAACGAACCCGCCGGTTTTCCCAATGCCGTTACGCAAGAGTCCGGGTTCGATCCACTGGACGGCCAGCCCGCGTTCGAGACGGATATCGAGCATCGACCGCTCTACGGCCGCCACGTCCTCGTGACGGCGGGTCCAACGCACGAGCCGATCGATCCCGTCCGCTATCTCGCCAACCGGTCTTCCGGAAGGCAGGGTTTCGCCATCGCCGCCGCCGCCGCAAACGCCGGGGCGCGCGTAACGTTGGTAAGCGGTCCCGTGCACTTGCAGACGCCGCCGGGTGTCGACCGGATCGACGTCGAATCGGCGCGCGACATGGCCGAGGCCGTCCGGCGGGCACTCCCGGCCGATGCGGCGATCATGGTTGCCGCCGTCGCCGATTGGCGGACCAAGGACTATGCGCCCGAGAAGATGAAGAAGCGCGGTTCGGCCCCGCCGGCCCTGATGCTGGCGGAAAACCCCGACATCCTCGCGACCGTCGCAAGCGGCGCGCAGCGGCCGCGCCTGCTGGTCGGCTTCGCGGCGGAAACCGAGGATGTGGTGCGCAATGCGAAAACCAAGCGGGAGCGCAAGGGTGTCGACTGGATCGTCGCCAACGACGTGTCGGACGGCGTGATGGGAGGTCTCGACAACGAGATTCATATCGTCACGAGCACGGGGGTCGAATCGCTGTCCCAGATGCCCAAGCAAATAGTCGCGCACGAACTGATCGCCCGCGTGGCCGACGCTTTGGAGAATATGGACGATGAGTGAGCCGGTCACGGTCCGGGTAAAGCGCCTGCCGCACGGGGAGGGGCTCGACTTGCCGCGCTACGCCACCGAAGGCGCAGCCGGGATGGACATCCTTGCAGCGGAGGACATCACGATCCAGCCCGCTATGCGCCACGCGGTCGCCACCGGCCTTTCGGTCGCGATACCCGATGGCTACGAAATCCAGGTTCGCCCGCGGTCTGGTCTCGCCCTGAAGCACGGGCTGACCGTTCCCAATACGCCCGGGACCATCGATTCCGACTATCGCGGTGAACTGAAGGTCATCGTGATCAACCACGGGGCCGAGCCTTTCGGCATCGCGCGGGGCGACCGAATCGCGCAGCTGGTGATCGCTCCCGTGACCCGGGCAGCCTGGGAAGAAGTGGGCGATCTCGATGAAACGGCGCGCGGGGCTGGCGGCTTCGGATCGACCGGCCGCGCATGATGGATTTCTCGAACCCGCTGTTCGCCTTGGGCGCGCTCGTCCTGCTAGGCCTCGGGCTGGTGGTGCTGGTGATCCTCGCCACGATCCTGCGGCAGGTATTCGCCGCCAATTTCGGCTGGGGGGCATGGGACTGGCGCACGGTCCTGGCCTCGTTCGTGATCCTCGTCGGCGCGATCCATTTCGGGAACTACGCGCTCAGCCTTCTGGACGGAGCGGAAACGCCCCCGGCGGGCTTTCCCCCTGCTTTCCTGATCGGCGCGGTCGCCATCGGTGTCGGCATCGCCGCCATTCGCGGACGCGGGCGCTAGGCCGCGCGTCGCTTCAGTCGCCGCAGGTCGGCTCGCCTTCTTCATCTTCCTCTTCGAGGATATCCGGCGGCAGGACCCAGCGAACGACGGTCGCGTAGGAGCCGGCCTGCGGATTGCCGTTGTCGTCGGTTGCGGGATCGAATGTCGCGCGCCTTGTGAGGATCCGACAGGTCCAGTCGTCCAGCTGGGCGTAGCCGCTCGAACTCCGGATTTCGCACTGCTCCACCCGCCCAAGGCTATCGATCTGCATCGAAACACCGACCGGGCCTTCCTGCAGCTGGCGAAGCGCGCTCGCGGGATAGTCGTCGATCGTGATCCAGCTCTCGCGGTCGATGGGGACGGCGGGGTACCCCGCCGCCAAACGCATGGGCGGCGCTGTCGCGATCGGGGGCGGCGTGATGGCGAGCATCCGGGGTGGGGGAATTGTCTGCAGCAGCGGCATCGTGGGCGGGAGGGGCCCTTCGGCTACTGCTGCAAGGCACCGGTCGAACGCCCGCATCGCAGCGGCACTTCCCTTGAGGGAAATACTGCGCAGGACATTCCCGTCACCCAGGATCGTCAGCTCGGTGCCTGTGCGCAACTTGCGGTCGAGCCGGTCGTCCACCGCATGAAGCACCGACGAAGCGATGAGCGGGCTGCGCTGAACCGGTGTGGTGTCGCCATCTATCCGGATGGCGAACCGGTCTGCATTCGACGGCTCCCCGGCGGCATCGAACAGGGGCAGGATCAGCTGGTTCGCAAGCCCGGGTTCGGAATGCAGGACCAGGTCGGGCAGGTCGGTCTCCCCGATGCGCTCGATGTAGCAGGACCTGTCGTATCCGCCGCTGATCCATCCGGCGGGCGCGCCGAACTTGTCGGTATGATGCGGTTCGCCCTGCGCATGGGCAGGTTGTGCCGTCGCGAGCCCGGCCACGAGTATCGTAAGAAACAGTCCCGCCCTCATGACGAAGATGTGAAAGTCGAAGGCGGTTTGGTCAACAAAAAAGGCGGGCCTTTCAGCCCGCCTTTGCTTGTCCGATACTGTGGTTCGATCAGCTGTCTTCGGGCTTGATCGAGATGCGCACTGTCTCGCCGGAGCGACCCGGGAAATCGGTGAACATCGCTTCGACCAGGTTAGGCACGAGATAGGGCAGGCGCTTGGAGCGGCTGACCGCCTCGGCCTTGCCTTCGAACAGGCGCTGCCCGGTCGCGCGATCGTCGATCTTCAGGTCGATGCCGCTGGTATAGACGGTTGTGGCGTCGAGCCCGCCGCCATAGAGCCAGGGATCGCTGAAGCCGTAGCCCCAGGCGCCGAAGCTGCGAAAGCGGCTGCGATAGGGGTATCCGAAACGCGAGCGGTAGGGGCTGTAACCGTACCACGGATCGTAGAATGCGCTTTGCCGGATGCGTTCGCGACCGTTATCGACGCCGTAATCGAAACGGACCAGCAGGTTCGCCGTTTCGGGCGAGCCGGCCTGCCTGTAACCGAGACGGCTCATCTCTTCCTCGACCAAGTCCGCATACTGCGCGAACTCGAGCCCGCCGGCGAGATCGGGATCATCCGCCACGACGGCGAAGGTCTGGCCCTGCGGCGCCGGGAGCTGGCTTTCGAAACGCGAGACATCGGCGCTGAACGGCGTGGTGCACGCACCGAGGCTGGCGAGGAGAAGAGGAACCGACGCCCATCGGACGATGCGGCCCCTGTTGCGTGTGTTCTGTGTCATCATCTGTTCCTTGGAACGGGGGCGCTCACCTCCCGTGTGTACCGATAGAAGCGCTGTGCTCTGACGGTCGTTCCCACCAACGCCGCGAGTCGTTAGGGTAACAGATAAGGAACGGAAAATGAACGAATTTTGAATTCGTCGCTGTTTCAGCGCGTTCCGTCGCCGCGCACGAAGCCCAGCGCCGAGTAGGCCGCCTCCAGCGTCGGCACCGCCCGCTCGCGCGCCTTCGCAGCGCCGCGCGCCAGGATGGCATCGATCGCTTCCCGGTCCTGCAGCAGGTCGGTGAACCGGGCCGAGATGGGGCGCAGCGTCTCGACCAGCACTTCGCCGAGCGCCGGCTTGAACGCGCCGAACCCTTCGCCACCGTGGTCGGCAAGCACCGCATCCACGCTGGAATCGGTCAGCGCGGCGTAGATGGTCACGAGGTTCAGCGCTTCGGGCCGCCCTTCCAGTCCGTCACGCTCGGACGGCAGCGGCTCGGGATCGGTCTTGGCCTTCTTGACCTTCTTCATCACCTCGTCCGGATCGTCGGAGAGGTTGATCCGGCTCATGTCGCTGGGGTCCGACTTGGACATCTTCTTCGAGCCGTCGCGAAGGCTCATGATGCGGGCCGCATCGGGCGGGCTGATCGGCTCGGGAAGGGTGAAGACCGGTTCCTCTTCCGATGCGAAATCGTGGTTGAACTTGGCCGCGATGTCGCGCGCCAGTTCCAGGTGCTGCTTCTGGTCCTCGCCCACGGGCACGTGGGTCGCCTGATGGACCAGCACGTCGGCCGCCTGCAGTACGGGATAGGTGAACAGCGCCGCGCTCGCGCCTTCGCGGTTCTTGCCCGACTTGTCCTTGAACTGCGTCATCCGGTTGAGCCAGCCGATCCGGGCCGTGCCGTTAAGCAGCCATTGCAGTTCCGCGTGCTGGGGAACCTGCGCCTGGTTGAACAGGATCGAACGGTCCGGGTCGATCCCGCACGCGACCAGCGCGGCGGCCATTTCCAGCGTCGCGCTGCGCAACTGCGCGGGATCGTGCGGCATGGAGATCGCGTGGAGGTCCGCCAGGAAGAACAGGCACTCGCTGCCATCGGGAAGCTCGTCCTGCATGCGCGCCCAGTTGCGGATCGCGCCCAGATAATTGCCGAGGTGGAGGTTGCCTGTCGGCTGGATGCCGGAAACGACGCGCATGGCTTATCAGGGCTCTCTTCTTCTGGTCAGCGTGACGATGCGCTGGCGATCGATCGCGCCGAGCACGTAGGCGATGGCGAAATAGACGACCGCCGAACACCCGATAAGCGCGAGCAGGGCGCCTACGCGCGCGAACAGGCCGGCATCGTACCAGCCCGTAAGCAAGTCGCGGGCGAACCACAAGGCGGCGCCCATGGCCGCGGCCGCCACCACCTGCCGCCCGACCCGCCCCACGAGCCCCAGCGGGATCGTGTAATAGCCGCGCCTGACCAGTACGGCGTAGAGATAGGCGACGTTGATCCATGCCCCTACCACGCTGGCAAGCGCGATGCCCACCACGCCGTAGCCCGCACCTTCGAACCCGAACGCGGGCAGTGTTGTCGACTGGCCGAAGATCGAAACCGGTCCTCCGAAGGCGAGCCCGTTGTTCGCCAGGCAGACGGCCAGGAACACCGCGAGCGATATGAAGGCGGCATAGACCGGCGTCCTTGTATCGGACCGGGCGTAGAAATTGGGGACCAGCACTTTCACGAGGACATAGGCGGGCAGGCCCGTGACCAGCACGCCCAGCACCTCGCCCGTCACCACGGCCTGATCGAGGCTGAACCGGCCTCCCTGGAAGATCATGGTGACGAAGGGCACGGCGCAGATCGCCAGGGCGACGGCCGCGGGAATGGTCAGCAGCATAGACAGCTCGATCGCATCCGACTGGATGCGGTCCGCCCCTTCGCGGTTCTTCGCGCTGACGAAGCGTGAAAGTGTGGGCAGGATGGCAGTCGAAAGCGCGATGCCGATGATGCCCAGCGGCAGCTGGTTCAGCCGGTCGGCATAATTCATGTAGCTGATCGAACCGCTTTCCAGCTGGTTCAGGAAGTAGAGCTGCACCAGCGTGTTGATCTGGTACGCGCCGCCGCCGATCGCGGCGGGCAGCGCGATGATCGACAGGCGCTTCACCTCGGGTGTGATGCGCGGCCACAGGAGGCGTGGGCGGAAGCCCTCGACCCGCGTCCAGACATAGAGCCAGACGAGCTGGATCGCGCCGCCTACCGTCACGGCCCATGCCTGGCTGTAGCCGACCTGCCTGACGGTCCAGCCCCATTCGGCCATGGCGTGGTCGCCCAGGAGGAGCGCCGCGATCAGGACCAGGTTGAGGATGATCGGGAAGCTGGCCCCGGGCGCGAAGCGGCTGACGGAATTGAGCATGCCGGTGAACAGCGTCACCAGGCTGACCAGCACGATGTAGGGGAACATGATGCGCGCGAAATCGACTTCCATCGCGAAGTCGGCAGGCGCCGCGCCGCCATCGCCCAGCAGGCGGATGACGAACGGCATCGCCAGCATCATCACCGCGCACAGCGCGATCAGTACCGGAAGAAAGACGCTCAGCACATCGTCGGAGAAGCTGCGCGCATCCTCTATCCCGCCATCCCCGTGCAGGCGCTTGGAGAACATCGGCACGAAGGCGGCGGAGAAGGCGCCTTCCGCGAACAGGCGGCGAAAGACGTTGGGAATGATGAAGGCCTGGAACCAGGCATCGGTCACCGTATTGGCGCCGAGGACGCGCGAGAAGATCATCTCGCGCGCCATGCCGGCGACGCGGCTGACCATGGTCAGCCCGCCGATCGTTCCGACATTCTTGAGCAGGCTCACGCCGTCAGGCCCGCGTCAGGAAATGGGCTCAGTTTTCCGAACCGGGGATCGACATCGCGCCCGGATCGCCGCCCTGCGCCTGGCGCTGCTGCATCTGCTGGACGTAGAGCCCGTTGAAATCGATCGGATCGAGGACGAGCGGCGCGAAACCGGCATCGCGAGTCGCGTCCGAAAGGACCCGGCGGGCGAAGGGGAACAGCAGGCGCGGCGCTTCGGCATACAGGAACATGTGCCCCTGTTCTTCCGGCAGGTTGCGCATGCCGACGACGGCGCAATAGGACAGTTCGACGAGGTACACGTTGCCCCTGTCGGACTTGGCCGTCACGTTGACCTTCAGTTCCACCTCGTGCGTTTCGCCTTCCAGCGGGCGCGCGGCGATGTTGAACTGCAGGTCGATCTGCGGCTGCTGGTCCCAGCGGAAGGATTCCGGCGCGTTCGGGTTTTCGACCGACAGGTCCTTCACATATTGCGAGACGATGCCGGCCACGGGCTGGTTGTCGGCCCCGTTGGCACCGTTGTTCTGCGCTGCGTCAAGATCGGTCAGGATGTCGCCTTCGTCGGCCATGTCGGAAATCTTTCTTGTTGTGCGCGGCTGCCGCGCCGGATCGGGTCTTCGGCCCGCGCGCCTAGCACCGCCGCACGCCCCCCGCAACGTGCGACAGCGGGGGCGATGGCGGCGGTGAAACGAAAAGCCGCCCTGCGTTGTTCATTTGTAATCGCCTCCTATTTAAGGCACATGTTGAAAGCGCGGTTGTTCCGGCTCGGAACGGGCCGTGCCGTTCGCAGGACACTTGTATGGACTCTTCCGTGATTATTCAGATCGTCATCCTGGCCGTCATTGCCGCCTTCCTGGGCATGAAGCTCTATTCGGTGCTCGGCAAACGGCACGAGGGCGAGGAAGAATCGATTCCCAAGCGGTTCGAGGAGCAGCGCCGCGACGCTGCGCAGGCCCGGCCGGCGCTGGCGCCCGCCCGCCAGCTGCCGCAGGAAATGCCCGGAGTCCTTCCGGCTGTGGAAAGCGGCGTGCGGTCGATCGCCGCGGCGGATCGCCAGTTCGACATCACCGCCTTCCTCGAAGGAGCGAAGGGGGCGTACGGGATGATCCTGGAAGCGTTCTGGACCGGTGATCGCGAAACGCTGCGCGAGCTGTGCGACGAAGACGTCTATGCCGGTTTCGACGCCGCGATCGCCGCGCGCGAGGAAGCGGGCGAAACGCTCGACAACACGCTGGTGCGGATCGAGGATGCGAAGATCGATGCCGCTTCGCTGGTCGACAGGACGGCGCGTATCCGCGTCCGCTTCGTTTCCGACATCGCGGCTGTGACGCGCGACCGGGACGGCAATGTCGTTGCCGGGTCGCTTGACGACGCGATCGAGAGCGTGGACGTCTGGACTTTCAAGCGCGATGTGCGTTCGGAAGATCCGGACTGGCTGCTCGACGAAACCGACCAGGGCTGACCCGAAACTATGCGCGCCGCGCTTCGCCTCTTCGCGATGGGCGGCCTCGCGCTGCTTTCCGCCTGTGCCGTCATTCCCGCAGGCGGGGCCGGAGGGGCGATCGCCCCTGTGGCGACGACCGCCGGGGGCACCGCCCTGTTCGCTGCGCAGGGCGTCGCCGCTCTTCCGATAAGCCGCGACGATGCAGCCGGCGCGCTGACCGCGTTCGTCGGCAGCTGCGGCTGGGCGACCAGCCGGGAAGACGCCTCGGGCCTGACGCGGCCCGTCGACTGGCAGGTGCCGTGCGACGCGGCACGCAGCTGGACCGGCGATCCGCGCGCCTTCTTCGTCACCCATTTCGAAACCGTCCGCGTCGCTGACGGCAAGGCGTTCGCGACCGGCTATTTCGAGCCCGAGATCCGCGGTTCTCGCACCCGCCGTCCGGGCTACGAAGTGCCGATCTACGGGATGCCCGCGGATCTCGTCCGCGCATGGCCCGCCGACACGCCCGAAAGCGAACGACAGGGGCGTGCGCCGCTCGGCCGGACGGACGAATTCGGCAACCACGTGCCTTACTACACGCGGGCCGAAATCGAGGACGGGGCGCTGGAAGGGCGCGGGCTGGAAATCGCCTGGGCTGCGGATCCGGTCGAGGTCTTCTTCCTCCAGATCCAGGGTTCGGGCCGCCTCATCACGCCCGAAGGCGATGTCGTGCGCATCGGCTATGCCGGCCAGAACGGCCATGCCTATACCGGCATCGGCGGCGTTATGCGCGAGCGGGGGCTGCTGGGCGAAGGGCCCGGCAAGTATTCCGGCTCCATGCAGGGCATCATGCAGTATATTCGCGAGAACCCGCAGGCGGGCCGCGATCTCATGCGCCTCAACGAAAGCTGGATCTTCTTCCGCGAACTGACCGGTGCCGGGCCGCTTGGCTCGCTCGGCGTCGCGGTTTCGCGCGAGAACTCGGTCGCGGTCGATCCGAACTTCGTGCCCTATGGCGCTCCGGTTTGGCTGCAACTCGACCGGCCGGAAGCCAACGGCCTGTGGGTCGCGCAGGATACCGGCGGCGCGATCAAGGGCACCAACCGGTTCGATACGTTCTGGGGTGCGGGCGAGGATTCGCGCCTCATCGCAGGCGGCATGACCGGTCGCGGCGAAGCGCTGATCCTGGTGCCGAAAGGGACGCTCGCCCGCCTGCGCGGGCAATGACCCATCCGCGCGGCCTGACCGACGCCGAAGCGCAGGCGTGGGAGAAGCTGGCGGCGACGGTCGAACCGCTGCATCCGGCACGGCGACCGCGCAAGGTTGTCCCCGCGCCGGCGCCGCCACCTTCACCCGCTCCCGCTACGTCCTCCCCGGTCGCGCGTCCGGAGCCGAAGCGGCGCGATCTTTCCCTACCCACACGCACGCCGCCAAACCCGTCCGTGCCGCGCGGCGATGGCGGTCTCGATTCGCACTGGGACCGGAAGCTCAAGGCAGGGCAGGTCGCGCCCGACTTCACTCTCGACATGCACGGGCACACGCTCGACGGGGCGTATCACCGGCTCGAAAGCGGACTGTTCCAGGCGAAGACGATGGGCGCGCGGCTGGTGCTGGTCATCGCGGGGCGTTCGCGGCCGGTCGATGCGGCGGACAGGGGCCAGCGGCGCGGGGCGATCCGGGCCAAGATGCTCGACTGGCTGGCCGCGGGTCCGCACGCGGGCGACATCGCCGCCATACGAAAAGCGCACCGCCGCCACGGGGGCGACGGTGCGCTTTATCTCGTGCTCAAACGGCGTCGCTAACCGTTAGGCCGCCTGCGCGACCTCGTCGGTCGCCTCGTTGCGGATGAGGTAATCGAACGCGCCCAGCGCCGCCTTGGAACCTGCGCCCATCGCCACCACGATCTGCTTGAAGGGAACGGTGGTCGCATCGCCCGAGGCGTAGATGCCGGGAATGTTGGTCGCGCCGTCCTTGGCGATCTCGATCTCGCCATGTTCGCTGAGTGCGAGCCCGCTGTCCTTCAGCCACTCGGTATTGGGGACGAGGCCGATCTGGACGAAAATACCGGCCAGTTCGATATCGTGCTCGGCGTCGGTGGCGCGGTCCTTGTAGGTGAGGCCGGTTACGCGCTTGCCGTCCCCGTTCACGCGGGTGGTCGCCGCGTTCACGATGATGTCGACATTATCCATGCTGCGCAGCTTTGCCTGCAGCACCTCGTCCGCGCGCAGGCTGTCCGCGAATTCGAGCAGCGTCACGTGATCGACGATCTTGGCAAGGTCGATCGCCGCCTCGACGCCGGAATTCCCGCCACCGATGACCGCGATCCGCTTGCCCTTGAACAGCGGGCCGTCGCAGTGCGGGCAATAGGCGACGCCCTTGTTGCGGTATTCCTGCTCGCCCGGCACGCCCAGATTGCGCCAGCGCGCCCCGGTCGCGAGGATCAGCGCCCGCGCCTTCAGTTCGGCCCCATTGGCAAAGCGCACTGTGTGCAGCCCGCCACGCACCTTGGCGGGCACCAGCTCCTCGGCCTGCAGGCGGTCCATGCGCTCGATCGTGTTGTCCGCGACCTGCTTCGCCAGATCGTCCGAGAGCTTCGGGCCCTCGGTGTAGCTGGTGCCAGGCAGGTTCTCGATGCCGAGCGTGTCCTGCAGCTGGCCGCCGAAGCGCTCTGCCGCGATGCCGGTCCGAAAGCCCTTGCGCGCGGTATAGATGCTGGCGGAAACGCCCGACGGGCCGCCGCCGACGACCAGTACCTCGAACGGGTCCATGGCGTTCAGCTTCTCGGCTTCGCGCGCGTCCGCGCCTGTGTCGAGCTTCGCCAGGATTCCGGCGAGGTCGATCTTGCCGTTGTAGAACGGTTCGCCGTTCAGGAAGGTCGCCGGCACGGCCATGATGTCGCGCCGTTCGACCTCGTCCTTGAAGGTGCCGCCTTCGACCAGCGTCGCGGTCACGCGGCTGTTGGTCAGGGCGAGCAGCGTCAGCGCCTGCACCACGTCGGGGCAGTTGTGACAGCTGAGCGAGAAGAACATCTCGAACGCGAAATCGCCTTCCAGGCGCTCGGCCTGTTCCAGAAGGTCCGCGTCCACCTTGGGCGGGTGGCCACCGGCCCACAGCAGGGCGAGCACCAGCGAGGTGAATTCATGGCCCATCGGCAGGCCGGCGAAGCGGACCCATTTCTGCGGGTCGCTCGCGCGGCGGATGACGAAGCTGGGTACGCGTTCGTCCGTACCGTCGAAACCGGCGCTGACCATGTCGTGCAGCGCCGCGATCTCTTCCAGCAGTTCGCGCGTCTGCGCGCTCTTCGCATCGTCACCCAGCGTGGCGACAAGCTCGATCGGCTCGCGCAGATTGGCGAGGTATTGCTTGAGCTGCTGGGTCATGGCGGTGTCGAGCATGGCGCGAATGTCCTGTCGGATGGAGATTGGAAAGGAAGTGACGACCCGGACGCGAGGCCCGGGCCGCCATGGTAGTCGTGTCGCTGTAGCTTAGATCTTGCCGACGAGGTCGAGCGAGGGGGCCAGCGTGTCTTCGCCTTCTTCCCACGCGGCCGGGCAGACCTGGCCGGGGTTGGCGCGGACATATTGCGCGGCCTTGATCTTGCGCGTCAGTTCGTTGGCATTGCGGCCCACGCCTTCGCAGGTCTGTTCCATGATCTGGATGACGCCGTCCGGATCGACCACGAAGGTCGCACGATCGGCAAGGCCCATCTCTTCACGCAGTACGTCGAAGTTCTTCGACAGCGTGTGCAGCTGGTCGCCCAGGAACGGGAACTTAAGCTTGCCGACGCGCTCGCTGGTGTCGTGCCAGGCCTTGTGGCTGAAATGCGTGTCGGTCGAAACGCCGTACACTTCGACGTCCATCTTCTGGAGCATCTCGTACTTCTCGCCGAGGTCTTCCAGCTCGGTCGGGCAGACGAAGGTGAAGTCGGCCGGATAGAAGAAGAAGACGGCCCACTTGCCCTTCACATCTTCGTCGGTGACTTCGAAAAAGTCCTTGCCGGCCTGGAAGGCGGTGGCCTTGAACGGTTTGATCTGGCTTCCGATGATACCCATGGTTTTTCTCCGTGTTCGGGTTGAAACTCGTGGCTGTCAGATAGGCACTGCTGCGGTGCACAAAAGCGATATGTTGCGATTGCTAACATCGGAATTTTCAATCAGCGATTTGGAACTTACGGAAAGCCGCACTTTAGCGGCGGTTACGCTCCCGACCGCGCTTTCGCGGGGTCGGCCGCGTCTCCGATCCGCAACAGTTTCGCCACCCGGTTGATGCTGGGGCCCTGCACCACACTGGAAACCAGCACGACGAAGAACACCACGTTGAAGATGGCGAAGGCGCCTTCCACACCAGCGACGATGGGGAAGATCGCCAGCACGATCGGCACCGCGCCGCGCAGGCCTGCCCAGGACACGAACAGCATCGTGCGCGCATCGAACCGGCGAAAGGGGAGCAGACAGGCGAACACCGCCAGCGGGCGCGCCACGAAGATGAGGACCAGCGTGACCGCCATACCTGCGCCCACGACCGGCAGGAGGTTGGACGGCGTCAGCAGCAGACCCAGCGTCAGGAACATGACCACCTGCGCCAGCCAGGCCAGCCCGTCCTGGAAGGTGCGCACGATGGGCTTGGCGGCAAAGGCGCGCGTTCCGGCGAAGACGCCTGCGACGTAGACTGCCAGGAACCCGTTCCCGCCGAGCAGATCCGCGGTCCCGAAGCAAATCAACGCCCCGGCGATGGAAACGACGAATGCGAGGCCTCCCTGCCGCAATCCCATGCGCTGCAGGCTTTCGGGCAGGACATAGCCGACGGCCAGCCCCACCACTGCGCCCACGATCATCTGCTGGGCGAATTCCGGTACCAGTGCCAGCGGCGAAACGGGCGTGGCTGCGGTAAAGGCCAGCAATGCGGTGACGAGGAAAATCGCCATCGGGTCGTTCGAGCCCGATTCGAGTTCCAGCAGGGCTGGCACCTCGTCCTGCAGGTCGAGATCGCTCGATCGCAGGACGGAGAAAACGGCGGCCGCGTCGGTCGATGCGACCACCGCGCCCAGCAGGAAGGCCTGCAAGGGCGCGAAATCGAGCAGGTAGATCGCCGCCACCGCCACGATGCCGGCGGTGATGCCCACGCCCAGCGTCGCCAGCACCAGCGCAGGGACCAGCATGGACCGGACCGACCGCCATTTCGTGTCGAGCCCGCCCGAAAACAGGATGAAGGCGAGGCACACGATGCCCACGCCCTGCGTCAGCCGGTAATCGTCGAAGGCGATGCCGCCGGGCCCTTCCACCCCGGCAAGGATACCCAGCGCCAGGAAGCCGACGATGGCTGGGAAGCCGATACGGCTGGTCAACAGCCCCGCGCACACCGTTCCCGCCAGCAGGAGGCCGGTCAGCAGCATCGCGAATTCGGGTGAGGGCAGGGTCTGCATGGGCGGTCAGGTCGCGCCGGGTTCCGCAACCGGATCGAAAGCGAACCTCACCCGCATTGCGCCCGGTGTAGCAGCTTCTGATCGGCCAGAACCAGCGCCATCATCGCTTCGACCACGGGCGTGCCGCGGATGCCGACGCACGGATCGTGGCGGCCCTTGGTGCGCACCTGCGCCGCTTCGCCTTCGCGCGTGATGCTGTCGACCGGCGTGAGGATGGAGCTGGTCGGTTTGAAGGCCACGCGGCACGTCACCGGCTGTCCGGTGGAAATGCCGCCGGCGATGCCGCCGGCATGGTTCGCCTCGAAACGCGGGGCGGCCTCGTCGCCCTCGCCGGGCCGCATGGCGTCGGCGTTCTGTTCGCCGGTCAGCCGCGCGGCGTCGAACCCGTCGCCGATCTCCACGCCCTTGACCGCGTTGATGCTCATCATTGCGGCTGCGAGTTCCGCATCCAGCTTGGCGTAGATCGGCGCACCCCAGCCGGCGGGCACGCCGGTCGCCTCGCACTGGACCACGGCGCCGAGCGAGGAACCGGCCTTGCGCGCATCGTCCACCAGTGTTTCCCAGCGCTTCGCGGCCTCGGCATCGGGGCACCAGAAGGGATTGCGCGCGATCTCGTCGGCGTCGAAATTCGCCGGATCGACCTTGTCCCCGCCGATCTCGCTCACCCAGGCGCGCAAGCTCACTTCGGGCAGCAGCAGGCGCGCCACCGCGCCCGCCGCGACCCGCATGGCGGTTTCGCGCGCGCTGCTGCGCCCGCCGCCGCGATAATCGCGAAAGCCGTATTTCGCGTCATAGGCGTAGTCGGCGTGGCCCGGGCGATAGGTGCCGGCGATGTCCGAATAGTCCTTCGATCGCTGGTCGGTGTTCTCGATCAGCAGGGAAATCGGCGTGCCGGTGGTCCGTTGCTGCCCGTCCTCGTCCGCGAATACGCCCGACAGGATTCGCACCGCGTCGGCCTCCTGCCGCTGGGTGGTGAACTTGTTCTGCCCGGGCTTGCGTGCATCCAGGAACGGCTGGATATCGCTTTCCGACAGCGCGATGCCCGGAGGGCAGCCGTCGATCACGCAGCCGATCGCGGGGCCGTGGCTTTCGCCCCATGTGGTGAAGCGGAAGACCCGCCCGAACGTGTTCCAGCTCATGCCTGCCATCCATACCGTGCCTGCCCGACGTGTCGAGCCGGGGCTTGCGAGGCCGCCGCGCTTTCCTACACGCGGTTTTCGTGCCATCTGCACGCCATGCACCGCCTCGCGAGCCATTCGACAACGCCCAAAAAAAAGCGCGGGTTTTCAGTGACGTTTCTTGCCCCAGGACAGTGGTCCATGCGGTCCATGTCTCTCCTTGCTGGCGGAGCGCATCGGCCGTGATCGCCAAGCTGAAAGGCCTGCTGGATGAAACCGGCGCGGACTGGGCGGTGATCGACGTCGGCGGGGTCGGCTACCTCGTCCATTGCTCGGCCCGTACGCTCTCCGCTCTGGGAGAGAAGGGCGAAGGCTGCACGGTCTATACGGACTTGCAGGTGAGCGAGAACGACATGCGCCTGCTCGGCTTCGCGGAAGCTGGCGAACGCGACTGGTTCCGCCTCCTCACCAGCGTGCAGGGCGTCGGCAGCAAGGTGGCGCTCGCCATCCTGTCCGCCCTTTCGGCGGGCGAACTGCAATCCGCCTGCGCGCAGGGCGATGCCGCGATGGTCGCCCGCGCGCAGGGTGTGGGCCCGAAGCTGGCGGGCCGCATCGTCAACGAACTGAGGGACAAGGCGGGCGCGATGCCCGGCGGCGGAGGCAACGGAGCCGTGAGCGCCGCCGCGCCGGTGGGCGGGGCCAGCTCCGATGCGGTCAGCGCGCTTGAGAACCTGGGCTTCAAGCCCGCCGTGGCCGCCCGCGCCGTCGCCACCGCACAGGCCGAACTGGGCGAAGGCGCAACCGAGGGCGACCTGATCCGCGTGGCCCTGAAGCGGGCGGCGGGATGATGGAGAACGCGATGAGACTGTTGCTGCTGCTCGCCACAATGGCCCTGACAACTCCTGCCATGGCGCAGGACCCGGACGCCTCGCGCTTCGAATACGGGCCGGTCTTTGCCGAGTACGGCGCGACGGCCGAAATCGCATCGACCGTGACGATCCCCGCCGATACGCAATTCAAGGTGGCGTTCGATGCGGCGCGCCAGGCGAGCGGTCAGCGGTCCAACACCACGTTCAACAGCGCCGCGCGGCTGATCAACATGCACGCCAGGGCCGGCCATCCGGTCGCACAGACGCAGGCGGCGATCGTCGTCCATGGCGGCGCGACGATGGACGTGCTGAACGCGACTGCCTACGCCGCCCGCTTCGACGGGGCCGAGAACCCGAGCGCCGGACTGGTCCGCGCGCTTCTCGACCACGGCGTGCGCATCATCGTGTGCGGCCAAAGCGCGGTCGGCCAGGGCGTGGACGAGACGAGCGACCTGATGGAAGGCGTGAAAGTCGCCACTTCCGCGATGACCGCCCATGCCCTGCTGCAGCAGGACGGCTACACGGTGAACCCGTTTTGATGACCGACCCCGTTCCCCTCCATTCGCCCGACCGCCAGCCGGAGGACCCGGACGCGGCGTTGCGGCCCCAGTCGCTGGCCGAGTTCGTCGGGCAAGAGGCCGCGCGCGAGAACCTGCGCGTCTTCATCGAGGCGGCGCGCGGGCGGGGCGAGGCGATGGACCATGTCCTGTTCTTCGGCCCGCCGGGCCTCGGCAAGACCACCCTGGCGCAGATCGTCGCCAAGGAAATGGGCGTGGGCTTCCGCGCCACAAGCGGTCCGGTCATCGCCAAGGCGGGCGATCTCGCCGCGCTGCTGACCAATCTCGAGCCGATGGACGTGCTCTTCATCGACGAGATCCACCGGCTCAATCCCGTGGTCGAGGAAGTGCTCTATCCGGCAATGGAGGACCGCGCACTCGACATCATCATCGGCGAAGGCCCCTCGGCGCGCAGCGTGAGGATCGACCTGCCGCCCTTCACCCTGGTGGGTGCGACCACGCGGCAGGGCCTGCTGACCACGCCGCTGCGCGACCGGTTCGGCATCCCGGTGCGGCTGAACTTCTACACCCACGCCGAACTGGAACGGGTGGTCACGCGCGGCGCGGGCAAGCTGGGCATGGCGATCGAACCGGAAGGCGCGCGGGAGATCGCACGCCGGTCGCGCGGTACGCCGCGGGTGGCCGGACGCCTGCTGCGCCGGGTGCGCGACTTTGCCCACGTGGCAGGCGACGGCGCGATCACGGCAAAGGTGGCGGATGACGCCCTTACCCGGCTGGAGGTCGATTCTCTCGGCCTCGATGCGATGGACCGGCGCTACCTCACCATGATCGCCACCACCTACAAGGGCGGGCCGGTGGGCGTCGAAACGCTAGCGGCGGGGCTCGCCGAACCGCGCGATACGGTGGAAGAGGTGGTCGAGCCCTACCTGATCCAGCTCGGCCTGATCGCGCGGACGGCGCGCGGGCGATGCCTCAACGATGCCGGGTGGCAGCATCTGGGACTCGCGCCGCCCTCGTCCCCCTCGGCAGGCGCTCAGACGGGGCTGTTTGACGAAGAGGGTTGATGCACCGCAAAGGATTGGCCGGGTTTCGGTCCCATAGTGGAACAACTCACGCCAAACCGCGAATTTCGAGCGATTTTTTTGCGCCCACCCGACCATTTGATGGTTAATCGCGTTGCCGACCTGCCGGTTCTTGGGGTTCTTGGAGAGCACAGGGAAGTGGCAATCAGCGGACCCGCCGTCGGTTCTGTCTTCCCACAGGCTAAAGAGAGAACCCGACCATGTCCGTCAAAATGGCCCTGGCAAAACTTTCGGCCACTGCGGCCGGCACCGCGATCCTCGCCGGTGGCGCAGTCCATGTCGCCGAACCGATGGTAACCGACGCGCCGTCCTACAAGTCGGACAAGGTCGAGAGCGTGAAGGGCGAGCCCGAAGTTCGCTACATCAAGGACAAGCGCGTTCGCTTCATCCCGGACGAAGAGCCGGTCGAAGTGCGTCGCCGCGTCGTCCATCGCACGGTAGAATGCGAACCGATCGGCGGCCCGGGCGCGCCTGGTGCGGCCTATGGCAGCCCGGCCCATGCCGGCGCGTCCTACGCAGGCGGCGGGTCGCATGCTGGCGGAGCGGCCTACGCGGAAGGCGGTTCCTATTCCAGCAGCTACTCCGAAGCGGGCTACATTCGCGGTGCCGACGGTTGCGCACCTGCCTACCAGGTCGCCCTTGCGGCGGTGCCTGCACCCCTCCCGCTCGGCCCGGTTGGTCCGATCGTCGGCGGTGGCGGTAGCGGAAGCGGCGGCGTGACGGTCATCGGCGGAAGCGGCGGCTTCGGTGGCGGTTTCGGCGGTGGCTTCTTCGGCGGCTTCTTCGGCGGCGGTTCGAGCGGCGGCAGCGTCGTCGTGAGCTCGACCACCTCCGGTTCGGGATCGACGTCCGGCAGCAGCTCGACCTCGGGCAATGACGGCATCAATATCGATATCGACATCGACAACAGCAGCTTCGGCGGCACGACCGGGTCCAGCTCGACTTCGACATCGACCGGCGGTAGCTCCACCTCGACCTCGACGGGCGGAAGCTCGACCTCGACTTCGACGTCCTCCAGCAGCTCCGGCAATATCGACATCGACAACGAGAACAACAACTCGAACGAGCAGAGCCAGGATCAGAACCAGAACCAGAACCAGGATCAAGAGCAGTCGAACAACAACGAAAACCACAACAACAATAATAACAACAACCACAACGAGAATAACAACTCGAACGAGAACAACAACCACAACGAGAATAACAACAATAACAATAACGAGAACAACAACTCGAACGAGAACAACAATCACAACGAGAATTCCACCAGCACGTCGAGCTCGGGCAACATGACGAGCAGCACGAGCGGTGGCGACTGCAAGGGCCGCAAGTGTGGCGGCGGTTCGACCAGCCACGGCACCTCCGGGACGCCCGGCACGACTGGCGGCACGCCGGTTCCGGCTCCGCCGATGCTGATCCTCTTCGGGCTGGCAGCCGCAGGCGTTCTCGGCCGCAAGCACCTCAAGGGCAAGGACCGCGGCTGACGCCCCCTTCCGGCACGGCTCGAATGAAAGGGCGGTCCTTGCGGGCCGCCCTTTTTCGTTGCCGGCTATGGTCGCCGTGCGCTGCGCAAGGGCTTCAGTCGGCGGACACCCATGCGACCTCAGCCGTGCTCATGGCTCCGTCCAACTCTCAGACATCGGTGTAGCCATAGCCGTAGAGGTTTATGAACGTGGGGATGTTGAGTGCGAGCGGCGCCTTCTTCGTGGCCACGGGCTCGGTATCGTCGGTGAAGTTGTTGTTGCAGTAGATGAAGATGGGCCGATCGCGATCTTCGCCGATAACCCGGGCCAGCGAAGCCTCGGTAAAATCGGAAAACGGCAGGTTGACCGCGCCTTCTATGTGACCACGCGCGAATGCGTCGGCCGATCTCGTGTCGAGAAGCAGAGCGCCTTGGCGGGCAGCCTCTTCGAAAAATTGCTCGGGGTCGAGAAGGCGACCCTCACGGTAACCCCCGACTTCCGCCGTGAGCGCGGCAAAGCCATTATAGTCTATGCGGGTTCCGGCCGGGTCTTCCCTTGCCTTCGCAGGCGACGGGCTCAACACCAGGGCGACAAGTATCAGGATCGACTTGTATTCTGTCCGCACGGCAATCCTCCCCGATCCCGGTCGGGAAGGATTGCTCCATGCGTCGTTGCCGCCCGCTTAACGGGCGAGGCGGAGCCGTTCGCCTGTCAGGCTGCCAGCTTGCGGATCACGTAATGCAGGATGCCGCCATTCTTGTAGTATTCCATCTCGTTCGCCGTATCGATCCGGCAAAGCGCGGTGAAACTGGCACTGGTGCCGTCGGGACGCGTGACTTCCACCTCGACGTCTTGGCCCGGTTTAAGGCTGGCGAGCCCCTTGATGGTGAAGCTGTCGTCGGCCGTCAGTCCCAGCGTGTCGCGGGATTCGCCCTCGCGGAACTGGAGCGGCAGAACGCCCATCCCGATGAGGTTCGAGCGGTGGATTCGCTCGTAGCTCTCGACGATGACGGCGCGCACGCCCAGCAGGATGGTGCCCTTGGCCGCCCAGTCGCGGCTCGAACCGGTGCCGTATTCCTTGCCGCCGATCACGACCAGCGG
This sequence comes from Qipengyuania sp. JC766, assembly GCF_040717445.1. Lineage (NCBI taxonomy): Bacteria > Pseudomonadati > Pseudomonadota > Alphaproteobacteria > Sphingomonadales > Erythrobacteraceae > Qipengyuania > Qipengyuania sp. JC766. The sequence continues at coordinate 1,962,396 of NZ_JBFEFL010000001.1, read as the reverse complement.
CGTGCCGTCTTCCTTGTGCTTCATCGCGGCATCGTAGATCGGCATCTGCTCGCCGTTGTAGATGGTGTATCCACCTTCCACGCCGGGGACCATCTCGTTGCGGATCCGGATATTGGCGAAGGTGCCGCGCATCATCACTTCGTGATTGCCGCGGCGGCTGCCGTAGGAATTGAAGTCCGCCTTCGAAATCTGGCGTTCCTTCAGATACTCGCCGGCAGGGCTGTCTTCCTTGATCGAACCGGCCGGGCTGATGTGGTCGGTCGTCACGGAATCGCCGAGGATCGCCAGCGGCTTGGCACCGGTAATGTCGGCCACCGGTTTCGGGGTCATTTCCATTCCGTCGAAAAACGGCGGATTTGCGATGTAGGTGCTGCCCGGATTCCAGCTGTAGGTGTCGCTCGCTTCCGCCTTGATCGAACGCCAGTGCTCGTCACCGTCGTAGACCTTGGCATAGCGGCTCTCGAACATCTCGCGGTCGATGTTCGCGGCACGGTGTTCGGCGATTTCGGCATTGCTCGGCCAGATATCGGCCAGCATCACATCGTTGCCTTCCCTGTCCTGCCCGATCGGCGTGGTCGTGATGTCTTCCGTAACGGTCCCCTTGAGGGCGTAGGCGACCACGAGCGGCGGACTGGCGAGGAAATTCGCACGCACATCCGGGCTCACGCGGCCCTCGAAGTTGCGGTTGCCCGAAAGGACGCTGGCCGCGACTAGGTCGTTGGTGTTGATCGCGTCGCTGATCGGGCCGGGCAGGGGGCCGCTGTTCCCGATGCAGGTGGTGCAGCCGTAACCGACCAGGTCGAAGCCCAGCGCGTCGAGATCGTCCTGCAAGCCGCTCTTCTCGAGATAGTCCGTCACCACCTGCGACCCCGGAGCGAGCGAGGTCTTAACCCAGGGCTTGGGCTTCAGGCCTTTCTCGTGTGCCTTCTTCGCGACCAGTCCGGCTGCAATGAGGACGTCGGGGTTGGAGGTGTTGGTGCAGCTCGTGATAGCGGCAATGACGACATCCCCGTCGCCGATATCGTGGTCCTTGCCGGCCACATCGACGCGGTGCGGACTGCTCTTCTTGTAGACTTCGCGCAGGTCGTTGTTGAACAGTTCGTCGACCTGGGGAAGCGCAACCTTGTCCTGCGGACGCTTGGGTCCGGCAAGGCTGGGCACCACGGCGGACAGGTCGAGTTCGAGGGTGCTGGAGAAGACCGGATCGATCGACGGATCGATCCACATGCCCTGCGCCTTCGAATAGGCTTCCACGAGGGCGATCTGGTGTTCGTCACGGCCTGTCAGGCGCAGGTATTCGAGCGTCTTGTCGTCGATGCCGAAGAAGCCGCAGGTGGCGCCATATTCCGGCGCCATGTTGGAAATGGTCGCACGGTCGGCCAGCGTCAGCGAGGCGAGACCGGGTCCGTAGAACTCGACGAACTTGCCGACGACCTGATGCTCGCGCAGCATCTGGACGCAGGTCAGCACGAGATCGGTCGCCGTGACGCCTTCCGCCATCTGGCCGGTCAGCTTGAAGCCGACCACTTCGGGGATGAGCATGGAAATCGGCTGGCCGAGCATCGCCGCTTCGGCCTCGATCCCGCCGACGCCCCAGCCCAGCACGCCGAGACCGTTGATCATGGTCGTGTGGCTGTCCGTCCCGACGCAGGTATCGGGGTAGGCGGTGAGGTTGCCGTCCTGGTCCTCGGTCGACCAGACGCCGCGGCCGATATATTCCAGGTTCACCTGGTGGCAGATGCCGGTTCCGGGAGGAACGGCGGAGAAGTTCTCGAAACTCTTGGACCCCCACTTGAGGAAGTCGTAGCGCTCTTCGTTGCGCTGGTATTCGAGCTCCACGTTCTTTTCGAACGCCTGCGGATGGCCGAATTCGTCGACCATCACGGAGTGGTCGATCACGAGGTTGACCGGTACCTGCGGGTTGATCTTGGCCGTATCCCCGCCGAGCTTCTTGATCGCATCGCGCATTGCAGCAAGATCGACGACGCACGGAACGCCGGTGAAATCCTGGAGGAGGACGCGTGCCGGCCGATACTGGATTTCCCGCCCCCGGACCGGGTTGTCGGCCCATTTCGCGATCGCTTCCACATGCTCGGTCCCGACGGTGTGGCCTTCGTCCTCGAAGCGGAGCATGTTTTCCAGCAGCACCTTCATGCTGAAGGGCAGCCGGGAAACGTCGCCGACCTTCTCGCCGGCCTTGGCGAGCGAGTAATAGGCGTAGTCCTTGCCATCGACGGTGAGGGTATCGCGGGTTCCGAGCGTGTCCTTGCCGACCTGTGTCATGGGCGGGTCCTTTCGACTGGCATGAATGAAACTGTCGCCCTCCCAACGGCTGGCAACGCTGAATGTGCCGCGCACCTGCGCTCTGACGCGGTTTGCGTCAAGATGACTCGGGCAACGGACGACCGCGACGCGTGCCCAGCCAGCAGCCAAGGACGATCAGCGAAGTGCCGAGCAGGGTCGTTGCTGTCACTTCTTCGGCGAAGAACAGCCACCCGAACAGCGTGGCCCACAGGAAGCCGGAATATTCCAGCGGAACAAGCACCTGCGTTTCCGCGCGGGCGTAGGCCCAGGCGATGGCCATGGCCCCGAAAACGGTCAGGACGGAGGCAACCGCGATGTCGCCCAGCACGGCCCAGTCCGGCAGGACCAGGAAGAAAGGCGCTGCGACCAGCATGATCGCTCCGCCCACGCCGCTATGGAACGTCGCCACTTCAAGTGGCCCCGCCACCCGCGATTGCTGGCGGATGATCACGAAGTTCCAGGCGTAGAGCATTGCGGACACCAGGATCGAGAACAGGCCCATCGCGATATCGGCATCGAAGGTATCGCGCCCCACGCGCCCGCCAATGATGACCAGCGTCCCTGCAAAGCCGAGGATCGAGCCGACGATCGCGATTCGCCTGATTGTCTCGCCCAGCAGGACATGGGCGAGATAGAGTGCGATCAGCGGCGCGACGAAGGAAATCGCGATCGCTTCCGCCAGCCGCAGCTTGGTGAGTGCGAAGAAGAACGTCAGCGCCATGAAGGCGGATACGATCCCGCGCAGCAGGTGCAATTTCAGCACGGCGCGGTCCGGCCAGCGCGCCCCGGCGCCGACCCAGAGGGGCGCGGCGATCGCGGCACCGATGAGCGATCGCAGGAGCGATGCGCTATACGCGCCGATCGCAAGGCTGGCGCCTTTCATGAACGCATCCATCAGCGAAAGCGCGGCGACCCCTGCGAGCGTCGCCAGGATCGGCAGGATATGCGGACTGCGGTGGCGCATGGCGTGTGCTTAGGCACGCTGTTGCCCTTCGTCATCACCGGCCGGACGATTCACCGAGGATACAGCAGGCATGCTTGATAGTAGCTATCCAGAGGGAGTATATTCCCCGTGTTCAAGCATAGCTGTGGGGCTGTTGTGACCAAGACTTTCGCTTTCCGTTTCTCGCTTCTGGCCGCGACCGCGGCTGCCCTGCCAGTCACCCTGCACGCGCAGGCGGGCCAGCCGGAAGACCTTCTTCCGCAACGGGCGCAGATCGAAGGTGAAGCGGTCGACGTGGAAGACGACGCGGTCGCCACCGACTCGGTCGAAAGGCAGCTCGACGCCATCGCCGAGAAGAAGGACCCGGCCGTCCAGGTTTGGTCCGTCGCGAGTGCGCAGGAACTGCTTTCGATCGTGGAAGGCATGGGCGCTGAAGGCCTGAAGCCCGCCGATTACGAGCCCGCCAAACTGCGCGCCGCGATTGCCGCCGGACAGGGCGATGAACTCAATATGGTCGCCAGCCGCACCTTTGCTTGGGTGGTCGAAGACCTGCGCGACGGACGCACACCGATGACGGCGCGCAAGCAGTGGTTCGTGTTCGATCCGGATCAGGACCGCTATCCCACCGCGCGCCTGATGGCGCAGGCCCTCGAAGGCGGGAGCATTGACGCGGCGCTGCAGCGGATCATGCCGGAGCACCCCGATTACGCCGCGCTTCGCGACGCGCTCGGTTCGGCGACTACGCCCGCGCGCAGGAAACTGATCCAGGCAAACATGGACCGCTGGCGCTGGTTGCCGCGCGATCTCGGCAGCCAGTACCTCATCACCAATGTCCCTGAATACCAGCTTCGCCTGACCGTGAACGACACCATCGTGCGGACCTACAAGACGGTGGTCGGCAAACCCGGCCGCACTGCGACCCCGCAGCTGGCCGAAAGCATCGAGGGCGTGGTGTTCAACCCGACCTGGACGGTGCCGCAGTCGATCGTCCAGGGGGAAGGTCTGGGCGCGAAGGTGCTCAACAACCCGACCTGGGCGAAGAACAACGGATACGCTGCGACGCGCGGCGAGAACGGCTGGGTCACCGTGGTGCAGCAGCCGGGCCCCGACAATTCGCTCGGCCTCATGAAGCTCCACATGCCCAACCGGCACGCGATCTTCTTCCACGACACCCCGTCGAAGCACTACTTCAACAGCGCGAACCGGGCGCTGAGCCATGGTTGCATCCGTACCGAGCGGGCGAGCGAGCTTGCCATGACGCTGGCCATCCTGCGCGCTGGCAAGACGGCGGACGAGGCGGCCGCGATCCAGAAGACCGGCGAATACACGCTGGTTCCGTTCAAGCAGCAGATGCCTGCCTACATCACCTACTTCACGATGGCGAAGGACATCGAAGGCAAGCTGCGGACCTTCAACGACATCTACGGCCGCGATGCGGCGGTGCTGGAGAGCTTCGAAAAGGCGCGCGTTGCCAATCGCAGCCGCGTGACGGACGAGCAGGTCATCCCGATCGAGAACGATCCGCGCGACACCGCCTGAGCGGCGTCACGCACTTAAAGCCCGGTGTCAGTAGACGCCGGGCTGCAGGATTTCCCCGTATTGCGGCGGATCGCTTTGCAGCGGTTCCACATTTTCGGCCGGCTCGGGTGCGGGCGGCGTTACCTTGCTACCGTCGGGCGCGAGGCCGAGACTGCCCGCCCACAGGACCGCTCCGCCGCCAAGCTCGTACAAGGCCGTCTTGAAGTCCGCGTCACCCATGGCGAAACAACCGTTGGACCTGCCGAGACGGCCCCAGCGTTCCAGGTGGGATCGCTCGGCATAACCGGCCCGATGCATGACGATGGCACGGTCCAGAGCGTTGTTGTTGGTGGGATCGAGGCCGTCGAGCCGGATCGAGGTGCCGTATTTCCCCGTGTACCAGCCATAGGTAACGAACGTGCCCTCGCACGAGCAGTGCGAGCCATACTCGTTCGAATACCAGTTGAGCCAGCCATCGTGTTCCGGATCGGAACCATCGCCATGGCTGACGAGATAGCTGTTCACTTGCCCCCGAGCGAGATCGACGAAGTGGAACCGTTCTTCCGAGGAACGAAGGCCGTAATCCACCACGCCCACGATGTCGCGCCGCCACAACAGGTCGCCGGCTTTTTCGACCTGCTCGCGCGCGATCGCCGCCAGTGCGGCGTCGCGGGGGTTACCCGTGCGCGCCTGCGCGGCGACGGTCGGAGGGAGTGCGAGGGTCGCCCCGGCGGCCAGCCCTGTTTTGAGGAGATCACGTCTGTTCATAGGCGGATCATAGCATAAGGCCGGCTAACGGGTTCGTGAACGCCAAATCATGCGGCGTTGCGCCCGCCCGTAACCTTCTGTCCTGCAGGCGGAACGCTTGGTCGGCATCCCGAAGCTTGCCGATCAGTCGCTGAGGACCATCCGCTCGCCCTCGATCTGCACCTTGCCGACCTTCTGCAGGAACGACTGTCCCAGGAGCGATACGCCGAGCCCGTCCGGAATGATGGCTGCCTCGACGTTTTCGGCCACGTGGCCACCGAGTTCCACGCGGTCGAGGACCACGGGGACACCGCGGACGGCGCCGCTGGCGCCCTCGCCGATATGCGAGAGGTCGCTTTCGTCCCAGAACAGTCCCATCGCCTCGGCATCCTCGCCCGTCAGCGCCAGGATGCTCGCGCCCGTGTCGACAAGGAAGCGGTAGCTACCGCCGTCAACGCGGACGTCGGCGTAGAAATGCCCGTCGTACTCGCGCTCCAGTACAGTCTCGCCCGCGGCCCAGCCCGGCCCGGCGGAAGTACGCTCGACGCGCGGAGAACTGCTGGCGTTGCGGAAGAAGGCCGATTCCGCTTTCGGCTTCGAGGCGGGAGCGGCGGCCGCCGGCGATCCCGTGTCCTCCGCCGGCATGGGCACGAGGAACACGGCGAAGGCGCAGACGAAGATCGCACCGAGGGCATATTTCTCGACCATCGTCCGGCCATAACCGACCCGCCTTAAGCGGGCGTAAAGCGCGGCGCTTCGAACTGCGCATTGGCCAGCGCCATGGCGATCATCGAGCGCGCATGCCGGTCAGCCACCACGCGCTGGTCGGACCCGTATCCCCCGCCGAGCGCGCTGGCGACGGGCAGTCCGCGCGACCGCGCGCTTTCCACCACGAACCGGTCCCGGCGCGCCAGACCGTCATCGGTCAGCGAGAGGCGCCCCAGCCGGTCGTCGCGATGGGGATCGACGCCTGCCTGGTAGAACACGAAATCGGGCTCGAACTCGCGCATGGCGGGGAGCAGCGCTTTCTCGAGAGCTTCGAGATAGCCGTCGTCGTCGATCCCGTCGGGCAGCGGGACGTCGAGGCTGGAGCGCGCCTTGCGGACCGGGAAGTTCTTCTCCGCGTGGAGCGACAGGGTGAAGACGTCCTCGCGCCCGGCGGTCAGCGCGGCGGTGCCGTCACCCTGGTGGACGTCGCAGTCGACGATCAGGATCCGCTGCGCATGCCCTTGCGCGATCAGGCGGTTGCTGGCGACGGCGAGGTCGTTGAACACGCAGTAGCCAGCCCCTGTATCGTAGAGGGCGTGGTGGCTGCCGGCGGCACTGTTTGCGGCATAGCCGTGGTCCATCGCCAGCCGCGCGGCGAGCCAGGTGCCGCCATTGGTGTGGCGCACGCGGCTCGCGATGCGCGGCGTGACCGGGAACCCGATCCGCCGTTCCTTGTCCCGCGGTACCTCGGCGGCGAAGACCTGCGCCACGTAGTCGGGGTCGTGGACGGCCTCCAGCCATTCGCGCGGCATCGGGTCGGGCGCGTGCTCCGTCACGGGATGGCCGCTTTCGCTTGCCCATTCCCTCAGGGCCACCATCACGAGCTGGTACTTGTCGAACTTGAAGGTCCCGCGCTCGGGCGGCGGGGCCATGTAGTCGACATGGTGGACGACGTGCAGCACGTCCGGATCAGTCGCGCAAATGGGTGGCGGACTTCTCCAGCCGCTTCACCACCAGCATCACGAACAGGCCTAGCGCGGCGGCCAGCCCGACCAGCACGTACTGCCCCGCGCCGCAGGCAATGCCGATCGTGGCGGTCAGCCAGATGTGGGCGGCGGTGGTCAGGTTGCGGATGTTACCCTGCTTGAACACGATCAGGCCCGCGCCGATGATACCGGCGGCCGTCGCCATGCCCTCGATCACGCGCAGCACGTCCATCCGCTGTCCCTGAGGGTCGAGCTGCCCGGTAAGGAGGATCGCCGTCAGCATGACGAGCGCGGCGCTCAGCGCGATGACCGCATGGGTCCGCACGCCGGCCGGGTGGTTGTCCGTTTCCCGCTCGAAGCCGAGCAGCATGCCCACGCCGGTCGCGACGCCCAGTCTCAGCGCGGCTTCGGGCAGGATCTCGAACGTCAGCAGGCTCTCGTTCAGCAAGCGCCTACTCCGCCGCTTCCGCTGCGGGTGCGTTGTGCGGATCGAAGGCCTGCGCCTCGCCCGCCTCGATTGCGGCGGCCTTCTGCTCCACCAGCTTCACGATGTGGTCGAGCATGTCGTTGTCGGCCACGTGATGGTCGGTCACGCCGGACAGGTACACCATGTGCTTGCCCTTGCCGCCGCCGGTGATGCCGATGTCGGTCTCGCGTGCCTCGCCGGGGCCGTTGACCACGCAGCCGAGGACCGACAGGCTCATCGGCGTCTTGATGTGCTCCAGCCGCTCTTCCAGCGCCTCGACCGTGCGGATCACGTCGAAGCCCTGGCGGCTGCAAGACGGGCAGGAGACCACGCGCACACCGCGCGTGCGCAGGCCCAGCGCCTTCAGCATCTCGAACCCGACCTTCACCTCGCGCTCGGGCTCGGCGGACAGGCTCACGCGGATGGTGTCGCCGATCCCGGCCCACAGCAGGCTGCCGATGCCGATGCTGGACTTGACCGTCCCGCCGATCAGGCCGCCCGCCTCGGTGATGCCGAGATGCAGCGGGCAGTCGACCGCCTCGGCCAGCCCGTGATAGGCGGCCACCGCCAGGAAAACGTCGCTCGCCTTCACCGCGACCTTGAATTCGTGAAAGTCGTGGTCCTGCAACAGCTTGATGTGGTCGAGCGCGCTCTCGATCAGCGCTTCGGGGCAGGGCTCGCCGTATTTCTCCAGCAGGTCCTTCTCCAGGCTGCCCGCGTTCACGCCGATCCGTATCGCGCAGCCATTGGCCTTGGCGGCGCGGACCACTTCGGCCACGCGCTCCGAACTGCCGATATTGCCGGGATTGATGCGCAGGCAGGCCGCGCCCGCGTCCGCCGCTTCCAGCGCGCGCTTGTAATGGAAGTGGATGTCCGCGACGATCGGCACCTGAGCGGCGCGCGTGATCTTGCCGAAGGCCGCGCTCGCCTCTTCGGTCGGGACGGAGACGCGGATGATGTCCGCGCCCGCATCCTCGCACCGGCGAATCTGGTCGATGGTCGCCACCGCATCCTCGGTCGGCGTGTTGGTCATAGTCTGTACGGTGATCGGCGCGCCGCCGCCGACGGGCACGTTGCCGACCATGATCTGGCGCGATTCGCGCCGTTCTATCGTGCGCCAGGGGCGGATGTGGTTCATCGGTTCGTCTTTCGTACGGTACACTTGGACCGCCTGGACCACAGTCCAGGAGAATTAAAACTGGCTGGGCTAAAAGGCCCGCCGGGCCCACCCATGTGGGGGCAATGCTGCGGATTTGCGACCGGCGCCATGGCCGGGCCCTTAACACGTGCGCCGCGTGTAGGAAATCGCGCTTTCTTGGGGCATGGTCGGGCGCATGAACGATCATACCGATACGCAGGACGATACCCCGCTGCTGTTCGCCCGGGCGCTGGACGGGCAGGGCGGCGGCCGCGTGCTGGACTGGGCCGGGGCCCGGTCCTGCCAACCCACGGCGCAGGAGCCGGTCCTCTGGATGCATCTCTGCCGCAACCGGCCCGGCGTCTACGAATGGCTGCAGGAGCAGGTCGGCATTCCCGAACCGACCGCCGAACTGCTGACCAGCGACCAGACCCGCCCGCGCGCCTTTCGCGAGAAGAACGCGCTGGTGGCAACCTTGCGCGGCATCAACTTCAATCCCGGCGCGGAGCCGGAGGACATGGTTTCCATGCAGGTGTGGAGCGACGGGGTGCGGGTCATCACCCTGCGCCGGTTCCCGCTACAGACCCCGCGCGACGTGCTCGCGCAGATCGACCAGGGAGCCGGGCCGACCGATGCAGGCGCCATCGTCACCCAGCTGACCGAGGCGATGGTGGCGCGCATGAACCAGTCCATCATCGACATGAACGACCAGATCGACACGCTGGAAGAGCGGGACATGGACGACGACCCGGACGACATGCTGAACCGCATCGCCACCATCCGCCGCAATTGCCTGGGGCTGCAGCGGCACATGGGACCGCAGCACGTGGCGCTGGAAGCGATCAGCCGCGATGCGCCCGCCTGGTTCGAGGAGCACGACCGGCGCGAGATCGCGGAGACGATCGACCGCCTGCGCCGCTATCTCGACGATATCGACGTCAGCAAGGAAAGTGCGGTCGTGCTGATGGACGAACTGCGCACCCGCGCGCTCAGCAGCAACGAACGCGCGACCTACATGCTGACGATCGTGGCCGGGATCTTCCTGCCGCTGGGCTTCCTGACCGGGCTGCTCGGCATCAACGTGGGCGGCATGCCGGGCGTCGACAGCGGCAACGCCTTCTGGTGGGTCGCCGGCATCTGCGCCGCGATCATCGTCATCCTGCTGGTGATCTTCAAACGCCTGCGCTGGCTCTGACGGGCGCGCTTCCGGCGCGCCGGATCAGGGCGCGAAGCTTTCCCCGACCATCCGTTCCGACAGCGCCCACAGCCGGTCCGCCTTGTCCGGATCCAGCGCGTAGGAGCGCACGCCGCCCTGGGTGCTCTCGTCGTCCACCGGGGCAACTTGGCAATCCTCGCAATAAAGGCCGCCCTTGCCTTCCAGCTCCTCGGTCGTCGCCGCCCAGCACGTGGTGGCCGCGCCCTGCGGGATGGTCTTGAAGCCTTCGCCGCCCTGGCTGGCATTGTCCTCCATGCGCTTCTTCATCCAGCGCATGTCCTCTTCCGTCATGTGCCGGCCCAGATTGGTCATGATCCCGCCGGGGTGAAGCGCGATGGCGTGGATGCCTTCGGGCCCGAAGCGCTTTTCCAGTCCCACGGCGAACTGGATGTTGGCGGTCTTGGACTGGCCGTAGCTCTTCCACTTGTCGTATTCGCGGTCCTCGAAATTCGGATCGTCGAAATGCACCTCGTCCAGATGGTGCCCCCGGCTCGACAGGTTGACGATGCGCGGCGCCTTGCCCTTGCGGACCAGCGGCATCAGCTCCTTCGTCAGCAGGAAATGGCCCAGATGGTTGGTGCCGAACTGGCGCTCGAACCCGTCCGCGGTGGTGTCCTTGGGGCAGGCCATGACGCCGGCATTGTTGATCAGCAGGTCGATCTTCGCCAGCCGGTCGCGCGCTTCGGCCCCGCAGGCGCGCACGCTGCCAAGCGAGGCGAGGTCGCAGGCGACGAATTCGATGGAATCGTTACCCGTTTCGCGCTTCAGTTCGGCGACTGTCGCTTCGCCCTTGTCCGCATCGCGCCCGGCGATGACCACATGCGCGCCCCTGTCCGCCATGGCCCGCGCGGTCTCCCGGCCCAGCCCGGAATACCCGCCGGTGATGAAGGCGGTACGGCCCGTCAGGTCCTTGCCTTCCAGCACGTCGTCCGCAGTGCTTTCGAAACCGAAATCGCTCATGGGTTCTCTCCTTGAAGGCTTGGGTCAGAGGCGCAGTTCGTAAAGGAATTCGTCGTCCCGGTGGTCGCCGACCCAGAAGTCTATGTCGGCGATCTTGGCAAATCCGTAGCGGGCATAGAAGCGCTGGGCGCCGTAATTCTCGTTCCAGACCGACAGCTGGATCGCATCGTGCCCCTCGTCGCGCGCGTAGGCCAGCGCCCAGTCCATCAGCGCCGCGCCGATCCCCTGCCCGGTGCGGGCCGGATCGGTGTAGAGCTGGCCCAGCGCGATCGGGTTCGCCGCATCGGAATATTCGGCATACCAGCTGGGCGCGCGCATCTTGACGAAACCGGTCAGCGCATCGCCGTCGAAGGCGAGCCTGTGGGTGCAGAAATCGTCCTCCACCTCGCCGCGCACGGCGTCTTCCGAATACACTTCTTCCAAGAAATTGCGCAGGTCTTCGGGACGGTAGAGATGTTCGAACGCAGCGCAGAAGCTGTCCCGGCCCAGTTGCGCGAGGGCGGGGACATCGGACGAAGAGACGGGGCGCAGGATCATGTGACCCTGCGCCCCTATCTTTCCCGCTTCCCGGTGGGAAGGGTTCGCGTGCCCGATCAGGCCCCCGGGGGCAGCGGATCGTCGGACTTGGGCGCGGCGGGCGGGGCGGGCTTGCGCGGCGGCTGCGAAGCCGGCGGCGTGCCGTCACCGATCGCGTGGCCGTTCTCAAGCTTTTCCAGCTGGCGGGCGGCCCATTCGCGGCCGCCGAGACCGAAGGCCAGCGCGCCCGCCACCGATGCGCCGATCACGATGGCGCTGAAGGCGGTGCCGGTGATGACTTCGCCCACGCCCGTGAAATTGAGGCCCATGAAGGTGAACAGGAAGATCGTGGCATAGCGCACGATGGTGGCCGCAGTGCTGCTGCCTTCCTCGCTGCCCGCGATGAGGCGGGCGAGCAGGTTGGCGATCAGGAAGCCGAAGCCGATGACCACCGCGCCGAACACGACGCGTCCACCCAGTTCGAGGACCTGGTCGAGGATCGCGGTCAGTTCCGGGAAGCCCAGCAGGCGGGTGGCGGCGATGGCGAAGAAGATGATGATCGCCACCTGCACGATGCGCGAAATGATGCTCGACGCGCTGGTGCCCGTTCCGACGAGGCCCGTCGCCTGCAGCGACCGGTCAACGCCCAGACCCGGCAGCACTTCTTCCAGGATCTGCACCACGAACCGGCTGATCAGGTAGCCGATGCCGAGCAGCAGGGCGGCGCCGATGATGTTCGGGATGGCGGCCAGGATCATGTTGAGCATGTTGCTGGCAGGGCCGCTGATCGTTTCGAGATCGAGTGCATCGAGCGCCAGGATGGCCACCGGGATGACGATCAGGACGTAGACGATCGTGCCGATGGTCTTGCTGATCGCGGTGTTGCCCGTGACGTCGTCGATGCCGCCGCGATTGGCCCACTTGTCAAAATTGACCGTGGCCAGCGAAGTGACGACGAGATCGCGCACGATCCCTGCGACCATCACGCCGATGAAGAAGATCAGCGCCGCCCCGATCAGGTTCGGCACGAAGGCGACGATGTTGTTCAGCAGGTTCTGGATCGGGCTCATGACGCCGCCCAGTTCGAGGACGGTCAGCACGCCCAGGAGGCCGAACAGCCAGATGAGGAGGGAGATGATCTTGCCCAGCGATTCGCCCAGCGATGCCCCGCTGCTGGTGTCGCGCTGGAGGAAGGCGATGTTGTCGACCAGTTTGGCAAAGGCCCACTTGGCCGCCTTGGCCAGTATCCAGGTGACAATCAGGATGGCGATGACGAAGACTGCCTTGGTCAGCAGCTCCATCGCCAGATCCTCGTTGAAGCGATATCGGTTCATCGTCGTTTCTCCCCGTTTGCTGTCGCCCCCGGACTACCACAGACGGGCGGCAATCCGAAATTCCAGCCGATTGCGCCCGCCGCGCTGTGTGCGCTAGCAGGGCTCATGGGGAGAATCCGCATGTGCCGTTTTCGTTTCATTTTTCTTGCTTTTTCCTTGGTTCTGGCGCCGGCGGCCCTGGCGCAGGAGGCTTTGCCGGACGAGGATCCGCGCTGGTCGATCGCGATCCATGGCGGGGCGGGGACCATCCTGCGCGAGAACATGACGGCCGAGCAGGAGGCCGAGTACCGCGCCGCGCTGCAGGCCGCGCTCGATGCGGGCGCGCGGGTCCTTCGCGAAGGCGGCAGCGCGATGGACGCGGTGAAGGCGGCGATCGTCCCGATGGAGGATTCGCCACTGTTCAACGCTGGGCGCGGGTCGGTCTTCACCTGGGACGGCCGGATCGAGATGGACGCGGCGATCATGGACGGGCGCGACCGGAGCGCAGGCGCGGTGACGGGCGTGACCTCGATCCGCAACCCGATCCTGCTGGCCGATGCCGTGCGCGACGACGGGCGGCACGTGTTCCTGAGCGGGGCCGGGGCGGAGCAGTTCGTGCGCGACATGGCCCCCGGCATCGCGACCGAGCCGCCCGCCTATTTCGAGACCGACCGCCGGCGCGAGGCGCTGGAGCGGATGAAGGCGGACCGGCTTTCCGCGCAGGACGTGGACCACAAATACGGCACGGTCGGCGCGGTGGCGCTGGACATGGACGGCAACCTCGCCGCAGGCACCTCGACCGGCGGGATGACCGGCAAGCGCTGGGGCCGCATCGGCGATGCCCCGGTGATCGGCGCGGGCACCTACGCCGACAATCGCAGCTGCGCCGTCAGCGCGACCGGCGCGGGCGAGTATTTCATCCGCGTGGGCGTGGCGCAGGAGATTTGTACGTTGCTTAAAGTGGGCCGTACGATGGACCCGGAGGCGGTAGCCTCCGCAATAAGCAAAGCGATGAACAGTCCCGAGGACGCAGATAAATCGATACCTCTGGTCGAGTTAATCGCTATCCCCGTGGCACCTGAAGTTACCCAGCACATCTCCGACAGCGTCATGGCCGAGGTGAAGGAACTCGGCGGCGATGGCGGGGTGATCGTCGTCACGGCGGAGGGCCATACGATCTTCAGCTTCAACACGCCCGGCATGTATCGCGGCCGCGCGGACAGTGCGGGGCTGAACGAGGTCGCGATCTACGGCGAGGACGCGGCGGACTAACTTCCGGCCAGCGCCGCGAAGCGCGCCAGTACCGTTCCGACTTCCGCGAAGACGTTCTGCGCCACGGGATCGACCGTCGCGTCGGTCCCGGCGGAGCGGAAATAGGCGGCGAACACGATCGGCGGGCGGCCGGGCGGCTGCGCGAAACCCACATCGACATAGATGCTGCGCATGTCCGGCCACAGGCTGGTCCCGGTCTTGTCGCCCGCGACCCAGCCCTGCGGCAGGCCCGCGCGCACGCGCTGCAGACCGGTCTGCGTGTCGATGGTCCACTGCCTCAGCATGCGCCGGTCTTCCGGCGCCAGCACGTCGCCTGTCAGCAGCTTCGCGACCGTCATCGCCATCGCGTCGGGCGTGGTCGTGTCCATGATCTCGCCCGGCGGCACGTGGTTCAATTCCGGCTCGTAGCGGTCCAGCCGGCTGCTCTCGTCGCCCAGCGCGCGCCAGAACCGCGTCAGTTCCTCCGGTCCACCCAGCCGCTTCAGCAGCACGTTCGCCGCCGTATTGTCGGAGGTTTTCTGGGTCGCCTCGGCCAGTTCCAGCGGCGTCGCCCCGCGCGCGGTCCAGCCTTGCGTCACCGGCGAATATTCCACGAGGTCCGTCTCGCTCCAGCGCAGGGTCTCGTTCGCGTCCAGCGTCCCGGCCCGGATCCGCTGCATGACCAGCGCCGCCAGCGACAGCTTGAACGACGAACAATGGGCCACCCGGGCGTAGCCGGCATGGGACAGGCTGCGCCCGCTGCCCGTGTCGAGGATGGAAACGCTCAGCGTCCCGTTGCCCCGCAGCTCCGCCGCCGCCAGTTCGTCCCGCAGCGGGCCGAGCCCGTCGCTCCCGCCCGGCGTCGTGCAGGCGGCCACGCCCAGCGCGCCGGTCCCGGCGAGGAAATGTCTGCGCGACAGCGTCACGAGTATTTGTCCGCCTTGCGCTTGCCGAAGCGCATGTCGTTTTCCAGCCTGGCGCGCAGCTGGGCGTAGAAGCTTTCGAGGAAGGCGCGCTCGTCCCCCTTGCCGGGGTTCCAGCCGATCTTGTTGCAGATCGCGTCGGTCACCGCGTCCATCGCATCGGGCCGCCCCTCGCGCAGCACCCGTTCCAGCGTCTGCAGTTCGTATTCGCCGTAAACGGCCAGCTCCTCCTCGCCGAATTCGTATTTCGCACCGGTCACCGCACTCTTGCCCGCGCGTGCCGCGCCTTCGGCGGACAGGGCGTCGGCCAGCTTTATCTTCGGCTTCTCGACCACCCATGTGCCGGCGATGACGTCGCCCGCGCGCAGCGCGTCCTTGTTGAAGAAGGGGAACAGCAGGAAGACCAGGAACCATGCCAGCCCGGCCCAGCCCGCAGGCCCGCTGCCGCCGAAGAACGAATTGGTCATGATCAGCACCAGCGGCAGGAACAGCTCGATGTCGCGCACTAGGTTACGCGCGATCACCGCTTCGGGCGTCAGCCGGGTCCCGTCGCGCGCGGCCACGCGGATGCCGACCGCCCGCTTGCCCCAGGTGGCGCCGCGCGGGCTCAGTTCCATGATCATGAAATAGCCGTTCCAGGCGACGAACCAGAACAGCGTCCACAGGATGACGATGAATTCGCCCGAACCGTTGATCGAACCGCTGAGGCCGAGCCGGCTGTAGAACGTGCCCAGCAGCAGGGTGAACAGCACGGCGCCTGCCATCAGGATGAAGTAGTCGAGTATGAACGCGCCCGCCCGCGCGCCGCGCGTCGCCACGGTGAAGGGCAGGGCGACGCCTTCGGGCGTGATCCGCGTCCGGCGGCGCTTGGCGGTGTGTGCCAGATGGGGTGCGAGGACGTCGCTCATGCCGTTTCCTCCTTCGGGCGACCGCGGCCGAAGGCGAAGAAATAGGTCAGCCAGAAGATCAGCATGAAACCGCCCAGCAGCGCCCGCGTCTCCGCCGTCGCCATCTGCCGCGGGAAGGCTTCCAGCAGGGCCGCGAAGATCAGCATGATGGAACAGCCGACCAGCACCATCGCCCCGCGCCGGCCGCCTTCGGCCGTCGCGTTGAGGATGGTGCGCCGGCCCGGGAACGCCATCTTGCGCCCGACGTGAAGGCCCGCCGCGCCCGCCAGCAGGATGGCGAAGAATTCGGTCGTGCCGTGGACGGCCAGCCAGGCGGCGAATTCGGGCAAAAGGCCCTGGCTGTTGTAGAGCCACAGCATCGCGCCCAGCACCGCCATGTTGTAGATCAGCAGCAGCAGCGTGGGCACGCCGAACGCGAAGCCGAGCGCGAAGGCGAGGATGCACACGCCCGTATTGTTGGTGAAGAGCTGCGCCGCGAAGGCGGACATGCCGCCTTCGTATTCCGTCACCGCCAGGCTTTCGCGCAATACCTCGCGGCTGGCCCCGGGCTGGCGGCTGTCGGTGAATTGCGAAGGCACCAGCGTGTAGAACCATTCCGTATCGCGCGCGACCAGCAGCCAGCCGACCACCGTGCCCGCGACCATGACGGCAAGCGCGATGCAGATTTCCAGCCAGATGTCGCGCACCGCCTGGCTCAGCCCGCCACCCAGGAACCCGCGCAGCCAGCGGACGAAGCCGACCCGGGGGCCGTAAACCTGGAACCAGGCGCGCTGCACCAGTGATTCGAGATAGGCGATGGTCGCCGCGTCGAGCGAGGTCTCGCGCGCGACGGCAAGGCTGGACGCGGCGGTACGGTAGAGGGCGGGGAGCGCCAGCACGTCGTCGTCCGAAAGCTTGCGCAGACGGCCGCTCTCGATCCGGTCGAGGATCGCTTCCAGCCGCCGCCAGTCGTCCTCCCGCTCGATCCGGAACCGGTCGGACCGGAGCGCCGCGACCTCGATCGCGCTCGGTGCCTCGATCGCGGCCGAAGGCGCCTCGCCGCGGACGGCGGGCCGGATGGTTGCGCTTGCTGAGGCCATGCCGGTTCCCTCCCTAGCCGATCGCGCCGGAGCGTTTGATGTCGAGATAGGAATCGATCAGCCGGTAGCCGATCTGGTCCCACGGTGCCTCGATGATGTCCACGCCCATGCGGCGCAGCCGTTCGAGCACGACGCGGCGCTGGCGCACAAGCTGTTCCGCACTGACCGCCACGGCGAGGTCGTTCATGGTGCGCGGATCGGCCGAGACGAGGCCGTCCAGTTCCGCGTCCTCCATGGTCACGAACAGCACCAGGTGCTTGTCGACCAGCCGCCCCACGCTCTCGATCATCATTTCCGCGCCCGTCGGATCGGTGAAATCGGTGAACAGCACCACCATCGACCGGCGCTGGAGGCGCGCGGTCAACGTGGCGAGGGCGAGGGTGAAGTTGGGTTCCTCGGTGTGGTAGTCGAGTTCGCCCGCCGCCGATTGCAGCCGGTGGAAGGCGCGCGTGTCGCCGACGAACGGCGTGAAGATTTCCGGCCGCTGGGCGAAGCCGAACAGCGCCACCCGGTCGCCGCCTTTCAGCGCGACATAGGACGCGGTAAGCGCGGCGCTGACCGCCCGGTCGATGCGCGGCAGTCCGTCGATGGGCTCGCACATGGTCTGCCCGCAATCGAAGGCGAACACGATCTGGTTGTTGCGCTCGCTTTCGTTCTCGCGGGCGTAGAGCTTGGTGTGCCGCGCGCTCGCCTTCCAGTCGATCCGGCGGCGATCCATCCCGGCCTCGTATTCGCTCAGCGCCTCGAACTGGGTTCCTTCGCCGCGAATGCGCCGTGCGATGAGGCCGAAGGTCGCATCGCGCAGGAAATGCTGGAGCTCGGGGCTCCTTACCGGCGACAGGTCGGGCCAGACGCGCACGGTGTGCTCGACGTCGCGCTGCGATTGGCGCGCGCCGAGGCCGAGCGGGCCGGTCCAGCGCAGCCACATCCGGCTGACGGGCGCCGGGCCGCGCCGGCCGGGCGTGAGGGTGGACGCGCCCTGCCAGCTTTCGGTGGCGCGGTCCCAATCCAGCGGCATTTCGGTGCGGCCATCCTCGTGCAGGCGCGGGTCGATCTCGATCGCCGCATCGGGCCGGCCGAGACTGACACGGCCGCGGAATTCCGCGATGATGCCCAGCTGCATCGGCTCGCCCACTTCGGTGTCCGCGGGCGCGGTGATCTGCCAGTCGGCCAGCCTGCCCGCGAGCAGCCCGTCCAGCAGCACCAGCACCAGCAGCGCCACGCCCGCCGCGGGCGCGATCGCCCAGGACCCCGGCGCGATCGCGGCGAGGACCACCGCGACCGGGGCGGCCAGCGCGGCGATCCAGGCCGCGCGCACGGTGGGGAGGATGGGAAAGGTCATCGAGGGTCTAGCGCGGTGCCTCGGTGCTCTCGACCAGCTCGGTGACGAGGTCTTCCATCTGGCGCCCCTCGATCTCGGCCGCCGGGCTCAGCATCAGGCGATGGCGCAGCACGGCCGTGGCGAGGGCTTTCACGTCGTCGGGCACGACATAGGCGCGCCCTTCGAGCGCGGCCCGGGCGCGGGCGGCATTGGCCAGCATGACCGCCGCGCGTGGCGAGGCGCCGCTCGCCAGTTCCGCATTGTCGCGCGTGGCGCGCACCAGCCGGACGACATATTGCGTGATGTCGTCGGCCACCGTCACCTGCTCCAGCGCATCGCTCGCCGCGACCAGCTTCGCGCTGTCGGCGACGGCCTCGATCCCGAATTCGGCGGGCCGCTGCGGACCCTGACGCTGGCCGTAACGCGTGACGATGCGCGCCTCCTCATCGGCATCGGGATATCCGACCAGCACCTTGAACAGGAAGCGGTCCAGCTGCGCTTCGGGCAGGGGATAGACGCCCTGGTTCTCGATCGGGTTCTGCGTCGCGACGACCATGAACCGTTCGGGCAGCGAGTGGGTCTCGCCGTCCAGCGTGACGCGCCGTTCCTGCATGGCTTCCAGCAGCGCGGCCTGCGTCTTGGGCGGCGTGCGGTTGATCTCGTCCGCCAGCAGCAGTTCGCAGAAGATCGGCCCGCGCGTCAGGGTGAACTGGCTGGTCTGGAAGTTGAACAGGTTGGAGCCCAGGATATCGCCCGGCAGCAGGTCCGGCGTGAACTGGATGCGGCCGTAATCGAGACCCAGCGCGTGGCTGAAGCACTGCGCCAGGAAGGTCTTGGCCGTCCCCGGAGGCCCCTCGAGCAGCACGTGCCCTTCGGACAGCAGCGCGATCAGCAAATGGTCGACTATCCGGTCCTGCCCCACGATCGCCTTGGCGACCTCGCCGCGGATGGATTGCGCAAGGGCGCGCACGTCGTCGAGTGTCATCGTCATCGGGCCAGTTTCCTTTCGAGATCTTTGAGCGCGTCGGCTGCGCGCAGCATGTCTTGCGGCGTGCGCGCGTTCTCCAGGGCGGAAAGACGGCGACTGGGCGGTTCCTCGTCGTTCAGGCGCCCGGCAAGCGCGCGGTCGAGCGCTTCATCGTCACTGCGGCGTACCGCCAGCGTCCGCGCCAGCCGCTCGCGCATGAGGTCGGCATAGGGCTGCGACAGCAGGTGGTGACGGCGCGTGCGCTGGATGAAGGACGCGCTGTTTCGCACCAGCCGCGCCTTGCCGTAGGCAATGTCGCGCCCCTCCGCCACGGCCGGGCCGAACCGCCGCAGCGCGCGCCAGGCGACCACGATCATTGCGATGATGAGGCACAGCGTCGCCGCCAGGAAGGGCGGGATGAAGGCCAGCGTCAGCAGGTTCTGCGTCTGCCCGATACCGTTGAAAGTGAGGTCGAACATGACCGGCAGATCCTCCCCCTCCATCGTCAGGTCGACGATGTAGTGGGCCAGTTCCGCACGGGTCCGGTCGGCCATCCCGTAATTGTTGATGAGGTCCGGCTCGGCAACGACCACCACGGCCCAGAGACCCTCGTCGGAATAGTCCTCGTCTGCAGGATTGATCGACATGGTCACGCTCGGCGGATTGTCGTCCGTCGCAGCGGCGGGAGGGGGCGCGTCGCCCAGCGCGTCCTCCAGCACCGGGTACTCGCCCCAGTCCTGTAGGTATCCGACCAAGATGGCTCCGTCGGGGGAGAGCACCATGGGACGGACATTGCCGTTCTCCATGGCTTGCACCTGGCTCTCGTCCGGCAGGGCGCCGCGCCGATCGAGACCCGCGAAACCGCCCTTGCGCGGCTTGATATCGAGCTCGACATCGATCCGCCGTTGCGTCTCGATGAAGCTGGAGTTGAAATCCTCGTCGAGCTCCTCCGCCCATTGCGGTTCGGAAGTGCCGAACAGCGTGACCCAGCCGTCCTTCGCGTCCTCGCTCATCATGGACGCTTCCATCGCGTTCCATTTGGGGAGGATCAGCAGGGTCGGGCCGATATAGCGCCGCCGGTCGATAGCCTCCGCCACTTCCTCCGGATCGGCGAACTTGGGCGGGGTCAGGACCAGCAGGCCCTCGTCGTCCAGATTGCCCTGGCTGCGCAGCAGCTCGACCTCGTGGCCCTCTTCTTCCAGCAGGCGCGCGATCGCCGCATATCCGACTAGCCCCTTGCCACCGGCGTGAGGGGCCCCGTCGTTCTCGCTTTGCCCGGTCTGGCCGGTGCCGATGAAATAGAGCGTGAGGAAGAACGCCAGAGCGCCAAATACCAGCAGGCCGAAGACCACCTTGGGGTCGAAGGTGTTGCCGCCCCGCGCGCTCACGCCGATCCTCCGAGGCGCTGGAGCGCGAACCGTGCATAGGCGTCGCGCGCGGCCTGCCAGTCTTCCCGGCCGAGCGACTTGAGTGCGAACAGGCTCCGTTCCACCCGCTCGGCAATCACGCCGAATGCCGTGCGCGCCGCTTCCGGCAACGCCTGCAGGCGGGCGAGTTCACGCGCCGTGCTGGACGGTTCGACCCATTCCGGCCGCGCGGCCGCGATCTGGCCCACGCTGCGAATCAGGAGCAGGTGCGTGGCCTCGTCGTAACGTCCCTCCGCCGCCAGGCGATCGGCATCTTCCAGCAAGGCGATCGCTTCCGATCGTTCGGGGACCCAGTCGGTTTCGACCCCCTTGTCGCGCTCATTGCGGAATTCGAGCGCCGGCTCGACGATCTTCCAGATCAGATAGGCGACCATCGCGACCGCAAGTGCGATCAGGATCCACTGCACGATGAACCAAGAGGCGCCGAAGAGTTTTGCCAATGGGGACAGAAGATCCCCGAGCCATTCGAAGAACGCGTCCAGCCAGCCCGGTTCGCGCGGCTCTGCTTTCGGCATCTCGACGGGCGCGTACTGGATCGATTCGTCCGCGCGCACGGCTTCGTAGCCTTCGCTCGAAATGACGCCCCCCGGCGCCCCCGTCTGTGCCGATCCCGCAGTCACGCCCGATGTCGTGGCAGGTCGCATCCCGCCGCGCAACAACGCAAATCGGCTCAGCCGCGCTGGCGCGCCTGCGGATAGCTGCCGAGCATGCGCAGGCGCTTGCAGTGGAAGGCAAGCTCTTCCAGCGCCACGTCCACTCCGGCCATGCCCGGCGCGCCTTCGATATCGGCGTAGAACATCGTCGCGGCGAAGCTGGCGCCCCTCTGGTAGCTTTCCAGCTTGGTCATGTTGACGCCGTTGGTCGCGAAGCAGCCAAGCGCCTTGTAGAGTGCCGCCGGCACGTTCTTCACTTCGAAGATGAAGGTAGTCATCAAGGGCCCGTCCCCCAATGCCGGAGGATCGAGCGGTTCCGGTGCCAGTGCCACGAACCGGGTCATGTTGTCGGCCGCGTCCTCGACGTTGTTCTCGATGATCTCGAGCCCGTACATTTCCGCTGCGATGGCCGGGGCGATGGCACCGAAGCGCGGATCGCCACGCTCCGCCACATGCGCCGCGGCGCCGGCCGTATCGACATGGGCGAGGGGAACGAGGCCGCGTTCCTGCAGGAAGTGGCGCGACTGGCCGAGCGCCTGCGGGTGGCTGTAGACGCCTTCGAGTTCCCCCGATCCGGGCAGTGCCATGAGGGCGTGATGGATCGGGATGAAATGTTCCGCCACGATCGACAGCCCGCTTTCGGGCAGCATGAAATGGATGTCCGCGACCCGGCCGTGCTGCGAATTCTCGATCGGGATCAGGGCGCGGCCGGCAATGCCGGTCTTCACGGCATCGATCGCGTCGTTGAAGCCGTGGCAGGGCAGCGGCAGCGCATCAGGATCGAACTGTCCCGCGGCGCGGTGGGAATTGGAGCCCGGGGCGCCGCCGAAGGAAATCGTGCGCGCAGGATCGCCCTGCGCCGCAAGGCGCATCGTTTCGACCAGTTCGAGAGCAGGGGCAGGGAACTTGCGCATGGGTCGAAGCCCCTTAGGGCGGGACTTCGCGGCCTACAATGGTGCGCGAACTGCAAGGCCGAATGCATCGCGGACCCTTGCCCTCGGCCACGCTGCTGCCTAAAGCGGCCCCCATCTTCGACTTCAGCACTTGCGGATAACCGAAACCGATGGACGATCGTTTCAATACCATTGCCGGATGGGTCCTTTTCGCCGGCATCATCGCGCTGGGCGCGTCCAGCCTTACCTCCAAGCTGTTCCACGGCGGAGAGGCGGAGCGTCCCGAAGTTCTCGGCTACCCGATCGAGGTCGCCGAAGAAGGCGGTGCCGATTCCGGTCCGCCGCTCGCGCAGCTTCTCCAGGAAGGCAGCGCAGAAGCGGGTGAAGCGGTCTTCGCCAAGTGCACCGCATGCCACACCATCGCGCAGGGCGGGGCTAACGGCATCGGTCCAAATCTCTGGGCTATCATGGGCCAGCCAATCGGCAGCCATGCCCCTGGTTTCGCCTACAGCTCCGCACTGTCCGGCCATGGCGGCAACTGGGGCTTCGAGGAAATGGACGCCTGGCTCAAGAGCCCGCGCGGTTTTGCGAACGGCACCAAGATGAGCTTTGCCGGTCTCGGCAGCGCGGAAGATCGCGCCAACGTAATTCTCTATATGCTCGCCAATGGCGGCGGGCCGGCGCTTCCTGAATTCACGCCCGAAGCCGAAGGCGAAGCTACCGAAGGCGAAGAGGTCGACGGTGCGGCCGAAGGTCCGGGCGCCATCGAA
The DNA here is from genome assembly GCF_040717445.1 of Qipengyuania sp. JC766. Lineage (NCBI taxonomy): Bacteria > Pseudomonadati > Pseudomonadota > Alphaproteobacteria > Sphingomonadales > Erythrobacteraceae > Qipengyuania > Qipengyuania sp. JC766. The sequence goes on along the minus strand of NZ_JBFEFL010000001.1, from coordinate 1,939,389 downwards.
GGCGGCGAAGTCGGTGACGTGGAAGCCGCCGGCGCCATGGGTGCCGAACAGCCGGTGGCCGGTTCCAACGCGGCGACCGATGCCGGCGGTGTCAAGCCTGGCGAATAACCGGCCTCTCCCCGACCGGGGAGACTATCCGATCAAAGACGCGAGGGGCGCTAACTGCGCCCCTTGAAGTTCTGCGCCACGACGTACCATTCGGAAGAACCCTTGCGGCTGGCGGGCGGCTTGGCATGCTTCACGGTCCTGAAGTGCGACTTCAGCAGCTTCAGCAAGTCCGTGTCGGTCCCGCCGGCCAGCACCTTGGCGACGAACGATCCGCCGCTTTCCAACGTCTCGATGGCGAACCATGCCGCCGCTTCGACCAGGCCCATGGTGCGCAGGTGATCGGTCTGCTTGTGGCCGACCGTGTTGGCCGCCATGTCCGACATGACCAGGTCGGGCGCGCCGTCGAGCGCCGCTTCAAGCCGCGCCGGGGCGGCATCGTCCATGAAATCCATCTTCAGGATGGTGACCCCGTCGATCGGATCCGTTTCCAGCAGGTCGATCCCCACGATGGCGGCCCTGGGTGCCTTGGCGCGAACGACCTGGCTCCAGCCGCCGGGTGCGATGCCGAGGTCCACAACGCGCCTCGTGCCTTTCAGCAGGCCGAATTTCTCGTCCAGCTCGATCAGCTTGTAGGCCGCGCGGCTGCGATAGCCGTCTGCCTTTGCCTTCTTCACGTACGGATCGTTGAGCTGGCGCTCCAGCCACCGGGTGGAGGACGCGGTGCGCCCCTTCGCCGTCCGTACGCGCTTGTCGGCATCGCGCCCCGATCTAGCCACGGCGGGTCGCCCGGTCGGCGGCGAAATCGGCGGCCATCAGGCTGCGCAGGATACCCTCCCGGATGCCGCGGTCGGCAACGCCCAGCCGCTCGGCCGGCCAGATGTCGAGGATCGATTCCAGAATGGCGCACCCTGCGACTACAAGGTCCGCCCGGTCGCGACCGATGCAGGGCAGTTCGCCCCGCTCCTCTATCGACATGCCGGACAGATCGGTGCTGATCCGGCGCATCGAAGCGGACGGAACGATCAGGCCGTCCACCGCCCGGCGGTCGTAATGCGGCAGTTCCAGATGCAGGCTGGCCAGCGTCGTGACCGTGCCGCTGGTGCCGAGAAGCTGGATATCCTCTGCCCCGCTCATCCGCGGCGCGATACGCGCGGCAAAGGGGGCAAAAGCCCGCTCGACGATGCGGCGCATCTCGCGATAGCGCGCATGGCGGTCGCCCTCGCTCATGTGGCGCACGGTGTCAGTGAGCGACACCACGCCCCACGGCACACTCAGCCAGTCGAGGATGCGCGGAACCTTGCGATCGGGTTCGATCAGGACGAGCTCGGTCGATCCGCCCCCGATGTCGAAAATGATCGCCGGGCCTTCGTTGACTTCGAGGAGGACATGGCAGCCAAGGACCGCGAGGCGCGCTTCCTCCTGTGCGGAAATGACGTCCAGCACGATCCCGGTCTCCCGTTTCACCCGGTCGATGAAGCGGGGGCCGTTGGCCGCCCGGCGGCAGGCTTCGGTGGCGACGGACCGCGCGAGGTGGACGTTGCGCTTTCGCAGTTTTTCGGCGCAGACTTCCAGCGCGCCCAGCGTCCGGTCCATTGCCGCGTCGCTCAACCGCCCACTGTTCGCCAGCCCTTCGCCCAGGCGGACGACGCGGCTGAAGGCATCGATCACGGTAAAATCCTGCCCCGAGGGACGGGCGATCAGCAGGCGGCAATTGTTGGTGCCGAGGTCCAGCGCGGCATAGGATTGCCGCGGATTGAAACTGTGCCGCTTCCCGCCCGCCTTGGGACGAGAGGCCTGGCCTGCGGCACTGGCTTCGGGCTGAGAGGGGGCATGGGGGCGGTGCTCTTCCGCCCTGCCGGACCGGTCGACCCCTCTTGTGTCAGCCCTCCTGTTTACGTCCGGCGGATGATAGTCCGCCATTGTATTACTTTCTTTTCCTCCCGCGAGGTGTTCGCGGGGACTTGCCCTTGTAGTTAGCGACAAAACTGCTTTTCGGCAAGCTGAACAGGTCGGTCCGGTCTTGACCTCGTTCCCGCCCGACCGTATTGGCGCGGCCCGGCGACCCGCGATCGACTCTCGCGCCCGCGCCATTGCCCCGTCGTCTAATGGTAAGACTACGGACTCTGACTCCGTCAATTGAGGTTCGAATCCTCACGGGGCATCCAAATTCCTGAAAAAGGGGATTGTCGCCATGCAAGTTCAGGACGTCGCTCCGGATGTGGGCGTTACCGGCCAGGTCCGGCCCGAGGACATGAAGGCGCTGGCCGCCTCGGGATTCCGCTCGCTCATCTGCAACCGTCCCGATGACGAAGAACCGGGCCAGCCGGCCTGGGCGGACGTGGCCGCCGCCGCGCAGGCGGAAGGCATGGAAGTGCGCCACATCCCCGTCGGCGCGGACATTCCCCTCGAATCGCAGGTGCCGGCCTTTGCCGACGCCTTGCGCGAAATGCCGCGGCCGATCCTGGCGTTTTGCCGCACTGGCAACCGGTCCGGCATGCTCTATCGCGCGGCCGAGGATACCGCCGGTTGAAGCATCGGCTTGCAGCGGGCTGCGGCACCGCTTAACGCGCGCCACATGAGCGACAAGGATGCAGAGCACGATCTGAGCGATCGGCGTTTTTACCGGGCGAACGAGGAAGCGGAATTTTCCGACGCCGCCCCCCAATCGACCCCCCAGACCCAGCATCCGGCCTATCGCCTCGCCTTTCGCGATACCGATTTCATGCTGCGCGACGAACTGCGCCCGGTGCGTTTCCAGCTCGAACTGCTGAAGCCGGAAATGCTGCTGGACGAGGCGGGTGTCGGTTCGACGCTCGTGATGTACGGATCGGCACGCATTCCCTCGACTGCGGAAGCGGAAACGCTGGTCGAAAACGCCTCGGAAGAGAGCAAGGGTGTCGCCAAGAACCTGGCCGCCAAGGCCAAGTATTACGACGAGGCCTACAAGCTCGCCCGGATGGTGAGCGAGAAGTCGATCATCGAGGACGGGTTGCGGCAGTTCGTGGTGACGACCGGCGGCGGTCCGTCGATCATGGAAGCGGGCAACAAGGGTGCAAGCGACGCCGGGGCAGAATCGATCGGGCTCAATATCGTGCTGCCGCACGAACAGGCGCCGAACACCTTCGTGACTCCCTATCTCAGTTTCCAGTTCCACTATTTCGCGCTGCGCAAGATGCATTTCCTGCTGCGCGCGAAGGCGGTCGCGGTGTTCCCGGGGGGCTTCGGGACCTTCGACGAGTTCTTCGAACTGCTGACCCTGATCCAGACCGGCAAGATGAAGCCCATGCCGATACTCCTCTTCGGCAAGGATTTCTGGACGCGGGTGATCGATTTCGAAGCGCTTGCCGACGAAGGCACGATCAGCCACGCCGACCTCGACCTGTTCCGCTGGTGCGAGACCGCGGACGAGGCCTGGGCGCACATCGCCGAGTTCTACGAACTCTCGCGCTAACGCCCGAAATTGTGCCGCATCGGACCGCCGCCGGCACCGAAGGCGGGTGCGGCCTCGATTGCGCGATAGACGAATTTGCGCGCAATGCTGACCGCGTCCGCCGGGGTCTGACCGCGCCCGAGCAGCGTGGCAATCGCGCTGGCAAGGGTGCAGCCCGTTCCGTGGGTGTGACGGCTGTCGATGCGCCGATGGTCGTATCGCAGGGAGGATCCATCCGCCTCGACCAGGAGGTCGGTCACGGTATCGCCTGCCAGATGACCGCCCTTGGCGACCACGAGGACGCCGTATTCGCGCGCCAGTTCGAGCGCCGCATCGTGCAGATCGCGGACGCTCGCGATTTCGTGTCCGGTCAGCGCAGTCAATTCGGGGACGTTGGGCGTAAGGAGAGTGGCCTTCGAAAAGAGCTGCCCCTTCATGGCGGTCACGGTCGGATCGCTGGCGAGCGTAGAGCCCGAGGTCGCGACCATGACCGGATCGAGCACGATCGGGACTTCCCGGTCCAACCCGGCCAGCGCATCGGCCACGGCGGAGACGATGTCCTCGCTACCCAGCATGCCGATCTTGACCGAGTCCGCCCCGATGTCCGTCAGCACGCTTTCGATCTGCTGCGCGACGAAACGGTCCGGCAGGATCTCGACGCCCTGAACCCCGGTCGTGTTCTGCGCGGTGACCGCCGTGATTGCGGTCGTAGCGAAACCGCCCAGCATGGTGACGGTCTTGATGTCCGCCTGGATGCCGGCGCCGCCCGAACTGTCGGAACCGGCAATGACGAGGACGCGGGGATAGTCGATGGCCATGTTCGCTGCGTCTCAGCCCTCGAAGCGGCGTTTCGTGCTGGCGGGAAACTTTGCCAGCAGGTCCCTGGCGCGGACCGGGCGATCCATGAGTTCGCCGCCGCAATTGGGACAGCGGTCGTCCAGTTCGTCCGCGCATCGGGCACAGAAGGTACATTCGAAGCTGCAGATGAACGTTCCCGGCGCTGACGCGGGCAGGTCGGTGCCGCACCGTTCGCAGTCGGGCCGCATTTCCAGCATCAGGCCACTGCCTTCACGGCGTCGCACACGCTGTCCACGGCCCGTTCGACCTCGGACGCGTCGTCGCCTTCCGCCATCACGCGGATCACCGGTTCGGTGCCCGACGGCCGGATCACAAGCCTGCCCGACCTGCCGAGCGCGCTTTCCGCGTCCGCGATCGCCTGCTTCACGTGCTCGTCGTCCAGTGGGCGTCCCTTCTCGTAGCGCACGTTCTTGAGGATCTGGGGGACACGCTCGAACGCATGGAGCAACTCGCTCGCGCGCTGTCCCGAATGGACCAGGCTGGCCAGCACGCGAAGGGCCGCGACGGTGCCGTCCCCGGTCGTCGCGTAGTCCAGCAGGATCATGTGCCCCGACTGTTCACCGCCGACATTGAAGCCGCCCGATTTCATGCGGCCAAGGACGTAGCGATCGCCAACCTTCGTGCGCTCCAGCGTCAGGCCACGCCCCTCAAGGTAGCGTTCGAGGCCCAGATTGCTCATGACCGTCGCGACCACACCGCCGCCCCTGAGCTGGCCCTTTTCCGCCATGCGCGAGGCGATCACCGCCATGATCTGGTCGCCGTCGACCGTCTCCCCCTTCTCGTCGATCACGATAAGCCGGTCCGCGTCTCCGTCGAGCGCGATGCCGATATCGGCATGGGTTTCGAGGACCTTTTCCTTCACCGCGTCGAGCGAGGTCGATCCGACCCCGGCATTGATGTTGGTTCCATTGGGATCGACACCCACCGTGATGACTTCCGCGCCGAGTTCCCAGATTGCCGAAGGGGCCACCTGGTAAGCTGCGCCGTTCGCGCAATCCACGACCACCTTCAGACCGTCGAACCGCGTCTCGTCGGACACGGCCTGCTTCACGGCGTGGATGTATCGACCGCGCGAATCCTCGATCCGCCGGGCGCGCCCGATCTCTTCGGGCGGGACGAGTTCGGGCTGGCTGTCGATGGCATCCTCGATCGCCGCCTCGGTATCGTCGGACAGCTTGAAGCCGTCCGGACCGAACAGCTTGATGCCATTGTCTTCGTAAGGGTTGTGACTAGCGGAAATCATCACGCCGAGATCGGCGCGCATTTCGCGCGTCAGCAGCGATACGGCCGGCGTGGGCAGGGGGCCGGTCATGATGACGTCGACGCCCACGCTGGTGAAGCCGGCGACCATCGCGCTTTCGATCATGTAGCCGGAGAGGCGCGTGTCCTTGCCGATCACCACCCGGTGCCGATGGTCCCCGCGGCGGAAATGGTTTCCGGCCGCCTGTGCCACGCGCATCGCCATGGTCGCCGTCATCGGCCCCGAATTGGTGCGCCCGCGTATCCCGTCGGTGCCGAAAAACTTGCGTCCCATAACCTGCCGTCTCACCCTTGAATTGCCAGCCGCCTTTGCCGCGATTAGGCAGCAAAGGAAAGGGGAGGGACCCGCTTGGCCGAGAACACAGCGCAATCCACCGATCTGGTGACGATCCGTATTCCGGTGTGGTGGACGTTCGGCGGTCTGATCGCCGGCCTGCTCGCGGGCGTGCTCCTTTCGGGCAGCGCCTTCCTGGACGCGATCCTCCCGGTCGTCCAGCCGGTTGGCGCCCTCTGGCTGCGCGCCTTGCAGATGACGATCATTCCGCTGGTCGCGTCCCTGCTGGTCCTCGGGATCACGCAGATGATCGCTGCGGCGCGGGCGGGCCCCGTGGCGGCGTGGTTCCTGGCGCTGGTGTTCGGCATTTTGCTGCTGAGCGCGCTCGGCACGGTTCTGGCCATGCCGCTGCTCCTGGCGGCATTCCCGGTTCCCGATTCCGCTTCGGCGCTGCTCCTGTCCGGAGACGTAGAGCCGCAGCAGGTGCCGGAAATCGCCGATTTTATCGCCTCGCTTATTGCGCCGAACGTCATCGCCGCCGCAGCGGAAACCGCCACGCTGCCGCTGACGGTGTTCTTCGCGGTTCTTGCTGTCGCGATCGCGCGGCTGCCTGACGACCAGCGCGCCACGCTGATCGGGCTATTCCGGGCTCTGGCCAATGCCATGCTCACGATCATCGGGTGGGTCCTCTGGCTGGCACCGGTCGGAGTCTTCGCGCTGGCTCTCGGCGTCGCCGCGCAGGCGGGGAGCGGCGCTTTCGCCACGCTTGCGCATTACATCCTCGTCGTGTCCGCGATGGGTCTCATTGTGCTCGTGCTTGCTTATCTCCTGGCGCTATTCGGTGGCCGGGTCGGCCTCGGCCGGTTCACCCGCGCGGTGCTGTCATCGCAGGCGGTGGCCATCTCCACGCAAAGTTCGCTAGCGAGCCTACCGGCGATGCTGGACAGTTCGCGCAGGCTCGGCATTCGGGAAAGCGTTGCCGATTTTGTCCTTCCGCTCGCCGTGGCGATCTTCCGCGCGACCAGTCCCGCCATGAATCTGGGGGTCGCGATCTACGTCGCCCACGTCGCGGGATACGAGCTGACCCTGCCGGCCATCGCGGCGGGCGTGGCGGTCGCGCTGGTGATCAGCGTCGGTTCGGTCAGCCTTCCCGGCTCGATCAGCTTCGTAGTGTCGATCGGACCCATCGCCCTGGCCATGGGTATCCCGGTCGAGCCGCTGGCCCTGCTGGTAGCGGTCGAAATGCTGCCGGACATCATGCGCACGCTCGCCAATGTCACCATGAATGTCGCGGTCACGGCGACTGTCGACCGGCACAATTCCGTCGAACCCTAAGAACCATTCGCAACAGCAACCCTTTGCCCTGCGATGCGTTGCGAACCCGACTATCACACAGACGGAAAGGGATATTCCCATGGCATTCGAAGTTACCCCGCTGCCCTACGACGACACGGCGCTGGCGCCGGCGGTTTCGGCCGAGACGCTTAGCTATCACCACGGCAAGCACCATCAGGCCTATATCGACAAGACGAACAAGGCGATCGAAGGTACCGACCACGCCGACAAGTCACTGGAAGAAATCATCGCGGCTGCGCGTGGCAGCGACCAGGGCCTGTTCAACAATTCGGCGCAGAGCTGGAACCACGGCTTCTACTGGAATTCGATGGCCGGCAACGAGACGGCCCCGTCGGACGAACTCAAGAGCATGATCGAGAGCGCCTTCGGATCGGTCGACGATCTGAAGGAAAAGCTGCAGGAACGCGGCGCCGGCCACTTCGCCAGCGGCTGGGTCTGGCTGGCCGAAAAGGGCGGCGAGCTGACCATCGAGGAAACGCATGACGGCGATACGCTGGCCGACAAGGATGGGGTGAACCCGCTGCTGGTCATCGACCTGTGGGAACACGCCTATTATCTCGACCACCAGAATGCGCGCCCCGCCTATCTCAAGGCGGTGACCAGCGACAAACTGAACTGGGCGTTCGCATCCGACAACCTGGCGCGGGGTTCAACTTGGAAGTATTCCTGATCGCCTGAAGCCTAGATGATTGAAGGCCCGTTCCGCGGATAGCGGGACGGGCCTTTTTCATTCCGTGGCCGGGGTTTCGCTGTCGTCGGTATCCATGACGCCGCGAGCGAAAAGCGGTTCGCCGAAGATGAAGCCGACGAGGTTGGGCCGTCCGACATGGTCGAAGAAGGCGGTCAGCATCAGCAGGATGGGAACGGACAGCAACGCGCCGAACGCGCCCCAGACCCAGGTGAAGTAGCTGAAGGCGATCAGTATCATAACCGGGTTCATCGTGAAACGCGCGCCGAGGACCGACGGTGTCACGATGTTTGCTTCGACCGTATGCAAGCCGAGATAGGCGATGGCGGGGATCAGGCCGACGAGGACCGTGTCGGATGTCCCGACCCCGAACAGCGCGAGCAGCACGGTCATTGCGAGCGGGCCGATATAGGGAATAAAATTGAGCAGGGCCGCGAGCCCGCCCCACATTATGGGCGCTTCCAGACCGATCAGCCACGCACCGAGCGCCACGATGATTCCGACGCACAGATTGATCCACGCGACGGTCAGGATGTAGGCGGCAACGCGGTCCTGCACTTCGCGCAGCACGCGTGCGGCCTTGATGCTCGTCCCGAAGGAGGCGCGACCGAACAGCAAATTCCGACGCAGGCGAACCCGCGCCTCGATCATGAAGAATGCCATCAGCAGCGTCAGGAAGACTTCCAGCAGGACGACAGGCGTTGCGATGGCCAGCTGCTGGAACAGCGACGGTCCGGCGACCACGACCTCGCTGTTGCCCGACTGGCCCATCATTTCCATGATCTGTTCGTTCGCCTGCGCCAGCCAGGCGAACTGCTCCTGAAGCTCCGCGAAACGCTCGCCGACCTGCTGCGTCAGTTCCGGCACTCGGTCGAACAAGGTGACGGCCGGTTGCAGGACGACGGCAGCCGACAGGAACAGCACGAGCAGGAAGGTCAGCAAGGCCAGCGTCGACGCAAGAACGTTGGGCAGGCCGAGCTTGGCTAGATAGTCCGCCAGCGGGGATAGCAGGATCGTCAGAACGATCGCCGTCGTAAGCGGCAGGAAGACCACCGATCCGATCGACAGCACGAAGGGCAAAGCCAGGAACAGGCCGACGCCGAGTATGAGAACCAAGGCCGAAATTAGACGCAATTCCTGCGCCGCGAAGGCGAGGCTCTGCTTGTCGGAGTCGTCGTCTTCCTGTCCGGCCATTATCGGGCCTTGCAGAAAAAGCGGTCAGTTCCGCGAGGTGAGACCGTTGCCCGTGGCAACATCGTCCAGCTCTTCGAGAATAGCCCTGTGCGCCCCCTCGTCATCGAGCGACCGGCGCGGAATATCGCCATCGGCGAGCATTGCGTTGAGCGCAGCGCGCGCGCGTCCGACCCGGCTCTTGATCGTGCCGACGGCGCAGCCACAGATCGTGGCCGCCTCCTCGTAGGAGAAGCCGCCTGCGCCCACCAGCAGGAGCGCCTCGCGGCGTTCGGGGGGTAGGGTCAGCAAGGCACGATGCATGTCCGATAAATGCAGCGGTTCTTCCTGCCCGGCCGGTGCCGTCAGGATCCGCTCGGCGACTGTCTCGTCGTATTCGCCGCGGAAGCGGTTGCGCCGCATATCGGTCAGGTAAGCGTTGCGAAGGATCACGAAGGTCCAGGCCCGCATCGAGGTTCCCGGTTCGAACCGGTCCTGCGCGGCCCAGGCCTTGAGCATGGTTTCCTGGACGAGGTCGTCGGCCATATCGGGACGGCCGCACAGACCACGCGCAAACGCGCGCAGGTGCGGAACCACCTCCGTCAGCTCTCTCTTGAAGTCGGCCTTCTCGGTGGCCGTCCGTTCCTCGCGACTCATTCGCCCTTGTTGTCCAGCTTGTCCAGCAGGTCCTTGAAGCTGTCGGGCAGGGGTTCGTCAACAACCTCCTTGTACAGCTTCTTCAGGCCATCGGCCCATTCAGGCTGTGACTTGGTTGGCTTGGCTGACACACTTTCCCCCGGTGAATTTCGACCTTCGTCTGATTGGCCTCGATCCATGTATGGCCCAATCTCCGCTTTCGCTACAGTTTCGGATGGCTTGTCCCGCTAAGGTGCGGGTGACGTGTGGAACGATATCTCCCCCGTATTGTTCCCCGATGACAAGCCTTTCGCAGACTTAGACAGAATTGACGGCGCCGAGTGCGCAGAACCGGACCGCAGTGAACAGGACGTCCAGACCACAACCGCGCACACGCCGACTGTTGCTCGAACACCCAAGGGCGGTCCCGATCGCCATATTCCTGCTCGTGGGCGCGATAACCGCTCTCAGCGTCTATTCGATCGAGCGCGGGGCGAACCAGCGCGAACAGGCGCAGCTGCGCGAAAGGGCGCAAGCCATAGCATCCGTGCTGGAGCAGGCTGGTAGCAGCGCTGCTGCGCACCTCAAGGCCACCGCGGTACTGATGGGCGTGGGCCAGGACGTTGACCTGCCCCGTTTCCGCAGCTTCGTGCGCCAGATGCAGGTGGCCGATTCCGACGGGGGCGACGTGCGTTCCATCGCCTGGGCAGAAAGGGTGCCGCGAGCGGACATCCCGCAATTCCTGCAGCGCGAGGAAGAGCGCGGTTCCGAACTGATGCGGGTCTATCCTGCCTTGCAGCGTGGACAGGCCGACGCGTACCCGATCGCGATGGTCGAGCCCCTGACCGAGGCGAACCGGCCTGCCTTGGGCTTCGATATTTCGTCCAATGCCGTCAGGGCAGAGGCGATGGCGACGGCGAATGCGACCCGGCGCCCTACGGCCAGCGGCCCCGTCGAACTCATCAGCGCCGCAGGTACCGATCAAAGAGGCTTCATCCTCATCGCGCCGGTTTACGAAGGAGCAGGCAATCCCGCTCCGCTCACGGGATACGTCCTCAGCCCGTTTACGACACAGGAGTTCCTAGAAAGCGGTGTCGAAGGCGAAACCCTCGGCAACCGCAGCGTGCGTCTTTACGATGCGGCGCAGGGCGACGAGGCCTTGCTCGCCGAAGTGGTGGCCGAAGGGGATACGGGTGCGGTCGTTTCGGAGCGGGTGCGTATCGCGGACCGCGACATGGTCCTCGAGGTGGCCTCGGTAGGCACGGCGTCGTTGTCGGACCTTTCCATGGTCACGCTCCTCTTCGGGCTACTGGTGGCGACCTTGCTGACGGTTGTCGCGCGCCTGATCACGCATCAGGCGGAAGAAGACCGCGCGTCGGTGGCATGGCTGGAAGAGCAGAACTCGATCCGAAACTCCCTCACGCGCGAGCTCAACCATCGCGTCAAGAACACGCTGGCGAACGTCCTGTCGATCATCGCGCTGACTCGCAGGAGAGCGGATTCGCTGGAGCATTTCGCGACCAGTCTCGACGGGCGGATCCGGGCGTTGTCCGCCACGCACGATCTTCTGACCCGTTCGGAATGGGGTACGACGCTGCTCAGCGACGTAATCGGCGCCGAACTAGCGCCCTACGCGAACGACGGGGAAAAAGTCGTGACCATGGAGGGGCCGCAAGTGGCCCTTGCCCCGAACGATGCCCTGTCGCTCGGGCTCGCCATCCATGAGTTGGCCACCAACGCCGCCAAGTACGGAGCGCTCAGCCGGGCCGACGGGCAGGTCTCGATCGTGTGGGAGTTGGAAACCGCGGACACGGTTACGCTGCGCTGGAAGGAGCGTGGCGGGCCAGCCGTTCCTCAGGATAGGCAGCGCGGCTTCGGCACGGATCTGATCGAAAAGATTGTCGCCCACGAATTGCGGCATCCGGTGGAACTGACATTCGCACCCAAGGGTGTCGAATGCGTTTTGCGTGTCCCGGTGCGTGAACGGAGCGAGTTCGCCCTGCGGGCGAAATTCCGGAAAGTGGACATGCAGGCCAGCTGAGCCTGCATGTCCTCCTAGACTGAAATCAGTCGGCCTGATTGCGCGACAGGGGAGCGCTGGACCCGAAGAACAGCGCCTGGCTAATCGCAGTCCGGACAGTCGATTCCTGGAACGGCTTGGTGACGAGGTAAGTCGGCTCCGGACGATCGCCCGTGAGCAGGCGCTCTGGATATGCAGTGATGAAGATTACCGGCACGCTGCTGATGGAAAGGATGTCATCGACAGCATCAAGGCCCGATGATCCGTCCGCGAGCTGGATATCCGCCAGCACAAGGCCGGGGGTGCGTTCGGCGACCACTTCCTGGGCCTGCGTACGCGTGGCTGCCGTGCCGCAGATATCGTGGCCGAGAGAGCGGACCAGGTCTTCGAGCTGCATCGAAATGAGCGGCTCGTCTTCGATGATCAGCACGTTCGTCGAGGATTCGCGATCGATCTCGTCGATTGCTTCCTGCGCCAGGCGTTCGATATCGCCGGGTTCCAGCCCCATGATCTCCGCCGCATCAGCAGCACTGAAATCCTCCAGCGTCGTGAGGAGGAGAGCCTGCCGGTTCAGGGGCGTAATCTGGGTCAGCCGATCCCGTGCAGCGCCCTCATGGCCCTGCGTACCGTCGTCTTCCTTACCCACTTCGAGGTAGGCGCTGGACCAGACCTTGTTGAAGGCGCGGTAGAGAGGCACGCGACCTCCTTCGAGTTCCCCACGAAGGCTCTCGTCGGCCAGCGCCGCTTCCAGAGTGGCGCGAACGAACGCGTCTCCGGTTGCCTGGCTGCCCGTCAACGCGCGCGCGTAGCGACGCAGGTAAGGTAGGTTGGAGGCGACTTGTTCCCCAAGCGACATAAAATCCCTTTCTTGATAACGGGCGTTGGAACGCGTGCGCGCAGATTAAGTTCCGCTACTCTTACCGTGGTATACGGTGGTTGTGCGGTCTGCAGGCTACTTTACCGGAAGGCGGACGAAGAGCTGAAAATTCAATGTTTTCCGATATTCTTTAAAAAAAGTTCGGACCCCGGGAACCGGATTTCGGTCGGCGCATTTTCTCCTTGTCACCGCCGAGACCCCCCCTCCCGTCCAAGCGGCTGGTGATACGATCCCGAAGGCCTTCTCTCCCGGAAAGTGGAGAGAAGGCCTTTTTTCTTCGATTTCGCTTTTTCTACAGTGCGCGGCATTACCCACTGACGCGCGTGTAGCTCTGTGAATTTGAAAGCGGATGTGTTCAGCCGGGTCGCCGGAGCAGGCCGGACAGCAGGGTTTCCCGTGCCTGGCCAGACACCGCCGCAACGAGATTGGCGGGTGCAACCGGCTTGGCAAGCACGGTTCCCAGTCCTGCGATGTCGTCTGGAATGTCCTGCGGCGACCCCGTCGAAAAGATGATCTTCGGTGGACGGGGGCCGATCGTGCTGAGGAGTTCTGCGATGGCCCATCCGTCGTCCCGGTCGGCCAGATGCACGTCGAGAACAACCACATCGGGCTTCCACTCACGCAGGATCGCAAGCGCATCTTCGGTGGTCGAACAGTCCCGGATTTCGGACGCGCCAGCTTCCTTTAGCGTATCGATGGCTGCCAGACGCACGATCGGATCGTCCTCAACGACGAGAATCGTCCCGATCCCTTTTTTCCGGCTCATCAATAAACACTCGGCGACCACAAGGCAGTTCGATTGCAACGTCCCTGTCGGCGCACCGGTTCCCGAGTGCCAAGGCTCGGCCTACAGGGATTTCTCGTAAACCAGATACTCGCGGTTCACACGGCTTTCGATGGCTTCCGCAATGGCCACCATCCCTTGATTGTCATCGAGAATCCAACCGATCTCCCCCCTCGTGGCGCCGTATTTGCGGTTCGCGACTTCCCGGATCTCGCTGATCATCATGAAAGCGAGCTGGCTCGCCAGACGGCCGCGCTGGTGCTTTTTCAGGACACCCATCAGCGGAACACGCATGGTGCGAACCCTGTTCGCCTTCAGCCAGCGCAGCATCCTGATCCAGCCGAAGGGAAAAAGGCGCCCACTCATCTTTCCGATCGCCTCGTTTGCATCCGGCAGAGTCAGCATGAAAGCGACGGGCTCGCCTTCCAGTTCGGCGATCCGGATCAGGTCGGGGCGCACGAGAGGCCGCAGTTTTTTGGCTGAATACGCGATCTCCCGGTCCGTGAATGGAACGAAGCCCCAGTTCCCCGACCAGGCATCGTTCAGGATACCGAGTATGATGCGCACGTCACGCTCGTAGTGGGCGAGGTCGGGCTCGCGGATCACGATCCGTTCATTGCGCTCTCCCGACTTCACGATCCGCTGGATAATGGGCGGGAACGGGGTGGAGATATCCAGCTCGTAGGTCAGGAGGGATTTGACCTTGGAGTAGCCGGAGTCTTCGACCCAAGCCTGTTGCCGCGCGTCGTGATGTCCCATCATTACGGTGGGTGGCTGGTCGTGCCCTGTCACGAGAAGCCCCGGCTCTTCCCAGATGGACATGGAAAGGGGCGCCAGAACGCGGGTCATCCCTTCGTTCTTCAGCCATTGTTCCGCATGCGCGATCAGTGCCTCGGCGACGGTCTGGTCGGCCGCTTCCAGCAGGCCCCAATTCCCCGTGGCCGGTCCCATTCCCTGTTCGGCAGGCTGGGCGAGGGCGAGTTCGTCGATATGTGCGGAAATGCGCCCCACATCGACGCCATCCCTGATCGCGAGGAAATGCGCGACCCGGGCATGATCGAAAAAGGGATTGCGATCCGGATCGACCAGTTCGCGTGCTTCCGATCGCAAAGGCGGTACCCAGTTCGGCGTGTCGGCATTCAGGCGATAGGCAAGATCGACGAATCGGCTCCGGCCCTTCTTCGTGTCGACCCGTTCGATGGCGATGGCTGTGTTGGTCATCAGAAAATTCCGTTCAGAAGCCGTTCGCGCTGACGGCTACATCATGCCCGTGTCAAGCGATGGCAGCGTAGCTGACTTGCAAAAGATAGTCCCGCTCGCCATCTAGGCTAGGCCCGAGGCCGCAAGAGGCGTGCAGACGGAAAATCATGAACATGGAACCGATCAAGATACTTTCGCGCAACAGCGCAGGAGCGGCCGAGAATGCCGCCCCGGCAGATCGTCTGCGCGTGGAAGACGACAAGGCGATGCTGCGCGCCGTGCGCGACCTGACGAAGGATATCGCCGATCCCCGGCCGGATATCTACTGGCCGGACATGCTCGTCTCGGCCGGTGTGGGTTACGCCTCGCTTGCTGGCGCCATCCTTGTGGGCAATACCATACTGGCAGTCGCACTCGGCCTGGTGGCGGCACTGGCCCTTTACCGGGCGTTGCTCTTCATCCACGAGATTTCGCACTTCCGCCGCGGCGCCATGGCCCGGTTCAGCAAGGCGTGGAACCTTCTGGTCGGCATTCCGATGCTGACGCCGTCCTTCATGTACGAAGGCGCGCATGTGATCCATCACAAGCGGACCCAGTACGGGACCGTAGAGGATCCGGAATATCTGCCGCTCGCATTGATGAAGCCGTGGTCGCTGCCGCTGTTCGTGCTGGTCGCGCTGTTCGCCCCGGTCGCCCTCATTTTCCGGTTCGCCGTGCTGGTTCCGCTCGGAGCGGTTTTCCCGCCGGTGCGTGCCTATGTGTGGGAGCGTTTCTCGGCGCTGGCAATCAACCCGAAATTCCGCCGACGGCCGCCCGAAGGCGAGCTCAAGCCACGCGTCTTCTGGCAGGAGCTGGGCGGTTTCGCTTGGTCCTGGGTCCTGATCGGCAGCGTCTTCGCTTTCGGCTGGAAGCCCCTACTCGTCGCCCTCGCCGTTTTCTCCTTCGTCGCCGTCGTGAACCAGCTGCGCACTCTGGTGGCGCATCTCTGGGAAAACGAGGGCGAACCGATGACGGTCACGGCACAGTTCCTCGACTCGGTAAACGTCCCCCCGCCGGGCTATGCCGCCGAGATCTGGGCCCCGGTGGGACTGCGGTATCATGCGCTGCATCACCTGATGCCGAGCATGCCGTATCACGCTCTTCCCGAGGCGCATCGCCGGCTGGCACGGGAACTTGGGACCGCCTCGACCTATCACGGGGCCAATCATCCGGGCATGTTCCACCTCGTAAACCGCATCGCGCGCAGCACGATGAAGGTCCGTCGCTGACAGCAAAAGGGCCGCCCGAGGCGGCCCTTTTTCGTGGTATCCGATATTTGGTCGAGTCTACTCGACCTGGATCGTCTCATCGGCGTTCGGATCGCTTTCCATCGGCACGTCGGCACCGTCTGTGGATCCTGCGGCATCGTCGTTCGTCATGCTGCCATCGCTATCGGTAGTATCGGTAACTTCGCTTTCGTCCCCGGGCATCATCGGCTCCGAAGGCGTCGGCTCGGTCACGGTCGGCTCGGTTCCGTCGATCGCTTCGGTGGTGGGCGCATCCGCCTCACCGCATCCGACCAGAGCGAGCGAGGCTGCAAGTGCTGGTATCGCAAGACGCTTCATGTCCGTTCTCCTTTATGGCGGGATTATGGCAGAACGGTCGTGCGGACCTGGCGTTCCGGACTAGAGGAAACGGATCATGGCGCTCAGACGGTCGCGCGGAAGTCCGGTTTGGGTGGCTTGCTCGACCCCGCGATGCAGCCTGGCTTGGTTTCCAAGGTCCCGAATGCGAACGAACCCGTAACGCTCCAGAAAGGGCGAACGTCCTTCCTCGTCTCCAAGAGTAATCGCGGTAATAGCCTGAAATCCGGAATTTGCGGCGTCGATGACGGCCGCGGCGACAAGCGATCCGCCGATCCCATGTCGCCGCCACGCCTTCGCCACGGCCAGCCCTTCCAGGTGCAATTCCCGCGTTGCCGGACGACACGCGGCGAAACCGATCACATGCCCGTCTGCTTCGGCGGACAGGCAGTGGCGGCGGGTGATGAGAATACGATAAGTGTCCGGATCAGGTGGGACCGAGGAAACGACGCCTGTACCGTGTTGCAGGGCTTCGTTCGCGATCCTTGCAAATCCTGCGGCATCGTCTTCTCGTGCGAGCCGAATATGCCACGAGTCCGATCCTTCGCCGGTCATTCCTCGGTTCGGACCAGTACCGTCTCACCCACCAGCAGGAACAGCAGGAACGGTGCCCACGCGGCGAGGAACGGGGGATACCCTCCGAAATTGCCCATCGCGAGAGCGGCGTTGTCCACCACGAAGTAGGCGAAGCCCAACGCCATCCCCAGAATCGCACGGACGAACAACTGGCCGGACCGTGCCAGCCCGAAAGCCGCCACCGATCCGAGCAAGGGCATGAGGAATGCCGACAGCGGTCCGGAAATCTTGTGCCACCATTTCGCCTCGAGCTCGCTCGTCCGGCGACCGGCCGACTGGTAGGCATCGATGGATTCCGAAAGCTCGCCGAAACTCTGCGCTTCGGGATCGACGCTCTCCAATTCGATCTGTTCGAACGTGACCTCCCGCCCGATGATTGTGTCGCTGCCTTCGGCGCCTTCAGCGCTTGCGACATCGAACCGTTCGACGTCTTCCAGCAACCAGCCCGGATCGGCGTATGTCGCGCGCCGCGCCCGGATCTGTTCGGCCAGTATCCCTTGCGGATTGCGGCGGTACCACGTGACATCTTCCATCACGGTCTGCGGTCCTTCGCCAGTGACGCGCCGTGCCATCAGGATGTTCGGGCCATCGGTCAGGTAGATATTGCTGCGAATGCCCGATTCCGCCTCTATCGGGGCGTAGTCGTTCGCCTGCCAGGCCTTGAGTACGCCCGTCGTGCGCCACACGACGGTCTCGTTGAAGGTGAAGAGAAGTGCCGAGATAACGGCGGCGGTCAGGAGCAGCGGTGCGAGGATCTGGTGCGCCGACAGGCCGGCCGCCTTCATCGAGATCACCTCGCTGTTCTGGTTCAGTGATACCAGCGTGATCAGGGTCGCCAGAAGGACCGAGTAGGGCAGGAAGCGCTGTATGAGCTCGGGTATCCGCAGAGCGATATACTCCAGTATTTCGGCCTGCCCATTCCCCTCGACCGCAAGGATCTCTCCGGTCCTTCCGAGGAGGTCCAGCGCCATGAGCACGAAGATCAGCACAATCATCATCGCGACGATACGCACCGCGAACATGCGCGCGATGTAGACGGTGAGTGTCCGCGAAGGAAAGAAATCGAGCTGCATCGCCTATTCTGCCCGAGCCGCCTGCATATCGGGGTCTGTGCCCTCCCTGCTTTCTTCGCGAAGCTTGCGTCTCCGCAGTCTGAAGATGGAAAGAACGAGCTTGGAAATCTTGGAAAACGCCTTTTCCAGGAAGCCAAGCGGCTGTCCGCCCGGAATGTAGGCGACCTGATAGAACATCCACAGGAGCAGCGCCACGAAGACGGCGAACGGCCCCCACTGCGTCAGCCAAGGGCTGGCGATGCCCAGCGCCGCGACGTCGCGACCGTATTCGTTCACCTTGTGGAACGCGACGACCAGGATGATGGAGACGAATACGCCCAGGGCAGAGCTCGAACGCTTCGGTGGGATGCCGAGAGCGACGGCCATCAGCGGCATGAACAGCATTGTCAGCACCTCGACCAGGCGGAAGGTGAAGCTCGCCTGACTGCCATCTCGGGCCACTTCAGGGGCGGAATCCGACCAGCCGATGCGCAGCAGCTCGGGCAGGATGTATTCCTTTTCCTCGTTCCCGCGCGCGCGGAATTCCTCGACCTGCGGCAGGTCGATCGGCAGGCTATGTTCGGTGAAACTGAGGACTCGCGGGGCCATCTTGTCGAGGCCCTGCCGGTGATCCTGGATGATCGTGCCGTCGGTCAGCTGGAGTATGATCGTATCCGGACTGTCCGTGGTCGCCAGGAAATTACCCTCGCGCGCGCTGATGGAGAGGATGTCCCCGCTTTCGGTCTGCACGCGGGCGAAAATTCCGCGCAGCCTTCGCCCGTCATCCTCGCTCTGTTCGATCCGCAAGGCCATGCGGTCGGCCAGGGCGTTGAATTCACCGACCTTGATCGAGGCGCCAAGCGCGCCGGACCGCAGTTCGTAGTCGAGTTGCTGGTAATAATAATTGCTGAGCGGCTGGACGTAGAAGACGATCGCGACGTTGAGCCCCATCAGGACCAAGGTGATCAGGTAGGGCACGCGAAGCAGGCGGAAATACCCGATGCCCACCGCCCGAAAAATGTCGAGTTCGCTGGATGTCGCAAGCGAGCGGAATGCGAGCAGGATACCGAGCATCAGGCCGAGCGGTATCGCTAGGCTTGCATATTCGGGGATCAACAGGCCGAGCATCTGGAACACGACGCCGACGGGCCCGCCTTCGACAGCCACGAAATCGAACAGGCTGAGCATCTTGTCGAGGATCAGAAGCGAGGCCGCGATCGCGAAGACCGCGAGCATCGGCACGATCACCAGCCGGAAGATATAGCGGTCTAGAGAGGTGAGACTAAGCAAGGGGCTGCCCGGCTGGGATTGGCTTCGATCCGGCAGCGTATCCCGCCGGACGCGCCTTCGCTACCCTGCCGCACGGGACGGGGCAAGATGCGACCGGACGGTCAGGCCTTCTCGAGGGTGCACTGCAGCGGATGCTGGTTCTGCCGTGCGAAGTCCATCACCTGGTTCACCTTGGTCTCCGCGACCTCGTACGGGAATATGCCGCACACGCCCACGCCTCGCTGATGGACGTGGAGCATCACGCGCGTCGCCTCTTCCATGTCCATGCGAAAGAAGCGCTTCAAAACCATCACGACGAACTCCATCGGCGTGTAGTCGTCGTTCAGCAGCAGCACCTTGTACTGGCTGGGCTTCTTCGGCTTCGTGCGAGTCTTGGTCGCGATGCCGACCTGTTCGTCCGGATCGTCCCCGCCACCCGGCGGGCGGCTCGCTCCGGCAATTCGGTCGTGAAATTGGTCTGGCAGCATGACTCGACAATATCGTGAGGGGGTTGGCAATCGCAAGGGCCGCATTAGGGCGATCGCCTTAATGCAGGACAAACGAAAGGGGCCGAACGGCGAACCGTCCGGCCCCTTCGATTTCGAGCCTATGCCGATGGTCAGGCCGCGGTGCGGACCTTGTCCATGGCGACGCTCATGCGGCCCTGGAGCGGAGCGAACGCTTCGTTGGCGAGCTTCAGCCACATTTCGGTGGTCTTGCTCACCTGCGCGACGCCGGCGTCGAAATTGCGGCTGGCGATCTTGCCCTGCAACTGGACGAATTCGGTCGGCGACTTCACGGCGGCGAATTCCTTCGCATCTGCCTGGACCGTTTCGAGAGCGGCCTTGCTGTCTTCGAAATGGGTCTTGGCGATGTTCTGGACGCCATTGGCCCAGATCTTGCCGGCTTCGACGGATGCTTCGACGTTGCCCTTCGTGAATTTGCCCATGTCGGCAGCCATTTCGCTGCCCTTGGCGAATACGACCTTGGCGCGATCCTGCATTCCGGCAACGCCTTCCTTCATCTTGGAAGACGCTTCCTTGGCGGTTTCCTGTACCTTGTTCATGATGTTTTCCTTTTTGATATTCTCTTGATTGGGCTGAACGGTTTTTGCCTTGGCCTTGGCAGGCGCTCTGCGAGTGGCGGCTTTCTTGGCGGGAGCCGCCTTTTTGGTAGCCGGCGCGCTCTTGCCGGACGAAGCCGTCTTCGGCGCCGGCTTGTCGCTTTCGACCGCATCGGCGATCTTCGCGACGCTCACATCGCCCTTGGCTTCAGACTTGCCCGACGTTTTCGCAGCGGCATCGGCATAGGCCTTCTCCGCGGCGGCATCGATCTTGCTGGTATTCTCGGCTTTGGTGGCCATCTGACAAATCCCATACGAGGTTATTGCTGCAATGCACAATAAGGTCTCGCGGGCGCAATGTCAAGAAATTGTGCAGTGCACAATTTCGTTTTGTCGCGGGGCTAGCGCGTCTTGACGTAGCGTCCCGGCGCATCCTCGATGACGCTGTCGTTTTTGCCACCCGGCTTCCGGCGCTTCTTCGCGGGAACGGTGCTGTCGTCCAGACCGTGCAACCATTCCAGCCAATGCGGCCACCAGCTGCCCGGATGCTCGGTCGCGCCCTCGATAAAGGCATCGAGCGAAGCGGCTTCGCTGTCGCCTGTCCAGTACTGGTACTTGCCGGATTCCGGCGGGTTGACGACGCCGGCGATATGTCCGGACCCGGCCAGCACGAAGGTCGTATCGCCCGCAAAATGGTTGGTCGCCCGCCACACACTCTCAGGGGGAGCGATATGATCCTGACGCCCGGCCTGGATGTAGGCGGGCGTTTCGATCAGCGACAGGTCGATCTTAGTCCCGTCCGCTTCCATCGCATCGGCGACGACCAGCTTGTTGTCCCTGTAAAGATCCCGCAGGTAGGCGCCGTGCCATTTCGCCGGCAGGTTGGTCACGTCGCCGTTCCAGTGCAGCAGGTCGAATGCCGGGTAATCTTCACCCAGCAGGTAGTTGTTGACCACGTAGTTCCAGATGAGGTCTTTCCCGCGCAGGGCGTTAAATGCCGCGGCCAGGTACCGCCCGTCCAGATATCCGTCCGGAGAAAGCTCCGCGATCGTGTCGAGCTGCTGGTCGTCGATGAAGTTTAGGAGTTCGCCGGCCTTTTCAAAATCGACTTGGGCGGTGAAGAATGTTGCGGACTTGACCTTGTTTGCCTCGCCCCGACGCGCGAGGATCGCCAGGGTTGCAGCCAGCGTGGTGCCGGCGACGCAGTAGCCGATCGTGTGGACCGCCGGCACATCCAGTCGCTCGCGCACATGGTCGACCGCCTCCATCTGGGCGCGGATGTAATCGTCCCACACGATGTCGGCCATGCTGGCATCGGCCGACTTCCAGCTGACCACGAACACCGTGATCCCCTGTTCCACCGCCCACCGGATGAAGCTCTTCTTCGGAGTGAGGTCGAGGATGTAGAACCGGTTTATCCAGGGCGGAAAGATCACCAGCGGTACCGCGAGCACCTCGTCCGTCGTCGGGCTGTACTGGATCAGCTGGTAGAGCGGGGTTTCGTGGACGACCTTGCCGGGCGTGGTGGCCAGGTTCTCACCCAGAGTGAACGCATCCGAATCCGTATGGGTCAGCTGGCCGCGTTCCAGATCCTTGATGAGATGCGACAGGCCCTTCACGAGGTTCTGTCCGCCGGTCTCGATGGTCCGCTTCAGGACCACGGGGTTGGTGGCCAGGAAATTGTCCGGGCTCATCGCTTCCACCAGAGAACCGGTCGCGAATTGCAACTGCGCTCGCTTCTCGTCCGGAACGCCGTCCACGTTCTTCGCGGCGCGCATGAAATAGTCGGCGAGCATCAGGTAGGTCTGATGCAGCAGGGCATAGGCGGGATGTTCGCGCCAGGCGGGATCGCTGAACCTGCGGTCGTCCCGGGGCAGATCGGTCATCTCGACCTTTCCGCCCTGCGCAGTGCTTGCATACTGGCCGAAGACGCTTTGCCACAATTGCATGCTTTCCTGCATGAGCTTCTGCGTCGCTTCGGGATCGACGGGTGCTGCGCTGGACCAGTCATGGCTCATCATCATCCACTGCGCGGGATCGAAGGGAGAGCCGCCTCCGGCAAGGGGGCGTTGGCTGCCGAGGAACTCCTGCCACATGGCCTGCATCTGGGCGGCAGAATTCATCCACTGCGCCATTTCGCCGGAAATCTCGCCATTCTGCGGTGCGGGCGAGAAATTGCCGAGCATCTCCCGCATCATCTCGCCCTGCATGTCGAGCATGGCCGAGAAGGGGTTCTTGGGCGCTGGCATCTTCATTCTCCGTCCGCTTGGCCGACACGGGCGGATGTGCCCGAGGCGCAGCCCGCTCTTTCACAATACGCACCGGCGCTATACGGGTGCCACGGATGGACACCGATTTCTACCGGATCAAGCGCTTGCCGCCCTACGTCATCGCAGAGGTCAATGCGATGCGCCACGCCGCCCGCCGGAGCGGGCGCGATATCATCGATCTCGGCATGGGCAATCCGGACGAGCCGCCGCCCGCGCATGTGATCGAGAAGTTGTGCGAGGTTGCCCGCAAGCCCGACGCTCACGGCTATTCGCAGTCCAAGGGCATACCGGGCCTGCGCCGGGCCAAGGCGAACTATTATGCCAGACGGTTCGGCGTCGAACTCGATCCGGAAACGGAGATCGTGGTCACGCTCGGTTCGAAGGAAGGGCTGGGCAGCCTTGCGAATGCGATCACCGCGCCGGGCGACGTGATCCTGGCCCCGAACCCGTCCTACCCGATCCACACGTTCGGCTTCACCATCGCAGGGGCGACCATCCGCTCGGTGCCGACAACACCGGACGAGCACTACTGGAAGAGCCTGGAAGCGGCGATGGCGTTCACCGCCCCGCGTCCCAGCGTGCTGGTCGTGAACTATCCCTCCAACCCCACGGCGGAAGTGGTCGACCTGGCCTTTTACGAAAGGCTGGTTGCCTGGGCGAAGGAGCATTCGGTCTGGATCCTGTCGGACCTCGCCTATTCCGAGCTCTACTATGACGGGAAGCCGACACCCTCGATCATGCAGGTGGCCGGGGCGAAGGACGTGGCCGTCGAGTTCACTTCGCTGTCGAAGACCTATGGCATGGCCGGATGGCGCGTCGGCTTCGCGGTGGGCAACAGGTCGCTGATCGCCGCGCTGACCCGGGTGAAGAGCTATCTCGATTATGGCGCCTTCACGCCCGTGCAGGCGGCCGCCTGTGCGGCGCTCAACGGCCCGCAGGACTGCGTCGAGGAGAACCGGAAGCGTTACCACAAGCGCCGCGACGTGATGGTCGAGGCGTTCGGCCGGGCAGGCTGGGACATCCCGCCCCCCGCCGCATCCATGTTCGCCTGGGCGCCGCTCCCGCCCGCCCTGCAGGACATGGGCAGCCTCGAATTCTCCAAGCAATTGCTGACCCATGCGGATGTCGCCGTGGCGCCGGGGGTCGGTTACGGCGAGCAGG
The DNA here is from genome assembly GCF_040717445.1 of Qipengyuania sp. JC766. NCBI lineage: Bacteria > Pseudomonadati > Pseudomonadota > Alphaproteobacteria > Sphingomonadales > Erythrobacteraceae > Qipengyuania > Qipengyuania sp. JC766. Next base: position 1,915,775 of record NZ_JBFEFL010000001.1, on the reverse strand, counting down.
GAGAGGGCTTCGTCCGGATCGCCATGGTCGAGAACGAGCAGCGCCTCCGCCAGGCGGCCCGCAATATCAAGCGCTACTTCCAGTCGCTCGGCATCAATGTGAACGCCGCGCAGGGCTGACCGCGCACCCAGCAAGGACCTCGATCGATGACCGCTTCCGAAAACGTCCGTGTCGATACCCGCCTCGACGAAAACGGCGTGGCCCATGTCCGCCTGTCGCGGCCCGAAAAGATGAACGCGCTGGACCCGGCCATGTTCGATGCGATCATCGAGGCCGGACATGCGCTCGGTGAAACCAGGGGCGTGCGCGCCGTCGTCCTGTCGGGCGAAGGCCGTTCCTTTTGCGCGGGCCTGGACACGAGCAGCTTCGCGAAGACGCCCGATCCCGATGCGCCCGCGCTTACCGACCGGACTCACGGGAACGCCAACAGCTACCAGGAAGTGGCCATGGTCTGGCGCAAGCTCCCGGTCCCCGTCATCGCCACACTTCACGGGGTCTGCTTCGGGGGCGGGCTGCAGATCGCAAGCGGCGCCGACATCCGCGTCGCCGCTCGCGATACCCGCCTCGCGATCATGGAAATGAAATGGGGCCTCGTTCCCGACATGGGCGGCTACGCCCTCTGGCGCGGGCTGGTCCGCGACGACGTGCTGCGGGACCTGATCTACACCAATCGGGAATTCTCGGGCGAGGAGGCGCGCGAACTGGGGCTCGTGACATATATCGATGACGATCCCCTCGCGCGGGCGAACGCGATCGCCTCGGAAATCGCCAATCGCAATCCGCATGCCGTCCGGGCCGCAAAGCGGCTGGCGAACCAGATGCACGACCGCGGCACCGATGCGCTCCTGATCGAGGAGAGCGTCGAGCAGGCCGGCGTGATCCGCTCGCCCAACCAGGTCGAGGCGGTCATGGCCGGGCTGGCGAAACGCGCGCCCCGGTTCGAGGACGTCTAGCCGAACACCGCGACCGACTGGATTCCGGCCAGCATCTGCTCGCCGGACGCGTTCCACAGCCGCAGCCGCTCGCTCGAATAGCCCTGGTCCGCCCATTCGCTGGCCGTTTCCGCCAGCCACCACCCGTCCGACGTCGTGGGCTGGGTATCGAGCACGTTGAACGACCAGTTGATGGAGCTGAGGGGGCCGGGCCTCTGCATGGCGCGCATCGACCCGGGCGGCAGGGTATCGCCCAAGAGGACGAGTTCGGACACCGGATCGAGCCCGGATGGCTCCCTCAGTCTGATCCATCTGCGCACGATCGGCGGGCCGGAACCACGCTCTTCCTGGGCCCGGCGCAGCTCGAAATTGTTGCTGATGAAGGACGGACCCTTGTCCACCATCACCGGCTCGTTCTCGTCCGGGGCGCCGGGCCAGTCATTCGCCTCCGCGACAGGGTGCCTCGCATTCGGCTCCCGATCCGATCCGAACAGCCAGAACGCGCTCAGCACCGTTTTGTCGCCGTCCCTGATCTCGCTTCTGACCTGTGTCACGTTGCGCCCTTCGCGCACGATCTCGGCATGGAGAGAGAACTCGCCGCCAACCGGTCCCACGAAGGCAACCTGCCCGGCGCGCAGCGGGGGAAGATCCGGGAAGGCACGCCGTGCGGCGGTATAGGCGACCAGCGCCGAAGCCCCGCCGTACAGGGTGCGGCCCTGCATCCACTTCTCGCTGGTGGGAAGGGTAACCTGTCCCGGCGCACCCGTGATCGGACTGATAAGATCGAAAGCTGACATTCCGTGTCTCTAGCCGATGGTTCGCAACAGGAAAGCGGGTCTTGGAAACTTCGGTGCATGAAGCGTTTGCCAAGGGCGCGGCTGTTCGCTAATGGCCCGTGTCCCGCGCATCCAGCGGGCGTGGCCCGATGGCGGAGTGGTTACGCAGAGGACTGCAAATCCTTGCACGCCGGTTCGATTCCGGCTCGGGCCTCCACTGTTTTTCGGCGTTGCGGGTGCCTCGCGCCCCCGCTATCCGCCACCCGAGTGCCGCTTTAGCTCAGTTGGTAGAGCACATCATTCGTAATGATGGGGTCACGTGTTCGAGTCACGTAAGCGGCACCACTTTTACTTTTTTCGATGGCATCCTCGCTTCGAATGCGCGTGCTGGGCAAACTTGACCGAAAACGCTCAAGTTCTGCTCGTGCGGTTATGCCAAGATTTCGAAGACCTATTGAAAGGTCTTAAGCAAAAGCTCGGCCTCGCGATTCTCTGCACTCGACAGATTCGCGTCTCAATCTTTCTTTGTGCGTTGCCGGTAAGCCGCAGGCGACCTTGGGATACCGCGGGATTAGCATCCCGTATTTGGTAACGTAATCAGAGGAAGGGGCGCCGCAATAAACTAGCCGCAGGTTCGAATAATCAGGGACCGCAATTCCTCAGGCGGTAATCACAATCAATTCGCTGTCACGGTAAGTGTGAGGACATCTGTATACTGACCTGCGAAGACGGTCGTCCGAGAAGCAGGATCGCCGCTGTCGCCACCTTGGTCCAGCACTCCATTGACGTACACAGTGAGCGTCCCGGCCACGCCGTTCAGAAAGTCGGTGGAAGCGCCAAACGTCCGGGTCAGGGGTTGCGTGACCTGGATGCGGGAGAAATCAAGTCCGTTGCTACCGATCGCCTCGAGAAAATAGGGAATTTCGTTCCCGTCCCCTCCGGTGCTGCCAACCCTGACGAGGACCCCGTCGTTCAGCGAAGCTATGGTGCGGGTAAAACCGTCGGCATCGTTGCAGACATAGACGATTTCCACGTCCTGATCGTTCGAGACTTCCGATCCCGTGGGAGTCTCGGACAAGACACCTAGATCGATCTCGATGTTTTCGCCTGCATCGGTTGTGGCTTCGCAAATGGAGTCGACCTCGGCGTTCAGGACGAAACTAACCTCCTGTGCCTGCGCAGACGCTGCAAGAGTTGAGGCGCCCAAAACCAGGCTTGCAAATATTCTGGTCGATTCGAGCTTTGCCAACTCAAGTCGAAAACCGTGGTTCGCCAACGTTCTAAGGCCCATTACCCCTTCTCCTTTGGCGAATCGTTACCAAGCGGCTCCGGCTTAATCTAGTAAATTGAGCATTTACCCCCGGTTTGAACCATGACGGGACACTCTGGAAAACCCCGAATTTCGGGCGATTGAATAGTTGACGGCAAGTTAACGCCAACTTATCTCCTCGGCCATCGGGGCCAATCGCACCGATTCGCGAATTAGAAGTATTCGCGATGGGCAGGGGAAGTATTACAGAACCCGAACCTCTTGGCTTGAGGTATTTGGCATGCGAGCTGTACTTACAGTCCCTTGTGCGTGCCTTGAGTAATTGTGTCTAAAGGAGAAATGCTATGAAGAAGACTGTTGCTCTCGTTGCTTCGGCTACCGCTGTCGCATTCGCTGCCCCGGTTGCGGCGCAAAATGTTAATCCGGTCGTTCATGAACTGACTGGCGAAGTGGACGGCGTTTGCACCCTTGCGGACTCGACCCCGCAGCCTGTGCAGATTGATTTCGGCACCCTTTCTGGCGTTGATGTTGGTTCCCAGACTCCAGAACAGGCGAATGGCCTCACGATCATTTGTAACGATCCGGATGGCGGAACTCTCAGCATCTCTTCGGCCAACAATGGTGTTCTGCGTCGCGATGGTACCAACGGCGGTGCGAACAACGAAGTTGGCTACTCTTTCCGCACGACTGGCACGATTACTATTCCCACAGGAAATCTTGCCACTCAGGTAAACCGGACCTTCAACGCTTCCTCGGCCTATATCAACGGTCAGAGCATCACGCTGCGCTTCGCTGCGAACGGCGTGCGGGCCCCTTCGCCGGCAGGCAATGGCGGTACCATCTCGACCGTCTTCGCAGGCACTTATAGCGATACCGTCACGGTTGCGGTTACCGCGAACTAAGTTTTCGAATTTGTCGAGCGTGGGATCTGCCGAATGCAGGTCTCACGCTCTTCATCGTTTCTGAGGTCCGTTCAGTAACGCGGCCGACAGCTGGACGAGGGACAAGAGGAAGGGCCAATGGCGGGCAAGCGGGTAGCTTTCGGTCTAATTGCAGCTTTTGCGGCCAGCCTTTCTGGTACGGCGATCGCCGAAGAAGTCTCAATTACGCTGACGGGCGAAGTCGATGCTGTGTGTGGTATATCCGATGCCGATCTGTCCCGTACCGAGATTAACTTCGGGATCCTCTCCAATATTGATGCTGGGCAGCAATCCGACGAAGTTACGAATACCGTTTCGTTGATATGTAACGATCCAGACGGAGGGACTGTGACGATCTCGTCCGAAAACGGCGGCGTTCTCACTCGTACTGGATCGTCCGGCGGATCCGGGAATGAAATCGGATATTCGGTGGCTCTGACAAACGGCAGCGCGATTTCCGTTCCGCCATCTACTCTTTCGACGCCCGTTATTCACACATTCCTGGGATCTCCCGACCTTATAAGTGGGCAGCCTGTCTCGATCAGTTTTCGGGCAAATGGCGTCCGCGTCGGTTCGCCTGCCGGCAACGGGGCCGTCTCCACCTCTGTCTACGCTGGCATTTACAGCGACGTTGTGCGGGTTTCGGTGACAGCCAATTGATTAACGCGCTTGTATTGGCTTGGCACGGTACAGATAACGAACACTCCGATCCGCGCTGACGTGCGATTCGGTAGGGATTTATGAGGCGGGGAATTATGACATTTCGTTTGATGGAGCGCTTGGGCGCTCGTTCGGGATGGCTGTTTGCACTTTTTTTCGTGAGCGCCCTGTGGCTTTCAGGCACGGTGGCAAGCCAAGCTCTTGATGTGCAGCCACTTCGCGTAACTCTTGAAATCGGGAAAGGTCAGACGGCCGGCACCATCGCGGTAAACAATACCGGAACGGAACCCATGCCCTTCGAAGTCACGGTCGAGCGGCGGATCATCGATGAGAATGGACAGCAACGCTTCGAGCCGGTCGAAGACGATTTTATCGTATTCCCGCCCCAAGGTCTGGTCGCGCCCGGGGGCACCCAAGCAGTGCGTTTCCAGTACCTCGGGGAAATCGACCTAACCGAAACGCAAGGCTACGTTCTTCGCGTGAGCGAAGTGCCCGTTCGGGATCCGAACTTCTCGGGGATTCAATTTGCTTACAGTTTCGGAGCCGCAATCTACATCAAGCCGAACGACGCGACTGACCGCATCCAGGTCGAATCTTTTGAGCGCGAGGAGAATACGGTTCGAGCCGTTTTGAAGAATGCAGGCAACGATTACAGCTTGCTCACCGCGAAGCAGCTCCGTGTAACCGTGGGGGGCGAAACTCTACGATTTTCTCGTGACGAGCTCACCGCCCTAATCCCCAATCCGCTGGTTTCCCCCGGAGCTACGAGATACCTCGAAATCAATTTCGAGGACCTTCCAGAAGGTAGCATCGAAAGCATTCGTTTCGATTAAAAATAACTACAAGGGCGATTGAAGGGGAGGGGGCTTTGAAGCCGCTGCTATTGCTGTCCGTAGCACATTCGGCGTTAGCCGGGCCCTTGCCGGCGTCTGCCGATACGATCGAAACACAGCGGCCACCCTTCCAATACGTCGTTCCTCACCCGACGCGTACAGGGGGGAGCGGAAAAATCCCGTATGAAGGGCAGATCAAGGACAGCTGCGCCGCTGGTCCGCCAGAACCCCATAGTAGTTTGGTAGATTTGGAAATCTCGGACGTGTTCTGGTCACCGATCAGTCGATCTGAAGCCGCATGCCCAAACCTTCTTGTCGATCTTTCCGATCGGCTATCTCACGGCACAGGTCCTGGCGCCCCGGCCTTCGAAAGTTTCCCCGCCGACCCCTCGCAGGTGTTGCGTAAAGACCTGCATCGAGGTCAGCTTATCAATACCCACTCAGAAGCGACCCAACCCGCTTCGACAAGTGGTCAGCGCCTCTCCGGCTCGCAGCTGGAAGATGACAAATATCCTGCGGTCACCAGCTCGGTTCCCTTTTTTCCATCGCGCGGGTTTGACCTTCCACCGATCTTCGATTTCACGGACGGCACAAAACTGTTGGGCGATCCCAACCGCAATCCCAGCAGTATTGTGGACGGCGAAGAGAAGCATATCCAGTTTTTTCGGTCACGGCATTCTTTTGCCGGTGCGGATTTGCGCAAGCGATTTCCTGCGAATATTGTTGATGCGCGGACGGCATCACACGAGATCGGGAATGTGAAAGCGCGCTATTATGCCCGCAATTCAAGCCAGCTGGAGCAACAGCAAACCCTTCAGGAGAACCTGGACGGTCCGGAAATGGATGCTCCTGACATCGATAGCCGGGCCTTCACGCTAAGCCTCCCGCTGATTGTCAACGGACGGCCATTCCTGCCTATTACGGCGACCATCACGACGGAGCGCGTTCTGGCAGTCGACGCGACCGATATCGTGCGAAGCCTTACGGACGTTGTCGACGACCGGACCTTGGAAGCCCTGGTGTCCCTTGGAGATCGATCGGTTGCGGTGGAGGAGCTGTCCGATTTCGGGATCTCCATCGCTCTGAACCCAGCAACGCTCGCACTTGAAATCGAAATCGATCCAGGAGTTTTGCGCAACTCCACCATCAGGGCATCGCAAGAGATCGAATTTTCCGGTGTGCAGCAAATTCTGCCTTCTGATTTCTCGTTTGGCCTGACCGGGGCCTTGCTCGCATCTGCGCCACTTGAGGGGGGATTCGATCCTCGAACATCGATTGGTTTTTCCGGTTTCCTGAATTTTGGTGGAATCGATGGTTTGAATGTCGATTATGGCGGCGACATTGCGATCAGCAACAGCGGTGAGCGGAGCTTGTTCCAGAGAAACCGGATCACCGCATTCAAGGACTGGCCTGAGAAAGCATTGCGAATCTCGGGGGGAGATCTTGCTCCTCCTCAGGCGCGTCTCGCAGGATCTCTGGACCTGCTCGGATTTTCGCTTGAGAGAAATTACGAGGCCCTCCAACCCATAAGAAACATCAGGCCTACTGCGTCCCGATCATTACGCTTGGATCGACGATCAATAGTTGAAGTCTATGTAAACGAAGTTTTGGTGGAGAGGTTTTTTGCGGAGGCCGGGCCGCTCGATATCACGCAGATTCCGCTTGCATCGTTCAGTAATAATGTGACGATTATCGTTGAGGATTCACTCGGCCGAAGAGAGGTAGACAATTTCGTCTTCGGATCCGACATATCACTTTTAGCCAAAGGTATTGATCAGTTCAGCGTCTCGCTGGGTGTTCTCAGGAACACAAATTCCTTCGGGTTTGACTATTCTGACGATCCGGTGGTTAGCGCGTTCTACGAGCGCGGGATCAGAACGAACCTCACTGTCGCGGCTCATGCAGTCATCACAGAGCGTCAGCAAAACGCTGGCGGAGCGGCCGCTATCGGCACTCCCTTCGGAACCGTCACTGCTGATTTTGCTCTCAGCAATGACGATAGCGATGGCGGCGGCTTTGCGTTTGGTGCCACTTATCGCGGATCACCATTTGCCGGAGCCGACGATGCAGAGTTCGCAACCCTTACCGTCGATTACAGATCGCGCGAATTTACAACGATCGGGCAGTTCGCGAACTTGGAAAACATAAAGTTCGATTTGAGGGCGGACTACCAAATCAACCTATCACCATCGACCGCGGCATTCGCCAGTGCGAACTATGTGGAACGGTATCGTGTCGAGGGAGCCGACAACTTCTACTCACTCGGTATGCGGCGCAATTTCGGACAACTCTTCACGACCCTGGCCGCCCGATACTCGGATCGCGCGGGAACTGACGGGGGCGAATTCGGTATTTTGGCCACTGTCACTCTGCCTTTCGGACGTAGGAATAGCGTTACGGCGACTTATGACACTGTCACCGGACGCGGCCGTGCGGAATTCCGTCGTCAACGAGGATTGGAACTCCCGGAAGTCGACTACCGGGTCGGCATAGCTACAGATCCCGGTGGAGAATCTCTTTTCGGCGGGATTGGCTACGCCAACTCACGGTTCGATGCGGATCTTGATCTGGCGACGCGCTTCGGGTCCGGGAACTTCGGCGGACAGACCATCGCCAATGCACGTTTTCAGACAGGTATTGGCTTCGCTGACGGAAAGTTTGCGATTGGACGTGACGCATCACGGGGCTTTACAATCCTTTCAAGGCATCCGTCGATCGAGGATGCGACCTTGATTGCGCGAACGAGCGCGGCAGGGAGAGAACTCGGTATCGCTAACGCTTTTGGCCCCGGCTTGTTTGCCGTCAACTCGCCCTTCCGTCCGCAGCAGGTAGCTGTTGAGGCGAATGATCTCCCGGTCGGTTACGACATCGGCGCTGGCAGATATCTTTTGGAAAGCGGAGCGAGATCGGGTCTTGTGATAGAAATCGGAAACGACGCGTATCGTACCGTACTTGCGACCCTCCTATTCGAATCGGAGCCGGTTTCGTTAGAATACGGAAGCTACCGACGAGTTGACAATGAAGGCGCCGCTGACGTGACCTTTTTCACCAATAGAGCCGGGCGCGCAGCCTTTAGCGATCTTGCTCCTGGTGAGTATGTAATCGAATTCCCAGATCGGCAGATTGCGGGCCGCTTTATCGTTGCGGAAGACGCCGATGCGCTCATCCGTATTGAAGCTTTGGAGATGGAAAGACAATGAGATTGCTGATCTTGTTTTTCAGCCTGGTGGCGATTTCAAACCCATCTTGGGCGCGCGAATGCGACGCAACTTCTTTCGACGCTCGCCAAATTGGGCTTGACGAATACGATGCCAATGATCTGACCGACTCAATTGTTCGGGTTTCGGTACGCCTTAGCGATGACTGTGAACTGGACGACCTTCGCATCACTCCAAGAGATGCCAGCGTTTTCGTTCTCGCTTCTGCCGGCTCGGCCCTAAACTCGACACACGTGGATGCGCCAGAAGTTTTCGCCAGCAATAGATCTGAGATATTGTTCAGCCCGCTCGGCCTGAAGGCACTCTTGGATGGGGTGGAAGTCCCATTCGAATTCCTAAAGTTGGACGCAGGTCAATTCGTCCCGTCCGGTAACTATCAGACAATTCTCGATTTCACTTCGAACGGACAGGAACTTGGAACGCTGGTTGTCAACGTGTTGGTAAGCCCAACCATCCGAATGTTCGGAGAGGCCGAGAATGGCAATATCAACGTTGATTTGGGAAGACTTAACGAAGGCGTCTCCATACGTCGGTCGATCTACTTCCGCTCCAACGCGAGAACCACCCTTACTATCGAATCTGACAATTTGGGAGCGCTTACCCATGAGAACGGCGCGCAGCTTGGAACCATCCCTTACTCGTCCAGCCTCAATGGAATACCGCTCAATCTGAAAGGTCCCACAGGGATCGATATGGCTCCCAATTCAGGCCAATTGACTGAAGCCGCTGTTCAAATCGACGTGGCTCCAGTTACATCAGCCTATGCGGGAGTCTACCGAGACGTGATCACTCTTTCATTCACAGCACAGTAGCGAAGGCAATATCAGAATCCATCAAGTTGGATTCTGTAGATACCATTGGCTCCTGCCAGCCCGCCCTGAAATTCTAGGTCCAGCACTTGCAGCCCCGGCTGTTTTGCTGAAACGAGTATCGAGCTTCCGACAGCTTTGACTGAACTTTCTGTCTCGGATGAACTTCTGATCTCAACAGGCAGAGGTCCGTTTTCACCTAAAACGCTTAAACGATAGTTGGGAGCGTTGCAAAGAACAGAGACCTCGAGACCTTGTATCTGTTCGTCAGGCAATGACACGACGTTAACGATTTGGCACCTCGGTTCCACAATGGCCCTCAGCGAGATAGAAATTTCATTTCCATATGCTGGCGCGAGCGGGGCGCAACACGCCGCGGTCATGAGCGACAATTTCAAAGGAATATTCATAATTCACCTCGTCAAGAGTTCTGAGGCGATATGAGTGCACGGTAAAATCGAGCCTAAATGGTAAGGTTAATTGTTTTCAGCCTTTCGTTAAGGAGACGAAGAGACTGACGCGCGCAGGTCGGAAATCGCTGACTTTAAGGCGACGCCTGCCGGATAAACTGTCATCGATCATAGCGGAACCCGGTGCCAGTTTGACTCAGGGGACCGGATCTAGCAACTATGTTCCATTCTAATCAGCGACTAGCCTTAATGCGCGACCTTCGATTCGGAATGGCGCACCGGCGTTGCGCGGCCCGCCGCGAAGGCGAAGAGGCACAGCAGGCCGTAACACGCGGCAGGAACCACGAACGCGACCGTATAGGTGCTCGCTTCCGAGACCGACCCGACGATGTAGGGGATGGCCGCGCCGCCGACGATGCCCGTGCACAGCATGGCGGACGTCGCTTCCTCGCTGGCAGTCGACCGCTCGAGGGTCAGGGTGAAGATCACCGGAAACATGATCGAATTGAACAGGCCGATCGCGAGCGCGACGTAGCCTGCGGTCACCCCGCCCACAAGGAACACGTAAAGGCACATCAGTGCAGCCGCGGCGGTAAAGACGATCAGGAGCTTGTAGGCCTTGAACTGGTACAGGAGAAACGAGCCGACCAGCCGCCCGACAAAGGCCCCGGCCCAGTAGTAGGAGACAATGGTTCCGGCCTGCTGGAGGCTGATGTTCCAGATGCCGTCGGAATTGAGGAACAGGGCCATCTGCGCGCCGATGGCGACTTCCGCCCCGACGTAGAGGAAGATCGCGCCGGCTCCGATCAGCGCCCATTTGGACGAAAGCGCGTCGCCGATGAGCTGGAAAAGGTTCTTGCCCGAACCGATGACGGGGGCCGCATTCGAGACGGTCCGACGCTTCAAGTAGAAGAAGGCCAGCAGGGCCAAAAGCAGACCGCAAATCCAGAAATAGGCGGTATCGATGCCGGCGAGGGCATTGTTACGAACTTCCTCGGTGAGCGCGACGCCCTCGTCCACTTCAACACCTTTCAGGAATAGCAGCGAACCGAGCCATGGGCCGATAATGGTCCCGAAACTGTTGAACGTCTGGGCTAGGGTGAGCCGGAAATGGCTCTTCTCGGGATCTCCGAGCGCGGCGGCCAGCGGATTGGCTGCGACCTGGAGGATGGTGATTCCGCTCGCCAGGACGAAGAGGCCCAGAAGGACGAGGTTGTAATTGGCGATGTTCGCAGCGCCGAGCATGATGAGGCACGCGAAGACCATCATGACCAGCGCGATGAGGATGGACGGCACCGCGCGCCACTTGGCGATGAGTGCGGCTGCCGGAAAGCTGACCACGCCGTATGCGATGAAGAACGCGGACGCCGACAACATGGCTTGGCGATCGTTGAGTGTAAAAATCCCCTTCACGGCGGCCACCAGTGGATCGATCAGCGAGGTGATGAAGCCCCACGCGAAGAAAAGCGTCGTCACGGCGACGAATGCCGCCAAGACGGTGCCGCGGTTGGTATCGGTGGTCATTCAGCGTCTCCCTGCACGGGAGCCACGGCAATAAGGGCCGGCCGAAGCCGCCCGCTACCCTGCTCTCCCTGCGATATCATCCGTATCGTGGCAATCGTGGTGCGCGCACGCCTCGCAAATCACAAGGTCAAATCGAGACCGGATGCGGTCGTGCAAACCTATGCGCCGATATGGGACCATCGTTCGGTCCTCACCGTGGTAGCGGAGAACACCTGCTATCCGCCGATTTCGCCCGCACAGCCCGGAACGCCACCCTCTTCGCATCGGGAATCGATCGGGACGATGATGTCGCGTTCGGGGTCGAACCTGCCGCCGGCCCCGATCCTTGGACGAAGCTCCTGTCCGAGCGGACGTCGATTTCCGGAGTCCAGGTCGTAGGCCCGCAGGAAGGCCGACGTTTCGCATTCTTCCGTTCTCGCCTGCCCGCATGCCCACGTCACATTCTGCGGCAACGGCTTTATGGCGATGCTATCCGATACCGGTGGGCGGGGAGGGCTGGAGGGCAGGAGCGCCGCGAGGAATGCGGGAACCGCAAGCATTGCCACGATCAGGACGAAGCGCGTTCTGGAGCGCTGTACCAGACGCTCGCTGCCGAAGGCTGTTCTGCGCACCATCAGTTCCGGCCCGCCTGCGGCTGCGGCGCTTTAGGGGGACAGGGAGCCGCTAGCCAGTTCGCGAATTCTTGGCGCGACATCAGCGTGCGCACGAAACTTAGTGCCGGCTGCCTGTCCGCCTCCGTCCGTCCCTGGATGTTCACGACAGCAACCCGCGTCGAACAGATCGTGTCGGGGCTTCTGGGCCCGTCGTAGCGCACGAAAGCGACGGCAATGGCGTGACCGGTCCGGCTCTGTCCGTCGATGGCGACCGTGGGCGTGCCCGTCTTCGCGTAAATGGCGATATCGTCGAACCGCGATCCAGATGCCTGGCTCAGGGCGGACGCCGTCCCGCTCGACGCGGCGCCCGCCATTCCCTGTGTGACGGCCTGCCAGACTTCCCGACGGATTCCGAGTGGTTCGAAGTCGCCCGGACCGCTGCTTCGAGCGTCGAAATGAAGCGAGACCTGCCGACCCGTGAGGATGCGGGAATACGCCTGTCCGAGCGCCGCGTTCGTCCAGAGCGACCGGCTCTGGCCCAGGATCGACTGGAGATAATCCTGATAGATGAATTCCGGCCGGATAAAGTCGAACTCCAGGTCCGGCGGCACATGCGCAAGGGGTGCCAGCCCGCCGGGATTGTCGACTTTCGAGTGATCGAAATAGGCCTCGGGGCAGATCTCTTTGCTATCTTCGGCAGCTTCGTACGCGCTCGTGGGTGGTACGCAGGTCATCCGGTACAGAATGTCACCCCATGAGGTTGCCCATTGCCGGCCGTCGCGCGGCAGCGCCGGAGCGTTGCGATACGTCCGGCCGAGTATCGAATAGGCTTCGTTTGCCGGAATCGCGGGTCCATCGCTCGCCAAAGGCTCGGGCGACGCTGCGAGCCGCATCAGCAACAGGGCATAATAATTGCTAGATTTCGCGATGAAGGTTTCGAAGTCGATGGATCCGCCACGCACGTTTGCCGCCACCGGATTGCCGCCGACCTTCAGATCCGTGCCCAGCAGGGTTCCAAAAGGCCCGGGCCGGGCCTGCGCGCGAAGCGTCAGCAGTTCGGGATATCTCTGCACGATTGCCGTCGCGATCGGGACCTTCGCCGTCGATCCCGCGGGGAGCCGCTGGAAGTTCTGGTTCTGGCCAAGCCAGCCGAGCCGCGACGCGCGATAGCGGTCTGAAGGTGCTAGCTGATCCACCTGCGCCGGGAAAGTAGGTGCGGCAACGATTTCGCCGGTGAGCCCGTCAATGAGCAGGGCGGCTGCCCGCAGGCTCGCACCTTGCTCTCGCATGATCGAACCGGCCTGGTTTTCGAGCAGGCGTTGCGCTTTGAAATGAAGCTGCGGATCGATGCTCGACAGGAGATCGCCCTCTGGTGAAGCGTTGGCGACGGCCGCACCGACTTGCGCCAGGGTGGGTTCGTATCGCCGGCGTCCATTGTTCAGGACGGTGATGCCGCCAAGTCCGTGCACGAACTGCATCATCACAGGTCGGCTTTCGCCAACGGTTACAATTTGCCCGGGTTCGAGAAGGACGTACCGGGGGCGGCCCGTCGCACTGCTTCCCGAATGGACCAAGCGATTGTCCACGTAGATGTCGGGACAGTCGGATGTGCGATTGACCGGCAACAGTGTCAGAAGCAACTTGTCTCCGAGTAGCGAGGCCTGCGCGCTGCCCCGACACCGCGCGTCCGCGGATTGCAGGTTCGCAATGGCCGTCGTTGCCGATCGGGCCTCTGTCTGGATCGCGCGCGACGGGACGAAGTCCATCGTGCTTTGCAGGGACGGATCGAACCGCAGCAGTACCTTGCGGGTGACGGGGTCCACTAGCATGGCGGGTACGTAAGGCTTGCGGAACAGGAGCGAGCCGCGCCAACCGCTGTAGGCGCGCGTCGCGTCCGAGATGATATGCGCGCCCGGGGCCATCCCAGAGAGTTCGTCGTTTTCCCAACGCCATATGTCGGAGCTGTCGACCCGCATGTCCTGCCCGAGGAAGGTCGCGGCACGCAGGCGTGACAGCAGGTCGAGGCAGTCTTCGGTCGTGGCGGGCGCACCGGTCCATTCCGCCCAGGCGTTGCCTGCGAATGCGAGCGGTTCGGAAAATGCGTCGCGGAGCGGCCTGCGATAGCGACACTCGCCGAGGCCTCCGCGCGAACCCTCGACCGCGTCCGCTACCGATCGGCCAACGACAGCTTCGTCGAAGATGATGCGCGCCGATCGGTCGGTGTCAGGCCTTTCTTCGACCTTGAGGAAATCGAGATCGATCAGCGAATCGACGATCCGGGGATAGCCCGTTCCCGCGATGTCGGATCGGAACGACGGCGGATTTCTCAGCGCAGGTCCGACCAAAATGGCGAACGCGACGATGGCGACCGCCACCCACAAGATGCGCCCGCCTTGCCCTGCGGGTTCCTTCGTGCCCGGCTTCCTATCCCCCCAGAAGGCCTGAGTTCGGCTCATTCGTCATTCCCGAACAGGGCAAGAGTCGACAGCGCTACCAGCATAAGCCCTTCCAGCATGTCGCCCGACGACAGGTTGGCGAGAAGGTAGATGTTTCGACCGGTGAACGGCACGAGCAGCAGATTGCCAAGAACCATGTAGGTTGCACTGAAAAACAGCGTCCATGTCGCCATCTGGCCGGCGATCCGGAACCCGGCGACCTCTTCTGGCGACTTGGACAGTATCCGCGTTCGTGTGCCGGTTACCAGTGCGCCTGCCATCGCTCCCAAGAGGATGAGGATCGCGACTGCACCGATCCTGCCGAACGGGTGCATGATATGGACGGCCGCCACGTAGTCCCAGGCCTGTTCCTTGCGGATGCTGAGTAGTTCTGCCGGGGCCAGCCAGCCTTCCCCGAAGACATCGTCGGTGAGGGAATGAAGCATCGCCGACTGTTCCATCTGGCGATAGGCCGCGAGCGTGCCGACGGATTCGACCGTTTCCGGGCTGACCAGCTGGATCAGGCGCAGGCTGTTGGGATCGGCCCCGAGAGATGCCTGAATGCGGTCTGCCACCGGCGTGTTCGGATCTTCGAGGACGGACAGGCGCGCATGGTCTTGCCATGCCAGCACGCCCATGAGGGCAAGTAGCGCCGCCAGGGGCGCGAACGCGATGCCGGCCGCCGCAACGCGCGATCTGTCTCCGCTCGCCGATCTTGCGAGATGCCACGCGATGACGCCTGCGATAGGCGGCAAATGAACGAGCACGAACCCCGTGTCGCTGACCATTCCCGGCATGAAGACCAGGAAGGCGAGAGACAGTCCAGCCATCAGCCAGCAGGCTCCTTTAAGCCGATCGCGTTGCAGAGACCGCACCCCGATCGTGCCCAGCGTCGCCGCCAGTATCAGCGTAAACAGGAACGGCAGGCTGAGCGGAATTGCGCCGACACGTTCCTTGAACCCGAAGGGTACCGCGAGGAGGAAGCGGACAGCGAAGAGGCAGACCAGCAGGACGAAGGCGGCGCGAAGCAGCCTCTGCGCCGGAATGCGGGTCATCTGCTTCGCCGTGTAGTCGGTGGCCTTCTCGAGTTTGAGCTTCGCCAGCAGGGCATGCCACTGCGTCCCCGCTAGCTGAAAACTCTCCGGCATCCGTTCGTAAATGCGCTGGACCGGCGAGCGATCGGGCCAGATCGCACGCACCATCAGAAGGGTTGCGGTCAGGATCAGCACGGCTACGAGATCGGGCGAGGGTGCCATTCCCCCCGTCCACAGAAGCGTGATCCCGACGAGCGCGGCGGACAGTGCGAGCCAGCCCAGCCACTCGGTGCGTCCAGTGTCCCCGACCGGCCGGATCAGGGCGGCGAGCAGCGGCGGCAACGCGATCGTCGCGCAGGCCGCATCGTTGAAAAAGACGTGGGGCGGAATGGACGTGTCGTAAAAGGCGCTGGCCACCGCCACCAGCGAGCGCAGGGCCAGCAGGAAAAGCAGGACCGGCATGAGAATGCTCTCCGCACGGGAGGTACCCTTGCCGATGAGGACGCTTGCGAGGCAGCTGGCAAACAGTAGCCAGACCGGCAGCCACGGAACCGCGAGATAGGTGAAGTCCATCTGCAGCCGGCTCGCATCCGATGAACCGGGAGCGGGCCATTCGATTTGACCGGCCTGGCACAGCCCCTCGCGGTCGGCGATCGGTCCCAGGGCCTGAGTGCCCAGTATTGCGCGCGCGTGTCCGCCCGTGCCCAGCGCCGCGAATTCGAGCGACCTCGGCATGAGATATCCCGGAGGCGGCGCACCGTCGCGGGCGGCGGGGATCAGCACGTTTCTCGGATCGGCGCAGGTTCCGGCATCTGCGCGCAAGGGCTGGTCGAGATCGATGACGATACTGGCCTCGCGCTCCCCTTCCCGGGCGCGGTTGCGAACCTCGAACGACCGACGCGCCTGGTATTGTCGGCCGGATGTGCTGCTGTCGTCGCGGAATATGGCCGGTCTTGCGCTCTGTCCCGGGGCAAGGCGCACTTGCGAGCGCAGGGCGTCGCCCTCGGTCAGTTCCTCGACCGTCCCGCCGATCGTCGTCCGCATCCCGGGAATGTCCTGCGCCGGGTCCCCGGGGTACTGGGTCAGTTCCATTCTCGCGGCCAGTGTCCCGTCGGCGGACCGCGATGCGAAAATGTCGACGTAGTGGCGCGGGTCGTCGGCTGCGAACCCTTGGTTCAGGAAGTCCTGCAGGAACGGCCGAACGACGAGGTCCGCCGCTTCCGACCGGTCACCGACGCGAAAGACGAGCACTTCCAGACCGTCGGAAGGAACCGCATCCGACGGCACGACGAAGCCGGAAATCTCGGCCGTGAGCTTGGACCCGCGCGAGCCGTCGATCGCTGCGCCGGCCGTGAGCAGGCCAAGCATGACGAATGGCAGCAGCGCCGCCGTCCAGCGCTGCCATTCCTTCGGGATGCTGTTGCGGAAAGACCAGATGAGGCCCGCGAGGGCGAGGCAGCAGGCGACAAGCACGATCGTGTCGAACGTGGCGAAGAAGGGGGACGGGTCGCTTTTCATCGCGCGGATCGCGCCTCAGCCCGCCCAGCTTCCGTAAAGCGCCGCATTGAGCCGTCGCAACAGTTCGAGCCGCCACATCCGCCGCACCAGCAGGATGGCGACGAACAGCAGTGCGGCCAGTAGCGCGACCGTCACGACCCCGCCGCCCAGCGTCCCCATTGTTTCGACCATCGGCCAGCTCGCTATCCAGCGCTGCGCGTCGCTGCAGTTCCACACTCCGTTGCGGACGAGAGCAGCCACCTGCCGGCGTGCCTCTCCCTCCCATCCCCCCAGCATGCAGCCCTTCGAGGATGCCCAGTCTCGATAGGCTTCGATATTGGCGGAAGCATCGACGGACAGTTCAGGCGCGTCCGTTTCCGACGCCAGCCGTCGCGGCGGCCTGCCGGCGGCGATCAGGCGATTGTTGGTGCCAATCTCGGCAAGGCGATTGCGCAGATCGTCCTGATTGAGCGTCTCGGCGATGCCGTCTTCTTCGAACAGCGCCGACCGCAGGGTGTCGTCGTAGCTCGGCCAGACCTCTTCCGGCAAAGCCTGGTCGGGGTCTGCTATCGCCGGATATTGCGGTGTGGACACACCGACCAGATGAAGCCCTGCGAACAGGATCAGCATTAGCGCCAGTCCGCCTATGACCATTGAGGTCACGTATCGCCAGCGTACCGTGATGAGGTCGTACTTGAAGCGTTCGACATGGTAGCCCTTGAGGGGGCGTGGCAGGGGCAGCTTCCCGGTCATCGCCTCGGCCTGCCCTGCCGATCGCGGCCCTCGATACCCGCCCTGATGCGCGCCAGCTGGTCGTGGATGGCCCAGGGCGCCTTCGGGATGGACTGGTCGCCAAGCAACCAGTCGCACAGGCGATCGACGCCGGCGTCGGGATGGCTCATGTCCATCTCGATCGCCCAGTCGCCCGATTCCCAGTCAGCGCTTGCCCACTCGTACTGCATGCGCGGCAGCCAGCGGTCGAACCGGTTGAGCAGTTTCGGATTGAGCAGCGATACGACCAGGCGCGGGTCGCCGACTCGCGCGCCCAGCGTGTCGTTCCACCCCGCTTCGCACAGCCTGTCGTAGAAGACCTTTCGCTCGGGCAGGTCCCGCCACTCCTCGCATTGCGGCAAGCCACCCAGCGCATCGGTCAGCAGTGGAACCACCCGGTCGGCCTTGGTCAGGGCGGCGAAGGAGGTGCTCGATATCGGCGGCAATTTCAGCGCGTCGAGAGGATCGAAGTCGCGAAGCCAGGTGTCGGGATCGGTCTTCTCGTCGAAGAGCCCGTCCCTGCCGAAGCGATCGAGCACATGGGCAACCTGTCCGAAGACGTCGTTCATCCGGTCCGCGAACTGGAGCAGGCGCGCGTGTTCGTAGAGGACTATCTTCTCGACCAGCTGGACCGAGACATCCTCGTACTCCTTCCACGCCGCGGAATATTCCTCGCCCTCCAACGCGTCGCCCTTGCGCAGTTCCGCGATGCGTTCGGCCAGTTCCGCGCGTCTCCTGTCGAGATCGAGGTCGTCGCGACGTTCGATCTCCTCCACGATCGATTGGCGGTCGCGGCCTTTCGGATTGTCCTGAATGCCGGCGGCGACGAGCGAACCCAGAACGCACACGTCGCTCGGCACAGCAATGATCACCCGGTCCGACATGGCGAGCGCGGCAATCAGCGACAGCGGAGGCGCAGCGCGCGGTTCTTCCACCAGCCGGCGAACGAATTCGCCCGGTATGTCGACGAGCTCGATATGTTTTTCATCGCCCGAGCCCTGCGGCACGACCGCGTGGACCAGAAGATTGCGAGTCTGACCGATCGAGCGATAGGCCGTGATGTAGTCGTAGAGGTTGGCCGAGCCGAGGATCGGGTCGATCGTGCGGTCCCATCCCCTTTCGGGAAGCTTCTCCAGCAATCGTGCGGTGAGCCACGTCTTGCCGGCGGTCGGGAAGCCGAACACGGTGACGAATTCGACCTGGTCCGGGTTCCGTTTCCACGCGCTCCAGCGGCGATAGATCCGTTCGAGATCGTCATCCTCGAACCGGGTACCCGTCGCAGTCGAGCGCGCTTCCTCGAGAGGGACAAAATGAAGGCATTCCGGGTTCGTGCACCGGCCGTCCGTCAGGGGCTCGCCGCAGCCGTCGCAAGTATCGCTCATGCGATTGCCCCCCGCTGGCCGGTCCGGGACGCGTTGACCTCGCAAAGGGCGCTCGTGAGGGTCGCCAGATCGGCGGGACGCGCGGACAGCCGATGCGGGACCTTCAGCGTGGAGAGCGTCGCCTTCCAGGCCTGCCTGGTCGCCGGTGCCTCCCGCTGCCAGGCGTAGAATTCGGGCTGATAACGCCAGGGTATGACGGTTTCGATCCCAAGGCGCGAAACGGCGTCCGCGAACGCGCCGGCTTCGGTGGATGCGCGCACTCCGGACCGTTCCGGACGGAAGAATTCCTCGACCAGTTCGTCGAACGCGCTTTCCATGCCGGGTTCGCCGCGTTGCATTTGCACGAGGGCGTGATCGATCGCGTCCAGCAGCTGATCCTGCCTGAGATCTCTCAGATGGCGTTTCGAGCGGGCGGGACCGCGCAACCAGTTCGCCTTCGCAAGAACTGCGCGGAACGCCTCCCGGGGCAGGAACTGTGCGAGTTCCGGCCGGTTCAGGAACAGGCCGTCGACTTCGAGACGGGCGCTGGTGTCCGCGTCGAGCTCCAGCAAGGCTGCGAGCAGGGCACCGCGGGAGGCCTCGTCACCCTTTTCGATCCGGTCCGCAATACGCGACCGCGATGAATCGACCAGCTGCGCATCGCTGAACCGGAGGAGCGTGCCGAGATAGGCGCGCGGGTCCTGTGCGATCCTTGCAGCGTGACGGTCGAGCAGTGCGCCTGCGATCCGTTCGGGGGGAAGGGACGCGAAGTTGAGCGCCCAGCCGTTCGCTTCCCGCAGGTAGGGGTCGGCTGCAAGCAGGGTGCGTATCTTCGTCCAGGCGTCCCATGACGGTGGTGGCGAATGCACCGATCCGCGATATCCGTCGTTCCATAGGGCTTCGCGCCGCTGGCCGGCCGGATAGGAGTGGGCGCTCACGACCAGCTGAAACGCGGCGTCCGGATCGATCGAGCCGAGCCGGGGGAACCGGGCGGAGCTACACCACCCAATGACGCGCCGGGCCTGTTCGGGATGGCGCATGCCCGCCAGGACTTCCCGCGTCACGGCCAAGGGCTCGGTCCCGTCTTCTATCCGGATCGCGAGATCGGACCATTCGAGGCCCGTTTCGACAGGGTCGGCAGGAACCGGATCGCTGGCCGGGTCCACGGCGAAGGGTTCAGCGGCTGCAGCGGACTCGCTTTCCGGGTCCGGAAGGAGGTGCGCAATCCGCTCTGCATGGCCGCCAAGGGCGCGCAATGCCTCTGGGCCGAGGTAGAGGCCGCTCGCCAGGCCGTATGGTTCGCCGCCGATCTGGCGCAGGTATCGCGCGCGCAGCAGGACGCGCCCGCCGCTCGACTGGCGGGTCAGCGGGAGGCAGGCGTACAGCTCATCCTCCTCTCGCTGCTCGAGCCAGGCCGCCACGGCCAGCGGGATGTCCGAGAGGACGCGGGCCTCGATATCGGGGAAGGCGTCCAGGTTCCGGGACGAGGCCAGGATCCGGCTGCTGCGTGCGCCTTGGCTGGGGCCGAAATGGAAGGCAGGAAGCAACATCCGCGTGCGGTCAGTTCGCCTGGCTCGTCGAGGTCGGCGCGGGGGCAGGGACTTCGTTCGGTTCGGAGGTCGGCTGGTCGGGCCCTCCCTTGTCGAGGCCCGGAGTGGCGGTCTCGATGGGTTCGGCTGTCCTCACGACGTCCGGTTCGTCCTGAGGCTGGATCAGGAAATAGTAGACCATCGCGCCCGCCGCGACGGTCAGGAGAAGCGCCGCAAGGCCCTTCAGCCACAGTTCGGTCGACGACGTCCTCTCGTCCCGGCGCTCCTGCGCATTGCCGATGATCCCGGACCTGCGGCTCGCGCGAGGCGCGTCCTCGATCGGGGTTTCCGATGCTGCAGCCGGACGACCGCGCTCTGGCTCATCCGAATAATGGAGCGCACCGAGTGCGGCCGCCACGCGACCGACGTCCTCGTCGGAGAGGCTGACGGTGCGGTAGTGCGGCATCTCTGCGCGCAGCGTCTCACGCACGATCGAGCGGACGTCCTCGGCGAAGGCTTCGCGGAACCGGGCCAGAGCGGGGGCTGCTTCCCCGTCCGTTGCGGCCAGTCGGAACTCGTCGAGCACGAACTGGAGCAGTTCGGCGCGCAGCCTGGCTATGTCTTCGTTCTCGCTGCTCATCGTCCATACCGTCCCGATGGGCCGGATGGTAGGGGCGGGGTCGGCAAAGGCAAGCAATTTGACGCATATGCGGCCTCATGCCGCTTGCACATATAACAATATCTTTATATGCCATCGCGATATGCGCATCGAGACGATCATGCGGGCACTGGCCGACCCTACCCGGCTGCGGATCATGCGGCTGCTGGCTGCCATGGAGCTGGCCGTAGGCGAACTGGCGCAGGTGCTGGGACAGAGCCAGCCGCGGGTATCGCGGCATGTCGGGATTCTGTGCGATGCCGGGCTCGCGCAGCGCCACCGCGAGGGGAGCTGGGTCTTCCTGCGTGCGACCATCGGGCGCGAACGGGGCAATGCCACGGACGAGGCGATCGCGCGGCTGCTGGCCATCGCGGAGCAGGAGGACGCCGAGTTCCGTGAGGCCTGCGACGAGGACCGCCGCCATCTGGCCAACATCCGCTCGGCCCGCGAATCCAGCGCCGAAGCCTATTTCGCCCGCCATGCCGAGGACTGGGACGAACTGCGCAAGCTGCACAGCCCGGACCCGCAGGTCGAGGAAAGCCTCGCCGCCGCCATCGGCGAAGAATCGATCGGACGGATGCTCGACATTGGCACCGGGACCGGCCGCATGGCGGAAATCTTCGCGGAGCAGGCGGACGAGGTCGTCGCGCTCGACAAGAGCCTCGACATGCTGCGCGTGGCGCGGGCCAATCTCCAGAATCTGCCGGCGGGCGCGGTGGACCTCGTGCAGGGGGACTTCTCGGCCCTGCCGTTCCCCGCCGGTTCGTTCGACACGGTGCTGCTGCACCAGGTGCTGCATTTCGCCGCCGATCCGTCCGTCGTGCTGACGGAGGCGGCGCGCGTCACGCGCGGGGGCGGGCGGATTGCCATCGTGGACTTCGCCGCGCACGACCGGGAAGAACTGCGCGAGCGTTTCGCCCATGCCCGCCTCGGCTTCACCGACGGCGCGATGCGCACGCTGCTGTCCGAAGCAGGATATTCGCCATCCAGTCCGATCGCGCTCGAGGACGGGGAGCTGGTCGTGAAGATCTGGCTCGGCACCCGCCAGGGCGGACTGGCCGCAACGCCGTCAAGGAAGGCAATTCGATGAACGCATCCAGCCCTGTGCAACTCGATCCGGTGCAGGAAAAGCGCACGGCCCACGATACCCCGCTCTTTTCCGGCCTGCCCGGCGATTGCGAAGTCAGCTTCGAATTCTTCCCGCCCAAGAGCGAGAAGATGGAAGCGCAATTGTGGGACGCGGTGCAGGAACTGAAGCCGCTCGCACCCAAGTTCGTCTCCGTCACCTACGGCGCGGGCGGATCGACCCGCGAGCGCACGCACGCGACCGTGGCGCGCATCATCGCGGAAGCGGGGATCCCCGCGGCTGCCCACCTGACCTGCGTCGATGCGACCCGCGCGGAAACGCAGAAGATCGCCGAGCAGTACTGGGAAGCGGGCGTGCGGCACATCGTGGCGCTGCGCGGCGATGCCGGCGAACCCGGCGCGCCCTTCACCCCGCATCCCGAAGGCTATGCCAGCGCGGAAGAACTGGTCCGCGGCCTGAAGGAAGTGGCCGATTTCGAGATTTCGGTCGCCGCCTATCCGGAAACCCATCCCGACGCGGATTGCCCCGAATCCGACCTCGACAATTTGAAGCGCAAGATCGACGCCGGTGCCACGCGCGCCATCACGCAGTTTTTCTTCGCGCCCGAAACCTTCTTCGAATTCGATGCGCAGGCGAAGGCCTGCGGCATTGATGCGCCGATCGTCCCCGGCATCCTGCCGGTCACCAATGTGGCGCAGGCGCGCAAGTTCGCCGGCCTGTGCGGCGCGGTCATTCCGGACTGGATGGACGGCCTGTTCGATGGGCTCGACGCGCGCCCGGCCGCCCGCCAGCTGGTCGCCGCGACGGTGGCCGCGGAACTGTGCCGCCGGCTCTATGCAGGCGGCGTGCGCCAGTTCCATTTCTACACGCTCAACCGCGCGGACCTCGCCTACGCGATCTGCCACCTGCTCGGCCTGCGCGCCAAAGCGCAAGGGGACGCGGCATGAGCGGGATCGAAAGCGCCGCCGCCGCCCTGCGCAAGGCCGCATCGAAACGCGTCCTCGTGTTCGACGGAGGCTACGGCACCGGCATCCAGAACCGGAAGCTGCAGGAATCCGACTATCGCGGCGAGCTCGACCTCAAGGCGGACCAGAAGGGCAATAACGACCTGCTCAACCTGACCCGGCCCGATGTGATCCGCGCCATCCACGCGGACTATCTGGATGCGGGCGCGGACATGGTCGAGACCAATACCTTCAGTTCGACCAGCATCGCACTGGCCGATTACGGGTGCGAGCACTTGGTGCGCGAAGTGAACCTTGCCGGCGCGAAGGTCGCGCGCGAAGCCGCGGACGCCGCGCAGGCGAAGGACGGCAGGCGCCGTTTCGTCGCGGGCGCGATCGGCCCGACCAACAAGACGCTTTCGCTCAGCCCCGATGTCGAGGATCCGGGCTATCGCGAGGTTGATTTCGACCAGATGCTCGGCGTCTATCGCGAGCAGTGCGACGCACTGATCGAGGGCGGAGTGGACTTCATCCTCATCGAGACGATCTTCGACACGCTGAACGCCAAGGTCGCGGCGATGGCGGCGCAGCAGGCTGCCGCCGCGGCGGGACGCGAAGTGCCGATCATGCTCAGCTTCACCGTGACCGACAATGCCGGCCGCAACCTGTCGGGCCATACGGTCGAGGCGTTCTGGCACGCGGTGCGCCATGCCGATCCGATCGCGGTCGGCGTCAACTGCTCCTTCGGCGCGGACAAGCTGCGCCCGCACCTCGCCGCGCTGGCCAAGCTGGCGGACACGTTGATCATCGCCTATCCCAATGCGGGCCTGCCCAACGATCTGGGCGAATACGACCAGGAAGCGGAGGAAACCGCCGAACTGGTGAACGTCTGGTTCCGCGAAAACCTCGTCAACATCGTCGGCGGCTGCTGCGGCACCACGCCGGCCCATATCGCGGCGATCGCGAAGGCGGCCGAAAAGGCGCAGCCGCGCGCGATACCCGAACTGGATCGGCGGACACGGCTCGCCGGTCTCGAACCTTTCACGATGGCCGCCTGAGATCGATCGCACCCCTGACATGACTGCCAACGCTTCCTCCAGTTTCGTCAATATCGGCGAGCGCACCAACGTCACCGGATCGGCGCGCTTCAAGAAGCTGATCATGAACGAGGATTACGAGACCGCCATCGAGGTCGCGCGCGACCAGGTGGAGAACGGTGCGCAGGTGATCGACGTCAACATGGACGAGGGCCTGCTCGATTCCGAAGCGGCGATGGTCAAATTCCTGAAGCTGATGGCGGCCGAGCCCGACATCGCGCGGGTCCCGGTGATGATCGACAGTTCCAAGTGGGCGGTGATCGAGGCCGGGCTGAAATGCGTCTCCGGCAAGCCGATCGTCAATTCGATCAGCATGAAGGAAGGCGTCGAGGAATTCCTCGAAAACGCGCGCAAGTGCAGGGCCTACGGCGCGGCGGTGGTGGTCATGGCCTTCGACGAGGACGGGCAGGCTGACACGAAGGAGCGCAAGATCGAGATCTGCGAGCGCGCCTACAAGCTGCTGACCGAGGACGGTTTCCCGCCAGAGGACATCATCTTCGATCCCAACATCTTCGCGGTGGCGACGGGGATCGAGGAACACGCGACCTACGGCGTCGATTTCATCGAGGCGGTGCGGCACCTTTCGAAGAGCTGCCCGCACGTGCATTTCTCCGGCGGGCTGTCGAACCTGTCCTTCAGCTTCCGCGGCAACGAACCGGTGCGCCGGGCGATGCATTCGGTCTTCCTCTACCACGCGATCCCCGCCGGGCTCGACATGGCGATCGTCAATGCCGGCCAGCTCGACATCTACGACGATATCGACCCGGAACTGCGCGAGGCGTGCGAGGACGTGATCCTCAACCGCACGCCTGCCAATAGCGAGGACGCGACCGAGAACCTCATCGCGCTGGCCGAAAGCTACAAGGGCAAGGACGCCAGGACCGAGAAGGAAGCCGCCGAGTGGCGCGAATACCCGGTCGAGAAGCGGGTGGAACACGCGCTGGTCAAAGGCATCGACGCGCATATCGTCGCCGATACCGAGGAAATGCGCCTTGCGGTGAAGGCGCGCGGCGGCAAGCCGATCGAGGTGATCGAAGGCCCGCTGATGGATGGCATGAACGTGGTCGGCGACCTGTTCGGCAGCGGCAAGATGTTCCTGCCGCAAGTGGTCAAGTCCGCCCGCGTGATGAAAAAGGCGGTCGCCCACCTCTTCCCCTATATCGAGGAGGAGAAGGACGAGAACGCGAAAGGCAAGGGCACGATCGTGATGGCGACCGTGAAGGGCGACGTTCACGATATCGGCAAGAACATCGTCGGCGTGGTCCTGCAGTGCAACGGGTATGAAGTGATCGACCTGGGCGTCATGGTCCCGTGGTCGGACATCCTCGAAGCCGCGAACGAGAACGATGCCGACCTGATCGGGCTGTCAGGCCTCATCACGCCCTCGCTGGACGAGATGGTGACGGTGGCGGAGGAAATGCAGGCCGCGGGCCTCACCATGCCGCTGCTGATCGGCGGCGCGACCACCAGCAAGGTCCACACGGCGTTGAAGATCGACCCCGCCTATGACGGCCCGGTGGTCCATGTCCTCGATGCCAGCCGCGCCGTCGGCGTCGCCAGCAAGCTCCTGTCCGGAACGCAGCGCGATGCCTATGTCGGCGAAGTCGCGGACGATTACGAGACCGTCCGGGAAAAGCGGGCGGGGCGCGGGGCGAGCAAGCTGATTTCGCTAGCCGATGCGCGCGCCAATGCCAGCGTCATGGACTTCGGCCAGAAGCCGGCCGCACCGGCGAAGCCCGGACTGCACGTGTTCGACAACTGGTCGCTGGCGGATTTGCGCGAATACATCGACTGGACGCCGTTCTTCCGCGCCTGGGAACTGCACGGCAATTATCCGGCCATACTGGAAGACGAGGTCGTCGGCGAAAGCGCGCGCAGCCTGTGGGCCGATGCGCAGGCGATGCTCGACCGGATCGTCGAGGAAAAATGGCTGACGGCGCGCGGCGTTGCCGGCCTGTGGCCGTGCCACCGCGACGGGGACGATATCGTCGTCCACCACCGCCACCGCCACGACACGGTCAGCGCCGACGGTGCGCACAGCACCCGCGGGACCGTTCCCGACCTCGACCGGACGAACGAGGAAAGCGCGCGCCTGCCGATGCTGCGCCAGCAGGTGGGCAAGAGCCGCGACCGGGCGAATTTCTGCCTCGCGGATTTCGTCGACACGGCGGGCGACTGGATGGGCGGTTTCGCCGTCGGCATCCACGGGATCGAGGAGCCGTCGAAGCGCTTCCAGGCGGCGAACGACGATTATTCGGACATCATGCTGAAATCGCTGGCGGACCGCTTTGCGGAAGCCTTTGCGGAAGCGTTGCACAAGCATGTCCGCACCGATCTGTGGGGCTATGCGCCGGACGAGCAGTTCACCAACGAGGCGCTGATCAAGGAACAGTATCGCGGCATTCGCCCGGCGCCCGGCTATCCGGCGTGCCCGGACCACAGCCTGAAGCCGATGCTGTTCGAGATGCTGGACGCGGAAACGAATACCGGACTGAGCCTTACCGAAAGCTTCGCCATGCTGCCGACCGCGGCGGTGAGCGGCCTCTATTTCGGCCATCCGGAAAGCTCCTATTTCGGCGTGGCGACGATCGGGCGCGACCAGCTGGAAGACTACGCCGCGCGCCGGGGCGTGAGCGTGGAGCAGGCCGAACGGTGGCTGCGCCCCAATCTCGATTGATTTCGTGTCGCGGCTGGGCGATTGTCGGCCCATGTGGCGATCTGCTTTGCTGGCTCTGGCGTCCTTCTGCATGGTCATGAGCACTTCCGTTTCCGCCGATACGCAGGACCCCGTTCCCGCGACGGTCGTGGTCGCCTTCGACAAGGAGGGCGCGCGGCCGCTGATCGTGGAAGGCATCGCGGACCGCGAGACCGGGCGCCCGGTGGAAGCCAACGACCCCGTCCGCATCGCCAGCATTTCCAAGCTGGTCATGGGGCTGGCGACCTTGCGGCTGGTGGACGAAGGCAAGGTCGAACTTGACCGCGACGTTTCCGACTATCTCGGCTGGAAGGTCCGGCACCCGTCTTTTCCGGACGTGCCGGTGACGCTGGCGCAGCTGCTCTCCCACCGCTCGGGCCTGCGCGATGCGGCAGGCTACATCGTGCCGTTGGGCGAAAGCCTGGAAGCGAAGCTCGCGGAGCCGGGGGCATGGTACGCCGACGCGCCCCCGGGCGAAGCGCCCTTCGAATATGCGAACCTGGGCTCGCCGGTGGTCGCGACCGTGCTGGAAGCGGCGACGGGGGAACGCTACGACGAACTGCTGGAGCGCACCGTCTTCGCCCCGCTGGGCATCGAGGCGTGCGTGAACTGGACGCTGTGCAGCCAGGATCAGGTATCGCGCGCAGTCGTGCTCTACCGCGACACGGGCGAGATCGCGCGCGACGATCCGGGCGACGTCCCGCCCAATTGCAGCATCCCCGTGGCCGAGGGGGTCGAATGCTCGCTCGAGGATTACGTGCCCGGCATCAACGCATCGGTCTTCTCGCCGCAGGGCGGAGTGCGGATCGGGATGATGGACCTGGCGAAGATCGGCCAGGTCTTCGCCGAGTTCGGCCGGCCGGAATTCCTGAGCGGCGACGCGGCCCTCGCGCTGCTGTGGTCCGTCGCGCACGAACCGATCGCGGGCCAGGACTTCTTCTGCCGCTACGGTCTTGCCGTGCAGGCCATCGAATATCCCGGCACGCCCTGCGCCGATCCGCTGTTCGGCGACGGCCATGTGCGACTGGGCCATGCGGGCGAAGCCTATGCCCTGCGCTCCGGCCTCTGGTTCTCGCCCGAACTCGGCCAGGGCATCGCCTATTTCACCACCGCCGTCCCGCCCCGTGCAAGCGCGGAGGACGAAGGCGGGTTCGACCCGCGCGAAATCGCGCTCATGCAGAGGGCGCAGCAGATTCTGGCGCAGGAGTCCGGCGAAAACTGACGCCCGCCATTGACGCGGCCCCCGCCTTGCGCAATCGCAGCATCGTCTCCCGGCCGGGAGTGATTCTGGCCGGGCGATCGAGCGGGAGAGTTCGCGGGCGGTAGCTCGCACGCGACGCCGAAGGAGCAACCGCCCCGGAAACTCTCAGGCAACCGGACCGCTCGGTTGGACAGGCACTCTGGAAAGCGCGCCGCGTGGCGCCACCGAAGGGGTACGCTCTCAGGTTTCCTGACAGAGGGGGCAGGCGGCAAGCGGTTCCGTTGGACCGTCCCCGCGCTGTCAGGGATTCAGGATGAGCGATACCGCATCCGAAGAAACGAAGCCGCTTCCGCTCGATGCATGGCATCGCGGCAAGGGCGCGCGCATGGTGCCCTTTGCGGGCTACGAAATGCCGATCCAGTACAACAAGAGCGAAGGCGGCGGCATCGTCGCGGAGCACGACTGGACCCGGGCGCAGGCCGGCCTGTTCGATGTCAGCCACATGGGCCAGCTGATGGTCACTGGCGAAAACGCCGCCACCGCGCTGGAAGAACTCGTCCCCGGCGCCATTGCCAGCCTGAAGCCCGGCCGTATCCGCTACACCCTGTTGCTGGGCGACGAGGGCGGCATCCTCGACGACCTGATGGTGACCAACGTCACCGAATGGATCGCGCCCGAGGAGGACGAGGACGGCAATGTCACGAAAGACGGCTACTGGGGCGAACCGGCCTTCTACGTCGTCGTCAACGGCGCGACCAAGTGGGACGATATCGCCCACATGCGCGAACACCTGCCCGACGATGTCACGCTGACGCACCTGGAAGACCAGGCCCTGATCGCGCTGCAGGGCCCCGCGGCGGCGACTGCGCTGAACCGGGTAATGCGCGGCGTGCCCGAACAGCTGACCTTCATGCAGTCCACGACCTACGATTTCGGCGAACTGCCGCTGCGGATCTCGCGCTGCGGCTATACCGGGGAAGACGGCTTCGAGATTTCCGTGCCCGCGCACCAGGTGGAAATCCTCGCCGACCGGCTCTGCGCGGAAATCGAGGTCCGGCCCGCCGGCCTCGGCGCACGTGACAGCCTGCGGCTGGAAGCGGGACTGCCGCTCTACGGCCACGACCTCACCGCCGAGATCGACCCGGTCAGCGCCGACCTGACCTTCGCACTCAGCAAGGCCCGCCGGGAAAGCGGCGGATACAAGGGGCACGCGACCATCGCGGCCGCGCTGAAGGACGGGCCCGCCCGGTTCCGCGTCGGCCTGATCCTGGAAGGTCGCTTGCCGGCACGCGAAGGGGCCGAGGTGT
The DNA here is from genome assembly GCF_040717445.1 of Qipengyuania sp. JC766. NCBI lineage: Bacteria > Pseudomonadati > Pseudomonadota > Alphaproteobacteria > Sphingomonadales > Erythrobacteraceae > Qipengyuania > Qipengyuania sp. JC766. Next base: position 1,886,214 of record NZ_JBFEFL010000001.1, on the reverse strand, counting down.
TCGCAGGCGACACGCGGATCGGCGTCGTCACCAGCGGCGGCTTCTCGCCCACGCTCGGCCACCCGATCGCCATGGCCTATGTCGACCGCGCCCATGCCGACGAAGGGACCGAACTCGAAGTCGAAGTGCGGAACAAACGCCTGCCGGCGCGCGTCGCATCCATGCCTTTCGTACCGCACAACTATTACCGAGGGAGCTGACCAGATGCCGCGTTATTTCACCGACGAACACGAATGGATCGATGTCGAGGGCGACGAAGCCACCGTCGGCATCACGGACTATGCGCAGGAACAGCTCGGCGACATCGTGTTCGTCGAACTGCCCGAAGTCGGCACCGTGCTGGAAGCCGGCAAGGACGCGGCGGTCGTGGAAAGCGTCAAGGCCGCGAGCGACGTCTACGCGCCCATCGGCGGTGAAGTCATCGAAGTGAACGGCTCGCTCGAGGACGAACCCGCGCTCGTCAACAGCTCGGCGGAAGAGGACGGCTGGTTCTTCAAGCTGACGCTGTCCGACAAGAGCGAACTCGAAGGCCTGATGGACGACAAGGCCTACAAGAGCTTCCTCGACGGGCTTTGATTCAGGCGGGCCGGGCTCGCCCGGCCTATTCAACAAACGACTCTGACAAGCGCCGGCGATGCCGGGACGACAGGACACTGCGATGCGTTACCTGCCCCTGACCGATACCGATAGAAGCGAGATGCTGGCCACGATCGGCGCATCCGGCATCGAGGATTTGTTCGTCGATGTTCCGGAAGAAGCGCGGCTCGACGGCCCGATTGAGGGCCTGCCGCTCCATGCGAGCGAAATGGCGGTCGAGCGGCACATGCGGCGGCTTTCGAAGAAGAACCTCGCGGCAGCGGACGCGCCGTTCTTTCTGGGGGCGGGCGCCTATCGCCACCATGTCCCGGCGAGCGTCGACCACATCATCCAGCGCGGCGAATTCCTGACCGCCTACACGCCCTACCAGCCGGAAATCGCGCAGGGCACGTTGCAGATGCTGTTCGAATTCCAGACGCAGGTGGCGCGGCTCTATGGCTGCGCGGTCGCGAACGCGTCGATGTATGACGGTTCGACCGCGTGCTGGGAAGCGGTGGCGATGGCGGGGCGCGTGGCGCGCGGCAAGAAGCGCAAGGTAGTCCTGTCGGGCGCGCTGCACCCGCATTACGCCGAAGTCGTCCGGACCATGGCGAAGTTCACCGAGGACGAGATTTCGGACGCGCCCGCCTCGCTGCGCCCGGTGCCCGACAATGACGGCCTGATCGCGCGGATCGACGAGGATACGAGTTGCGTCGTCGTGCAGTACCCGGACATTCTCGGCCGCCTGCCCGACCTCGCCGCGATTGCGGAAGCCGCGCACGACAAGGGCGCACTGCTGATCGCGGTCAATACCGAGCCGGTCGCGCTGGGCGCGATCAAGTCCCCGGGCGAACTGGGCGCGGACATCGTGGTCGGCGAAGGGCAGTCGCTCGGCGTCGGCCTGCAGTTCGGCGGGCCGTACCTCGGCCTGTTCGCGGTGCGCGATGCGAAGCACGTGCGCATGATGCCCGGGCGCCTGTGCGGAGAAACGGTCGATGCGGAAGGCAAGCGCGGCTTCGTGCTGACGCTGTCCACGCGCGAGCAGCACATCCGCCGGGAAAAGGCCACGTCCAACATCTGCACCAACAGCGGGCTGTGCGCGCTCGCCTTCAACGTCCACATGACCCTGCTGGGCGAAGCGGGGCTGCGGCGTCTGGCGGCGGAAAACCACAGGCTCGCCTGCCTTGCCGCGGACCGGCTGGCGAAGGTCCCCGGCGTGAAGGTCCTGAACGAAAGCTTCTTCAACGAATTCACCGTCACGCTGGGGCAGGATGCGCGCGCCGTGGTGCGCACGCTGGCCGATCGCGGGATCCTGGCGGGCGTCTCGCTCGGCCGGCTGTTCCCGGGGCAGGACGAGCTTGCCGACGGGCTGCTGGTCACGGTCACGGAAACCACTAGCGAGGACGATATCGAAACGCTGGCCACAGCGCTTGAGGAGGTGCTGGCATGAACGCGCCGAACAAGTCCGGCTGGAAGCCGGCCATGAATGCCGAACGGCGCAAGGATACCGGAACCGTCACCGGCAACCGCGCCCTGATGCTGGAAGAGCCGCTGCTGTTCGAGATCGGCCATGCCGACGAGACTGGCGTGGACCTGCCCGAACCCGCGGCGGATGCGCCCAACCGTCTGGGCGGGTTCGACCGGACCGGTCGCATCGGCCTGCCCGGCCTGCACGAGCCGGAGGCGGTGCGCCATTACACGCGGCTCAGCCGGCAGAACTATGCCATCGATCTGGGACTGTTCCCGCTTGGCAGCTGCACCATGAAGCACAATCCGCGCCTGAACGAGAAGGTGGCGCGGATGCCCGGCTTTGCCGACGTCCACCCGCTGCAACCGGTCGATACCGTGCGCGGCGCGCTGGAAGTCATCAACGAACTCGCCTTCTGGCTGATCGAGCTTACGGGCATGCACGGCGTCGCGATGAGCCCCAAGGCGGGTGCGCATGGCGAGTTGTGCGGCATCCTGTGCATCCGCGCCGCGCTGGAAGCGAAGGGCGATGCGCGCAAGGTCATCCTCGTGCCCGAAAGCGCGCACGGCACCAATCCTGCGACCGCCGCCTTCGCCGGTTACGAGGTGGAGGACATTCCCGCGACCGAAGACGGGCGCGTCGACCTGGAAGCTTTGAAGAAGCGGCTGGGGCCGGACGTCGCCGGGGTGATGATTACCAACCCCAACACCTGCGGCCTGTTCGAACGCGACATGAAGGCGATTTCCGACGCGGTCCATGCCGCGGGCGGGTACGTCTATTGTGACGGCGCCAATTTCAACGCGATCGTCGGCAAGGTGCGCCCGGGCGACCTCGGCGTCGATGCGATGCACATCAACCTGCACAAGACCTTCTCCACCCCGCATGGCGGCGGCGGCCCCGGCTCCGGCCCGGTCGTGCTGTCGGAAGCGCTCAGCCCCTTCGGTCCGCTGCCCTACACCGCCCGCACGAAGGACGGCGTGGTCCACCTGATTGAGGAAGAGGATGCCGATGCGTTCTCCGCCGAGCATTTCGACGGCAAGATGCGCAGCTTCGGCCGGATGACCGCGTTCCACGGCCAGATGGGCATGTTCACCCGCGCGCTGGCCTATATCCTCAGCCACGGGGCGGACGGCCTGAAGCAGGTGGCGGAAGACGCCGTGCTCAACGCGAACTACATCCTGCGCAGCCTTGAAGGGACGCTGCACGCGCCCTTCGCGGACAGCGGCCCGTGCATGCACGAGGCGCTGTTCGGCGATCGCGGCTTCGGGGGCGATCTCAGCACGCTCGACCTCGCCAAGGGGCTCATCGACGAGGGTTTCCACCCGATGACGGTGTATTTCCCGCTGGTGGTCCACGGGGCCATGCTGGTCGAACCGACCGAGACCGAGAGCAAGGCCAGCCTCGACCAGTTCATCGCCGCCCTGCGCAATGTCGCGGAGCGGGCGAAGGCGGGCGACGAAAGCCTGAAGCAGGCGCCGATCCACGCGCCGCGCCGTCGGCTGGACGAGACGCAGGCCGCGCGCAAGCCGGTGCTGGCCTGGGAAGAGGACGAAGCGCCCGCCGGGCAGCCTGCACCGAGCGAGCAGGGCGGCCGCTAACAGGTTTGCGGATCGTCTTCAGCCGCAAGGGGTTCGACAGTTCCAGCGGCGGCGCGCCCTCCCCGATCGTCGGCGGGGTGCCGCGCAGCCTGCCGATCCCCTCGGGCGGCCATTCGCGCACGCGCTACGGCGATCTAGGGCTGGGCTACCATGCCGCGAAGGCGAGCCGCGGCCGGCTGGGCGCGGACGATTTCTGCCACCACGATCCGATGTTCCTCGCCGACGGGAGCTGCCTGTTCGGCCAGTGCGGCGCGGCACAGACCCACCTCGCCAATCGCGGGGTCGGCACAGGGGACGTGTTCCTGTTCTTCGGCCTGTTCGCGGACGAGGAGACCGGAGAGCCGCACCACCGCATCTTCGGCTATCTGGAAATCGCGGAGATCGTCGATCTGTCGCAGGGCGCGCCCGAACCGATGTCAGCTCTGGGGCATCCGCACGCGCTCGGCATGCATGCGAAGAACGATGCGATCTATCGTGGCCCGGGGCGGGAGGCGGCGCACGCGTCCGACATGCTTCGCCTGACCGTCCCCGGCGGCCCGCCCAGCCTGTGGCAGCGGCCCGACTGGCTGCGCCGCGGCGGTCTCAGCTATCACGATCGCGCGGATCGCTGGCTGCGCGGGGGCCGCCTGCGCAGCGTGGCGCGCGGGCAGGAATTCGTCGCCGATATCGGACGACGGGAACGCCCGCGCGAATGGCTCCGTGCGGTAATGGACGAGATCAGTAGGTCTTGATGATAGCGGAGAAATCGAGCCCGTCGTTCCCGGCGCCCGAAAAATCCTCGTACAGGCTCGCCGCGCGCGCGCCCAGCGGCACCGCCGCGTCCGCTTCCTCCGCCGCCGCCATGGCGAGGCGCAGGTCCTTGAGCATCAGGCCGGTCGCGAAGCCACCCTGGTAATCGCGGTCGGCCGGGCTTTCGACGCCCACGCCCGGCATCGGGGTGTAGGCGTTGAGCGACCAGCAATAGCCGGAGGACTGCGAGCTGATCTCGTAGAATTTCTGCGGATCGAGGCCCAGCTTCTGGGCCATCTTCATCGCCTCGGCCGTGCCGATCATGCTGATCGCCAGCAGCATGTTGTTGCAGATCTTGGCCGTCTGGCCCGCGCCCGCGTCGCCCGCATGGATCACCGCCTTGCCCATGCCTTCGAGGATGGGCTTCGCCGCCGCGAACGCCTCTTCGGTGCCGCCGACCATGAAGGTCAACGTGCCGCCGTCCGCCGCGGCGATCCCGCCGCTGACCGGCGCATCGACCATCTTGTAGCCCTTGGCGGTGGCCATTTCGGACACGTCCTTGGCGGTCTGGACATCGATGGTCGAGCAATCGAGCAGCGCCGCGCCTTCCGGCGCATGGCCGATCACGCTGTCCGAATAGACCGACTTCACGATGGCCCCGTTGGGAAGCATCGAGACGACCGCGTCGACGCCCTGCACGGCTTCGTTCGCGTCCGTGAAGGTTTCGCAGCCGTTCGCCTTCGCCTTGGCGAGCGCGTCTTCGCTGAGGTCGAATGCACGCACCTCGTGGCCGTTCTTGACCAGATTCGCGGCCATCCCGCCGCCCATGTTGCCGAGGCCGATAAAGGCGATTTTCATAACGATGTTCCTTCGAAATTACGGCCTGTCAGGATGGCGGTGGTGTCGCCCCGGTGCTTCCAGGCGAGATAGGTGAGGTAGGGCAGCAGGAAGCCCGCCCCGCCGAAGAATGCGACGATGCCGAGCGCCCAGCCGGCGATCGAGAAGCCGCTGCGCCAGACGGTCCAGCTGGCGGACAGGAACAGCATCATCGCGAAGTCGAGATTGAACTGACCGGGCCAGGTCCACTCGGACATGTCGCCGAAGAAATCGGGGAAGAGATTGATCCCGTGGTTGAGGATCACATGGCCGGTATAGAACGCCAGCGCGCCCCACATGGCCATGAGCAGGAAGTAGAAGGGCCGCACCCTATCGTCCTTTCCAGTTTCCGTCGCGCTTCTCGATAAAGGCCTTCATGCCCTCGGCCTTGTCCTCGGTCGCGGTGAGGATCTGGAACAGGCGGCGTTCGTGGAGCACGCCCTGGCTTAGGGACGTCTCGTAGGCGGCGTTGACCATTTCCTTGTTCACCATCGCGGCCATCGGCGGCATCCCGGCGATGGTGGCTGCGGTGGTGCGCGCATCGTCCATCAGTGTGTCGTGCGGCACGACGCGCGCGACGAGGCCGCTGCGCTCGGCTTCCTCGGCATCCATCATCCGGCCGGTCAGGCACATTTCCATCGCCTTCGCCTTGCCGACCGCGCGGGTGAGACGCTGCGATCCGCCCATGCCCGGCGCGACGCCCAGCTTGATCTCGGGCTGGCCGAACTTCGCCTTGTCGCTCGCGATGATGAAGTCCGCCATCATGGCAAGCTCGCACCCGCCGCCCAGCGCGAAGCCGTTGACCGCCGCGATCCACGGCTTGCGCACGGCCTCGACGATGTGGCTGGTCCACTTGGCGAAGAAGTCCTGGAGGTAGAAATCCGCCGCGTCCTTCTCGCTCATCTCCTTGATGTCCGCGCCCGCGGCAAAGGCCTTGTCGCCGCTGCCGGTCAGGATCGCGCAGCGCTGGCTGTCGTCGTCCTGATACGTGGCGAACGCGTCGATCAACTCCTTCAGCACGGTGCTGGACAGCGCGTTCAGCGCCTGCGGCCGGTTCAGCGTGATCGTGGTGACGGCGCCATCGGTTTCGTGAAGGATCGTCTCGTAGCTCATCTTCGTCTCCGTCAGGACCGCGGGGTCCATTCCTCTTCGGCCGGGAGCGGCGCGAAGATACTGTCGATCAGCTCCTCGCTCACACCTTCCGGCGTTGCGGGATCCCACTGGGGATCGTTGGTCTTGTCGACGATGACCGCGCGCACGCCCTCCGCGAAATCGGGGCGCACGAGCACGCGGCTCGCGATTCGGTATTCCATCGCCATGTTGTCGGCGAAGCTGTCCAGCCGGCTGCTGTCGGCCAGCTGGCGCAGCGCCACCTTGCAGGTCTGCGGGCTCTTGCCACGCAGCGTCTCCAATTCCTTCGCCGCCCATTCGCTGTCGTCGCTTTCCAGCGAGGCAAGGATGGTCTCGAAATCGTCCGAAGCGAAGTGGCGCGATATCCGTTCTTCGTTCCCGGCCAGCCGCGCGGCTTCGGGTGTCTCGCCCATTTCCTCGAGAATCGCCGACAGGTTCGCCGGATCGTCGACGATGCGCGCCTTAGTTTCCGACAGGCGCTCGCTCGGGATGTAATGCGTGGCGATGCCGGCCCACAGGCATTCGGCACCGTCCAGCCGCGCGCCGGTCAGGGCGAGGAACTGGCCGAGCCGCCCCTTCAGGCGCGAAAGGTACCAGCCGCCGCCCACATCGGGGAACAGGCCGATGCCCGTTTCCGGCATGGCGAAGCGCGTGTTTTCCGTGGCGATCCGGAAGCGCGCCGGCATGGCGATGCCGACACCGCCGCCCATGGTGATGCCGTCCATGAACGCGACGATCGGCTTGTCGTATTCGAACATCTGGTGGTTGAGGCGGTATTCGTCGTGGAAGAACGCCCGCCCGCTTTCCCCGCCATCGTTCAGGGCGGAATTGCGCAGCAGGTTGATGTCGCCACCGGCGCAGAAGCCGCGCCCTTCGGCATGGTCCAGCATGATGGCCCGGACGGCCCCGTCGTCCGCCCAGCCGGCCAGCGCATCGCTCATGGCGTGGCACATCTCCAGCGTCAGCGAATGCAGCGCCTTCGGCCGGTTGAGCGACAGGTGGCCGACGGGGCCGTGGGTATGGGCGTGGATGTGCTCGGTCATGTCAGGCCCCCTGCCGCAGCAAGTCCCGGCCCACGATCATGCGCATGACCTGGTTGGTGCCTTCCAGGATCGAGTGGACGCGCAGGTCTCGCCAGAAGCGTTCGATCGGGTAGTCCTTGAGGTAGCCGTAGCCACCGAACAGCTGCAGCGCGTCGTTCACGACCTTGCTGCCATTGTCTGTCGCCAGCCGCTTGGCCATGGCGGAGAAGCGCGACTTGTCGGGCGCGTTGTCGGTCACCTTGGCGGCCGCGAGGTAGAGCAATGCGCGCGCCGCCTCCAGGTCGGTCGCCATGTCGGCGAGCATGAACTGGGTGTTCTGGAAGTCCGCGATCTGCTGGTCGAACTGCTGGCGTTCCTTGGTGTACTTCACCGCCTCGTCCAGGCAGCGCTGCGCACCGCCGAGCGAGCAGGCGCCGATGTTCAGCCGTCCGCCGTCGAGGCCCATCATGGCGAAACGGAAGCCTTCGCCTTCGTCGCCCACACGGTTGGCGACCGGCACGCGCGCATCCTCGAAGATGACCTGCGCGGTCGGGCTGGCGTTCCAGCCGAGCTTCTTTTCCGGCGCGCCAAAACTGACGCCGGGCGTGTCCTTGTCGATGACGAGGCAGGTGATGCCCTTGGTCTTGTGCTCGGACGTGCGGACCATGGTGACATAGACGTCGTTCACCCCGCCACCCGAAATGAACTGCTTGGTGCCGTTGAGGACGTATTCGTCCCCGTCCAGCACGGCGCTGGTCTTGAGGCCGGCCGCGTCCGATCCGCTGCCCGGTTCGGTGAGGCAGTAGGAGGCGATCTTGTCCATGGTGACGAGGTCGGGGAGGTATTTTGCCTTCACGCCTTCTCCGCCGAAACGGTCGATCATCCAGCTGGCCATGTTGTGGATCGAGATGAAGGCGCTGGTGGTGGGACAGCCATAGGCCATCGCTTCCATGATCAGCGCTGCCTCCAGCCGGCCGAGGCCGATCCCGCCCGATTCCTCGCTGACATAGATCGCGCCGAAGCCGAGCTCCGCCGTCCGCTTGATCACGTCGCGCGGGAAGTGGTGCTTCTCGTCCCACTCGCCTGCGAAGGGGGTAATGTTGTCGGCAGTGAAGCGCTGCGCCATTTCCTGGATCGCGCGCTGGTCTTCGGTGAGCTGGAATTGGCCTGTGGCGGTCATGTCATTCGGTATCCAGTTTGGCTTTCGTCACACGGGTTTCGAACAGGTAGGTCATCATACCCGTCGACATCCAGTCCGGAGAAAGGGGAGGAGGCACGTCCTTCTCCCACGCCATGGAACCCGTCAAGGTGCCCCAGGCGTAAGGCACATCCGGCTGCGCGGTCGAGATGGGATCGCGGTATGCCTCGTCAACCGGGATGATCGTCCAGCCCTGCTTGCGCATCTCCGCGATCAGGTCCGGGAGGTAGAGCGCGGCGAGGTCCGTTTCGTGCATCAGCATCACGTGGGCGGGCGATCGGCCCAGCGTGTCGCGCGCCAGCTGGTCGTGATAGGCAAGCCCGCTCATCTGCGAGGCGACATAGAGCCGGCGCAGCTGCTTTTCGTCCATCGGCAACCCCTGTCGTTTCGCCAGCACCGTCAGCTGCTCCAGGTGCCAGTCCGACCCGTCCGCCGTGACGTAGCCGTTGGACAGCCCGCGCTCCTTGAGGCCGGCACGCACCGCATCGCGCTTCGCCTTGTCGTCCGCCCCTTCGTCCAGATAGGGGAAGCGGAACCACGGGCGATAGCCGGCCCGTCCGGCCAGCCACGCTTCCGCTCGGTCGATATCGGCCAGGTAGGCCTCGGCCGTGGTGCGGCTGAGATGACCGTGGCTGTAGCTATGGTTGGCGATGACGTGGCCGGCCGCGACATAGGCGTCGACATGCGCTTCGCCATAGTCCTTGCCGGGTTCGGCCAGCGCGCCCGGATTGATGAAGAACGCCGCCTGTTCGACGCCCGCATCCTTCAGCGCGGCAATGATCTTCTCGCTGCGTTCCTGCGGCGTGAAGAAGGCGCCCTGCTGGCGCGGAATGTCGTCGAAGGTCAACGCGACGCGCTTTTCGGCGAGGGCGGGGCTAGCGAGCCCCGCGGCGAGCAGCACGAAAGCGGCGAACCTTGCGAGAAGTCGGGATAAGGAGGTCATACCAATGTGTCCTACCGGCTTGGGGATGGCGTTCAAGGCTGCGTCACGATCGCTTCTGCCTCGATCTCAACCAGCCATTCCGCCCGGCAGAGGGAAGCGACGCCGACCATCGTCGCGGCCGGCCGCGTTTCGGAAAAGAACTGCGCATGGACCGCACCGACTGCGTCTTGCGATCCGATGTCGGTCAGGTACATCCGGGTCCGTACCACGTCGGCAGCACTGCCGCCCAGTTCCTCGATCGCATTCACGATCAGCGTGAAACAGCGCGTCGCCTGTGCCGCCGCGTCGCCTTGTGTCGTCGAACCGTCCGGCTCGATCGGACCGGTCCCGGACACGATGATCCGGTTTCCAACCCGTACTGCGCGGGAGAATCCGAACTGCACCTCGTAAGGCGAACCCGAACTCGTGCGCTGCATGTCAGGCAGGGCAGCGCTGGCGCGGATATTCGGAGAGGTCCGCCGGATTTTCGGGGTCGCCCACCAGCAGGCGGGTGTCGTTGTCGGTCAGGCGCAGCAGCAGGGTCTCGTCCCAGGTCTGGCCTTCGCCGGACATGTCGAGGCTGACCAGCAAGTCCGCATCGCCCGACAGGCGGATTTCGGTCACTTCGCCGACGGATTCGTAGAACTCGATATCCCTCGCCCCGATTTCGAGCCGCAGGTCGGATGCCGCGGCACAGGGACCTTCGACATGGTCCCAGACCCCCTGGAAGGGCGCCGGGATCGACGTCAGCCGGACCGTGCGGTCGGCGGAAGGCGCCGCGCGGGTCGGGCCTTCGCCCTGCGCATCGGCCATGGAGCCTTCGCCGACGGTGCGGGTGGCGGCATCGTCGGTCCCGGCCGGCGTCGTCTCGCCATCGACCGGCGCCTGCGCATCCGGCGAACAGCCGGCCAGCGGGACCGCGGCCAGCAGGAGCGCGATGGGGAGGGTGCGGATCATGCGATTCTCCTTGGACGTGCGGGGTCAGCCCATGGTCGGGATGACGAAGGCGTTGGAGCCGTCGCCGCCACCATCGGGCCAGCGCTGGGTGACCTTCTTCGCCTTGGTCCAGAAGCGCAGGCCCTCGGTCCCGTACTGGTCGATGTCGCCAAAGCCCGAACGCTTCCAGCCGCCGAAGCTGTGATAGCTGACGGGCACGGGGATAGGCACGTTGATACCGACCATGCCGACATTCACCCGGTGCGCGAATTCGCGCGCGGCATGGCCGTTGCGCGTGAAGATGGCGACGCCGTTGCCGTACTGGTGTTCGCTCGGCAGGCGGACCGCTTCCTCGAAATCCTTGGCGCGCACGATCTGGAGGACCGGGCCGAAGATTTCTTCCTGGTAGCTTTCCATGTCCGTGGTGACCTTGTCGAGCAGGGTCGGACCGACGAAGAAGCCTTTCTCGTGGCCCTGCAGGGTGAAGCCGCGCCCGTCGATCACGACTTCCGCGCCTTCCTTTTCGGCCGTGTCGATCCAGCCCTCGATACGGGCCTTGTGTTCTGGTGTGACGACCGGACCGTAATGCGCGTCCGGATCGTTCGAGACGCCGACGCGCAGGGCATTGATCGCCGGGATCAGCTTCTCGCGCAGCCTGTCGGCCGTATCCTCGCCCACCGGCACCACAACCGGCAACGCCATGCAGCGCTCGCCCGCGGAGCCGAAGGCCGCGCCGCTCAGATCGTTCACCACCTGGTCGAGATCGGCATCGGGCATCACGATGCCGTGGTTCTTCGCGCCCCCCATCGCCTGCACACGCTTTCCGGCGGCCACGCCGCGCTTGTAGACGTAGTGCGCGATGTCGGACGATCCGACGAAGCTGACCGCCGCGATGTCGCGATGGTCGAGGATCGCGTCGACCATTTCCTTGTCGCCATGCACCACCTGCAGCAGCCCTTCGGGCGCGCCGGCTTCGGCGAACAGTTCGGCCAGGCGCACGGGCACGCTCGGGTCGCGCTCGCTCGGCTTCAGGATGAAGGCGTTGCCCGCCGCGATCGCCATGCCGAACATCCACATCGGGATCATGGCCGGGAAGTTGAACGGCGTGATGCCCGCCCCGATGCCGAGCGGCTGGCGCATCGAATAGACGTCGATGCCGGGCCCGGCGCCTTGCGTGTATTCGCCCTTCAGCACCTGCGGGATGCCGCAGGCATATTCGATGACTTCGAGGCCGCGCTGCACGTCGCCATGCGCGTCTTCCACCACCTTGCCGTGTTCGCTCGCCAGCAGTTCGGCGAGCTCCTGCTTGTTCGCTTCGACCAGGCGCTTGTATTCGAACATGACCCGCGCGCGGCGCTGCGGATTGGTCGCCGCCCATTCGGGCTGGACCTTCTTGGCGGTTTCCACCGCCTTGTCGAGCAGGGCCGCATCGCCCAGCGCGACGCGCGCCTGCACTTCGCCGGTGGATGGGTTCCAGACGTCGTGCGTCCGTCCCGAACCGTTGCCCGCTCCGCCGAGCATGAAATGATCTATCTGCCGCATGTGCCTCTCCTTTGCGCGCTGCCCTGCGCGGGTCGCGCTGTCGTTTCAACCGTTACTTTCCCAATCGGCGGCGGGGCGCTGTGTTCCGTCGACGATCGGCACGCGGCGTGCAACTCAGGTTCTGGACCCCGAAAGCTTTCTTTGTTTTCCAGACCGGCCTCCGGTTGCTAGGGGCGCGGGCCGACCTCCCATACCGAAAGACCGGGTTCCCGACTTCCATGACCGTGCCACTGACCCATCTCCAGCGCCTCGAGGCGGAGAGCATCCACATCATGCGCGAGGTGGTGGCCGAGGCGGAACGGCCGGTCATGCTGTATTCGGTAGGCAAGGACAGCGCGGTCATGCTGCACCTGGCGCGCAAGGCGTTCCATCCCTCGCCGCCGCCGTTCCCGCTGCTGCATGTTGACACGACCTGGAAATTCCGGGCGATGTACGAATTGCGCGAAAAGGCCGCGCGCGAGGCGGGCATGGAACTGCTTGTCCACCAGAACCCGGAAGCGAAGGAACGCGGGATCAACCCGTTCGAGCACGGCGCCCTCCACACCGACATGTGGAAGACCGAAGGGCTGAAGCAGGCGCTCGACCGGTTCGGCTTCGATGCGGCCTTCGGCGGCGCGCGGCGCGACGAGGAGAAGAGCCGGGCGAAGGAGCGGATCTTCTCGTTCCGCACCGCGACCCATGGCTGGGACCCGAAGAACCAGCGGCCCGAACTGTGGAACCTTTATAACGCCCGCAAGGCCAAGGGCGAAAGCATCCGCGTGTTCCCGCTGTCCAACTGGACCGAGCTGGACATCTGGCAGTACATCCACCTCGAGAACATCGAGATCGTCCCGCTCTATTTCTCCGCGATGCGGCCGACCTACGAATACGAAGGCGGCCTGTTCGTGGCGGACGATATCGCGCGGCTGGAGCAGGCGATGGGCCGGCGCCCGGACATCGTGGAGCGGTCCGTCCGCTTCCGCACGCTGGGCTGCTTCCCGCTGACCGGCGCTGTCGAAAGCACCGCGGCGACGCTGCCGGAGATCATCCAGGAAATGCTCCTGACCACGACCAGCGAACGGCAGGGACGCGTGATCGACAAGGATTCGGGCGACGCCTCGATGGAGCGCAAGAAGCAGGAGGGCTATTTCTGATGAACGCCCCCGACCGGACCGGACCCGCCTACGAAGCGGATGCCCTCATCGCCGAGGATATCGACGGCTACCTCGAAAAGCACCAGCACAAGACCATGCTGCGGTTCATCACTTGCGGTAGCGTAGATGACGGCAAGTCCACCCTGATCGGGCGCCTGCTGTACGACAGCAAGATGATCTTCGAGGACCAGCTCGCCAGCCTGGAAAGCGACAGCAAGCGGGTGGGCACGCAGGGACAGGAAATCGATTTCGCGCTGCTGGTGGACGGGCTCGCGGCGGAACGGGAGCAGGGCATCACTATCGATGTCGCCTATCGCTTCTTCGCGACCGAGAACCGCAAGTTCATCGTCGCCGACTGCCCGGGCCACGAACAATATACCCGCAACATGGTCACCGGCGCCTCGACCGCGGACCTCGCCGTGATCCTGATCGATGCGCGCAAGGGCGTGCTCACCCAGACCCGGCGGCACAGCTTCCTGTGCCACCAGCTGGGCATCCGGAACGTGGTGCTCGCGGTCAACAAGATGGATCTCGTCGGGTACGACCGGGCGGCCTTCGATTCCATCGTGTCGGACTATTCGTCGTTCGCCCGGAGCATCGGGATCGAGCGCTTCATCGCCATCCCGATGTCCGGCCTCGCGGGCGACAACATCACCGCGCGGTCCGCCAATACCCCCTGGTACGACGGCCCGACGCTGATGGACCACCTGGAGGCGGTGGAGGTCCGCAGCGAAGTCGGGCAGGCCAAACCCTTCCGCATGCCGGTCCAGTGGGTGAACCGCCCGAACCTGGATTTCCGCGGGTTTTCGGGCCAGATCGCGACCGGGATCGTCAGGCCCGGCGACGCGGTGCGCGTGGTCCCGTCCGGCAAGACGAGCACGATCCGGTCGATCAGCACCTTCGACGGCGATCTCGAACAGGCCGTGGCCGGCCAGTCCGTCACGCTGACCTTCGAGGACGAGATCGACTGCTCGCGCGGAAACGTCATAGCCTCCGCCGAAGTACCGCCGCAGGCCTCGGACCAGTTCGAAGCAACCATCGTCTGGATGGACGACGATCCGATGATCGTGGGCCGCGGCTACTGGCTGAAACTGGGCACGCAGACCGTATCGGCGACCGTGCAGGAGCCGAAATACGAGATCGACATCAACGATCCGGGCGACGAGAACGCAAGACTGGCGGCCAGGACGTTCGATCTCAACGCCATCGGCGTGGCGGAATTGCGGACCGACCGGCCGATCGTCTTCGAACCGTACGAGGAGAACCGCGCGCTTGGCGGGTTCATTCTTGTCGACAAGGTCAGCAACCGGACCGTTGCCGCCGGAATGCTGCACTTCGCCCTCAGGCGGGCACAGAACGTGCACTGGCAGCCGACCGATATCGGGCGCGAACAGCATGCCCAGATGAAGAACCAGCAGCCGCGCGTGCTCTGGTTCACGGGGCTTTCGGGATCGGGCAAGTCGACCATCGCCAACGAGGTGGAAAAGCGCCTCGCCCTGATGAACCGCCACACCTTCCTGCTCGATGGCGACAATATCCGCCACGGCCTGAACCGCGACCTTGGCTTCACCGAGGCGGACAGGATCGAGAACATCCGCCGGATCGGCGAGGTCGCGAAGCTGATGGCGGATGCGGGGCTGATCGTGCTGACCGCCTTCATCAGCCCGTTCCGGGCTGAGCGCCAGATGGTGCGCGACATGCTTCCCGAAGGCGAGTTCATCGAGATCTTCGTCGACACGCCGCTGGACGTGGCGGAGCAGCGCGACGTGAAGGGCCTGTACAAAAAGGCGCGCGAAGGGACGCTCAAGAACTTCACCGGGATCGACAGTCCCTACGAAGCGCCGGAGGCGCCCGATATCCGGGTGAACACGGTCGACATGTCGCCAGAGGATGCGGCCGAGTACATCATCCGCCAGATCATGCCGCTCAAATAGCCGTGACCGAACTAGACGATACCGAACTCGCCGCACGCCTGGCCCGTCACGCGGGGCGCATTCTGCTCGAATTGCGGGACAGCGAACTGCTGGACGGCAAGGCGCTCGGCGCTGCCGGCGATGCGACCGCCAACCAGTTCATTCTGCACGCCCTGCGCCGGCACCGGCCGGAAGACGGCGTGCTGTCGGAAGAGAGCAAGGATACGCGCGAGCGGCTGGACAAGTCACGGGTGTGGATCGTCGATCCGGTGGACGGCACACGCGAGTACGGAGAGCAGCGGACCGACTGGGCCGTCCATGTTGCGCTCGCTGTCGACGGGCGGGCCGTGTCCGGGGCCGTTGCCTTGCCCGGGTGCGAAATGGTGCTGCGCAGCGATCGTCCCGCGGTTCTGCCCGCGATGCCCGCCAAGCCACGGCTGGTGGTCAGCCGCACGCGTCCCGCCAGCGAAGCCGTCGCCGTCGCGGAGCGGATCGGCGGCGACCTCGTGCCCATGGGAAGCGCGGGGGCGAAAGCCATGGCGGTGGTGCGCGGCGAAGCGGAAATCTACCTCCACTCGGGCGGGCAGTACGAATGGGACAGCTGCGCCCCGGTCGCGGTCGCACAGGCCTTCGGGCTGTACTGCTCCCGCATCGACGGTTCGCCGATCGTCTACAACCAGGCCGATACCTACCTGCCCGACCTGCTGATCTGTCGTCCCGAATGGGCGGACGAGGTGCTTGCGCAAGTCGCTGCCATCGGAACATAGGCGCGGACGAATTTGCGTTGACCGTTGCCACCGCCGGCGGCAGATGGTGGCGCACGGTCTGCGGGTGTAGCTCAATGGTAGAGCAGAAGCTTCCCAAGCTTAAGACGAGGGTTCGATTCCCTTCACCCGCTCCAGTGCCGGCGCGCCGCTGACCGGACCTCCTTCCATTCGACGCGGCAGCGCGTAGAACGCGGGCCCCATGTCCGGCTTTCTCTTCGCATTCGTCGCCGTCTTCGTCACATCCTTCGGCGGCCGGGACCAGCTTCTCGTTGCGGAACTGACCGGCAGGCTGGGCAGCACGATCGGACTGGCGGTGACAGCCTGTCTGACCGTGATCCTGGCGACGGTCGCGATGACGCTGGCAGGAGATACCGTTGCGTCCCTCTTGCCGGTTTCGGCCCGGTCCATGCTGGTCGCAATCGCGTTGATCTTCGTCGCCATCGAGCTGTTCTGGCCGATGAAGCCCCTCGCTCTGGCCGAGCCGACGCGGTCGCTGGCCGCCATCGGAATAGTCCTCTTCGCCCGGCAGATCGGCGATGCTGCCCGGTTCTGCGTGTTCGCGCTGGCCGCCGCCTATGCCGGCAACTGGGCGGTCGGCGCCGGCGGTGTTATGGGAGGTGTCACGGTAATGATCCTGGCCTGGACGACAGGGGCCGATCTGTTCGCCCGCCTTCCGGTACTCACCCTGCGGCGCGTTGTCGGTGCCATCGTCCTGTGCGTCGCAATCGTGATCGGATTGTCCGCGCGCGGACTGCTGGGTTGATCGAAACCCTCGATCAGAGGAATTGCATCATTGCCGGAAACCAAGCCTTGCTTCCCCCGTTTCCTGTCCGAACGATTTTCTAACAATCGATAACTCTCAGACAGGAAAAGGGGAAATTCCCATGGCCGAATCCGGCGACAACTCCAAAACCGCGCTCGTCAGCGAACTGAACGGGCTTCTGGCCGATCATCTCGCGCTGTATTTCAAGACCAAGAACTTCCATTGGCATGTGCGCGGACCGCGCTTTCGCGACCTTCACTTGCTGTTCGACGAGCAGGCGATCGAGATCCGCGACCAGATCGACGATATCGGCGAGCGCGTCCGCAAGCTGGGCGAAGACACACTGACCTCGATCGGCTCGGTCGCGAAGCACACGAACATCGCCGATCAGGACAACACCAAGCTCGATCCCGATGCGATGGTCCGCGAACTGCGCGACGACAACCGCAAGGTTGTGGATCGGCTCAAGGGATTGAAGCCGCTGGCCGAACAGGCGGGCGACAACGCCACCGACGGGTTGCTCGACGACTGGACGGACATGGCCGAAGAGCGCGTCTGGTTCCTCGATTCCACGCTGCAGTAATCACTCCTCATTTCTCAAGACCAGAGCCCGGTTTCGTTACATTCGAAACCGGGCTTTCTTCTATTGATTGACTGCGTGCGATTGCTAGACGGGGCTCGGGTAGAGAATTCGGGGTTCGGGGTGCTTTCAAGACTTTTGCCAAGGCCATTGCACCGCGTGGCCCTGCCGATTGCACATCGCATACGGCATCACTGGCGTACGATTATCAAACCGTCCCTGTCCGGCGTCTCGGTAATTCTTGTCGATGGCGAGGACCGGGTGCTGATGGTGCGCCACAGCTACGGCCCGCCGACCTGGGCGCTTCCGGGCGGTGGGATCGACCGCAAGGAGGCCCCGATCGACTGTGCCAAGCGGGAACTGCACGAGGAGCTCGGCGTGCACGGATGCGAACTGCAATTCGTCGGCACGCTGGAAGAAACGCTTTCGGGTGCGCCCCACTCGGCATTCATCTTTCAGGGCCGTTGCCCAGTCGCGCCGAAGCCCGACCGGCGTGAAATCCTGGAAGCCCAGTTCTTCCCTGTGCATTCGCTACCCCATCCGCTGAGCGATGCGACGCGCCGGCGGCTCGCCTTCTGGACGGACAAGGGCCGCCGCTAGAAAAGCGAAAGCTGCGCTTCGGCTGCGCGCGCATCCCTGCGCGACTCGGACGTAACCCCCTTCAGCGAGGAGAGCGTGAGCCCCATCAGGCGGATCGGCCGGGGAAGCGGAAGCTCCGTTTCGAGAAGCGCGCGCGCGGCGATCGCGAAGTCATCCTTCGTCTCGACGAGCCGGACGAGCGACTGCGACCGGGTATGGATCGTGAAGTCGTTGTACTTGAGTTTCAGCGTGACGGTCCGGCCGCTCGCCTCAGCCCTTTCGATCCGTTCCCACACGATATCGATGATCCGCTCGAGCGTTTCTCGCAAGGCATCGTCGGCATGGATATCTTCGGAAAAGGTCCGTTCGCCGCCGACCGACTTGCGCGTCCGGTGCGACCGGACCGGTCGGTTGTCGATCCCTCTCGCCGCTCCGTACAGATAGTCGGCGAAGCTGCCGAAATTGGCGCGCAGCCACGGCAAGTCGCGCTCCGCCAGGTCCGCGCCCGTCTCGATGCCCAGCCGCGCCATCTTTTCTGCGCCCTTCGGGCCGACGCCGTGAAACCGCCGGATCGGCAGGCTCTGGACGAAGGCCGGTCCTTCGCCGGGCCGGATGACGCAGAGGCCGTCCGGCTTGTTCTGGTCGCTCGCGAGTTTGGCCAGGAACTTGTTGTAACTGACCCCAGCGCTGGCGGTCAGCTGCGTCTTCGCGAGGATTTCCGCCCGGATGAGCTGCGCGATGCGCGTGGCGCTACCGATGCCCTTCATGTCGTCTGTCACGTCCAGATAGGCCTCGTCGAGGCTCAGCGGTTCGACCAGCGGTGTGAAGCTGTGAAAGATCTCCCGGATCTGCTGGCTTACCTCGCGATAGACGTCGAACCGGCTTTTGCAGAAGATGAGGTCGGGACAGCGGCGCAGGGCGGTTACGCTGGGCATGGCGCTGCGCACGCCGAACTGGCGCGCCTCGTAACTGGCGGCGGCCACCACGCCGCGCCCGCTCGACCCGCCGACGGCAACCGGCTTGCCCCGCAGTTCGGGATTGTCCCGCTGCTCGACGCTCGCGAAGAACGCATCCATGTCGACATGGATGATCTTGCGCGCGCGATCATCGCCATCTGTCGACGGATCGGTCTGCTGCGCGCCGGTGTCCATGTCCTCCAGATAGCGAGACGGATTGCAAATCGGAACCGGTGACGCCACTTCCCGTTTTGTGCGAATGCGAAACGAACAGCTGGCGACCGGCGAGCGTCCATTGCCCGACCGCGCGCGGCGTTCCATGATCGGCGAACGCGAACTCATCTGGATGATGGCCTTGCTGATGGCGTGCAACGCCTTCGGCATCGACGCCATCCTGCCCGCTCTCGACGCGCTGGCGGGCGATCTGGGCGCAACGGGCAACGACCGGCAATTCGTGGTCGGCGCCTATCTCCTGGCGGCGGGGTTCGGCACGCTGGTGCCCGGAGCCTTTGCCGACCGCTATGGCCGGCGACCCGTGCTGTTCGTCGCGCTGGGGTGCTACATCGCATTCTCGATCGCGTGCGCCTTTGCGACCAGTTTCGACATGCTGGTGGTCCTGCGCGCCGCGCAGGGCTTTTTCGCCGCGGGGATCATCGCGTTGCCCCCTGCCATCATCCGCGACCGGGTGGGCGGGGACAAGATGGCGCGCATGATGAGCCTCATCTTCGTCATCTTCCTGCTGGTTCCCGCCATCGCGCCCAGCATCGGCCAGGCGGTGCTGCAGGTCTTCGGCGACTGGCGGTGGATCTTCGTCGCCATGGCTGCGCTCGGCGTGGTGATGACGCTCTGGGTCCATGTGCAACTGCCGGAAACACTGCACGAGGAAGACCGGCAGGAAATCCGCATCCCGCTGATCGCGCGCAACATGGCCAGCGCCGTGACCCTGCGCGAGACGATCGGCTACACGCTGGGAAGCGCGCTCGTTTTCGGCGGGCTGTTCGGCTTCATCAATTCGAGCCAACAGCTGATCGGAGAAGCGTTCGGCGCAGGCGAGGATTTCCCGCTGATCTTCGCGATCTGCGCCGGCTGCATGGCGGTCGCCAACTGGCTGAACAGCCGCGTGGTCGAACGGTTCGGCGCCCGGCGCGTCAGCCATGCGGCCCTGTTCCTGTTCATCGCGGTCGCTGGCGCGCAGCTCTATTTCGCCAGCCAGCCGGACGAGAGCCTGTGGACCTTCGTACCGCTGATGGCCGCGAACATGAGCCTGCTGGGCTTTATCGGGGCGAATTTCGGCAGCATCGCGCTGCAACCCTTCCGCCAGATCGCCGGAGCCGCATCCAGTGCGCAAGGCTTCCTGCGCATGACCAGCGGCGCGGCACTGGGTGCGTTTATCGGCTACATGTACGACGGCACCGCCCGCCCGCTGGCGCTGGCCCTGCTGATCACGGCCGTGCTCAGCCTCGTATTCGTGCTTTTCAGCGAGAAGGGCGAACTGTTCGGCGAGCCGGTGCCGGACGACGCGTGATCTGGGCCCGGCGGTAAGCGGTCCGGGTCGGGATTATTCTGACGCGGGTTCGACCACCGCCAGCACGGCTTCCACCTGTACTTGCCCGCCCTCGCTTGCGGATAGCTCGGTCACGGTCCCGTCGAACGGCGCGGTGAGCGCGTGTTCCATCTTCATGGCTTCCAGCACCATCAGCCTCTGCCCGGCGGTAACGGCCTGCCCCTCGGAAACATCGACCGCGATGACCTTGCCCGGCATCGGCGCAAGGATAGCGCCGTCGGCGGCGGAGGCTTGGCCGGAGCCGTCGTGGCGTGGGAGCGAAATTCTGAGCAGATGGCCGCGAATGCTGACAAACTGAGAGCCGGGCTCAGGGCTCTCGCGAAGGCCATGTTCGAAATACTGGCCCTTTGGTGTCGGGCTGTATTGGAACGTCTTTACCTCGCCATTCACGGCCAGACGATGTTCTTGCCTGCGGGGGGCATTCAGGCGAACCCCTAGCCACTGTTCGGGCTTCGGATCGTAGCCGTTGGCCATCCTGACATACCAGTTCAAGGCATCGCTCAAGGCGCGGTTGCTCAGCTCCGGCTGTGCGGTCAATGCGTCCTGCTTGCGCGCGATCAGCCCAGTGTCGAGATTAGCCTGCCGAACATCTTCGTCTCGTAGCAGGCTGACCAAGAAGCCAAGATTGGTTTTGACGGGCCAAACTGCCGAACATTCGAGTTCGCCGACAAGCGCCTCGATGGCTTCGTCGCGGGTGTCGCCGCGAGCGACTACTTTGGCAATCATCGGGTCATAGAATGGCGAGATGTCGACGCCTTCTTCGACACCGGTCTCAATTCGGGCATCGCCGCAGAAATCAAGCAGGTCCAACCGCCCCGTGCTCGGCAAGAACCCCTTCGCCGGGTCCTCCGCATAAAGCCGCGCTTCGATAGCCCAGCCGTTGATCGACAGCTCCTCCTGCTTGAGCGGGATCGCCTCACCACTCGCAATCCGCAGCTGCCATTCCACCAAGTCCACCCCGGTGATCTCCTCGGTCACCGGGTGTTCGACCTGCAGCCGCGTGTTCATCTCCATGAAGAAGATGCGATCGGCG
This sequence comes from Qipengyuania sp. JC766, assembly GCF_040717445.1. Classification (NCBI taxonomy): domain Bacteria; kingdom Pseudomonadati; phylum Pseudomonadota; class Alphaproteobacteria; order Sphingomonadales; family Erythrobacteraceae; genus Qipengyuania; species Qipengyuania sp. JC766. The sequence continues at coordinate 1,864,928 of NZ_JBFEFL010000001.1, read as the reverse complement.
CGCAGGCCTTCGCTGGCGTCGGCGATGAATTCGATCGTGCCGGCGCCCTCGTAATCGACCGCCTTGGCGGCGCGCACGGCTGCGGCGCAGATTTCCTCGCGCGTCGCCTCGTCCATGCCGGGGGCGGGCGCTTCCTCGATCACCTTCTGGTGGCGGCGCTGGAGCGAGCAGTCGCGTTCGAACAGGTGGACGACATTGCCGTGGCTATCGCCGAACACCTGCACCTCGATATGGCGGGGGCTGGTGATCCATTTTTCGAGGATCACGTCGTCATTGCCGAAGCTGGCCTTGGCCTCGCGGCGGCAGCTTTCGAGCGCGGGCAGGAAATCCGCCGCCGCATCTACCTTGCGCATGCCCTTGCCCCCGCCGCCCGCGACCGCTTTGATCAACACAGGATAGCCGATCGCGTCGGCCTCCTGCTTCAGCCGGTCGGGGCTCTGGTCGTCGCCGTCGTAGCCCGGGGTCACGGGCACGCCCGCCTCGCGCATCAGCTTCTTGGCGGCATGCTTCAGCCCCATCGCGCGGATCGAGGAAGGCGGTGCGCCGACCCAGATCAGGCCCGCATCCTTCACGGCCTGCGCGAAGTCCGCGTTCTCGGAGAGGAACCCGTAACCGGGGTGAATCGCTTCCGCGCCGGTTTCCTTCGCGGCCGCGATGATCTTCTCGCCGACGAGATAGCTTTCCGTGGCGGGCGACGGACCGATATGCACGGCCTCGTCCGCCTGGCGCACGTGCAGCGCCTTCGCGTCGGCATCGGAATAGACCGCGACGGTGGCGATGCCCATCTCGCGGGCGGTCCGGATGATGCGGCAGGCGATTTCGCCGCGATTGGCGATCAGGAGCTTCGAAATCATGGCTAGCGGCGTAGGCCGCCAATGCCGCAGCGGCAAGCGGTGCTATGCGTCGTCGAGCGGGCGCGGCGGTGGCGGTTCGGCGATCGGGCCGGTCATGCGCACGTCGATCAGGATATCCTGCCGTTCCCATTCGGGCCATTCTTCTGGAGGGCGCGGCTTGTTGCGGACAGCCTGGACGAAGGCGCGGGCGGTCAGGGCGAGCTTCTTCGCTTTCGAGATCACCACGCGGCGGTCCCACGCCCGCGTCCCCCGGCGGCGGACCTCCTGTCCGATCTCGGTGTATATGTTGGTCGCCGCCAGCACCGCCCAGCGGCTGCGGAACGGGAGGAGGGCGGCCCCCATGCGGGCGGCGTCGGCATGTTTTTCCATGCGTAGCACCAGCCGTTCCGCCATGTCGGCGGCTTCCCAGCGGTGGTGCGGCTTCATCAACTGGCCCGGTTCGATATCCTCTTCCGCCAGCCATTCCTGCGGAACGTAGCAACGGCCGCCGCGATCGTCCTCGTCCATGTCGCGCGCGATATTGGCGAGCTGGAACGCGATGCCGAGGTCGCAGGCGCGGTCCAGCACTGCGCTGTCTTCGGGTGACACGCCCATGACCCGCGCCATCATCACGCCGACCGCGCCCGCCACGTGATAGCAGTATCGCGCCAGGTCGGCCGAGGTGCGCGGACGCCAGTCGGCCGCGTCGAGTTCGAAACCGGCGATGACGTCGTCCGCCATTTGCATGGTGATGCCGCATTCGCTGGCGACTTGGCCGAAGGCGTCGAAGGCGATGTCCGCGGTCGGCTCGCCGTCCAGCGCGCGTTTCGTCAGGACGCGGATCGCCTTCACGCGGCCTTCCGGTTCGGACCGCTCGCCCAGTTCGCCGCCCAGTACCTGCCCGTCGGCGATGTCGTCGCACCGCCGGCACCAGGCATAAAGCATCCAGACCCGTTCGCGCGTCAGCGGATCGAACAGCTTGCTGGCAAGGGCAAAGCTCTTCGATCCTTCCGCGATCATCTCGTAGCTGCGGTCGATCAGCGCGTCGCGATCGCGCCCGCCGCCCGCACTGCGCACGGCCGGCCGGATATAGCGCGACGGTGTGTTGGAGCGCGGACCGATCTTGATGACGCGGGGCAAGTCTACAGGTCCTCCGCCTTCATGCGGAATATCGGCGTGTGCGGCTGGTAAGCCTCCATCTTCGCCAGCAGGTCCGGCAGGGTTTCCGCGGCCAGCAGGATGCCCCGATGCGCCTCGCGAACGAAGCCGACATCGGCCATGCGGGCATTGAAGGCGATCAGGTCGTCGTAAAAACCGAAAGCGTTGAGCAGGCCGACCGGATCGGAATGGTAGCCGAGCTGCGCCCAGCTCATCGCTTCCCACAATTCGTCCATCGTCCCGACCCCGCCCGGCAGGGTGACGAACCCGTCACTAAGGTCGGTGAAGCGCTGCTTGCGCTCGTGCATGCCGGATACCGTGTACAGCTCGGTGCAGTCGTGATTGGCGACCTCGCTTCCCGCGAGCGCTTCCGGAATCACGCCGATGACTTCGCCACCCGCATCCAGCGCACCCTTCGCAACCGCGCCCATCAGGCCAAGCCGCCCGCCGCCATAGACGACGCCGATCCCGCGCTGTGCCAGCGCCGTGCCGACATCGCGCGCGAGTTCGACATAGCGCGGATCGGCCGGCGTGGCGGAGCCGCAATAGACGGCGAGGCGTTCGATTGTTCTGGCCATGGCGGTCAGTCGCTATCGGCGGAGCGTGACCGCATCAAGGTGGCACCGGCACTCGCGCGGCGGTCCGGCGTCATCATGCCGCACGTGCCCCCAGATCCTCGATCATCAGTCCGGCCGTTGCCTTGGCGCTGCCGACCACCCCGGGAATGCCTGCGCCCGGATGGGTGCCCGCACCGACGAGGTAGAAATTGTTGATCACGTCGTCCCGGTTGTGGCCGCGGAAATAGGCGCTTTGCGTCAGGACGGGCTCCAGGCTGAAGGCACTGCCGAGATGCGCGTTCAGGTCCTGCGCGAAGTCGGTCGGGGCGTAGTGGAACTTGGTCACGATCCGGTCGTGGATGTCCGGGATCAGGCGGCGGCCGACTTCGTCCAGGATGCGCTTTTCCAGGATCGGGCCATATTCCTCCCAATCTATCGCCAGCTTGCCCATGTGGGCAACGGGGACGAGCGCGTAGAAGGTGCTCTTGCCCTTGGGCGCCATGCTGGGGTCGGTAACGGTCGGATGGTGCAGGTAGATGCTGAAATCTTCCGGCAGGACGCCGTTCGAATAGATGTCGTCGAGCAGCCCTTTGTAGCGCGGCCCGAACAAGATCATGTGGTGCGGGATGCCCGGCCAGGTGCCTTCCAGCCCGAAATGGACCACGAACAGGCCCGGGCTGTAGCTCTTGCGCTTCAGCCGGCGCCCCATGGCCCAACCGCGCTGGCTGCGGCCGAGGAGGTCGCGATAGGAATGGACGATGTCGGCATTGCTGGCCACCGCATCGAACGGCTCGCGAAAACCGCTCTCGGTTTCCACTTCCTGCGCGCGCTTGCCGTCGACATGCACCTGCACGACCGGATCGCCCACGATCATGCGGCCGCCCAGTCGTTCGAAATGGCGGATCATGCCGGCGATCAGCCGATTGGTGCCGCCCCGCGTCCACCACACGCCGCCATCCATTTCCAGCTTGTGGATGAGAGCGTAGATGCTGCTGGTCTTCATCGGGTTGCCGCCGACGAGCAGCGTGTGGAAGCTCAGCGCCTCGCGCAGCTTTTCGTTCTCGACATAACTCGAAACCATCGAATAGACGCTGCGATAGGCCTGCTTCTTGGCGAGCGCGGGCGCGGCCTTCATCATCGACTTGAAGTCGAGGAACGGCACCGTGCCGAGCTTGACGTAGCCTTCCTCGTAGACGCCGGCGCTGTAGGCGAGGAAATTCTTGTACCCTTCGACGTCCTTCGGATTGAGCTTCTCGATCTCGGCGAACAGCTCGTCGTGATTGTTGGAATAGTTGAAGTTCGTGCCGTCGGGCCAGTTGAGGCGGTAGAATGGCTTCACCGGCATCAGTTCGACATCGTCCGCCATGTCGTGCCCGCTCAAGGCCCAGAGTTCCTTCAGGCAGTCCGGATCGGTCACCACGGTCGGCCCCCCGTCGAAGGTGAAACCGTCGCGCTCCCAGTAATAGGCGCGGCCGCCCGGCTTGTCCCGGCCCTCGATCACGGTCGTGCGGATGCCCGCCGACTGGAGCCGGATGGCAAGCGCCATTCCGCCGAAGCCCGCGCCCACGACGCACGCGGTTCTGTCCTTGCTCACCCGATCTTCTCCTTGCCCGAAACGAGCGGGTCACCGGCACCCGCCAACGCAGATATTGCTCTTCCTACAGGTACGGGCGGCTTGCCCGCGAGGATGCGCGCCCGGTCGAGCAGGGTCGACCTTCCGGCGTAGAAGCGTTCTATGAGCGAGCCGTCCAGTCGATAGAAGCGCTGGAATACCTTGTATCGTTCCCGGGGGCGCGCCGCGCCGAACAGCATCGCGCCGAGGCGGCGGTAGAAGCGCGTGCGCGACCAGTGTTCACGCGCATGATCCGCCAACCGTGCGGCCAGCTCCTCGCCGGGAAGGTCGGCGTGCGCGGCCACGAACAGCGCGGTGCGCGCCGCGAAGGGCACGGTGTAGCTGGTCAGCGGATGTACGAAGCCGCCGCGCGCGCCGGCCATCGCTACGCCCGGTATGGCCTGCTCAAGCTGGTATTCGCCGAAGGCGCCGCCGGTGATGACGGGCAGGATGCCGGTTTCCTCGCCCACCACACCGCCCGACAGGCCATGCGCGGCGGCATATTCGTCCAGCCTTTGCGACAGGGCATCGCGGTCGAGGATGGGCAGGTCCTGGTAGTAGGTGTCTTCCAGGAACACCTCGTCCTCCGACAGCGGCAGCACGTAGAGGAAGCGGTAGGCTTCGGGCTGCGAGACGGTGGCGTCCATGATGACCGGCTTCGTCAGTCCGTGCGGACCGGGCGTCTTCAGGTGGCGGCCCATGAAGACCTGCCAGCCGCCGCGCAGATGCGCGCTCGGCACCGCGCCGCGGCAATCGATGACCGCGCGGGCGCCGATCCGCGATCCGTCCGCCAGGTCAACGCCGCCCGCGTCGAGCGCGGCAACCCGCCGGCCCGTCAGGATCGCAGACTGCGCCAGTTCGCGCCTGAGACAACGGTCGAAGTCCACCGACGCGAGCGAACGGTAGGTAGAGGCGAGCGTGCGGCTGTAAGCGGGAAAGCGGACTTCGTACCCCCCATCCCAGTGCACTTTCGTAAAGGGGGCGAGCAGGGCCCGCTCGTCATCCGGCAGGTCGCTTTCGAACCAGCTCCAGCGGTGATTTCCGCCCAGCGCATCCTCGCCTTCGACGAGGACGACATCGCAGTCCGGCCGGCGCTGCCGCAGGGCGAGGGCGATCAAGCCCCCGGCCAGCCCGCCGCCCACGATTGCAATGTCCGCCTGTTGCATGATGGCGACTGCCCTAGCCTCCCGCGCCGCTGGTGCAACAAGGACGTTGGAACAAGCGCGCTTTCTCGCCATTTAGTGACCAACTGACAGGGGTACCCGTTTCCATGAAAACCACCATTGCCGCCTTCGCCGCGCTCCTTTCCCTCGTGCCGGTGGCTGCCGCCGCGCAGGATGCGGGCGAACCTGGCGTCTCGGGCGATACGGCGCCGGACGACAACCAGACCGACGGCGCGCCCACTTTCGAAGGATCCGCGCTCGACGGGGACTTCATCAGCCTGGGCATCGGCGTCGGGATCGGGTCGAGCTACACCGGCTCGGACGATTACGTCGCATTCCCCGTGCCGCTGGTGCAGGGAAGCCTGGGCGGGGTGGACATCAATCCGCGCCCCGCCGGTATCGCGCTCGACTTCCTGCCGGACGGGGACGGCGACACGTCCTATTCGCTGGGCGTGACGGCCAAGCTCAATCGCGACCGGGTCAGCAACATCCAGGACGAAGTCGTCGAGGCGTACGGAAAACTCGATACTGCGGTCGAGGTCGGGCCGACGGCCGGCATATCCTTCAGCGGCGTGCTCAACCCGTTCGACACCGTGTCTCTGACCGTCGACACCGTCTGGGACGTGGCGGGGGCGCATAACGGCATGGCCGTGTCCCCTTCGATCACCTACTTCACGCCGGTCAGCCGCGGTGCGGCCGTGTCCCTGTCGGTCGGGACCAAGTGGATCGACGACGATTATGCCGATTACTACTATTCGGTCGCCCCGCTGCCCGGAACGGCGCCGGGCGACGCGAATTTCCTGCCCGCCTACCAGGCGGATAGCGGGATCGAGAATTACAGCATCAACCTGATCGGCCTGTACGATCTCAACGGCAACCTGCTCGACGGCGGCCTCGCAATCTTCGGGATCGCCGGGTACTCGACCCTGCAGGGCGATGCGCGCAACACGCCGTTCACCAGCATTCGCGGCAGCAGCGACCAGTTCATCGGCGGGATCGGGATCGGCTACACCTTCTGAGCCGGACAGGTTGGGCGACACGCCCGGCCCGTTCTACCGTCCCATGCTGGCCTTCACATGAAGGTGCAGATCGACCGGCCATCCATCGAGATGATCACGTCGGTGTCGGACTGGTCCGCGCTGCGTGAATAGCGGGCCCCGTCGAACATGGCCTGTGCGCCGCACAGGTTCCGGCATCCTTCGGGCAGCTGTTCCGGAAAGGCGATGGACGTTCCGTCGATCCGCGCATCGAACCGGCAACTGGCGTAATCGTCCCCGAAGTCGATCGTGAGCGTATCGCCCGTGCGCACCGCGGTGCCTTCGCCATTGCAGGGATAGACTCCGAACCAGCGATCCGCGGCGAGGACGTAGCTCTGGTCCGGCTGGCGCTTCATGCAGATCGCGCCCGTGCCGTCCTCGTCGTAGACGCCGGAAAGGTCGGCGGCGGCAGCCGGCTCGCTTGTGCGTGCCTGCATGGCCGATGCCGATTCCGGCGCGGCCGGGCTCTGCGCGGCGGCGGCAGCGCTCTGTGGCGTTTCCGCGGGGCTTTCCGCCGCCCCGTTGCAACCGGCGAGGAGTCCGCCGGTCGCGATTGCCAGTACCAGTCGCTTCATCGTCCCTGTCTCCCTGCTGCCGCCGTATCCCCGGTCCGGCCTACTCCTCGTCGGCCATCGCGCCCTTTGCGCCTTCGGCCAGTTGCGGGCGCGGGTCGGGCATGGCGGCGTCGCGGTCGCCGGTCATGAGATACGTGTCGAACCAGCGCATCATGCGCAGATTGTAGTCGTATCGCGACGCGGCGCGGCTGTTGCCGTGACCTTCGCCCGGGAAGAGCACCAGCCGCACCGGCGTTTCCGGCTTCCGGACCTTGATGTGGCGATAGAGCTCGTAGCTCTGGCTGGGGGACACGCGCGTGTCTTCCGCCCCGTGCATGATCAGGATCGGCGTTTCGGCCTTGTCCACGTGGTAGATCGGGCTGACTTCCAGCATGCCCTGCCAGTCTTCCCACGGCCACTTGCGGGCATGGACGTTGTACATTTCCATCGGGATGTCGGTGGTCCCGAACTTGCTGATCTGGTTGGAAATGCCGACGAACATGACCGATGCTGCGTATTCCTCGCTCTGCGCGGTCGCGCCCCATGCGCTGGCATAGCCGCCATAGGACCCGCCGGTGATGCCGGTGCGCTCGGGGTCGGTGATCCCCGCTTCCACCAGCGCGCGCTTGCCATCGACGATGTCGTTGAATTCCTTGCCCGCGTAATCGTTCTGGTGCTCCTTCGCGAAGGCGGTGCCGTAGGCGGTGGAACCGCGATAGTTCGGGTGGAACACGGCGTATCCCTTGCCCGCCGCGACCTGGCCCGGCATCGAATAGGCCGTCAGCCAGCCGTTCGAGTAATGCGCTTCCGGTCCGCCGTGGACGGTCATGATCGTGGGCGATCCGCCGGTCGCCGCCCCGCCGAGCGGTTCGATCAGGATGCCCTCGATCTCCTGCCCGTCGCGCGCGGTGTAGGTGAGCGTGCGCTGGGTGGCGAAGTCGATCTCGCTCAGCCAGGGATTGTGCGTGGTCCAGCGGCGGAATTCGCGGCCCTCTAGGACGTAGAGCTCGCTCGGGTGGGTCGGGCTGTTGGCAGTCACGATGACCCGGTTGCCGCCGCTCTCGACGCCGGTCAGGATCAGTTCGCCGGGATCGATCTCCCGCTCGACCGAACCGTCCGTGTCGTAGAAGCGCAGCACGCTTTGCGCGCCGACATGGATGATCGCGGCCAGTCGGCCGTCGGCCAGCCATTCGGTGTCCACGGTCGCTTCGGCAGCGCCCTCGTTGACCGCTTCGAACGTGCCGTCGGCGACGTTCACGAAGTGGAGCGTGGTGTCGGCCGGATCGTTCTTGTCGATCCCGGCAATCATGGACAGCATGGTCCCGTCGGGGGAGATCTCGACGTCGCCCAGCTTGCCCGGCGTATCGACCACCGCGCGGACCGTGCCGCTGGCAAGGTCGATGATGTTCACCTGCTGGAGCGTGTAGGCATCGTCCACTCGCGGGGTCGGCGCGCTCTTCACAATGCCGGTACGCCCGTCGGCAGTGACCTTCATTTCCGTGACGTAGCCGGGAATGGTCAGCTCGGCCGGCTCCGCGTCGACCTCCTCACCCACATTCGCGCGGAACAGGCGGTTGAGGCGTTCTTCCTCTTCGTAGACGATGGCATTGAAGCCGCCATCGCGCTGCGCGGCGCGCTGGTCGTCCGCTTCGGCGCCGACCAGCATGTAGAGCGCGGTTCCGTCGGGCGCCCAGCTATAGGTGCGCACGTCCGAACCCTCGACGGAGGCGAGCTTGCGCGAAGTGCCTCCGCGAACGGGCACGCCCCACACGGCCCGATCCTCGTCGCCGTGCGCCCAGGCGTAGCTGATCATGGACCCGTCGGGGGAGAAGGACACGCTCCCCGGGCTCACGTCCTCGGGCAGGTAGGCGCGCGCCGCATTGGGCGAGTCCGCCACGAACAGCTGCTGACGCGTACCGCCATTGTCCTCGCCCATGGTGACATCGGGCAGGGATGCGGTGGTGTAGGCGATCTGCTGCCCGTCTTCGGAAATAGCGATCGTGCCCACGCTTTCGATCTTGGCGACGTCTTCGGGCGTCATCGGACGGGCAGCGGCCGTCGCGGCGATCGATACCGATGCCATCAGCGTTGCGGCGGCGAATAGTCTGCGGGTCATGGGGGGCTGTCCTCTCTCGATTGGTCGTATGCGGGGCACTTCATAGCGCTTGACCCGCCTCGCGCAACCGGACGTCTCCGCTTGCGCGCGCGGCCCGCCCGGCGCATCAGGGACGCCAAACGGGGAGAGAACGAAATGCGCCATGTCCTGTCTGCACTCGCCACCACGCTGGCCGTCGCTATGTCCGCCGCACTGGCCTCCGCTCCGGCGCTGGCCGAAACGACCGTGATCCATGCGGGCGCGGTACTGGCCGATGCGGACGGCGATCCGTCGGGACCGGCCACCATCACGGTGGAGGACGGCGTGATCGTCGGCATCGAGCCGGGGCACACCGCGCCGCCGGGCGAAGCGCAGCTCGTCGACCTCCGGACCATGACGGTTCTGCCCGGGATGATCGACCTCCATGTCCACCTGACCGGCGATCCGGGCGGGGATTTCTGGAAGGCCGCGGTGGAGCCCGACGAGTGGGACGTGGTCGTCGGCATGAAGAACGCGCGGCTTACCGCGCTGGCCGGGTTCACGACCGTGCGCGAAGCGGGCAGCGCCGGGCAGACCGCCTATTCGCTGCGCCGCGGAACGGCCGAAGGCCTGATCCCCGGACCGCGCATCGTGGCCGCGGGGCCGGCGCTATCGATCGTGGGCGGGCACGGCGACACGAACGGCTTCCGGCCCGAGATCAACGAGGTGCTCGATACCGGATTCAACTGCACCGGCCCGGTCCAGTGCGCGGAGAAGGTGCGCCTCGCCAGCCAGAACGGGGCCGACGTCATCAAGATCACCGCGACCGGAGGCGTGCTGAGCCAGCAGGGGCGCGGGCTGGAAGCCCATTTCACCGATGCCGAAATGAAGAGCATCGCGGACACGGCCCATTCGCTGGGGCTGAAGGTGATGGCCCACGCGCACGGTGCTCGCGGCATCGAGGCGGCGGCGCGCGCCGGCATCGATACGATCGAGCACAGCACCTATATCGACCGCGACGCCGCGCGCGCGATGCGGGAGAACGACGTCGTCCTCGTGCCCACGCTGATGGCGTTCCGGGGCGTGACGGAGCGGCTGGGTCAGGGCGTCTACACCCCCGTGGTCGAGGAGAAGATCCGCGCCGTGGCCGAGCAGGCGCAGGTCTTCATGCGGCAGGCACGCGAATGGGGCGTCCAGATCGCCTTCGGCACCGATGCCGGCGTGTTCGAGCACGGCCGCAATGCGGAAGAACTGGCGATGATGGTCGCGCAGGGCATGACCAATCGCGAGGCGCTGGCCAGCACGACCACCGTCGCGGCCCAGGTCCTCGAGATGGAGGACGAGATCGGCCGCCTCGCGCCGGGATATTCGGCGGACATCATCGCGGTTTCGGGCAACCCGCTGGACGACATCACCGTGCTGGAGAATGTCGACTGGGTCATGGTCCGCGGCCGCATCGTCGAGTGATCTGAGCGGGCGATGGAAACCTTCGGCGAAGACCTGTCCACCATGGTGCGCACGCCGCTGGCGGACGCACATGTCGCGGCGATGCGGACCATCGCGACCGAGCGGCACTATCCCGCCGGGACCCATGTGGCCGAAGTGGGAGAGCGGCTGGACCGGTTCGTCTACGTCCTTTCCGGCGAGATAGAAGTCGTCGATCCCTATTCGGGCGAACGGATGCTGGACGCCTCGCTCGGCCCGACGCAGTTCATGGGCGATCTCGCCTTTCTCAATGCGGGCACGCTGGTGCTGGGCATGCGGGCGGCGAAGGACACGGTCACGCTGGAAGCGCCGCGCGATGCGATGCTGCGGCTGATGTCGGAAATCCCGGAGATGTCCGACCACATCATCACCGTCTTCGCCGCCCGCCGGAGGCGCACGTTCGAGAACAGCGTCAGTTCCATAAAAGTGATCGGCGCGGACCGCGACCCGGCCGTGCAGGAGGTCGCCCGCTTCCTGCAGCGCAACCGTCTGCCGTTCCAGAGCTACGACCTCGACGGCAAGGATACCGAGACCGTCCGGGTCTGCCAGGTCGCCGCGCACACGCCGTCCGTGATCTTCGCGAAAGACCAGGTGATCGACGACCCGAGCCCGCGCAAGATCGCGGAGCGGCTGGGCCTCGACCTGTGCGTGGGCGAGGACACGCAGTTCGACGTGCTGATCGCGGGCGGCGGGCCGGCAGGCGTGGCGGCGGGCGTCTATGCCGGCGCGGAAGGGCTGTGCGCCCTGGTGATCGAGGACACCGCCATCGGCGGGCAGGCCGGCACGTCGAGCCGGATCGAGAACTACATGGGCTTTCCCACTGGCATTTCGGGCACCGACCTGACCTATCGCGGGCAGATCCAGGCGCTGAAGTTCGGGACCCGCTTCGCCATGCCGCGTCGCGTGGTGTCGCTGGAGCGGCAGGCGGACGGCGCCTATTGCGCGACCCTTGAAGACGGACAGGAACTGTGCGCCCGCGCCGTGCTGGTCGCGACAGGGGTCCAGTACCGCAAGCTGCCGCTGGAGAACCGGGAGCGGTTCGAGGGCAAGGGCGTATTCTACGCCGCGACCGACATGGAAGCGCGGTTCTGCGCGCAAAAGCCGGTGGTGGTCATCGGCGGCGGCAATTCGGCCGGGCAGGCGGCGATGTATCTCAGCCGTTCGGCGGCGCACGTCCACATCCTGGTGCGCGGCGACAGCCTGGCCGATTCCATGTCCTCCTATCTCAGCAGCCGGCTGGAAGCGGACCCTTCGATCACCATCCATTACCGCACGCAGGCCTGCGCGCTGGACGGCGAAGGCTGGCTCGACCGGCTGACCGTGGATTGCGAGGGCGAGCGGTCCGAAATGGCGTGCGGCGGCCTGTTCATCATGGTCGGCGCGGCGCCCAACACGGACTGGCTTTCCGGCCTCGTCTCGCTGGACGAGAAGGGGTTTGTCGCCACGGGTCAGGCGGCGGGGCGCATGTCGGCCTTCGAAACCTCGGCCGACGGCATCTTCGCGGTGGGCGACGTGCGCGCAGGGTCCGTCAAGCGCGTGGCGAGCGCGGTCGGCGAAGGCTCGGTCGTGATGTCCGAGATCTGGAGCTACGTCGCGCAAGGGCGCGAGGAACCCGCCGGAGCCCCCGCCGCCGCTTGAAGCGGAAACGTCCGGTCAGTCGGCGAAGTCGGAGACCCGTTCGATGATGATCGCAGGTGCCATGCCACCCGCCGCGCACATCGTGACCAGTCCGCGTTTCAGGTCGCGCCGCTCCAGTTCGTCGAGGATCGTGCCGATCAGGATGGAGCCGGTCGCGCCGATCGGGTGGCCGAGCGCGATCGAGCCGCCATTGACGTTGACCCGGTCCCAGTCGAGCCCGAGATCGCGCACGAACTTCGCGGCGACCACGGCAAAGGCCTCGTTGATCTCGAACAGGTCGATATCGGCAAGCTCCAGCCCGGCCTTGTCCAGCACGTGGCGGGCCGCCGGGACGGGCGCGTTCAGCATCAGCGTCGGATCGTCGCCCATATTGGCCGTCTGCACGATCCGCGCGCGCGGCCGCAGCCCGTGCTTGCGAGCGTAACCGGCGGACGCGACCAGCAGCGCGGCGGCCCCGTCCACCACGCCCGAACTGTTGCCCGCATGGTGGAAATGCCGGATCTCCAGATCCGGATAGCGCGCATTGATCAGCTTGCGGAACGTGGTCCCGCGCTCGTCCAGCGGCATGTCGGCGATCTTCGCGAAGGCCGGCTCCAGCTGGGCGAGACCTTCCATCGTCGTTTCGGGGCGCGGATATTCGTCGCGGTCCAGCACGACCTGGCCGTCGGCATCCGTCACCGGCACCAGCGACCGGTCGAAATGCCCGGCCTTGGCCGCGGCGGCGGCACGCTGCTGGCTGCGATAACCGACTTCGTCCAGTTCCTCGCGCGTGAAGCCTTCCATGGTGGCGATGGCGTCGCCGCATACGCCCTGGTGCGACTGCGGATGGCTGGCCTGCAACCGCGCGTTGTAACTGCCCATCATCGGCGGCTTGAGGCCCGCCGCCATCTTCTCGCGTGTCATCGCGCCGGTCAGGCTCATCATTTCCGTCCCGCCGGCGACCACGCAGTCTTCCATCCCGCTCATCACCTGCGCCGCGGCCAGGTTCACGCTGGTGATTCCGCCGCCGCAGAACCGGTCCAGCGTGACGCCGGACGCGGTGATGTCGTATCCCGCATCGAGCGCCGCCATGCGGCCCAGGTCCCCGCCCTGCATCCCTTCCTGCGTGCTGACGGACCATATCACGTCGTCCACGGTGCCCGTGTCCAGCCCGTTGCGTTCCGCCAGTGCCCGCAGGACGGTCGCGGCCAGGTGCTGTGGATGGTGCGCGGCGAGGGCGCCCTTGCCCTGCTTGCCGATGCCGCGCGGCGTGCGCACCGCGTCGATGATATAGGCGTGTGCCATGGACGATCCTCTCCTGTCCGGCTTTCCGGTTGACGGAAGCGTAAGGGGTGGGCAGCAAAGCGGCAAGTCGGTTTCAAAGCGAAATGGGAGAGTGCGATGAGCGAGGAAGTCCTGACCGAAGTGCGCGACGGGGTGCTCGTCGTCACCATCAACCGGCCCGAAGCGAAGAACGCGATGAACAAGGCCGCGGCGGAAGGCATCGCGGCGGCGATGGACCGGCTGGATGCGGAGGACGATCTTCGCGTCGGGATCCTGACCGGCGCGGGCGGCACCTTCTGTTCGGGCATGGACCTCAAGGGCTTCCTGCGCGGGGAAAGCCCGATCGTGGAAGGGCGCGGCTTCGGCGGCGTCGTGCAGGCACCGCCGGCCAAGCCGCTGATCGCGGCGGTGGACGGCTATGCCCTGGCGGGCGGGCTCGAACTGATGATCGCGTGCGACCTGGTGGTCGCCAATTCGGGCGCGAAATTCGGCATTCCGGAAGTGAAGCGCGGCCTCGTCGCCGCGGCGGGCGGGGTGATGATGCTGCCCGACCAGATCCCCGAACGCATCGCCATGGAACTGGCGCTGACGGGCGAATTCATCGATGCGGCCCGCGGATACGAGCTGGGCCTGATCAACCGCGTGACGGACGGTTCCGCCCTCGACGGGGCGCTGGAACTGGCGCAGACCATCGCGGCCAACGGCCCGCTGGCGGTGCGCGTATCCAAGCAGATCATGCGCCAGTCCCGCGGCTGGTCGATGGACGAGCGTTACAAGCGGCAGACCGAACTGATCGCGCCGGTCTTCGTCAGTGAGGACGCGCGCGAAGGAGCCGCGGCATTCGCCGAAAAGCGCGCGCCGAATTGGAAGGGCAAGTAATGCCCGGCCCGCTGGAAGGGCTGCGCATCGTCGAATTCGCCGGGATCGGCCCGGGGCCCTTCTGCGGCATGATGCTGGCCGATCACGGGGCGGAGGTCATCCGGATCGACCGGGCCAGCGGATCGCGCGGCGGATCGCAGCCGGTGACGAGCAGGGACGTGCTGGCGCGGGGGCGCAGATCGATCGCGCTGAACCTCAAGAGCGAGCAGGGCGTGGCGCTGGCGCGCAAGCTGTGCGCCGGGGCGGACGGCCTGATCGAGGGGTTCCGGCCCGGCGTGATGGAGCGGCTGGGCCTGGGGCCGGACGTGCTGATCGCGGACAATCCGAAGCTGGTCTACGGCCGGATGACGGGGTGGGGCCAGACCGGACCCTATGCGCCCCATGCGGGCCACGACATCAACTATATCGCGCTGGCCGGTGCGCTGGCGCATTTCGGCCGCCGGGGCGACAAGCCCACCCCGCCCATCAACATGGTGGGCGATTTTGGCGGCGGCGGGATGATGCTGGCTTTCGGGATGGTGTCCGCCCTGCTGAGTGTCGCGCGCGGCGGCAAGGGGCAGGTGATCGATGCCGCGATGACCGACGGCACGGCGGTCTTGATGGGCATGATCCACGGGATGCGGAACATGGGTATCTGGAGCGAGGACCTGGGCGCCAACATGCTCGATACCGGCGCCCATTTCTACGACACCTACGAAACGGCGGACGGGAAGTTCGTGAGCATCGGCAGCATCGAGCCGCAATTTTACACGCAATTGCGGCAACTGGTCGGGCTGGACGAGGACCCCGCGTTCGACGCGCAGCACGACCGGGCGAAATGGCCGGAACTGAAGGACCGGCTGGCCGCCATATTCGGGACGAAGACGCGGGACGAATGGGACGCGATCCTGGAACACACCGACGTGTGTTACGCGCCGGTGCTGACCATGTCGGAAGCGGTCGGCCATCCGCACAATGCCGATCGCGAGACCTTTATCGACGTGGGCGGCGACATGCAGCCCGCGCCTGCGCCCCGGTACAGCGAAACCGGCACCGGGCGGCCGAAGCCTGCCCCGATGCCGGGTGACGAAACAGATGGCGTTCTGGCCGATCTGGGTTTCGACGATGCCGCCATTGCCGGACTGCGCCGGGACGGCGCGATCGGATAGGCGGTCGCGCCTTATTCCGCCGTGGCGGGATCCATCGTCTCTTCCGTCATCTCGGCGTCGCCCTCGGGCGTCGCCGCCACGTCGGGGACGGGCGTCTCCGGGGCGACCATGTTGCCTTCCTCGAGCGACTGGCCGTCGGCTGCATCCGCGCTCGTGTCGGGATTGTTCGGGTTGTTGGCCGACGTCACATCGGACGACATGTCGGTTTCGGTATTGGTATCACCGCAGGCCGACAGGGCGAGGGCGGCGGGCAGGGCGGCGAGGAACAGGTATTTCATGCGGTTATCCTTTCGGCTTTCCCGGACAATCCCCCTGCGCACGCACCGTTCCCGCGCGGGGCACATAGGAAAAAGGCCCGCCATCGGATGGCGGGCCTTCGTTCCGGTCGGAAAAGTCCGGCGGCCGAGAATTAGATCTCGTCCGCGGCGTCTTCCTTCTGGTCGGCGGAGTCCTTCAGTTCTTCCGCCTTCTGGTCCATTTCGGCCGAGGTGACTTCGTCGGTCGCCAGATCGGCCTTTTCCTCGGCGAGGTCGGCCTGCGCTTCTTCCAGCTCGGCCTGCTCGTCGAGCACTTCGGCTTCGGCTTCGATCACGTCGTCGACCTTCTCGCCGGTTTCTTCCGCCGGACCGTCGCAGGCGGCGATCGCGAACATCAGCGGCGTGGCGGCCAGGAACAGCTTCTTCATGTGGTTTCCCCTTCTTGAAATCAGGCTCGAATATGTCGGGGCCGGCGCATTCCCGCAGAAGACCGGGCCCGTCAAGCCGATATCGCTATCGTCCCGACGGACCCGGCGGCGTTCCGGCATGCGGTTTCCGGGGTCACTCGCCGTAGGAGAGAAGGTCCCCCGGCTGGCATTGCAGTTCCCGGCAGATGGCGGCGAGGGTGGAGAAGCGGATCGCCTTCGCCTTGCCGGTCTTGAGGATGGACAGGTTGGCCAGCGTCAGGCCGACCCGCTCCGCCAGTTCCGTCAGCGTCATGCGCCGCTCGTGGAGCAGGTCGTCGAGCCTGACCATGATGGCGCCTCCTTCGTTGTCGGTTGCGGGCATCAGACGGTTCCTTCCAGGTCTTCGCGCATCCTGGCCCCCTGACGGAACACACGGGCAAGGATGAAGAGGGTAATGATCAGCAGGATGCTGCTGCCGTCGAATCCCCAGCCGCCATCGACGGTAAGCGAGACTTCGTCGAGTTCGCTGAAGATTCCGGCGAGATAGACCCCGATCGCCGTCAGGGGCAGCGCCACCAGCTGGACCGCCAGCATGTACCACGCCATCAGGCTGAGGCGCCTGGCATTCTGCGGTACGAAGGGATCGCCCTCGCCCACCGTGCGGATGATGCGCCGCAGCTTGTCGAAGAAGAGGAAGAACAGCACGACGATCGCCAGCGCTAGGGCCAGCACTGCAAGGGCCGACCAAAACGGGAAGACGAAAGACGGATCGGCGAGCTCGACGCGCATCTCTTCCGCGATGCTCCCGGAAAAGAAGGGCAGGGCCACCCCGGCGCCGAGCAGCGCAATTCCCGCGATGCCCATCACGCCGAGCATGAAATAGACGATGATGTTCCCGGCGATGAGCAGCGGGTCCTTGAGTACGTTGCGCATGGTGTCCCCCTTTCCGGACCGGGTCAGGCCAGTTCCGGAGCCGAAACGGTGGCGATCGCTGCGTCAGCGGGCGGAACGCTCACCGTGGCATTGAATGCCGTGACCGTGATGAGGAAGGCGGCGAGTGCGGCGACGGAGTGTTGGAAGAAGCGGGTCATTTATCGATCTCCTTGATTTGCGATATCGATAAACAACAACACGGCAGCCTTATTGTCAATCGATAAATATCGAAAAACGATAAATGATTGATCGGTAAGCGATAATTGCGATCATATCGATTAGCGATATGGTCCGCGAGTGCCGTTCTGACGCCGGGTGAAGCGTCCCGATTCGCCGAATCGAGCGCTTCAATCGCACTATGGCGTACGCGCGGGCTGCCATCCTTCGGATTGACAGGAGGGCCCGCGAATCCTACATGGCTGCCGACCGCTCGCTTCGAGCAAGGCGATTCACGCGCGAGGATCTGCCAGGGATGGAAGCGGGCTTTCCATAATCGCGACGTTTCAAGCTGTAGCCACGCACCGCGACAGGTGCGCCATGGGCTGCGGCCTTTTTGCGTCTAGCGATTGATCTCCTGCGCACGAGACACGAATTCCTGGCGCCGTCCGGTCCGGACCGCGCCGACATCAAGGGCGAACATCCAGCTATGGCAACCAAGGCGAAACCGGCTCAGGCTTCGGGCACCGCGAAAAAGCGCATCCGCAAGATCTTCGGCGATATCCACGAAGTGGTGGAAATGCCCAACCTGATCGAGGTGCAGCGCGAGAGCTACGAACAGTTCCTGCGCTCCGATCCCTCGATCGATTACGTCTCCGGCCTCGAAAAGACGCTCCGCAGCGTCTTCCCGATCCGCGACTTTGCCGGCACCGCCGAGCTCGACTTCGTCCATTACGAACTCGAACCGCCCAAGTACGACGTGACCGAATGCCGCCAGCGCGGCATTACCTACGCCGCCCCGATGAAGGTGACTCTGCGCCTCATCGTGTTCGAAGTGGACCAGGAAACCGAAACCCGCTCCGTGCTCGATATCAAGGAGCAGGACGTCTACATGGGCGACATGCCGCTGATGACAGAGAACGGCACGTTCTTCATCAACGGTACGGAGCGCGTGATCGTCTCGCAGATGCACCGTTCGCCCGGCGTTCTGTTCGACCACGACCGCGGCAAGACGCACTCCTCCGGCAAGCTGCTGTTCGCCGCCCGCGTCATTCCCTATCGCGGTAGCTGGCTCGATTTCGAATTCGACGCCAAGGACATCGTCAACGTCCGCATCGACCGCAAGCGCAAGCTGCCGGTCACCGCGCTGCTGTTCGCCCTCGGCCTCGATGCCGAGGACATCCTGTCGCACTTCTACGACACGGTCACCTGGCAGCGCGCCAAGGACGGCTGGCAGATCCCGTTCGTCGCCGACCAGTGGCGCGGCCAGAAGCCGACCTTCCCGCTGATCGACGCCAAGACGGGGGAGGAAGTGTTCCCCGCCAACCAGAAGATCAGCCCGCGCGCCGCCAACAAGGCCGCGAAGGACGGTCTGGAAATGCTGCTGCTTCCGACCGAGGAAATCTTCGCCCGCTACGCCGCGCGCGACATGATCGACGAGAAGACCGGCCGCATCTATATCGAGGCGGGCGACGAAGTTTCGCCCGACAACCTCGAAGTGCTGGATGAGGCGGGCGTCGACCAGATCGACCTGCTCGACATCGACCATGTCAACACCGGTCCCTGGATCCGCAACACGCTCAAGGTCGACAAGGCCGAGAACCGCGACGAGGGTCTGGAAGCGATCTACAAGGTCATGCGTCCGGGCGAACCGCCGACCAAGGAAACCGCCGAAGCGCTGTTCGAGGGCCTGTTCTTCGACGGTGAGCGCTACGACCTGTCCGCCGTCGGCCGCGTCAAGCTCAACATGCGTCTCGGCCTCGATGCCGAGGACACCGTGACCACGCTGCGCAAGGAAGACATCCTGGCCGTGGTCAAGGAAATGGTCGACCTGAAGGACGGCAAGGGCGAAGTCGATGACATCGACAATCTCGGCAACCGCCGCGTGCGTTCCGTCGGCGAACTGCTTGAAAACCAGTACCGCGTCGGCCTGCTGCGCATGGAGCGCGCCGTGAAGGAGCGCATGAGCAGTGTTGACGTGTCGACCGTCATGCCGAACGACCTGATCAACGCGAAGCCCGCCGTGGCCGCCGTGCGCGAGTTCTTCGGTTCCAGCCAGCTCTCGCAGTTCATGGACCAGACCAACCCGCTGTCGGAAGTCACTCACAAGCGCCGCGTCTCGGCGCTCGGTCCGGGTGGTCTCACGCGTGAGCGCGCCGGCTTCGAAGTGCGCGACGTGCACCCGACGCACTATGGCCGCATCTGCCCGATCGAAACGCCGGAAGGCCCGAATATCGGCCTCATCAACTCGCTGGCCTCGTTCAGCCGGGTGAACAAGTACGGCTTCATCGAAACGCCGTATCGCAAGGTCGTGGACGGGAAGGTGACCGACGAGGTCGTCTACCTGTCGGCCATGGAAGAGCAGAAGAACGCGGTCGCGCAGGCTTCCGCCGAACTCGACGCGGACGGCCGGTTCGTGGACGAGCTCGTCTCCGCCCGCCAGGACGGCGAATTCGTGATGCTGCCCAACGACCAGATTACGCTGATGGACGTTTCTCCCAAGCAGCTCGTCTCGGTCGCGGCCTCGCTCATCCCGTTCCTTGAGAACGACGACGCCAACCGTGCGCTGATGGGCTCCAACATGCAGCGCCAGGCCGTGCCGCTCGTGAAGGCGGAAGCGCCCTGGGTCGGCACCGGCATGGAAGAAACCGTGGCGCGTGACAGCGGCGCGGCGATTTCCGCCACCCGTGGCGGGATCGTCGACCAGGTGGACGCGACCCGCATCGTGATCCGCGCGCAGGGCGAGGTCGAGGACGGCCAGTCCGGCGTCGACATCTACACGCTGCAGAAGTTCCAGCGCTCCAACCAGTCGACCTGCGTCAACCAGCGTCCGCTGGTGAAGGTGGGCGACCTCGTGGAGCCGGGCGACATCATCGCCGACGGTCCGTCCACGGACCTAGGCGAGCTGGCGCTGGGCAAGAACAGCCTCGTCGCCTTCATGCCCTGGAACGGCTACAACTACGAAGACTCGATCCTGATCAGCGAACGCATCGTGAAGGACGACGTGTTCACCTCGATCCACATCGAGGAATTCGAAGTGATGGCCCGCGACACCAAGCTGGGCCCGGAAGATATCACGCGCGACATTCCCAATGTCGGCGAGGAAGCTCTGCGCAACCTCGACGAGGCGGGCATCGTCTATATCGGCGCGGAAGTGCATCCGGGCGATATCCTGGCGGGCAAGATCACGCCCAAGGGCGAAAGCCCGATGACCCCGGAAGAGAAGCTGCTGCGCGCCATCTTCGGCGAAAAGGCCAGCGACGTGCGCGACACCTCGCTCCGCCTGCCGCCGGGCACCAGCGGTACCGTGGTCGAGGTGCGCGTGTTCAACCGTCACGGCATCGAGATCGACGACCGTACGCGCGCGATCCAGAACGAGGAAATCGAGCGCCTGCGCAAGGACAGCCAGGACGAACGCGCGATCCTCAACCGTGCGACCTACAACCGCCTGCGCGACATGCTCGAAGGTCAGACCGCTTCGGCCGCCCCCAAGGGCGTCAAGAAGGGTACGGTCATCACCGACGAGGTGCTGGAAGAGGTCGACCGCCACGAGTGGTTCAAGTTCGCAGTGGCCGACGACAAGCGCCAGCAGCAGCTGGAAGCGATCAAGGGCCAGTACGACGAGGCCGTGAAGAGCATCGACGCCAAGTTCGAGGACCGCAAGGAGAAGCTCGAGCGCGGTGACGAACTGGCTCCGGGCGTGCTCAAGATGGTCAAGGTCTTCGTCGCGGTGAAGCGCAAGCTGCAGCCGGGTGACAAGATGGCCGGCCGTCACGGTAACAAGGGCGTCATCAGCCGGATCCTGCCGGTCGAGGACATGCCGTTCCTCGAGGACGGGACCCCGGTCGACATCGTCCTGAACCCGCTGGGCGTGCCGTCGCGCATGAATGTCGGGCAGATCTTCGAGACTCATCTGGGCTTCGCGGCCCGAGGGTTCGGCCAGCGCATCAAGCAGGCGCTCGACGACTGGCGTGCAGCGAACCCCGATCCGCAGGCGGGCCAGCCGCCCGAAGCGATCAAGGAAGTGCTGACCAACGTCTATGGCGATCGTTACGCGGAAGACATCAAGGGCCGGAGCGACGAGGAAATCGTCGAACTCGCCGGCAACCTGACCGCGGGCGTCCCGATGGGCACGCCGGTGTTCGACGGTGCGCGCGAAGGCGATGTCACGACCCAGCTGGAAATGGCCGGGATCGACGGCGACGGGCAGTCCGTCCTCTATGACGGCCGCACCGGCGAGGCGTTCGACCGCAAGGTGACCGTGGGCATCATCTACATGCTCAAGCTCCACCACCTGGTCGACGACAAGATCCACGCGCGTTCGATCGGGCCTTACAGCCTCGTCACCCAGCAGCCGCTGGGCGGCAAGGCGCAGTTCGGCGGACAGCGCTTCGGCGAAATGGAGGTCTGGGCGCTCCAGGCCTACGGCGCGGCCTATACCTTGCAGGAAATGCTGACGGTGAAGTCGGACGACGTGATCGGCCGCACCAAGGTCTACGAGGCGATCGTCAAGGGCGACGATACGTTCGAGGCCGGCATTCCGGAGAGCTTCAACGTGCTCGTCAAGGAAATGCGCTCGCTCGGCCTCAATGTCGAACTCTCCTCGCTGAACGACGGCGACGACGAGGACGACGACGGGCTGCAGATCGCGGCAGAATGATCGGGGCGGGGCGGCCTGTCGGGACACGACCGGCCGCTCCCTCCGCCACCCCCGATTTCTCCCCCAAGGGAACAGACAGATGAACGAACTGACCAAATTCACCAACCAGCTCGCCAAGCCGGAAACCTTCGACCAGATCCAGATCGGGATCGCGTCGCCGGAACGTATCCGCAGCTGGTCCTTCGGCGAGATCAAGAAGCCGGAAACCATCAACTACCGCACGTTCAAGCCCGAGCGTGACGGCCTGTTCTGCGCGCGCATCTTCGGTCCGGTGAAGGACTACGAATGCCTGTGCGGCAAGTACAAGCGCATGAAGTACAAGGGCGTCGTCTGCGAGAAGTGCGGCGTCGAAGTCACCGTCACCAAGGTGCGCCGTGAGCGCATGGGCCATATCGAACTGGCCGCGCCGGTCGCGCATATCTGGTTCCTGAAGTCGCTGCCTTCGCGCATCGGCCTGCTGCTCGACATGCAGCTCAAGCAGCTCGAACGCGTGCTGTACTTCGAAAGCTACATCGTCACCGAGCCGGGCCTGACGCCGCTTGAGAAGTTCCAGCTGCTGACCGAGGACGAGCTTCTCGAAGCGCAGGACGAATACGGTGAGGACGGGTTCAGCGCCGCGATCGGTGCCGAGGCGGTCAAGACCATGCTCATGGATCTCGATCTCGAGCAGGAACGCGCCGACCTTCTGGAAGAGCTCGAGACCACCAAGTCCGCGCTCAAGCCCAAGAAGATCATCAAGCGGCTGAAGGTCGTCGAAAGCTTCATCGATTCGGGCAACCGTCCGGAATGGATGATCCTCGAAGTCGTGCCGGTCATTCCGCCCGAACTGCGCCCGCTGGTCCCGCTGGACGGCGGCCGCTTCGCGACGTCGGACCTCAACGACCTCTATCGCCGCGTCATCAACCGCAACAACCGCCTGAAGCGCCTCATCGAACTGCGCGCGCCGGACATCATCGTGCGCAACGAAAAGCGCATGCTGCAAGAATCGGTCGATGCCCTGTTCGACAACGGGCGCCGCGGCCGCGTGATTACGGGTGCCAACAAGCGTCCGCTGAAGTCGCTGTCCGACATGCTCAAGGGCAAGCAGGGACGCTTCCGCCAGAACCTGCTCGGCAAGCGCGTCGACTATTCGGGCCGTTCGGTCATCGTGACGGGTCCGGAACTCAAGCTGCACCAGTGCGGCCTGCCCAAGAAGATGGCGCTCGAGCTGTTCAAGCCGTTCATCTACGCCCGCCTCGATGCGAAGGGTCTTTCCATGACCCTCAAGCAGGCCAAGAAGTGGGTCGAGAAGGAGCGCAAGGAAGTCTGGGACATCCTCGACGAGGTAATCCGCGAGCACCCGGTTCTGCTGAACCGTGCGCCCACGCTGCACCGTCTCGGCATCCAGGCGTTCGAGCCCGTGCTGATCGAAGGCAAGGCGATCCAGCTTCACCCGCTCGTCTGCTCGGCGTTCAACGCCGACTTCGACGGTGACCAGATGGCCGTGCACGTTCCGCTGAGCCTCGAGGCGCAGCTGGAAGCGCGCGTGCTGATGATGTCCACCAACAACATCCTCAGCCCCGCCAACGGCAAGCCGATCATCGTGCCGTCGCAGGACATGGTCCTGGGCATCTACTACCTCACCATGGATCGCGAAGGCGAGCCGGGCGAGGGGATGGTGCTGGCCGACATGGCCGAAGTGCACCAGGCGCTGGAAGTCGGTGCGGTGACGCTCCACTCCAAGATCACCAGCCGCGTCCCGCAAGCGGGCGAGGACGGCAAGATCGAAATGAAGCGCTTCGAGACGACGCCCGGCCGCATGCTGCTCGGCGAATGTCTGCCCAAGGCGCACAAGGTGCCGTTCGACATCGTCAACCGCCTTCTGACGAAGAAGGAAATCGGCGACGTGATCGACCAGGTCTATCGTCACACCGGTCAGAAGGACACGGTGCTGTTCGCCGACGCCATCATGACGCTGGGCTTCCGCCACGCGTTCAAGGCGGGCATTTCCTTCGGCAAGGATGACATGATCATCCCGATTGAGAAGGAAAAGCTGGTCGAGGAAGCCAAGGCGCTCGTCACCGATTACGAGCAGCAGTACCAGGACGGCCTCATCACCCAGCAGGAAAAGTACAACAAGGTGATCGACGCCTGGGCCCGCTGCGGCGACCAGGTGGCGGACGCCATGATGGACAAGCTGAAGGCCCGTCCCAAGGACGAGAACGGCCGCGAGGCGCAGATCAACTCGATCTACATGATGAGCCACTCCGGTGCGCGTGGTTCGCCGGCGCAGATGAAGCAGCTGGGCGGGATGCGCGGGCTCATGGCCAAGCCGTCGGGCGAGATCATCGAACAGCCGATCATCTCGAACTTCAAGGAAGGCCTGACCGTCCTCGAATACTTCAACTCCACCCACGGCGCCCGCAAGGGCCTGGCGGACACGGCGTTGAAGACGGCGAACTCGGGCTACCTCACGCGTCGCTTGGTCGACGTGTCGCAGGACTGCACGATCGTCGAGGACGACTGCAAGACCGAGAACGCGCTCGACATGCGCGCCATCGTGCAGGGCGGTTCCGTGATCGCGTCGCTCGGTGAGCGTATCCTGGGCCGTACGCTGGCCGAAGATGCGGTCAACGCGGCGACCGGCGAGGTCATCGCCAAGGCCGGCACGTTGCTGGACGAACCGACGGTCAAGGCCATCGAGGAAGCCGAAGTGCAGGTCGCCAAGATCCGCAGCCCGCTGGTCTGCGAAGCCGAGCAGGGCGTTTGCGCGACCTGCTACGGTCGAGATCTTGCGCGCGGGACGCCGGTGAACATCGGAGAAGCCGTGGGCGTCATCGCGGCGCAGTCGATCGGTGAGCCTGGCACGCAGTTGACCATGCGTACCTTCCACATCGGTGGTGCGGCACAGGTGAACGAGACGAGCCACCTCGAATCCGTTTCGGAAGGCAAGGTCCACTATCGCGACATGCCGACCATCATGGACAAGAAGGGCCGCCTGCTCAGCCTTGCCCGCAATGGCGAGATCGTCGTGATCGACGCCGAAGGGCGCGAGCGCGAGCTGCACAAGGTCCCCTATGGTACGTTCCTCATCAACAAGGACGGTGCCAAGGTGAAGGAAGGCGATCGTCTGGCCGAATGGGACCCGTTCAGCCTTCCGATCATCACCGAGCAGTCGGGCGTCGTCCGGTTCCAGGACCTGGTCGAAGGCATCACGCTGGAAGAGCAGGTCGACGATGCGACCGGTATCGCGCAGCGCGTCGTCACGGAAAACCGTGCGACGGGCCGCAAGAAGAAGGAAGAGCTGCGTCCGCGCCTGACCCTGCTTGGCGAAGGCGAGACCGATGACGGCGAGACCGAGGCGCAGCGTTACCTGCTCGCTCCGGGAACGACCCTGTCGGTCGAAGACGGCCAGCAGGTCGAAGCCGGCGACATCCTTGCCCGTGCCAGCCGCGAAGCGGCAAAGACGCGCGACATCACCGGCGGTCTGCCGCGTGTTGCCGAGCTGTTCGAAGCCCGCGTACCCAAGGACAATGCGATCATCGCCAAGATTTCCGGCAAGATCGAGTTCGTCCGCGAGTACAAGGCCAAGCGCAAGATCGCGATCGTTCCGGAAGAGGGCGATCCCGTCGAGTACCTGATCGCCAAGACCAAGGTGATCGACGTGCAGGAAGGCGACCACGTCAAGAAGGGCGACACGCTCGTCTCCGGTTCGCCCAACCCGCACGACATCCTCGACGTGATGGGCGTGGAAGCGCTGGCCGAGTATCTCGTGAACGAGATCCAGGAAGTCTACCGACTGCAGGGCGTGAAGATCAACGACAAGCACATCGAAGTGATCGTTCGCCAGATGCTGCAGAAGGTCGAGATCACCGATGGTGGCGACACCACGCTGCTGCCGGGCGAACAGGTCGACTACGAGGAGATGAACGAGGTCAACTCCAAGCTGGGCCGCAACAAGAAGCCGGCCCAGGGCACGCCGATCCTGCTCGGGATCACCAAGGCGAGCCTGCAGACCCGTTCCTTCATTTCGGCGGCGTCCTTCCAGGAAACGACGCGTGTGCTGACCCAGGCTTCTGTCGAGGGCAAGAAGGACACGCTGATCGGTCTCAAGGAGAACGTCATCGTGGGCCGTCTCATCCCGGCCGGCACCGGTGCGGGCATGAACCGCCTGCGTGTCACGGCCTCCAGCCGCGACGCAGCCCTGAAGGCGCAGTGGAAGAAGGCGCAGGAAGCCATCATCGCTGCGCAGACGGCCGAGGAAGAGCACGAAGCCGAACTGGCCCAGGGCCCCGAAGCGGCCGTCGGCGACGATCCGCTGGCGACCATGGAAGGCGAAACGCACGGCACCGATGCCGATGCGGGCGACTACCTGAACGAAGAGGCGAAGGACGGCGAATAAGCCGGGCAGCCTCGGGCACAAGAAAAGCCCCGCCGGAGCGATCCGGCGGGGCTTTTTCGTGCCGGCTTTCCCGACGGCCTATCCGGCGAGTTTCTTGGCGATCCGCGCGACCTTCGCGCCGAGATAGCGCGCGCCGCCCAGATCGGTTTCGCTCGGCTGCCGGCTGCCGTCGCCGCCCGCAATGGTCGATGCCCCATAGGGCGATCCACCGGCGACCTCGCTCAAATCGACCAGCTTCTCGTATCCGTAATCGAGGCCGGTGATGATCATGCCGTGATGCAGCAGGTTGTTCTGCAGCGAGGCGTGGGTCGTCTCCTGGCCCCCGTGCTGCGACGCGGTCGAGGTGAAGCTGGCGCCGATCTTCCCGACCAGCTTGCCTTCCTGCCAGATCGGTCCGGTGCGATCCCAGAACGCGGCCATCTGGGACGTCAGGCGGCCGTAGCGCGTGGGCGAACCGACGATGATCCCGTCGTAATCCGGCAGATCTTCGGGTTCGATCGTCTGGTGGTCGTGATCGGTCTTGAAGCCCGCCTGCTCGACGATTTCGTCGGGCGCGGTCTCGGGCACGCGGGCGACGGTCACCTCGGCGCCTTCGTCGCGCGCCCCCTGCGCGACGGCGTCGGCCATCGCTTCGGTGTGTCCATAGGAGGAATAGTACAGCACGAGTATTCTGGTCATGGAAAGGTCTCTGTCCGTTGCGGGTTCGGGGTATGCCTTCAGGACGGATGCGCGCAGCGAGAGTTCCGTCGCCCGTTTTCGCTGGACGGCCCCCGCACCGGGTCTGCTAGGTTCTCCCCATGATCCGATATCTGTTCATTGTCGGCTGTCTGTCGGCCACCGCGTGTCAACCGGAAGCCGGGCCTCCGGAAGGGGAGGCTACCCTACCATCCGGGGTTCCCGAAACGGCGCCCGCCGCGGATCCATCGGACATACCGGCCAGCCTCGAAGGGGAATACCGGGTAGCGGGAGCAGGCGGCAACGAGGTCGACCTGCCTTGGGGCATGACCGTGTCGATCGATGCCGATGCGATCATGCTGCAGTCGGATTGCCTCGCGCCGGAATGGAGCTACGCCCTGCGGGACGGTGAACTGGCAACCCGCAAGGTCGACAAGGAACTGTGCGACAGGGCGAGAGAACCGGTGGAGGATGCGGCGATCGCCGCGCTGGACAATGCGGTGAGTGCGCGGCGGACCCCAACGAATGCCATCGTGCTGGAAGGCGAGGGCACCAGCATCACGCTCTACACCCAGTGAGCGCTTCGTCCGGGCGCTCGCCTTGCGATCAGTCGGCCTGCTTCGCCTCCAGCTCGGCGAGCTTCTTCTTCGCGTACTCGTAGTCCGGCCGCAACTCGATGGCCTTGCGGTAATACTGCTTCGCCGCTTCTATGTCGCCGTCCTCGCCGAGCCAGTAGCCCATGCCGCTGCACGCGGTCGCATCGCCCACTTCGCAGCCCTTCTCGTCCCATTTGCGGGAAACCGCGGCGTCCGTCTGGTAGGCACTGTTGTCGAGATAGTACCAGCTCAGCAGGCTGCAGGATTTGCCCAGCCCGCCATTGCACGCCTTGGCCAGGTATTCTTCGGAAAGCGCCGCGCTGCGCTCGCTGACGCCGTAGTCCCCCGTGCCGTACGCCCGGCCGGCATTGTGACACGCTTCCAGCTTTGTCGGATCCTGTGCCGCCTTGCCCTTGAGCTTCTTGCAAGCCTTTTCGGCAGCGACACCGTCGATCGCCGGGGTGGCATCCTGCGCTGCCGAAACCGCCGGAACACCCAGGGCCAGCGCGCTTGCACCCAGCGCGACGAGAACACGGATCACCATCGTTGCCTTCCTCCCCTTGCAAACGACTTGTTCCTGCCCCGTCCCCGCTTTACGCGCAAGCGCCATGACAACCACCCGTTTCGCCCCTTCGCCGACCGGCCGCCTGCATGTCGGCAACATCCGGACCGCGCTTCACAACTGGATGCTGGCACGAAGGGACGGCGGCAGGTTCCTGCTGCGCATCGACGATACCGACGCGGAGCGCAGCCGCGAAGAGTATGTCGACGCGATCCGGCAGGACCTTGCCTGGCTCGGCATGGAACCCGACGGCGAGGCGCGGCAAAGCGAACGGCTCGCCCTCTACGATGCCGCGTTCGATCGGCTGAAGGCTGCGGGCCGCGTTTATCCTGCTTACGAGACGGCGCAGGAACTGGAACTGAAGCGCAAGATCCTGCTCGGCCGGGGCAAGCCGCCGATCTACGATCGCGCCGCGCTTGATCTCACCGACGAACAGCGCGCGGCGAAGGACGCCGAGGGCGTTGCGCCACACTGGCGTTTCAAGCTGGATCATGACGAACCGATCGTGTGGGAAGACGGCATCCGCGGAACGCAGAAATTCGATGCCGCGCAGCTGTCGGACCCGGTCATCCGCCGGGCGGACGGAAGCTGGCTCTATATGCTGCCGAGCGCGGTCGACGATCTCGACATGGGCGTGACCGACGTGCTGCGGGGCGAAGACCATGTGTCCAACACGGCAGTGCAGATCCAGATGTTTACCGCGCTTCTTGCTGCGCAGCACGAAGCGCAGCAAATGCCGCGCTTCGCGCATGAGGCACTGCTGGTCGGCGCCGAGGGCAAGCTATCGAAACGGCTCGGTTCGCTGGGCTGCGATGCCTTCCGCGAACGCGGGCTGGAGCCGGCAGCGCTGGTCGCGCTGCTGGCGCGGCTCGGCACCTCGCAGCCGGTCGAGCCGATCGCCGACCGGCGGGTGCTGGTCGAGGGGTTCGATCTTTCGACCTTCAGCCGCGCGCCGGCGCGTTTCGACGATGCGGAGCTGGATCGCCTGAACGCTGCGATCGTGCACCGGCTGGACTACGACGATGTGGCCGCTCGCCTGCCCGAGGGTATGGACAAGGCGGGCTGGCACGCGATCCGGCCGAACATCTCGACCATCGGCGAGGCTGCCGAATGGTGGCGGCTCGTCACCGGACCTGTCGCAGAGATCGCGTTCGAAGCGGACGACCGTGGCTACCTCGCGGTCGCCGCGCAGGGTCTCGAGTGGGGTGACGATCCCTGGGCATCGCTGACCGGGCGGCTGAAGGAGCAGACCGGACGCAAGGGCAAGGCGCTGTTCCTCCCGCTGCGCCAGGCACTGACGGGCATGGATCATGGCCCCGACATGGGCGAGCTGCTGCCTTTGATCGGCGAGACAGAAACGCGCGCGCGGCTCGAACGGGCCGCTGCCAGCCCGGAGGACTGACGCGCGGCCTCCCGCCAAACCCGACAATTGCCGTCCTTGCAACCGAATGCCCTTCCCGTAGGTTGGGTCGGCAAGGAAGGAGCGGCATGGTCGGCGACGCGTTGAAACCGAAGACGGGACGGATCGGCCGGTTCGACCCGGAATCGATCGGCAAGGACGTCATCGCCGGACTGGTACTTTCGATCCTGCTTGTACCGCAGGCCATGGCCTATGCGCAACTTGCCGGGCTGCCGCCGGAAACGGGGCTCTACGCTTCCTTGCTTCCGCCGCTGCTGTATCTCCTGTTTGGGACGAGCGCCTTCGTTTCCACCGGACCCGTGGCCCTCGTTTCGCTCGTGATCGCGGAGGCGGCGACGTCCGCCGGAGGAGAGCCGCTGACAGCTGCCATGATCATCGGCCTGCAGGCGGGCGCGATGCTGGTCGTCCTCGGCGCGCTCGGGCTGGGGAGGCTGGTCAATTTCATCAGCGAACCCGTGCTGCTGGGCTTCACCGCCGCTGCCGCGGTTCTCATCGCCACGAGCCAGCTGCCGACGCTCCTGGGGATCGAGGCGGGGCGCGCAGGGAACCTGCCGGATGCGCTCGCGGGCCTGTGGCAGGGTCTGCCCGGCTTCGATGCGACGACCGCCCTTATCGGCGTCGCGGCGCTCATCGTGTTGCTGCTGGCGCATCGCTATGCAGAGCCGTTGCTCTGGAAGGCCGGCCTGCATCCGCCTTACCGGCAGGGTATCGCGAAGTCCCTGCCGCTCGCGATCATCGTCGGCGCGGCCTGCGTCGCGGCGATGGTTCCGCACGACGTGCCGACCGTCGAAGCGATCGATTCCGCCATGCCGCGCCTCTCGTTCCCGGATGGGGGCATGGCGCTTTGGATACAGCTGCTCCCCAGCAGCTTCGCCGTTGCCATCATCATCTTCGTCACGGCCACGGCGGTCGCCAAGTCGCTCGCCGGCCGCGATCGCAGCAACCTCGATACCAGCCGGGAGGCCGTGGCGCTGGGGGCGGGCAACATCGCCGCCGCCCTGACCGGGGGCTACGCCATCGGCGCCAGCCTCAGCCGGTCCGCACTGGTCGAGGACAGCGGGGGGCGTACCCCGCTAGCCTCGGTCGTCGCTTCGGTCTGCGTTCTGGCGGTGCTGTTCCTGCTGGCGCCGCTGCTCGCCTACCTGCCGCGCACCGCGCTGGCCGCACTCGTCATCAGTGCGGTCTTCGGGCTCGTGAAGATGCGCGACATGCGGCAGGTCTGGGGGCACGACCGCACGGAAGGGGCGATCATCGCCCTGTCATTCCTGGCAACGCTCCTGCTCGGCGTCCGCTTTGGCCTCGGCATCGGGGCCGCGCTCGGCCTTATCCACTATTTGTGGTTCTCCTCCGTGCCCCGCGTCACGCGAGTCGGTACCGACGATGGCGGGGAGACATACCGTTCCTACGACCGCGACGATGTCGAGATCCAAACCCTGCCCGTGCTCGTGGTCCGCATCGACCGGTCCATCTATTTTGGCAACAGCGCCTATTGCGAGGACCAGATCGTCTCCCGGCTGGGCTGGTACGATGGCGTCGAATGCCTGGTGCTGGACATGCGGGCGGTGAACGCCGTGGACGCGAGCGGGGCCGCGATGCTGCTCCGGCTGGTCGAGCGACTGAGCGAGGACGACATCACCGTCCGCTTCGCCGAAACGCACGAGCCGGTGGCGGAGCGCCTGAAGCCCTATGGCGGGGAACGCAGCGAGTTCCACCGGACCGTCGCCGATGCGCTGGAACGCTGCGGCGTGCCGCAGAACGAACCGATCGCGCCGACCTGACGGTCAGTCCCGGTGGCGGTCCAGCTCGTCGCCGGTCAGGGTCACGACATGGAGCAAATTGGTGGACCCGGGCGTGCCGAACGGAACGCCGGCCAGCACCACCAGCTTGCCGCCCGCCTGGCCGAAGCCGTGCCGCAGCGCCATGCGCTTGCCCTTGCCGATCATCTCCTCGAAGCTGCCGATATCCTTGGTGGCAACGGGATGTGCACCCCATAGCAGCGCCACCCGGCGCGCCGTCTTCATGGACGGGGTCAGCACCATCATCGGCACGCTCGGCCGCTCGCGCGCCACGCGGCGCGCGGTGCTGCCGGAACTGGTGAACACCGTGATCGCACTGATCGGGACCGTGTCGGCAATGGTCATGCAGGCATGGCCCAGCGCGTCCGCCGTGGTCGGATCGGGCGGCGTGTCGAGGAAGCGGACGCGGGCAAGATAGCCGTCGTCTTCCTCCACCTGCTTCGCGATGCGGTGCATCATGGTGACCGCTTCTTCCGGCCATTCGCCGGCGGCGGTTTCCGCGCTCAGCATCACCGCGTCCGCCCCGTCATAGACCGCGTTCGCCACGTCGGAGACTTCGGCCCGGGTCGGGGCGGGGCTTTCGATCATGCTTTCCAGCATCTGGGTCGCCACGATCACCGGCTTGCCAACCAGCCGCGCCCGGTTGACGATGTCCTTCTGCAGCGGCGGGACTTCGTAGGCTTCCAGTTCCACGCCCAGATCGCCGCGCGCGACCATCACCCCGTCGGACAGGTTGAGGATCTCGTCCAGCCGGCGCACCGCGCTCGGCTTCTCGATCTTGGCGCAAAGCGATCCTTGTCCGCCCATCAGCTTGCGGGCCTCGGCCAGATCCTCGGGCCGCTGGACGAAGCTCAGGCCGATCCAGTCCGCCCCCTGGCTCATCGCGAAGGCGAGATCGCGCCGGTCCTTTTCCGTCAGCGCCGGGATCGGCACTTCGGCATCCGGCACGTTCACGCCCTTGCGGTCCGAGATGACGCCGCCGACTTCGGCCGAACACAGGATCTCGTCCTCGTCCGCCCGGATCACGCGCAGGCGGATCTTGCCGTCGTTGATCAGCAGGCGCTGGCCCTTCTGCATCAGGCCGAACAGCTCGGGATGGGGCAGGAAGACGCGCGTCTCGTCGCCCGGCTCGTCGCGGCGGTCGAGCGTGAAATGTCCCGAATGGCGGATGACGGCCCGACTGTCCTTGAAGGTACCGACGCGCAGCTTGGGACCTTGCAGGTCGCACAGGATCGCGATCGGGCGGCCGAATTCCTTTTCCAGGTCGCGCACGGCCTTGATCGTGGCGGCGTGGGTCGCGTGGTCGCCATGGCTCATGTTGACGCGGAAGGCGTCCGCTCCGGCCTTGAACAGGCGGCGCAGCATGTCGGGATCGCGGCTCGCCGGGCCGAGCGTGGCGAGAATCTTGACCTTGCGGCCCCTCGGGTCGAGCTTTTCCATAGGGGCTGCTATGACAGCGGCATATTGCAAGACAAGGGATTTGCGCGATGGATACGAATGCCACACCCGACGCGGCCGACGATCTGGACCGGCTGGACGATGCCGTGGCGGCGGCTGCATTCCGGCGGCTCGTCCGGCACCTGCGGCACCGGCACGATGCGCAGAACATCGAACTGATGGGACTTGCCGGGTTCTGCCGCAATTGCCTTGCGGACTGGATCCGCGATGCGGGCTATCCGGGCGACAAGGCGCAGGCGCGCGAACTGATCCACGGCATGCCACAGGACGAATGGAAGGCGACGCGGCAGCAGCCCGCCACGCAGGAACAGATCGAAGCGATGGAAAAGAGCCTCACTAGGAACCGGCCGGACCTGCGCTAGGGACCTCGCGCCAGCTTGTGGAAAGGCGGCTTCACGCTGTCCGGACGCGCCGCTATCGAACCCGGCAACCGATTCTCAATTCCAACGGAGACCTGACGAGATGGCCGAAGCCTCTGACGACCGCCTGCGCCTGCTGATCGAGCGCATCGAACGCCTCGAGGAAGAGAAGAAGGGCATCGCCGACGACATCCGCGACGTCTACGGCGAAGCGAAGGCGGTCGGCTACGACGTCAAGATCATGCGGCAGATCGTGCGCCTGAGGAAGATGACGCCGGACGACCGCAGCGAGCAGGAGACCATCCTCGACACCTACAAGGCCGCGCTCGGCATGGGCTGAGCCCTGTGGGTACGGCCCGCCCACGGTTGGTGGCCGGAGCCGCCGGCCGGACTGACAAATGTCGATTGCGGAACGATCGCATGGCCCGCTCCTTGGCTTCGTAAGAGCCATACAAGGAGCAACCCCATGACCAGCCCCGCCGACAGCAGTCGCGAAGCGACCGACACCGCCTTCATCGAACCGACCGTCGAGGAGCCGCGCATGCCGGGTTCCGAAGCGGACATGGACAAGAAGCCCGACTGGCAGCCGCGCTTTCCCGGCTCCGGCCGCCTGAAGGGCAAGAGCGCCATCGTGACGGGGGCGGACAGCGGCATAGGCCGGGCCACGGCCGTGCTGTTCGCGCGCGAGGGCGCGGATGTCGCGATCGCCTATCTCAGCGAAGACGAGGACGCGGAAAAGACCCGCGAACTGTGCGAGGCGGAAGGGGCCCGGGCCTTCACCTTCCGCGGCGATCTCGGCAAGGAGGAGACCGGCCAGAAGCTGGTCGAGGAGACGATCGAGAAATTCGGCAAGCTTGACGTCCTCGTCAACAACGCGGGCGAGCAGCACCCCGACTACGATATCGAGGACATCACCACCGAACAGCTGCAGCGCACTTTCCAGACGAACATCTTTTCCATGTTCTACCTGGTGCAGGCCGCGCGCCCGCACCTGAAGAAGGGCGCGGCGATCGTAAACTGCACCAGCGTGACCATGTACAAGGGCGCGCCCATCCTGCTCGACTATTCCTCCACCAAGGGGGCGATCACCGCCTTTACGCGATCGCTGAGCGGAAACCTCATCGAGGACGGCATTCGCGTTAATGCCGTGGCGCCCGGTCCGATCTGGACGCCGCTCAACCCGTCGGGCGGCCAGCCGCCGCAGGAAATGGACGATTTCGGCGAGGATACGCCGATGGGGCGTCCGGGGCAGCCGAACGAGGTCGCGCCCGCGTTCCTGTTCCTCGCCTGCGAGGATTCGAGCTACATGTCCGGACAGGTGCTGCATCCCAATGGCGGGATCGTCCTGAACGGGTAGACCTGCGCGGCTACGAAGCGGTAAAGCCGCGCCGCCAGAAGAGGGGATCGGAATGCGAAAAGCGATATGTCTGGCGGTCGTGGCCGCCATGTTCCCGGCCACTGCGGCCGCACAATGCGCATTGCCCGCCGCGGGTGAGACGGCATCGGTCGCGCTTTCTGGGGCGCAGGGCGCGGTAACGGTCCATGCGCCGAGCGCCTATCGCGCCGGCGGCGAACCTCTCCCGCTCGTATTCCTCCTCCACGGCAGCGGCAGCACCGGCGCCGCGATGCTGCGCGACAGCGCGCTCGCCGCGACGGCCGACGCCGAAGGCTTCATCGTGGTCGCTCCCGATGCGGGCATACCGCTCGAACGCGGCTTCGCCTGGAACATTCCGGGCGTGCCGACCGTGGCCGGCGAAATACCCGGTCCGGACGACCGGGACGACGTGGCCTATCTTGGCGGGATCGCGGACGCGCTGGTCGCGCAGGGCTGCGTCGATCCGGAGCGCGTCTATGCCACCGGGCTTTCGGGCGGCGGGCGGATGACCTCCTGGCTGGGCTGTGCCGACAGCGACCGCTACGCCGCGATCGCCCCGGTCGTGGGCCTGCGCGCCGGCCGGGCGCTCCCGGAAAACCATGCGCAGGTCGATCCGGCCAGCTGCCGGCCCGACAATCCCGTTCCGGTCATCGCCTTTGCCGGCACGAAAGACAGGACCAATCCGCTCTGGGGCGGGCAGGGCATGCGCTGGGGCTACTCCATGCCGGCGGCCGAACGCCGCTGGGCGGCGCTCAACGGCTGCGAATGGGGCCCGCTCGTCACCTGGATCGACGAAGACACCTACGAACACCGTTTCGGCGCCTGCGAGGACGGCGCGGATGTCGTCAGCCGCATGGAAGTCGAAGGCGGCCACAGCTGGGTGGTCGACAACGGCGTGTTGTGGGATTTCTTCGCGAGCCATCGACGCTCGCGCAAATCGGGCTAGGCCCCGCCGGCCCGCTCCGCCGCCGACATCGCCGACAGCGCGATCGCCACTACCACGCTGTTGTGCAGCGCATGGACGATCACGCTGGCCCACAGGCCGTAATGCACGCGCACATAGCCGAAGATGGTCCCGCCGATGAATTGCGGCAGGACGAAGGGGAGCAGGGCCAGCAGCGAGCCTTCCGAATAGTTCGTCAGGTGGACGAGCGCGAAGGCGAGCG
Organism: Qipengyuania sp. JC766; assembly: GCF_040717445.1. NCBI lineage: Bacteria > Pseudomonadati > Pseudomonadota > Alphaproteobacteria > Sphingomonadales > Erythrobacteraceae > Qipengyuania > Qipengyuania sp. JC766. The sequence goes on along the minus strand of NZ_JBFEFL010000001.1, from coordinate 1,829,326 downwards.
TGCTGGTCCAGAACAGCGCCTTGAAAACCCGGGGGCTCCACTCGTAACGCGGCCGCTTCCACATGAAGATCGCGGCGAGCAGCGCCGCCAGTATGCCCGCCAGCACGAGCACGCCCGCCAATACCGGCGTGCCGGCAAACAGCACTGCGCCCAGCCCGCCGGCGACCAGCGCCAGCGTGCTCCAGACCAGCGCCGGGCGTCCGGTCAGCCAGCCGCGGAACACGAATTCCTCGCCCAGCGGCGCCAGCACCAGCGCGAAGACGATCAGCATCGCATCCCAGTCCGCGCCCACCAGGTCGCTTTCCGGCATCGGAACGCCCGCCGCCACGAGCGCCCCGGCCACCAGCATAAGCGCGATCATCAGCAGGTAGTCGAGCAATACCATCCGCGCGATGCCGCTTGCGGCACGCCCGATCGGCGCTCGTCCGGGGGCCGGCATCGTGGGCTTTCGGACGAAGCGCCAGAACGCCGTCCATTCACCGGTCGTGGACTGGCGCGGCGGCACATGTTCGGGAAGGGTTGAGGCTTGCATGGTCATGGGGTTAAGGCGGCTATCCATTCTCGCTTACGAAATGGTGCATTCAGCCCAGAGAAAGTCCCATGGCAGGCCATTCCAAATTCAAGAATATCATGCACCGCAAGGGTGCCCAGGACAAGAAACGGTCCAACCTGTTTTCCAAGCTCAGCCGCGAGATCACGGTGGCGGCGAAGTCGGGGATGCCCGATCCGGAAATGAACCCGCGCCTGCGGCTGGCGGTCAATACCGCCAAGGCGCAGTCGATGCCCAAGGACAATATCCAGCGCGCGATCGACAAGGCAACCGCCGCCGACGGCGAGAACTACGAGGAAGTGCGCTACGAGGGCTACGGCCCGGGCGGCAGCGCGATCATCGTCGAGGCGCTGACCGACAACCGCAACCGCACCGCCACCTCCATCCGCACCGCCTTCAGCAAGAACGGCGGGAACCTGGGCCAGGAAGGCTCGGTCGCGCACGGCTTCGAACGGCTCGGCCTGATCGAGTACCCGGCGGATGCGGGGAGCGAGGACAAGGTGCTGGAAGCCGCCATGGAAGCCGGCGCGGAAGACATCGAGAGCACGGCCGACGGCCACACGATCTGGACCGCTGCGGAAGACCTCCATGCCGTGGCGGACGCGCTGGAAAAGGCGCTCGGTTCGCCGGAAAACGTGAAGCTCGCCTGGAAGCCCAACCTGACGGTCGACATGGACGAGAAGAACGCGGCCACGCTGCTCAAGCTGATCGACATGCTGGACGACGACGACGACGTCCAGACCGTGTGGGGCAATTACGAGATCAGCGACGAGGTCATGGAAAAGCTGGACGCCTGACCCGCCAGGGCGCGCGCGGCGGCATGGCGATGACGATCATTCTCGGCCTCGATCCGTCCCTGTCCTGTACCGGATGGGGCGTGATCCGGGTCGAGGGCAGCCGCCTGTCCCACATCGCCAACGGGCAGATCCCCACGCCGGCAAAGGCCCCGATGGCGGAACGGCTGGCGACTCTCCACGGGGCGCTGGCCGCGGTGATCGCCGCCCACCGGCCGGACCGCGCCGCGTGCGAGGAGGTCTTTGTCAACAAGAACCCGCAATCGACGCTGAAGCTGGCGCAGGCGCGCGGCTGCGTGCTGGCCGCCTGCGGCGCGGCCTATGACGGGCGTGGCCTGACGGTCAACGAACACGCCGCGCGGCTGGTCAAGAAAGCGGTGGTCGGCACGGGCGGCGCGGAAAAGACGCAGGTCCAGGCGATGCTGAAGATCCTGCTGCCCGGCGCGGCCATAGCCGGTGCGGACGCGGCGGACGCCCTCGCCGTGGCTATCGCCGATGCAAACCTGGCGCGCTGACGCGCGGGAGTCAGCTGGCCATTTGCAGGATGTGTTCCACTACCTGGTTGGCGGCGCGCGGCTTGGACAGGATCGGGGCGTCGAGGTCGCGCAGATATTCGCCGACGCGGTCGAGATCGCCCGTGTGCAGCACGAACGGGATGCCGCGCCGGTGCAGTTCGTTCGCGGCCTTTTCGCAGGTCCTGCCTTCGCCCAGGTTCACGTCGAGCACCGCCCCGGCGATCTTGCCTCCGGAAATCACCTCGCACGCATTGCTGCAATCGGACGTGGTCACCGCTTCATGACCCGCGTCCTCGAACGCGAATTTCAGGTCCATGGCGATAAGGGGTTCGTCTTCGAGGACGAGGAACATTTTCATGAGTGCCGGTTCTTCAGTTCGAGATCGGGAGGATGATGCGGGCATGGAGCCCGTCTTCTTCCCATTCGGTTTCGAGGATGCCGTTCGAATGCGACAGCAGCTTGTGGGCGATGTCGAAACCGGTTCCCTTGTCGGGATCGGGCGCGGTCACGGGCGGGCCGCCGCGTTCCTTCCATTCGATTTCCAGCGAGCGGCGCGACAGCTTGTCGCGCACATGTTCCCAGCGCACGTCGACCGTGCCGTCCGAATTGGACAGCGCGCCGTACTTGGACGCATTGGTCGCCAGTTCGTGCAGCGTCAGGCCGATCGCGGAAATCGCGTTGGGCTCCGTCCGGACGCCGTTGCCGTGGAAGGTGATGCGGTCCCCTTCGGGATCGTAGGGGCCGAGCACCGCGCGGATCGAATCGCCGACATGGATCGTGCCCAGGATCGCTTCGTCCAGCGTCGGTTCGTATGACCGGCCGAGCGCCTGGATCCGTTCGTTGATCTTGGTCGCCACGTCGCGCGTGCCCATGGACCGGCCGGTGATGTTCACGATGCCGCCGATGACGGCGAACACGTTCTTGAGGCGGTGGGACACTTCGCGCGCCATCGCCTTCGCGTGGCGTTCCTCCGCCCGCGACTGGTGGATGTCGGTCACGTCCCACTGGCTGCCGAAGAAATATTTGAGCTTGCCGTTCTCGTCGTAGATCGGACCCAGGTGCAGCGTGTTCCAGAAGCTGCTGCCGTCCTTGCGGTAGTTCAGCAGTTCCACGACGACGACCTCCTCGTCCCGGATCGCGTCGCGAATGCGCGTCACGCGGTCCTGGTCCGTGTCGGGCCCCTGCAGGAAGCGGCAGTTCTGGCCGACGATCTCTTCCTGGCGATATCCGGTCAGCCGTTCGAACGCGTCGTTGCAGAAGACGATCGGATCGTCCGGCAGGCTGGGATCGGTCAGGCACACCGCCATGCGGGTCTGCGCCATCGCCTGTTCGAACAGCAGGCCGGACGAGCCGACGAACGGGTCGCGGCTAGCGTCCTTCTGAATCGCGGACATCGCCTGGTTGGACGACTTCAGCCTGGCTTTCCTGTCATCGCCATCGGCCATGGCGTTCGTCTCCGTTCAATGCGTAGGATTGGCCCCGCAACGACAATGCACCAATGTCCATTAAGGTCCCGTGCAAAAATCGCTTTATTCAAACGGCTTGTATCGACGCGCCTTTCACCTGCCCTTTCACCGGCATCGACCGCGCCTTGCAGGGCAACGCTACGTCGCGCACGGGGTTTCGCCTCAGCCATCGTTAAGATACGCCCACGCCTAGGTCGCGAAATCCCTCGCCATCCGCCCTCGAACCGGGACCAAGACTGCCGATGACACTGCTCGAATTCCTCGCCCCCAGCTATCTCCAGATGCTCGGGGCGCTGTCCGGCTGGCTCGAAAAGGCGGAAAAGAGTGACGGTGCGGACGCGCTGACGGGTGCGCGGCTGGCCGACGACATGTTCCCGCTGGCGACGCAGGTCCGCTTCGCCTGCGTCCAGGCGCTGGAAGGCATGCACCGCCTGCGGGACGAAGAGTTTCCGCCGCAGGTCGCGGCGCTGCTGGACGAAGGACGCATGGCCGGCGATGCGCCGGGCACGCTGGCCGATGCACGGGCCCGCCTCGCGGAGACGCTGGACGCCGTGCGCGACCTCGCCTCCGGACCGGTTCCGGACGATCCCGACCGGCCCGTGGCCCATGCGATACCCGCCGGCATGGTCTTCGACCTGACGGCCGGGCAATATGTGCGCGACTGGGCGCTGCCCCAGTTCTACTTCCACGTGATGACCGCCTACGCCATCCTGCGCGCCAACGACGTGGAACTGGGCAAGGCGGACTACGTGGCGCACATGTTCGCCTATCTGCGTCCCGGCACGATGCCGGGGGAAAGCGAAACGGCATGATCTACATATTGCAGAACCTCCTGCCCATCCTCGCGGCCACGCTGGTCGGCCTGCTGATCGGCGTGGTATTCCTGCGCCGCCGCGGGCGCGCGCTGCCCCGGCCCGAAACCCTGATCCTGGTGGCGGCGGCCCAGTTCTGGTTCGCCTCGATCCTCGCGGGCGCGCTGATCCTGGCGCCGCCGCAGGCAGGCGAGTGGACGATGGCGATCGGCAGCGCGGTGGTGATCTGGATCGGCTTCGTCGCCCCGGCCTTCATCGTGACCATGCGGGTGCGGCGGGTGAAGTGGCGCACGATCTGGGGCGTCATCTTCTACTGGCTGGCGACGATGGTCGGCCAAGCGGCGGTGATGACCCTCATCGGCCTCGGCGCGCCGCCAGCCTGATACGGGCACGGCGAGCGAAAGTGGCTCTGTCCTACACGCAAGGGGCGCGCTAGGCTCGCCCGCATGACCCGCTTCCCCGCCACTTTCGTCCTGCCTGAAACGGCGGAAGGCGGGCCGGTTTTTTGTCCCCAGGACCGTGGTCCATGCGGTCCATGTCTGCCCCGAGGTGCTCCGAAGCCATGACCATCCGGATATACGGAATCCCCAACTGCGATTCGGTAAAGAAGACCCGCAAGTGGCTCGACGCCAACGGGATCGCTTACGCCTTCCACGACTACAAGAAGGAAGGCGCGGATCGCGCGACGCTGGAACGATGGGCGGATGCGTGCGGATGGGAGACGCTGCTCAACCGGCGCGGCACCACCTTCCGCAAGCTGGACGAGGACGCGAAGGCCGGTATCGACCGGGCGAAGGCGATCGACCTCATGCTGCAACATACCAGCCTCATCAAGCGACCCGTGGTTGAGACGGACGAGGGCGATCGGGTGCTGGTCGGTTTTGCCGAAGGCGAATGGAAGGATGCGCTGTGCTGAAGCGGCTGGCTGCTCTGGCGGCGGCAATCGGGGCGATGCTGGCGGCCGTGCCGGCATCGTCGCAGATGATCGAGCGGGTTGGTGCGGTGGCCCCGGCGGACCCGGACGGCCTGCGCGCAATCGGGGAGGATGACATGCTGATTATCGCGCATCGCGGCGCCAGCGGGGAACGGCCGGAGCATACGCTCGCCGCCTACGAGCGCGCGATCGACCAGGGCGCCGACTATGTCGAGCCGGACCTGGTGGTGACGAAGGACGGCGTACTGGTCGCGCGGCACGAAAACGACATCTCGCAGACCACCGACGTGGCCGAGCGCGAGGAGTTCGCTGACCGGCGCCGGTCCAAGACGATCGACGGGGAACTGCTGAACGGCTGGTTCGCGGAAGACTTCACGCTGGCGGAACTGCGCTCGCTGCGCGCGCGCGAACGCCTGCCGTCCATCCGGCCGGCCAACACGCGCTTCAACGATCTCTACCAGGTGCCGACGCTGGAGGAGATCGTGACGCTGGTCCGTGCGAAGGAGGCGGAGACCGGTCGGCTGATCGGGATCTATCCCGAACTGAAGCATCCCGACTTCCTGCTTCAGGATGCCGGTATCGACGTGGTCGACCTGCTGCTGCTGGAACTGGACCGGCTGGGCGTCCGTCCGGACGATCCGGTGTTCCTGCAATGCTTCGAGATCGGGCCGCTGCGCCGTCTGAAGCAGCGCAGCGAGTTCCGGCTGGTGCAGCTGATGAAGAGCGACGGCGGCCCGGCGGACGAACCGCAGCTGAGCTATATCGAGATGGCGAGCCCTGCGGGCGTAGCCGAAATCGCCACTTACGCCGATGCGATCGGCGCGGACCTGCGCATGGTGATCGGAGACGGCGAGGGCAGCGAGATGCTGCGCGCGGCGAAGGAGCGCGGGCTGGACGTCCACGCCTTCACCCTGCGCAAGGAGAACATCTTCCTGCCCGCCATGGCCCAGACCGATGCCGGCAACAACGCGACGGGCGATGTCGCGACCATGGTGCGGCTGCTGGTCGGGATCGGGACGGACGGCGTGTTCACCGACGACCCGGGCCTCGTCCGCCAGATCATGGAAGCGGGAGGGCCGGCTCGTTAACGGCGCGCGGCGAGGATGTAGTTCAGGCTCTCGTCGTCCGACAGGTGCAGGCCCTTGGCAGGGCGGTAGGCGATGCCCTTGCGTTCCGTCACGGTCAGCCCGGCGGCGGTCAGCAGCGCCTCCAGCTCGTCCGGCGTGACGAAGTCCTCCCAGTGATGGGTGCCGTGCGGGACCGCGCCCACGGCCTCCGCCGCGCCGACCAGCAGCAGGCGCGACTGCGGCGTGCGGTTGGGGGTGGACAGGACCAGCAGGCCTTCAGGTGCCAGCCGCGCGACCAGCGCCGCGACGAAGGCCGGCTTGTCCGCCACGTGCTCGATCACTTCCATGCAGGTGACGAGGTCGAAGGTACCGATGTCGAGCGCGCCGACCTCTCCCGCCATGTACAGGATGTCGAGCCCGCTGCCCTTCGCATGCGCGGCCGCGGCGGCCACGTTTTCGGGCGCGGCGTCCACGCCGGTCACGTCCGCGCCGAGCCGGGCGAGCGGTTCGCACAGCAGGCCCGCGCCGCAACCCACGTCGAGCGCGCTCTTGCCGGCAAGGGGGCGGACGCTCTCGATATCGCCGCCCCAGTGCAGGTCGATCGCCTCGCGCAAGAAGCCCAGCCGCACCGGGTTCAGGCGGTGGAGCATGGCGGACGATCCCTTCGGATCCCACCATTCGCGCGCCAGCATGCCGAAGTGGCGGGCCTCGTCCGGCCGGATGGTTTCAGGAGTTACGGTTGCATCGCCCATGGGCGGACCGTAACAGCGCGCGGACTTGGCGACTAGCGGGGATCGAACACACAACGTGGCACGCATCGTGATGAAATTCGGCGGCACGTCGATGGCCGGGACCGAGCGCATCCGCCGCGTCGCGCAAATCGTGCGCCGGCAGGCCGCGGGCGGCAACCAGGTCGCGGTGGTGGTCAGCGCCATGGCGGGCGAGACGGACCGGCTGGTCAACTTCTGCCGCGAGGCGCACGCGCTCTACGATCCGGCGGAGTACGACGTGGTCGTCTCCAGCGGCGAACAGGTGACCAGCGGCCTGCTGGCACTGACGCTCCAAGGGCTGGGGGCCAAGGCGCGCAGCTGGCTCGGCTGGCAGCTGCCGGTCCGCACGATCGAGGCGCATGCCAAGGCGCGGATCGAGGATATCGACGCGCCCGACATGCTCGAATCGCTCGAACAGGGCGTCATCGCCGTCATCCCGGGTTTCCAGGGCATTTCCGCCGACGGGCGCATCTCCACGCTCGGCCGCGGCGGATCGGACACCTCGGCCGTCGCGGTCGCGGCGGCGATCGATGCCGACCGGTGCGACATCTACACCGACGTGGACGGTGTCTACACCACCGATCCGCGCATCGTGTCCCGCGCGCGCAAGCTCAAGGCGGTGACGTTCGAGGAAATGCTGGAGCTGGCATCGGTGGGTGCCAAGGTCCTCCAGACCCGCTCCGTCGGGCTTGCGATGAAGGAAGGCGTGCGGCTGCAGGTCCTCTCCAGCTTCAACGACGAGGACGCGACGCCCGCCGACGACCTTCCGGGCACGATGATCGTGTCCGAAGACGAAATGAACGCCATGATCGAAAGGGGCGAAATGGAACGCCAGCACGTTACCGGCATCGCGCACGACAAGAACGAGGCGAAGATCATCCTGACCCGCGTGCCGGACAAGCCCGGGGCGGTGGCGGAAATCTTCCAGCCGCTCGCCGCGGCATCGATCAATGTCGACATGATCATCCAGAACGTGGGCCGCGACAAGGGCGAGACCGACGTGACCTTCACCGTGCCGCAGGCGGACCTCGCCCGGGCGCAGACGCTGCTGGAGGACCGGCGGGGCGAGATCGGCTTCAACCGTATCATCACCGACAGCCACATCGCCAAGATCAGCGTCGTGGGCGTCGGGATGAAGAGCCATGCCGGCGTCGCCGCCACCATGTTCCGCGCTCTGAGCGAACGCGGCATCAACATCCAGGCGATCTCCACTTCGGAGATCAAGGTCAGCGTGATGATCGACGAGGACGAGACCGAGCTCGCCGTCCGCGTCCTCCACACCGCCTACGGCCTCGATGCCGATCTGGAGGACACTGCATCGTGAGCCCCCGGGCGAAGCGCGTTGCCAAGATCGTGCTGCTGGTGCTGGCGATCCCCGCGATCCTCTGGCTCGCCTACAATGCCGGCTTCTGGCTTGGCGCTTCGGGTACGCGGACCACGCCCTGATAGTCGGGCGAGCCTAGCCCAGGAGCATCACGTTCATCAGGCGGCCCGGCAGGACGAAGGCGAAGATGCCCGGGATCATCAGCGCGGCCAGGTAGGTGAAAACCAGGTGCTTCTTGTGCCCCGCAATGTCGCCCTTGCGTGCCGTGGCGACGACTTTCCATGCCGCATGGAACGTGACGGGCACGAAGATATGGATGAAGCTGAACCCGCCCGAGGACTGGATGAAGATCGCGCTGGTCGCAGTCGCCAGCATCAGCAGCAGCCAGATCTTGCCCAGCTGCTTGTGCCGCTTCGTGCCCTTGGGGGCCAGCAGCAGGTAACCGCCCAGCGGGATCGCCGGCAGCACCGTGGCGACGTGGACGATGATCGGCAGCTTGGCGTAGTGATGCAGGTTGTCGACCATGCCCAGCGCCGCCTTGCCCAGCGCCACCACGCACAGGAACGTCATGGTGAAGCAGACCAGCCCGACGATCGTGCGGGTGACGGGGCCGATGTCGAACGAACCCTTGCGCGCGATTGCGCTACGGTTGCCCGGCCGGGGATTGGTGGACGGTGCGGGAACGATGGCGGCGGTCATGGCGGGTCTCCGGTACGAATGATGGAGTCACCCTGCCGCACGCCCGTTCGCCGGCAACGGGCCTTGCGCGAACGGGCGCAGCCATTCGCGGATGGCGCGGTTTTCCGCCGGTTTGCCATTTCACGAAGCGCGAACGGGCGCTAGGATAGCGCCATGCAACCGGGGACGGAGCGTATGGGGGACGGCAGGGGCGCGCGGCTGGCGCGGCAGATCATCATCGATGTCTGCGTGCTGATCGCCATCGGTGCGCTGCTGGGTTTCCTGGGTCCGCTGGGGACCGGCAGCATGGGGCTGGCCGGACGCATGGCGTACTGGATCGCCATGGCGCTGGCCGGATACGCTTTCTACCGGCCCATCGGCGCGATCGTGGTCGGCCTCGGCCCGAAGCTCGACTTGCCCCCCTGGTTCCTGTGGGGCGCCGCCGTGGCCATCGCCACCGTCCCGATGTCGGTACTGGTGTGGCACGTGAACACCTGGCGCGGGGACAGCGCGGTCGTGACGCTGGAAGTGGCGCTGGCCCAATACGTTTCTGTCCTCGTCGTCGGCGCGATCGTGACGACGGTCTTTCATTTGCTACCCGCGACCAGGGAAGAGACCGGCGATGCTGCGCCGGCTGAAACACGGGTGCCTTTGCCGGAGTCCTCTCCGGCTCAGCCTCCGTCCGAACGTCCCCGTTTCCTCGATCGCCTGCCGCCCCGGCTGGGCAGCGATCTGCTCGCGCTGGAAATGGAGGACCATTACGTGCGCGCGCATACCGCCCTGGGTTCCGAACTCGTGCTCATCAGGATGCGCGACGCGGTAGCCGAACTGGACGGGATCGCGGGGGAACAGGTCCATCGCAGCTGGTGGGTCGCGCGCGACGCGGTGGAGGACGTGAAGCGGGACGGGCGCAATGTGCGCCTCGTGCTGGCGAACGGCATCGACGCACCGGTCAGCCGGGCGCGGGTGTCCGAATTGCGGGATCGCGGCTGGATCTAGCCGATATCGTCCGCGCTGAAGGGGAACTGGCGCGGCTCGTGCTGGACGCTGATCCAGTGGGTCGTGGTGAAGGCGTCCACCGCCCAGCGTCCGTTGAAACGGCCAATCCCTGAATTCTTGGCGCCGCCGAAGGGACTGAACGGACTGTCGTTTACCGTCTGGTCGTTGATATGCGTCATGCCCGCGTCGATCCGGCGCGCGAAGGCGAGCGCGCGCTTTTCGTCGCGGCTGAAGACGGCACTCGACAGGCCCATCTCGGTCGCGTTTGCCAGTTCCAGCGCATGGTCCTCGTCCCGCGCGCGCTGGATCGGGGCGACGGGACCGAAGATCTCGTTGGTGACGAGGCAATTGTCCTCGCCCACATCGGTGAAGACGTGGGGCGGGATTACGAGCCCATCGGGCTCGCCGCCCAGCGCGCAGGTCGCGCCCTCGTCCTTCGCCTTGGCAATCATTTCCATGATCCCGTCGAACTGGTCGCGATTGACGATCGGTCCGATCATGCAGGCGGGGTCCTCGCGCCGGCCCACAACCAGTTCCTTCGTGCGCGCGACGAACTTCTCGGCGAACTCGTCATACACCGCGTCCTCGACCACGATGCGATTGGCGATCATGCAGATCTGGCCCTGGTGGACGAACTTGCCCCAGACGCTGGCCTCGACCGCGTAGTCGATATCCGCATCGTCCAAGATGACGATGGGCGAATTGCCGCCCAGTTCGAGCTCCAGCGACTTCAGCCGGTCGGAATCGAGCGCGGCCTTGCCGACCCCGCGGCCGACCGGTGTCGACCCGGTGAAGGAGACGACCGACGGGACCGGATGCTGCACGAACGCGTCGCCGATCTCCGAACCCGAGCCGGGAAGGACGGAGACGAGGCCTTCGGGCAGGCCGGCCTCCTCACAGATCGCGGCGAACACGGTCCCGCCGGTGACGATCGAATCGCTCGCCGGCTTTACGACCACGCCATTGCCGAGCGCGAGCGCGGGGAACAGGGTGCGCGCGGTCAGCTGCAGCGGGAAGTTCCAGGGGGACACCAGCGCGACGACGCCCGCCGGCTGGCGATAGGCGCGGCTTTCCTTCCCGGGAATGTCTTCCGGCAGGATCAGGCCTTCGACCATGAAGGGGAGGGCGGCGGCTTCCTGCCGCGCGACCTGCGTGACCAGCATCAGTTCCAGCGCCGCCTTCAGCTTCGTGCCGCCGACCTCGCGCACGATCCATGCGCCAATCTCGTCCTTGCGCGCTTCCAGCACGTCGGCGATCGCGTGCATCTTGGCGGAGCGGGCGGCGGGCGGCAGTGCGCCCCATTCCTTCTGCGCCTCGGCACTGGCCGAAAAGGCTTCGTCGAGGTCGTCCTTCGTGGCGCCCTTCATCTCGAAGATGGTGCTTTCGTCCCACGGGCAGACATTGGTCAGTGTCGCGCCGCTGCCGGTCCGCCACTGGCCGGCGATGTGGAGGCGGTCGAGATTGTCGTAGGCGGCCATGGGCGGTGTTCCTCGGATGCAGGGGTTCACCCTCACAGCGCGCCGGATGCGATGGCGTTCCGGACCGGTCCGCGCGGAAAAAGCGGTCAGGGTGACCGCCTTTGCCGCACAAACGAAACGGCCCCCGGCATCGCTGCCGGGGGCCGTTCGTTAATCCAATCCGGTGTGGATCAGTGATACTTGGCGTATTCGAGGTCGAACCGGTCGGCTTCCATGACCTTGGTCCAGGCCTTGACGAAGTCGCGCGCGAACTTCTCCTCGTTGCCGTTCTCGGCATAGACTTCGGCCACGGCGCGAAGCTGCGAGTTGGACCCGAAGACGAGGTCGGTGCGCGTGGCGCGCCACAGTTCCTTGCCGGTCGAACGCTCCTTGCCGACGAACTCCTCGTCGCCGCTCTCGTCGACCACTTCCCACAAAGTGCCCATGTGGAGCAGGTTCGTGAAGAAGTCGTTCGACAGGACGCCGGGCCGGTCGGTCAGGACGCCGATGCTGTCGCCGTGCTCCGCATGGTGGCTCACCGCGCCCAGTGCCCGCATGCCGCCTAGCAGCGCGGTCATTTCCGGGACCGACAGGCCGAGCAGGTCCGCCCGGTCGATCAGCATGTCCTCGGTCTTCACCGATGCCTTGGTGCGCAGGTAGTTGCGGAACCCGTCGGCGAACGGCTCCAGCGGCTCCCAGCTCTCGGCGTCGAACTGGTCCTCGGTCGCATCGCCGCGGCCCGTGGAAACGGGCACGCTGATGTCGAAACCGCCGTCCCTGGCCGCCTTCTCGATCGCCGCGGCGCCGCCCAGCACGATGGCGTCCGCCATCGAGATGTCGCCGCGCAGATCGTCCAGCTTGTTGAGGACCCGGGTCAGTTCTTCCGGATCGTTCACCGCCCAGTTGCGGATCGCATCGAAGCGGATGTGCGCGCCGTTCGCGCCGCCGCGATGGTCGGACCGGCGGTATGTGCCGGCAGATGCCCATGCGGCCTTGACCAGCTCGCTGACCGAAAGGCCGCTGTCCAGCACCGCCTTCTTGAAGTCGGCGACCGCGCTGTCCGATGCCTGCTTGCCGGCGGGGACGGGGTCCTGCCAGATCAGGTCTTCGGCGGGCACGTCGGAGCCCAGGTAACGGACCTTGGGCCCCATGTCGCGGTGGGTCAGCTTGAACCAGGCGCGGGCGAAGGCATCGTCCAGCGCCGCCTGGTCGTCGCGGAAGCGTTCGGAAATCTTGCGATATTCCGGGTCACGCTTCAGCGCCATGTCGGCGGTGGTCATGATGGTCGGGACCTTCTTGTTCGGGTCGCGCGCATCGGGTGCCATGTCCGCTTCTTCCGGGTCGATCGGCGTCCACTGGTAGGCGCCGGCCGGGCTCTTGGTCAGTTCGTACTCGTACTTGAAGAGCAGGCGGAAATAGTCGTTGCCCCACTGCGTCGGGTTGGGCGTCCACGCCCCTTCGATGCCGCTGGTGGTGATGTGACCCTTCCCGATTTCCTCGGGGTCGGTCAGCCAGCCGAAGCCCATGGTGTGCAGGTTCTCGCCTTCCGGAGCCTTGCCGAACGTGTCGGCGGGCTTGGCGCCGTGGCACTTGCCGAAGGCGTGGCCGCCGGCGGTCAGGGCGACGGTTTCCTCGTCGTTCATGGCCATGCGGGCGAAGGTTTCGCGCATGTCGCGGGCCATGCCTTCCGCATCGTGCGGATCGCCGCCCGGACCTTCGGGATTGACGTAGATGAGGCCCATCTGGATCGCCGCGAGCGGGTCTTCGAGCGCCTTCCCCTCGTCGGGGATGATGCGCGTCTCGACGCCTTCGTCGACCCACTGCTCCTCGCTGCCCCAGTAGACCGTCTCCGGCTCGAACACGTCCTTGCGCCCGCCGCCGAAGCCGAACACCGGGCCGCCCATCGATTCGATGGCGACATTGCCGGTGAGCACGAACAGGTCGGCCCAGGAAATGTTCTTCCCGTATTTCTGCTTGATCGGCCACAGCAAGCGCCGCGCCTTGTCGAGGTTGCCGTTGTCGGGCCAGCTGTTGAGCGGGGCGAAACGCTGCTGTCCGCTGGACGCGCCGCCGCGACCGTCGCCGGTGCGATAGGTGCCGGCCGCGTGCCATGCCATGCGGATGAAAAACGGGCCGTAGTGGCCGTAATCAGCCGGCCACCATTCCTGGCTATCGGTCATCAGCGCGGTCAGGTCCGCCTTCAGCGCGTTGTAGTCCAGCGCGTTGAAGGCTTCCGCGTAATCGTAATCGTCGCCCATCGGATCGACCGTGCGGCCGTCCTGCGTGAGCGGGGACATGTCGAGGCTGTCGGGCCACCAGTCGCGGTTGGTGCGGCCGAACAGCTTGCGCATGTCGCCGCCGCCGGTGAACGGGCAGCCGCCGGAAATCGAACCAGTTTCAGCATCCATCGTTATCTCTCCTCAAGCGGGGTCGGGGGGTTGTTATGGGCGAACTCTACGCCCGGCCTTTCATCGATCAAAGCAATTAACTCCATTCAGGCTAATCGATCCAGCCGATTGAAAGCCGCGCCGCTCGCCGGCGGCTGATCGGGTCCGGGCCTGCAAAATATCAATGGCGGTGGCGGGCCCCGGTTCCGCCCGTCGCGGCTCGGGCAGGCAGCCTGCCGCGCCAAGCCCTCTTGCCGCCGGAAAACCCTGCCATTAACCCGCGCGGCCATGACCGATCTTTCCAAGACACGCGCGCTGATGGCCCGCGGCACCGAATTCCTGGGCAGCGAGCACGCGATCATGTGCGGCGCGATGAGCTGGGTGAGCGAGCGCAACCTCGTCAGCGCGATCAGCAATGCCGGCGGCTTCGGCGTCATTGCGTGCGGGGCCATGACGCCCGACCTGCTGGATGCGGAAATCGCCGCGACGCGCGCGATGACGGACCGGCCGTTCGGCGTGAACCTGATCACGATGCACCCTGATCTATTCGACCTTATCGCCGTGTGCGAGAAGCACGGCGTCACGCATGTGGTGCTGGCGGGCGGCATTCCGCCCAAGGGCAGCGTGGAAGCAATCAAGGGCGGGGCCAACCCAGCCAAAGTGATCTGCTTCGCGCCGACGCTGGCGCTGGCGAAGAAACTGCTGCGTTCGGGCGCGGACGCGCTGGTAATCGAAGGCATGGAAGCGGGCGGCCATATCGGCCCTGTTTCCACCAGCGTTCTGGCACAGGAAATCCTCCCCGAACTGTCGGCCGATCACCTGGTGTTCGTCGCCGGCGGTATCGGGCGCGGTTCCGCGATTGCCGGTTACCTTGAAATGGGCGCGTGCGGCGTGCAGCTTGGCACACGGTTCGCCTGCGCGACTGAAAGCATCGCCCACCCCGATTTCAAGAAGGCGTTCTTCCGTGCCAGCGCGCGCGACGCGGTCGCCAGCGTCCAGGTCGATGCGCGCCTGCCCGTCATCCCGGTTCGCGCGCTCAAGAACAAGGGCACGGAAGAATTCACCGCCAAGCAGCGGGAAATCGCCGGCACGCTCGACCGCGAGGAGATCGCGATGGCCGAGGCGCAGCTGCAGGTCGAACATTACTGGGCGGGTGCCCTGCGCCGCGCGGTCATCGACGGCGACGTCGAAAGCGGCAGCCTGATGGCCGGGCAAAGCGTCGGCATGGTGAAGGAAGAGGAGCCGGCGGCGCAGATCATCGGGACCCTGATGGCGGAGAGCGAGGAAGCGCTCACGCGTCGCTGACGCGCGCCCGCCACTTAAAGGGCCGGCCTCCGGGAACATTGCCAAATGCTAAGCGATTAGGGTGGGAACCTTTTCGCCAAAACCCGAACCGGAGACCCTCGATGCGTAAATCGATCGCCCTGTCCAGCCTTGTCCTCGCCACTGTCGCCGTCGCCAGCGTCCCGGCGATCGCGGACAACCATTCGGATGGCGCGCAGCAGGCTGGCGCCATGGACGTCTCGCGCGTCACGGCCGGCACCTACGCCACCGATCCCGGCCATTCGCTGGTCGCGTTCAGCGTCAACCATTTCGGATTCAACGACTATTACGGCACCTTCGGCGATGCCGAAGGCACGCTGACCATCGATCCGGCCAACCCGTCCGCTGCGCAGGTGGACGTGTCCGTCCCCATCGCCAGCGTCGCCGTGCCGAGCGAAGGGCTGCGCGAGCACCTGCTCCGCCCGGGCAGCGATGGCGGGGACCCCGATTTCTTTGGGGCGGATCCCGGCATGGCGCGGTTCCAGTCGACCGGCGTGACCGTCTATGGCGGCGGTACGAAGGCGATCATTTCCGGCCAGCTGTCGATGAACGGCCGGACCAATCCGGTCACGATCGAAGCGAAGTTCACCGGCGCCGGCGCCAATCCGATGAGTGAAGCCGAAACGATCGGCTTTGAAGGCACGACGGAAATCATGCGGTCCGACTACGGCGTCGATTACGCGGTCCCGATGGTGTCGGACAAGGTGAAGCTGATGATCAGCGTGGCCTTCGAAAAGCAATAAGAACCGGGGCGGCAACGCCACCGCGAAAAGGGACAAGGGAGACAGACCATGTGCGACGAGAAGCAGCTGGCCCGGTGGGCGCGTAACACTCTCAACCGGCGCCAGTTCGGCGCACTCGGGGGCGCGGCGGCCGTCGCCGCCTGCGCCCCGGTCGGCTCCATGGACGATCCCGATGCGCAGATGACGCTGCCCGCCATGCGGGAAGAAGCCGTCAGCTTCCGCACGCCCGACGGCACGATGGACGGCTTCTTCGTGGCGCCCGTGTCCAACCCGGTGGCCGCCGTCCTGTTCTGGCCCGATATCGCCGGCCTGCGCGAAGCCAAGCGCAACATGGCGCGCCGGATGGCCGGGCGCGGCTATGCGACGCTGGTCGTCAATCCCTATTACCGCGATGTGGCCGGCGAACAGTTCGCCAGCTTCGCCGAATTCGCCGCCAACGAAGGTTTCCAGAAGGTCCGTCCCTGGCGCGAGAAGCTCAACGCCGACACGATAACCCGCGACGCGCGGGCCGCGGTCGCTTGGCTCGACAGCCGGGACGAAGTGGCGAGCGACCGGGGCATCGGTACGCAAGGGTATTGCATGGGCGGACCCTTCACTTTCTGGAGCGCGGCGGCCGTGCCGGACCGGATCAGGGGCGTCGCCAGCTTCCACGGCGGCGGGCTGGTGCGCGACGACAATCCGCAAAGCCCGCACCGGACCTTCGACGATACGCAGGCGCGTTATCTCGTCGCGATCGCGCAGGACGACGATGCGGAGGCACCCACGCACAAGACCATCCTGCGCGAAGCCGCGCAGGAGGCCGGACGCCCGGCCAAGGTGGACGTCTACGCCGGCGACCATGGCTGGACCGTCCCGGACAGCCCGGCCTATGACGAAGCCGCGGCGGAGCGCGCCTTTACCGACCTGATGACGCTGTATTCGTCGGCCCTGCGATAAGGCTTTCCTACACGGGTCCGTTCGGCGTAGCGTCGCCGGATGGTCCCGCATTTCCGCAAAGATCGACGATGCACCGGCCGGCAGGCTGGCGATGGGCTGCGGACACGCCGGGATCGGACGCGTGGCTTTTTGCAAAACGGAAAGCCACACATTCGCCGGTCGGCTAACCGGATTGCGGTGCGCGGGGCAGCACTTGCCGATGGGCCGCTGCGGATGGACCCGGCGCCGATAAAACCCGCTATCACAGGCAGTTGCGGGGATGAAGTCCGTCCCGCCGCACACCGCAATTGCGCCGGCACGGGCCGTACGAAAAGGGCGGGGCGGAGTTCTCATAAAACCGGGTTCAGCGGTCCATGTTTCGTACCGGACAGCGCCCTGCGCGCACCGCTTTGCACCGGGCCGACACGCAGCTATCGTGTCCGTCACACTTCAGGGAGGATGACCGCATGGAAGGTCTGTTGATATTCGCGCTGCTGGTGGGACTGGTCATCCTGCTGCTGCTGACCACGGTCCGCGTCGTGCGCCAGGGCTTCGTTTACACGGTGGAGCGGCTGGGCAAGTTCACCAAGCCGGCCGAGCCCGGCCTGCACATCCTGTTTCCCTTCATCGACCGCATCGGTCACAAGATCAACATGATGGAACAGGTCCTCGACATCCCGGGGCAGGAGATCATCACGGCGGACAACGCCATGGTCGGGGTGGACGCGGTGGTCTTCTTCCAGGTGCTGGACGCGGCCAAGGCGGCTTACGAAGTCAGCGGCCTCAACTACGCGATCATGGCGCTCACCACCACCAATCTGCGCACCGTGATGGGCAGCATGGACCTGGACGAGACCCTCTCCAAGCGGGACGAGATCAACGCCCGCCTCCTGTCCGTGGTCGATCATGCGACCTCGCCTTGGGGCGTCAAGATCACCCGGGTGGAGATCAAGGACATCCGCCCGCCGACCGACATCAGCGAGGCGATGGCCCGCCAGATGAAGGCAGAGCGCCTCAAGCGTGCCGAGATCCTCGAGGCGGAAGGGGACAAGACCAGTTCGATCCTGAGGGCCGAAGGGCGCAAGCAGTCCGCCATCCTCGAAGCCGAAGGCAAGCGCGAAGCCGCCTTCCGCGACGCCGAAGCGCGCGAGCGCGCGGCGGAGGCCGAAGCCCGCGCGACGGAAATGGTCTCCACCGCCATCGCCTCGCAGGGGACCTCGGCGATCAACTACTTCATCGCGCAGGAATACACCAAGGCGGTGGGCAAGTTCGCCGACAGTCCCAATGCCAAGACCATCCTCTTCCCGGTGGAGACCACGCAGCTCATCGGGTCACTGGGCGGGATCGGGGAACTGGTGCGCGATATCGTCCAGCCGCAGCAGGGCGACGTGACGACCGAAAGCGTCCCGCGCCGCGCCGCCTCGGGCACGCCGCTGACCGGTAGTGCGTCGGGCGCCGCGCCCAGCGGACGGCGATAGGAAATGGACCCCGGCTTCTTCGATAGCGTCGACGCGGCTTGGTGGTGGGTCACCATCGGCCTGGCGCTGGCCGTGCTCGAACTGGTGGTGCCGGGCGTCTACCTGATCTGGCTGGCGCTGGCCGCGCTCACGACCGGCGCGATCGCCTTCGTGCTCGATTTCGGGGTGGGCTTCCAGATCGTCAACTTCGTTGCCTTGGCGCTGATCTTCGCGCTGTCCGCCAAGCGCTACCTGCGCGACACGCCGATCGTCAGCAGCGATCCCTCGCTCAACAAGCGCGGCGAGCAGCTGGTCGGCCAGTCCGCCGTCGTCACCGTTCCGATCGAGGGCGGGGAAGGGCGTGTGCGCGTGGGCGACAGTGCATGGATCGCGCATGGTCCCGATGCGGAGACCGGCGCGCGCATGCGCATCGTCCGCGTCACGGGATCGGCGGTTGAGGTCGAACCGCTCAACCTGCTGAAGGACGAGAGCTCGGCGCCGCCGGCCCTGCCGTCCGACTAGGGCGTCAGACCTGCCGCACGCGGTCGGAGAAACGGCCGTGCTTGCGGTGGGTCACCATCCACCGGTCCAGGAACAGGCCCAGCGGTCGGGGGCTGATGTCCAGTTCCGCAAAGCCGGGATGGTCCCCGCTCGCGACGTTGCCGTTCTTCAGCAGCGTCCACTGGTCGCTGCCCATCGGCGTTCCCGGCATGGCCGCGAAGCCGGCCGACAGCGCGTCGGGCATGGGGATGAAGGTCCGCTTGCGTCCCTGCGCCTCGGCGATCCTGCGGTTGAGTTCCATCATGGTGACCTTCTCGGGCCCGCCCAGCTCGAACGTCTTCCCGCCATGTGCCCCCGGATCGGCCAGCGCCGCCACGACCGCGTCCGCCACGTCGCCGACATAGACCATCTGTAGGGGCGAGTCCGGTGCGAAGACCGGCAGGACCGGGAACAGTCGGATCAGGTCGGCGAACATGGTCAGGAAGTTGTCGTCCTCCCCGAACAGGATCGACGGACGCAGGATCGTCGCTTGCGGGAATGCCTCGGTCACGAGCTTCTCGCCCAGCGCCTTGGCCTGTGCATATTCCGCCTCGCCGTCGGGATCCTCAGCAATAGCGCTCAGATGGACGAACGCCCGTGCACCTGCATCCTTCGCCGCCTGCGCGAGCTTGCCGGCGGCATTGCCCATGAGTTGCCGCAGATTGCCCTCGAAGCTGCCGACGAGGTTCACCACGAAGTCCGCCCCATGCATCGACGCCTCGACGCTCGCCTCGTTCGTCACGTCGCACCGCGCGAACTGCAACTGGCCCAGATTGGCGAGCGGCTTCAGTTCGAATGCCTTCTCCGGATGGCGGCTCGCAATGCGGACCCGCGCGCCGCGCTCGAGCAGTTCCTGCGCAACGTAATGCCCGATGAACCCGCTGCCGCCGAAAACGACGACCAGTCTGTCGGTAAGGGGATCGGTCCGTGCCATGTCAGATGCCTGTCTGTGAATATCGGAGGTTTGCCGGTTCGCGAAGCGCGTTGCATCAACGTGGGCCCCCGCGCAAGCGTTCCACCGCACATGACGCCGAATTGCATTGACAACGCCCCCGCGCCACGGCTAACCGCGCGCCTCATTCGGACCGGCGGTGACCTCCGCTCGGATACGAAGTGCCCAGATGGCGGAATTGGTAGACGCGCCGTCTTCAGGTGGCGGTGGGGGCAACCCCGTGGAGGTTCGAGTCCTCTTCTGGGCACCATTTGTTCTCATCAGAACGTTCCAAAACATTGCAGAAATGGCGGAATTCTGCCATTCTTGACCTCTAGCGCAGAAAGCGAGGTCTTGTTTTGTTCCGCTTTGTTCCAACGTCTGTGGGGGCCTCGGCTGGGGGCTCCAGTTCAAAAGGCCCCAACTTGCACAAAAGTGAGGCCCCCAAATGAGCCTCAATGTGCAGGAAATCAAAGGCTTCCGGGCTGCCGATAAGTCGTACAAGAAATACGACTCGCGGGGGCTACTGCTTCTGGTGAAGCCGAACGGCTCCAAGCTCTGGTATTTCAAGTACCGCTTCGGCGGGAAGGAAAAGAAGCTGCCCATCGGCGCGTTCCCAGAGGTCAGCTTGTCGCAAGCGCGTCAGCTTCGCGACCGGGCGCGGCTCAAGGTTTCCGATGGCATCGATCCGATGCTTGAACGGAAGCGCAAGAAGGCCAGGATCAAGCTAGGTGCGGAGAACACCTTCGAGGTCATCGCTAACAAGTACATCGACGAGAAGATGGTGCCCGAAGGCAGGGCGGAGGCCACGCTGCGCAAGGCGCGCTGGTTCCTCGAACTGCTCAAGCCCGCAATCGGCAATATGCCGATCAATGACGTCGATCCGCAGTTGATGCTGGCAGCGCTCAAGAAACTCGAAGCCAAAGGCAATCTCGAAACCGCGAAGAAGTGCCGATCGTTCTCAAGCCGGGTGTTCCGGTATGGGGCCGCGCTCGGCCAGTGCCAAACCGATCCGACATCGATCCTGCAGGGCGCACTGGTCACGCCCAAAGCACGACACTACGCTGCGATCCTTGAACCCGAGAAGTTGGGCGGGCTCCTTCGCGCCATCGATGATTTCGAATGCTATCCGGCAACGAAATTCGCGCTGAAGATCGCACCGCATGTCTTTGTGCGACCCGGCGAGCTTCGCCACGGCGAATGGAACGAGATCGATTGGGACAAGGCCACCTGGACAATTCCGGAAGGCAAGATGAAGGCACGCCGGACTCATGTGGTGCCTCTATCACGCCAGGTGTTGGAGCTGTTTCGAGAGCTGAGATCGATTACCGGCAGCAAGGGCTACATCTTCCCGGCGTTCCATACGCGTCAACGTCCCATGAGCGAGAATACTATCAACGCGGCATTCCGGCGTATGGGGTTCACCAAGGACGAAGTGACGACGCATGGCCTTCGCTCAACGGCCTCGACCATGCTCAACGAAAGCGGTCTGTGGCATCCCGATGCGATTGAGCGGGCACTGGCTCATGGCGACAGCAATGCCATCCGCGGTGTCTACAATCGGGGTAACTACTGGGACGAGCGCGTCAAGATGGCTCAATGGTGGAGCGATCATCTTGATGCACTTCGGCAGCGTAAGTCTAAGTCTGAGCCCAAGAGGTAGGCAATGGGCTCTTGCTCAGTTAGCGCCCAATTACATCCTTGGCTGCTTCCTCAGCTCCATATGCGCCAGCATCCAATAGCTTCTCGTAAACGTCCATCGCCCTCGCCCGAAGAGGCCCATCATTGCGTTGAAGAGCTATCGCGACCTGAACGAAGTCCTTGTCAATGAAGCCTCGGCTTTTGCCGCCCTTCTTGTCGATTATCAATTCAGCGACACGCTCTGTTACCTGCATGACAGGATCGTCGAAACCCGGATAGAGCAGCAGGGATTGCAGACCATCGGCAAATCTTCCTGTAAGTGAAGCGCCGAGCACTTCCGCATTCTCGGCAATCTGCAGGATCAATTCCTTCGTCATCTCGTCAGGTTGAAGTGTGTCGGTTCTATCGACCGCCGATGAAATCGCATGAGCTTGGTCGCCTTGCGTTTTGGAAACGAAGGTCATGAGCAAGGTGTGAGCAGTTTTCCGTAGATCAGTGTCACTGTCCTGCCAGGCAGAAGCTGCCGTGAATAGCCGACCGGTCAATTCTGGAGAAGGCTCATCAAGCAGCACGTCAGTCAGCGCCAGCGACACCGTGGATGTAGGCTCGGTCAGCCGATATGCCTCGGCTAGTTCGGCTGCCGCCTGTCGCCAATCTTCATCGCCGCTGGCGGACCAAGCCTTGATCACTGTGGTCATCAATTCCTCCGGCATCATCGCCCGGTTTGACCAAAGCGTCCCTCCCAGATCGACGCTGAGAAATACTCGCTCGTCCGTTTTCCAAAGGTTGGCAAGAAGTTGCCTCACACGCTCTCGGTCGGCCCAATAAAGCCACCTGCCTTCGCTTAGGAGAAGAAACGACCATATATGTGGGTCTTCCGCTCGCGCAGCATGGCGCTCAAGGATGGTCAACCATTGATCGAAGGCGCGATCATCTCGACCAATCAGACCGTGAAAAATCGCGTCGAGAATAGAATAGTTGTCCTGCGGAACGATCCGCATGCCACCAAGCCGATGGCTCGCAAAGACAATGGGATCCGGAACAGTCTTTTCACGAGCGTTTCTACGTTCATTCTCGGCATCCATTGCGAGCCGCCGGTCAATTTTCTCCGCGATTTCTGTCGGGTCGTTTTCGAGCCAACTTTCCAGCAAATCGATCGTCTCATCCGGAAGTCCGGACAGCTTTCCCGCAAGCCTTGCAAGTGCCCACGATGCGAATGTCTTCCAGGTGCGCGACGCAAAGCCTCGCTCCGAGAGTTCGTAAATAAGCGCCAACAAGCGCTCAGCTGAAAAGCCCTCCAACTTGGACAGTTCTTCGACCATCTGTGCCGCAGCATGCTCGTGGCGACCGTGAGCGAAGTTCTCTTCACATAGGGCAACTGCCCTCTCGGGATTTTCCTTTGCGAACGCCCCGAATGCACGCGATAACTCCGTTACTCCGCCATCCATCGAAATTCGGCGGCGGCGCGAACGCTCAGGAGACTCATCGTTGATCTCATCAAGAATCGCGAAGATATCTTCGTCGCGGGCTCTCGCCATCTTTTCGTGAGACATGGGCGATCCGACGAATGTCGCCATCGACACGCCGGCTCTTCGTCGGGGAATGGGGTGACGTTGTGCTGCCCGCCATTCATTGATCTGACGGCGTCTTCGAGCGCTCAAGAAACGATCAGGGAGACGTTCGAGCAGTTCCATTCGATGTTGGTCAGCCCATTTCAGCCGTTGAAGGCGCGTCTTCGGCTCGTCGTCCTTTCCGAATTCGGGACCGTACAACGACCAACTTTCGATGCGATCACGCAATCGACCTACCACTTCCTCACTGAGCTGTGGCGCGATTGCCTCCACCAACTCCTGAGACGAGAGCCCGCTTTCAGTGGAGGATAATCCGGGTTCAAGATTGACGTGTGCATCGCCTATTTGGAAACGGCGCTCGTCGGCCATCAGAAATGCGAATGCATCTCCGGATAACGCTGCGCTGCCCGCGATGAAAGTTTGCGCGACGACATCCTGCACCTGATCAATTTCGATTGCTTCCAGTTCCCGGATGAGGCGCAACGCATCGTGGGGTCTAGCTGCCGCGACGGCCTTCATTGCGTCACGAAAAGCCTCCAGCACGCTATCCCGATCTCTGTCGAAATCCCAATCCCAAGGTAGCTGCTTTGCTTTGGGAAATCGCTTGTAACCTTCGTAGTACGGCGCAACTTCTCGTTTTGCGATAGCAAGAAATCGCGGCAGGAGCGCTTCCGCGAATTCCAATGCGGCCTCTTGGGCAAGTTTCTCGACATCATGAAGTGTCGGATTTTTGTGATTATCGATCTCTTGGGTATCGAACCAAAGGCCCACTAGTCGACATGCTTCCGCATACCGTTGCTCCGCTCGAAGCGTGGTGACAAAATGCGATACGGCGTATGGATCGATTGCAGTTCGGCTCAGGATTTCGCTAATCAGTTGCTCAACTGCTGGCGTTACTACGCCGGACTGTTCGGCCACCCGGAAAACCAGCCCGTCTTGGTCAGGCTGACTCCAATGCCGACGTATCAGATCGACGACATAATCTGGGTCCTCCTTTGCTTCTGCGGCTAGCCCCTGTGTTGCTCTCCATTGGAATTCTTCGTTTTTCATTAGCGTCGAAAGGCATTTTCGAAGCATCGCACTCCAGCTTGACCAGCGCTCGGTGATCTTTCCAAATGCACGGTTTGCGAGGATCGGATCGTCGCGAATCAGTGTCTCAACCCAAGCGCCCTCCTGGTCACTTGGATTGGCCGATGTCGAAACAACATCGACAACAAGATGCTTCACATGTCGCCGGGTTGTAGTGCTCCAAAGAAGTGCCGAAACGGCTCGATGATAAGCCTCTGGATCAATCTGCCGGAGCCGCTCCAATGACCTCAGAACCGTTGCGCGAACGAAGAGACTGTCTTGATTGCGCCAAGTGTATTCGGCCAAGTCTTTGCCTGTTTTGAAGCTTTTCGCTTGGAAATCGTCGAGCCAGGATTGATGACAGAAACCGATCTTGGCTCCGCTGCGAACGACAAGTCCACAAGCTTCCGCACGTACCAAAGCATCCTTGTGCGCTGCCTCGTAGGCATCCATCGGTCGCCAGAGAGTTTCTGTTTCCAACATCTCTCCAGCCAATCGATCCATCAGCTGCAGCACATCTTGCCGTTGTGGATCGGTGCCGAGTTGTGCGGTCGCAAGCCATCGGTCGAGCAAGCTTCCGCTATCAACCGAAGACGGGGAAGCGCCCCGCTGGATCACCTCGACGAATAGCTTTAGAGCGAACGGCCTTCGGAGTGTCTGCCACAACGGTTGGGGGACTTCGCTCCAATCAATTCCCAGTTCCGTCAGGAAGGCTTGCACTGCTTCTACGGCGGGCAAGGCAAGATGAAACTCTTCGGCACGTAGCTGTTGGAAACGAGCATCATGCGCAGCTTCAAAAGGCCGTGATGAGACCACAACATGAACTGGCAATCGTTGTTCTTGGGCCTGTCTAACCAGCCGGAGCAGAACCTTCATTCGCTGGCTAGTCCGATCCATCACGTCACTTACGGCGTCCAATTGATCGATGATCAAGACGACCGGCGCGTTGCGCGCCAGCGCAGATAGCTCAGGCAGAAGTGAACCTGTCATGCCCAATGCCCGCGCAATGTCATCAAAAGTTGCTACATCCGCAGGCAGGGTGTCGGCTTTGATGCCAAAGACTGTTGAGCCTTGGTTTTCCAGTTCTTCGGTAAGTTTGGCCAAGAGGGCAGATTTGCCGGAGCCAGCTTCACCGATCAGCAAGGTAGCTGCACTCGCCTCAGCGAGTATGTAAGTCTTCAGACGCTCCAGCTCTGGCCTTGTAAGTTCATGGCCTGAAATCGCTCTAGGCCAATTGCGAAGTTCATCGGACCCCGACCTTGCATCCTGGCGGGCGCGATCAAGGTCGATCGCATCAGCCTCGTGGCGCTGAGCCATCCCCTCCAAAACCGAAATGATAATTTCCGTGTTTTTGAATGTGGCCTCGGTCGTTACTAAGTGCCCCAATTCACGCCAGTGTTTGGACTGATATAACCTTGAACGGAGTTCTCTAAAAAAATTGACAAATGCAGGATTCAGGTCCGTCGGCTCGGTCTGAAAAATTCTGGAGAGCGCGGCATCGACGCCATCATTCCCTGCAAAGCGTTCAACAAACATCTTGACGTACTGATCGGCCAATCGCTCCGGGTCTGGCAATTGGGAAGGGTCAGACACGAGAGCTTGAAGCGTTGGCACGATCACCTGCTTGACAAAACTCTCTGATCTAAGATCTTCAGCAAGTGAGGGAGCCTCGGATATTGCAGCTTCGATTGCGTTCGCGGCGATCGAAGCCAGTTCCTCTTTAGCGTCGTGGGACTTCAGCCACGCGAAGCCCTTGGAACCGATATGGGTCACGATTGCTTCGCCAAGGGCGCCAAGAATCATTTCGGTCAGCATTTCTGAAACATAGTCAACGGATTGTTCAAACGGGAGAGAGCCTGCAGAAATAGTCGACGCCGACAGGATTTATGCACCGCCAGTTTCCGTTCTTGGTCAAAGCAAATCTGAGAGAAAGTCAGTGGAACGAGGCTCTGACCTTTGTAATTGCCCGAAGGCCGGGCGCTAAGCGCCCGGCTCCTTCTTCTCATCATCCTGCGGCGTGCGCAGGACGATCCGACCGTTGATCGGCACCACTTCCAATTGAAGCGAAAGCCCTTTGCGGTCGCGATGGAACCACGCGGCTCCGATCCGAGTCCAGAATCCCTTGTCGCCCTTGTTGGCGACATGCCAGGCGAGGAAGTCCGGTGGATTGGTCTCCTGCGCGGGTGCGGTATTGCTGCGTGCCATGATGATTTCCTTTCGTGTCTGGTGGCTCGTTGCACCAAACAGGAAGGCCGCACGGCCAAGGGCAGGATTCATGTCCAACACGGGTGACACCGGCGAAGGCCGGGGAAACAGGCGCGGGCAGGGCATTGAAGGTTGACCGCGTGCGGCCATTTGAGTGCTTAAAACGAAGCCGACAATGCGAAGCGAATTCTCGCACGTGCTGCACCGCTCGGAACTAGACTGAAAGCCCGGTCGAAACCGGTTTGCGGTTCAAACAAGCGCAAAGGAATTGATGAGAAGCGCACCGCATTCTGCGGCGCGATTCTCCCGTTTCAGTATTCCGATGCCAGCATCATTGTCAGCACCCGCCGGGTAACGGCAGGATTGGCAGGGTCCTCACTGCCAAACTGCAAATCGCGGTCGTAGGCGTCGATCTTCCAGAACACGGTTTCGGCAGAGCGCGCCGGTCGCGTCGTCGTCCAGCGACCATCGCCATCCTGATATATCGCCCCGAAATCGCGCTCGCCATAAGGATCATTGTCCGGCGTGAATGCGTCGAAGGTTTCGACCAGCTCGCGCACCCGCGACTGATCCTCATCGGGCAAGGCCCGGAATCCCTCGGTCCCCACAGCAACACAGGCAAGGCCCATCGCCTGCCGTGCCCTATCATTGAGCCGGGCAATCCGCTCACTGCGGGAAAGGGCGCCAGTGGTCATTGCACCGCCCTCCCGCCGCATTCGCAAATGTGAACCAGCTCGCCAAAATCCTCCCGCTCGCCCAGCTCCTCGGCAAGCCGCCGTACCGTCCCAAACGGCAGGCCATTCTCATTGGCCAGCATCCGCAACCAGTCCTCGCGGCACTCGGCTCCGCAAGCCCGATAGTTCAATATCAGGTCACCCATTTTCTGCCCTCCTTCGGCTGAAAGCCGCATCCGACACGCGGCATGCGGCCTGCCTTCCGGCGAGGATGGGAGGGAGAGGGAAAACCGGAATCGATGCCCTGGCGCGGGCCAGCGGGCACAGCCCGCCACACGGGGGCGTCTACTTCCGGTTTCGGGAACGAGAGGGCAAAGCCTTTGGTGTTCCCGCCAGGGATCGCCCGGCGATCCAGAAAGATCGGCACCCTTGCAACGGCGCGAAGCCGACGGGGGTCCTGCGCGCGCGATCAGTGCGCCAGCGGGCGTCCGGCAATGAGAGAGGCAAGAGTGCCTGCGGGTTAGCTCAGTAACGCCGCGCCCTCAGGAGCATGACCGCAGGACATGCGGGACAGAGCGCGTCCATCAGGAATTCCCGCTCCGCTTCCGATCGCTCCTGATCGTCACCCGGATGGGACGGGACTACAGGCCCGGTCCGCATCAGCGGATAGAGCAGGTCGCCCGCAAGGGCAGCGCTCCGTTTACTGCCTGCAACCTTATCCGATCTGGCTTGTGATCAGGCGAACCATCGATGATGGAATTAGGCGCCGATGAATGTTGCTTAAGAAGTCAATCCCTATAACATCTTGGTCACTTTATGAATTACACGAGAATCCATGCCCTCTGAGCCGCTCCAAATTTCAATCCCGCGCAGGACTGCGGATGCGACTCCTCACGCGGCATCGCTCATCCAGAGCTTGCGAGATATTGGCTATTCCTCGGAAACGGCACTTGCCGACATCATGGATAACTCGATAACCGCTGGTGCGCGGAAAATCGAAATACTGTCCGAAACGAATGCGATTGAACCGGCGATTGCTGTCCTCGACGACGGCTGGGGTATGACCCTGGACGAGCTCGTCGAGGCGATGCGACCCGGCAGCAGCAATCCGCTCGATGATCGTGCCTCGGGCGATCTTGGACGCTTCGGGCTGGGAATGAAAAGCGCCAGCTTCTCCCAGTGCAAGCGATTGACTGTCCTGACCCGAAAGAATGGCGCGACTTCCGCCGCGACCTGGGACCTCGATGAGGTATCGCGAACCAACAAGTGGGAAATCGAGCTTCACGACAACCTGTCAGACATTCCCTGGAGCGATAGGCTTGGGGAACGGGGAACGCTGGTGGTCTGGCGATCGCTGGACAGGCTTTCGGGCGGAATAGAGAACGATCAGAGAAAGCGCGCGGAACATATCAATCGTCTGCTGGCAGAAGCCGAACGCCACATCAGGCTGGTGTTCCATCGCTTCATGACAGAAGACAAGCCACCGCTCGAAATAAGGCTGAACGGCAGAAAGCTCGACGCCCTTGATCCGTTCGGCACCAAATTCCCCAAGCATCAAGCCGACAGGCCGGACCGGCTTGAACTCAAGAATGGATATGTCGAGTTTCAGAGCTTCACGCTTCCGCACCACAAGGAAATCCCGACCGCCGACTGGAATGACCTGGGTGGTCCTGAAGGACACCTGCGAACACAGGGGTTCTATGTCTATCGAGGCAGACGTCTGATCATTGCCGGAAGCTGGCTCGGGATGGCGAGGCAGACCGAGTTGACCAAGCTGTGCCGTATCCGCGTCGATATTCCGAACACGATGGATTCCGACTGGAAGATCGATGTGAAGAAGGCATCGGCGCAGTTGCCTCCTGCTGTTCGTGAAAGGATGCGACTGCTCGTTGAACGGCTGGCCGTAACGTCAAAGCGCACCTACCAGCGCCGAGGGAAGAAGCTCGTGGACAACGAGTATTTCCCGGTCTGGCAGCGCATCCAGCGAGATGGTTCCATCATCTATCGTCCGGACCTGGCTCACCCGGTTTTCGCCGACTTCTCGGAGAAACTGCCAACTGATCTGCAGTCGGATTTCGCGAACCTCATCGGACTGATCGGCTCGTCGGTCCCGGTGGCATCGCTGCATTCGGACTTCGCTGGCTCCCCCGAAGACGTGAGAGCCGAGGATGCAGATGAACAGTCACTACGGCAACTCGCCGAGGCGATGATCCCGAGGCTTGTCGAGCAAGGCACCGACAGAGAGCGAATTACGGAAATCCTCTGTCAGATCGAGCCGTTCAAGTCGGCTGCCGCAATCGCGCGGAATGTGGTCGGTGAAGTTCTCGAGGGGATCGATTGGAATGACTGACAAGGTCGCGCAACTCGATGGAATGGTTTCCCAGCTCATTGCCAGCCAAGACAGGCCAACTGAGGAAAGCATTCGCGAGACGATAGCAACGGTCCGGATTCTGCCGATCTTTTCCGAAGTGACCGACGAAGACGCCGAGCTTCTTGCGCGTGAGCTCGAAGAGCGCATCGGCATCAGCATGGGAATTGGCGCGGTCATCGGTGAAACCGACTTCAAGCCTTGGCTGAGTGATGCTCGAGCCGATGGTCTGATCGAACCGTACTACTGGAACAGGTACAGAAAGCTGCTCGAACAGAAGCGCTTACCCAAGGATGTCGTCACTTCGACCGACCATGTCACCGATCGCATTCTGGACCGAATGGGCAATCCTAGCGACCGCACGGCATGGGATCGCAAGGGAATGGTCGTCGGCCACGTTCAGAGTGGTAAGACAGCGAACTATACCGGATTGGTCTGCAAGGCTGCTGATGCAGGATACCGCCTGATCGTGGTCATCGCAGGCATCCACAATAATCTACGCAACCAAACACAAGCAAGGATCGATGAGGGATTTATTGGGCG
Source organism: Qipengyuania sp. JC766 (assembly GCF_040717445.1). Classification (NCBI taxonomy): domain Bacteria; kingdom Pseudomonadati; phylum Pseudomonadota; class Alphaproteobacteria; order Sphingomonadales; family Erythrobacteraceae; genus Qipengyuania; species Qipengyuania sp. JC766. The sequence continues at coordinate 1,799,594 of NZ_JBFEFL010000001.1, read as the reverse complement.
AGACACCGGGCGCCTTGAGATGGCAGAAACCCGCAATCGCCCTAGATACATCGGTGTTGGCACGTTCGATCACAGGCGTTCTCCGGTCAGTCTGACCACTACACTCCGGGACTTCAACAAGGGTACGGCCACGACCAACACGAGCGAAATCGGGTCGTATTCTGTCCCAGTCGTTTTGGTGATCAAAAAGAACTACCGCACTCTTTCGAACCTCATTGATTGGCTCCGTGAGCACAGCACAGGTCGGTATTCGGAGATGGTCGATCAACCCATGCTCCTGATTGACGACGAAGCCGACAATGCCTCCATCAACATCCAGTATGGTCGGGACGAAGTATCGCGCATCAATGGACAGATCAGGGACCTTCTGGGGCTTTTCCAGAGAAGTTGCTACGTCGGCTACACGGCCACCCCCTTCGCCAATATCTTCATCGACCCTGACTCTGATGACGAGGTTTACAAGCAGGACCTTTTCCCGAGGCATTTCATCATCGGGCTCGATGCGCCCACCAACTACTTCGGTGCGCGAAAGGTCTTCATCGACGGCATCCCTGATGATGATGGCGAGAGGCCGCAGTTCCTGCGCTACATCGACGACAATGGCGATCTGCTCCCGGTCAAGCACAAGATCGATCACGACATCACTGCCGTGCCGGAAAGCATGCTCTATGCGCTCCGGTGCTTCATCGTGGCCCGCGCAATCAGGAATCTGCGAGGTCAGAAGAACCAGCACGCGTCCATGCTCGTAAACGCATCTCGCTTCACCGGCATCCAGAACCTTCTGCGCAACAGATTGCATCAGCACTTGAAGGCCATCGAGGACGCGGTTCGAGTTGATGGTGCGAAGTTCGACGCCGACAACAACCCCGAGATTGCCGAACTGAAACGTTGCTGGGAGGACGAATATCGGGATGCGTGGCCCGAATGGGATGATGTCCGCGAGAACCTGCTTCCGGTGGTTGCTTCGGCAACCGTCACGGCAGTGAATTCATCCTCCTCAGAGAGCCTCGATTATGAAGCTGGCGGTGAGAATGGCCTGACCGTTATTGCGGTCGGCGGATTCTCGCTTTCGCGCGGCCTCACGCTCGAAGGGCTGACCGTGTCCTATTTCCTGCGCAACTCGTTGATGTACGACACCTTGATGCAGATGGGCCGATGGTTCGGTTACCGGCAGAACTACGAAGACCTCTGCCGCATCTGGATGCTTCGCGAGGCATCATCCTGGTACGCTCACATAGCAGAAGCCACCGAGGAGTTGCAGCTGGAGCTGAAGAAGATGGAACGCGCAAATGCCACGCCGGAACAATTCGGTCTCGCGGTGCGCAGTCACCCAAGTGCGCTGATGGTCACAGCCAGAAACAAGATGGGCTCAGGTCAGAAGCACCTGATGGTTGGCCTATCCAACAATTTCGTGGAAACGACGCGACTTGGAGCGGGAGAAGCTGCTCTCAATCACAACCGGAAAGTGCGCGACAGGTTCTTGGCTTCACTTTCGCGGAATGGCCATGCGCCCGAAAGTGCGCAGCAAGTCTCCGGTGGTCAGCTTCTCTCTGGGGTGCCATTCGAGGTCGTCGATGATTTCCTTCGTGATTTCGAGAATCATCCGGACTCCGTACTCTCGGCTACTGACCCCATCCGCAGATACATCGACGCGCGGCGTAACGAAGAAATGTCGGAATGGGATATCCTTCTGGCGTCCCTCAAATCCTCGGATGAGGCCGAACCACTCGAAATTGACGGGTGGAATATCAATCCGATCAATCGTTCGATCGGTCCTGACGATCTTGCCAACAACATCCTGACAATCAGTGGATCGAGTGCTCGTGTGGCTTCGCGAGGCATGGAAAAGGCGGGTCTTTCGCCTGATCGCGTTCACCAGGCCGAAGCGGACTATCGGGAAGAGAGAAACCTTGGCGCAGATGCCAAGGTCAATTTCCCGGATCGAGTATATCGGGCTCGCCGCGAGCGTCCGCTGTTCATGCTCTTCAACGTCTCGATCAAGAAGGACGGCGTCGATGACACCGACCACCACAGACTTCCTGACAAGCCCGTAGTCGGCTGGGGGATCAGCTTCCCGCCATCGGCCCGACCCGACCAGAAGGTCGAGTATATCCTGAACACTACCAAGCTTCGCGAACTCTTCGGCGAAGATGACAGCGATGAGGGCGCGCCCGATGACGAGGAATGACGACCCCTGGGATGGGTTGAGCGCGGGGGGCATTGATGCTCGAAGGGTCAATCCGGGCAACAATCATGACTTCTTCTGGATAATTTCGGGTAAATCGGAGCCCGGCCTTCTGTTGCGGCTGGCGGCAGATACAGCCGAGATCAAGCCGCTTCCGAAGTTGCGTTCGCTCGATCTGACTTACCGAGATGTTGCAGGTCACAAATCGCTGGTCCTGCTGCTCAGGGATGAAGAGCAACGGGAGCTCTTCGGGAGCCTTTGCAGGGATATCGTGCATGCGGGAGAGCAGGGAGGCGACAATAGCGATGCCCTGAATCGCTCGATCCGGCGCACGCTGCGCTGGCACCACCTTCTACGAGGCGGCAAGAGTGGCTTGCTTTCGCTGGAAGAACAGCGGGGGCTGATGGGCGAACTCCAGTTTCTCCAGCATCTGATAGACCTGATCGGACCGCGGGCGGCTATCGAAGCGTGGAAGGGACCCCTCGGATCTTCGAAGGATTTCGAACTCGACGGGTGCCTTGTGGAAGTGAAGGCGCGTCGCGGGGCGGCGAAACCCTTCGTACAGATTTCCTCCGAAGATCAGCTATCGGATGTGGACGGTTGCCGGCTGTTCCTCGTTGTCAGCGCAATCGATGCAGTCGTGAAGCCGAATGGTCTGACGCTGACCGATTATGTCACTGAGGTCGAGAAACTGTATGCCGTCGCCGACCCGGAAGCATATTCGCTCTGGGAAGAGGCAATCATGTCCACCGGCTTTGATTTCGAGGACGACTATTCCGACCGGCGCTGGAACGTGGGCAAAAGCTTGCATTTTGAAGTTGTCGAAGGCTTCCCAAGAATCTCGAACCCGCCGCCTTTGGGCGTCTCCGCAGTACGATACAGTATCAGTCTCGATGCCTGCTCGGATTTCGCAGTCGAGCCGGATTCGCTGGATCACCTGATCGTCGAGAGGAACGGTTCGTGGACGAACTGAACGAATACCACCGTCAGCTTATCGCAGAAATTCAGGGTGATGCAGATGCGATGGGCCTCATCACAAGTGAAGCATTTCTCGACAAGATTGCTGATGTCCTCGATGAAGCTGGAGAGGTCTCCTCGCTCTCGCAGTGCTATTTCGAGGGAAAGTTCGGTGCGAAAGCCGTCCAGGTAGATGCATACGCGTGGGACCCGACAGATGAAGAGGGCGTATTGAGCGTCCTTGTCTGCGATTTCACTGTCGCCGATGAACCCCAGTCAATCGACAAGACTGAAATCAGCCGTCTTCTCAAGCGGCTTGTCGAGTTTGTCATTGCCGCGAAAACACGCGACTTCCGCGAGGGGCTGGAAGAGACGAGCAACGGTTTTGTCCTGAGCGACCTGATTGCCCGGGCATGGAAGCAGATCAACAAGATCAAGCTCATCCTCGTAACCAATCGGATCAACAAGGCTCGGACTGATGCGCAACCTGTCGGCAATATTGGCGGAATTCCGGTCACCTCAAATGTGTGGGACCTAGCGCGCATTTATCGCTTCGAGTCGTCAGGCCAGACGCGGGAAGACCTGATCGTCGACTTTGCCGAATCCTTTGGCGAACCAGTTCCTGTCCTCAAGGCTTCCTACGATGGCGCACCATTGGAAAGCTATATCGCAGTAATTCCCGGGGTGCAGCTCGCGGAGATTTACGAAAAGTGGGGCGCAAGATTGCTTGAAGCCAACGTGCGAAGCTTTCTGCAGGCACGCAACAAGGTCAATCGCGGCATACGCGACACGATCCGTGACGATCCCAGCATGTTCTTTTCCTACAACAACGGACTGACAGCCACTGCAGAGTCCGTGGAAATTGCCGACATGGGAGAGGGCCTGCTCCTGATGTCCGCAAACAACTTCCAGATCGTGAACGGCGGGCAGACCACGGCTTCGATCCACGCGGCAAGGAAGCTTGCGCCGGAACAGCTGAAGGACGTATTTGTCCAGATGAAGCTCACAGTCGTACCGCCGGAACAGGCGGAAGATGTCGTCCCGCTCATCTCGCAATTCGCGAACAGCCAGAACAAGGTCAATGCAGCAGACTTTTTCGCGAACCATCCATTCCATGTGAAAATTCAGGAGTTCTCGCGCCGAATTCTCGCTCCGTCGGGTGACGAAGGGTATCGGGAAACCAAGTGGTTTTACGAGCGAGCGCGCGGACAGTTTGCTGACGAGCGTGGACGCCGTTCCGTTGCTGATCGAAAGCGCTTCGACGCCGAATATCCTCGGTCGCAATTCTTCACAAAGACTGATCTGGCCAAATTCGAGAATTCCTACCGCTGTCTGCCGCATGAAGTCAGCCTTGGGGCGCAGAAGAACTTCGGGAAACTGGCTCAGCTCATTGGCTCCGATTGGGAGAAGAAGAAGGATTCTTATGATGAGGTCTGGTTCAAGCGGCTGATCGCCAAGGCCATCATCTTTCGACACCTCGAGAAGCTGGTGCCACAGCAGGAATGGTACGCTGGGGGCTACAGGGCTAACATCGTCACCTATGCCTTCGCCAAGGTTGTCCATGATGCAGACTTGAAGAAGAAGGTAATCGACCTCGACCGGGTTTGGTCTCTTCAGCGCGTGCCCTCGAACCTTGAACGGGCCTGTCTCGATGCAGCCGAAGCGGCAAATGCGGTCATCACTGCGCCTCCGGCTGGTATCCGGAACATGAGTGAGTGGGCGAAGAAGCAGGCCTGTTGGGCCGAGCTTGCCAAACGTTCAGTTGAGTATGGTGCCGAATTCTGGGACAATCTGATCGATCCGGCTGACGCGCAAGCCAACAAGCGATCGGCTCGGAAGGACCGAGAACTGACATCCGGAATCGAGGCTCAAAGCGAAGTTGTCATGCAGGGGGCTGAATACTGGAAGCAGTTGCTGGCGTTTGGGCGGTCGATAAGCAAATTGACAGGGCGAGAGCAGGGAATCCTGACGGCCTGCACATTCCTGCCCGACCGTGTTCCGAGCGAAAAGCAGTCTCTTGGCGCACTGGCTATCGCGGAAAAGCTTGAGGAATTCTACTGACGGTCGTCCAGTCGGTCAGTTTGCGTCCGCCATTCGGAGAATTTCGAACAGCAACTCCCCAATCTGCTTGGCCAGCAGTGGCGGAACGGCGTTGCCGACCTGCACATATTGCTGAGTGCGATTGCCCTCGAAGAAGTAGTTGTCGGGGAAGGTCTGAAGACGAGCAGCCTCGCGCACAGTCAGACTGCGGCATTGCTTCGGATCGGGATGGATGAAGTAGTGTCCATCTTTCGAAATGTGGCTGGTCACTGTCGTTGAAGGGCTGCTCCAAGTCTGAACACGGAACCTGTCGGCGAATTTGCCTGAGTTCCAGTTTCGATGGTTCGGGGCCAGGTCCTTGGGAAACTCGTCTGCTTTGGGAGAACGATCAAACACTTCGGCGAAGGTCGCTGCAAAGGCGTACCGCGCCAAGTCACCCTGCATGTGGCCGCGACTTTCATGATTGGGCAATGCGAGCAACCTGTCGTCAGCCAGCCATGCAGCGAGGAAGTTATCAGCGAGCGGAGTGACCACAGTGCTGGACCTTGGTGGCAGGTCGGTCACCGCTCCAATCTCGCGAGAATATCCGGCAAGCCGCTGCGCAACCTCGGCAAGCCACCCTCCATCGCGGCGACATGCTGCTGCGGCATCCTTGAAGGCACGAACGACGGCTTGTCGCCATGCCTCCGGGCTGTCGGCCGTTTTGCTCAGCCCGCTTCTAAGGTTTGGCATTCCAGTCAACACGCTGGCAACTGACCGGCGCGTAGGTCGCGAGGTCAGAGATGGTGACATTTCGAAGTCTATTCCTGTTCGGGCGAAAACATCGGCCCTGATGCCCATGAGGATCACGCGATGGCGGGCCTGCGGCACCCCGAAATCTTCCGCACGGATCACATGTCGCACATGGCCAGAACGCTGATCAGCGACCAGCGGAAGAAGAATGTAACTTTCCGGCGCTCCTCCAGCAGCTTTCAGATCTTCGACGATCCGGTCGATCATGCTCTCGCCTGATACCTTTGCCGAGAGCATGCCTTTCACATTCTCCATGACGAATGCGACGGGCTCCAGTCGCTGCAGGATGCGTATGTACTCGCGATAGAGAAAGTGGCGGTGGTCTGCTTCTGGAACGTAGTCCTGAATGCCGCGATTTCGGGCGCGGCCAACCAGCGAGTAGGCTTGACATGGCGGGCCACCGATCAGGACTGTTCCCGTCGCGGCCTCTGCGGATATCTCGTCGAGCATCGGGTCCAGCGAGGCTGTTGCCTCCTCGGTGCCGAGTTCGAGCATCGCCGTTTCGTCACATGCGGCCTGCCATTCCCTCGGATGGGCGGCGACCAATTGGTCTTTCGATATCTTCCCGCTGATGTACGCGTAGTATGTTTCGGGAGTATTTTCGAACTGACGGAAGAATGAACGCAAACGAAGTGTGGCGAAGGCGGATGGTTCCTTCTCCACTGACAGTGCGATCCGGTATGGACGCCTTCCCTCTTCGTCCTTGATCGCCGCAAACCCCTCGGCAAGGCCACCCGGTCCGGCGAAAAGGTCGACAGTCTTGAATGCTTGGCTCATCTACTCGAAAATCCGATATTACATGAGCCTATTACCAGGCTGACTCCAGGAAGCCAGGGGGTGAATTGCGTTGGCTGACATTGTGGATGCCAAGACCCGCTCGCGAATGATGTCGGGCATTCGCGGCAAGAACACAAAGCCCGAGCGGCTGTTGAGACGGGAGTTGCATTCCGCCGGGCTGCGATACCGCCTTCATGACGCGAAGCTTCCGGGCAAACCGGACCTCGTCTTCGCGAAGTATCATGCCGCTGTCTTCGTGCATGGGTGCTTCTGGCATCGGCATGAGAATTGTCGATTTGCGACCACTCCAGCGACGCGTCCGGAATTCTGGGAGTCGAAATTCACCGCGAACGTCCAGCGAGATGCCAAAAGCATGGCGGCGCTCTTGGACATGGGATGGCGAGTAGCCGTTGTTTGGGAGTGTGCCTTGAAGAATCAGTCTGTCGAATTGGTCGGAAAGTCCGTGCATGAGTGGCTACTAACTTCTGAGCAGGCCGTGCTCGAAATTCCCACTCGGCCTTAAGTCCGTACCGATCTATTACCTGCTTCATTCAGGGCAAGCTCAATCCACGCTAGAAAATACTGCATTTCGTAAGGTGGGGAGATTGTATCTTTCCGTACAGCCTATTGTCCGTTTTGAGGAAATGCCTTGGCATTTAGATTAGGCTGGCCAACCCTACTCATATAAGCGCCAAATCTCTGAATGAGATTGCTTATGAAAGGTGCGGTCACGCTCCCAATGCGGTTTCCTAGAGCCTTCTCGATCTCTGCCATTGAAAGGGTTCGCAGATGGCTGAATTCGACAGTCACAGGTAAATGTTCGTCAGGCAACGGCGGAAGATAATGGACCGCCTGTTCCGGTTGGTTGAACAGTTTCCTGATCCGGTCCCACCCTTTCTCTCGCCTACCGGCATCAGCATGAGCGCACTTTTCAAGGACGGCCACCCAATCTGCCGGAAGGCTCCTGCTGCAATGCGCGAGCAAGACATTCTCAACTTTCCCTGCGTTCGCGAGATCGCATGGAGGGGTCAGGATAACCCAGAGTTCGTCATCTTGGGTGAGGATATCGCCAGTCGAAGCGCGATCAGCGTAGAGGGGAGGGCAAATCCAGGCCTCCAGAGGGTGCCAAAGATCGTCATCTTTACCGCTACCGGCGCCCATGACCTCGCCAAGATGCCAGACATACTGTCGCGCGAGAACTGGCGTCAAATCCTTGCCTTCGGCCATTGACACGTATGACTTCCACGCTGGCCAGATGCGGTCTGCAAACAGCCCTGCAGAGACCTCGCGAATTCTCGCTCGCGCCAATGACATCGCTTCGAGCATTGGCCAAAGAGTTCCGAACCACGAAACCGCATTGGCGAAACCATCTCCGTCACCCTTGTCGACGATCTTTACTGTCGAAGAGTTTGCAAGGTCCGGATCGACCTCGTCCGGTTTACCCGAGATAATTGCGACGGGAATCCCGAATTCGTGCAGGCCGACTTGAGCTAGCTCGTTCCCTAAGGGCCGCTCCGTGCGGCCTGGACCGGGAGACGGCAAGCGTAGATCAAAGAGGGCACCATCAAACCTGGTTCGGCCAAGCGCAGCAATACCTTCTTCAAAGCTTTCAGCTAGATCAAACGTGAACTCTTTTTCTGGGTTGGCCTCGTTCCATTCTCGGACAGCGTCCCTGAACAGCACTCGCTGGGTCTCGACATCATCAACGTAGAGGAGGTGTCGAGCCTTCATGCGCTTGCTTCCTTGTAGCGGGGAAATCGAATCTCAAACCTTGCTCCGCCGTCAAACTCAGGGTGGAACATCAACTTGCCTCCAGACCTCGCAAGCGATTCCTGCGCAATATTAAGGCCTAAGCCGGTTCCATCATCTTTTAATGTGAAGCGGATATCGAATATACTCTCGGCAAACTCCTCCGGGACGCCTGGCCCATTGTCTTCGACGAAGATGGAGACCTCGTCAGCACTACGCGCCTCGACAAAGGCTCGAACCTTGGGGTTACTCGTCTGCGAATCTTGGAGCCAGAAGACCGAATTGGAGAACAGATTCAGGAGAGCGGTGGCCAAGTCCTCCTTATGTCCCATCAGTTTTCCAATGCCATTCATTCTTTCAATATCGAAGCCCACGTTGTGCGTTTCGAAATATCTGGCCGTGTCATCTAATACGGCAAATGGAGAGAATGGCTCAGCGGCGGTTCTTCGCCCACCAGCGAGGGGGCGGAGGCTTGCAAATAGGGATCGCAGCCTCTCTCCGCTTTCTGACATGAGCCTCAGTCGATCGGGAAATTCCTCTCGAGCCTCATCCGACTTGGGTCCATTTATTAAAACATACTTCCAGAATGTGACTAGCTTGCTAGCGGACACTGAAAGAAACGTCGCTTCGGGTGCGCCCTCATGTAAAATCTCTCCGACTATGAGGCCGAGAGATGACTTCGCCTCAAGAACCCGCTGCCTGTCCTTCAAATCCTCGATCTGCTGCTGAAGTTTTGCGGTCTCCTCGCCTATCGCTTTCTCGGCGGACTCCCTTTTCGATGGCGGAAGATCCGCGATGATTTTCCGCACCCCCTTCAGCTGCGAGAGAGAATCGAGTTGTTCGAATGCTGATTTCTTCTGCCTCGACAGGCGTGCACTAGATCGGAATGCCTGGCGGCGAGGCTCAACTACCGCCGACAGCAATCTTGTTATCAGGCGGCGAAGGCGACGAAACGCCGCGTTTTCTTCGAATCCTTCCCTACTGCTCTTCTCGACAAGCCGCGAGCCAGCTTGAGATTCGACCGTCACATACCCGGCAATCTGATTGTGACCGATTCTGAGTGATGGGTCTTGTACGCGGCGAGAATCTAAGGATAGCCAGTCATTTTCGAGGTTGCCGTATGGCCTGACACGAAATCCATCGCGATAGATCGCGACGCCAGCACTCTCGTCAAGGAAGGCACGAGCTTTTGCGGTCGTAATGTCACCGAGCCCGGCCCGCCGCATAGTATCCTTGATAACGTCCGCTTCGCGGTCGAATATCGAAAAATGGACTTCAACTCGACCGCAAGAACGCTCTCCGTCCTCTAGTGGAACTGTCAGTTCAACTGGAAGTGCTCCCTTTCCCGCCCTTTTTATTTCCATTTTCCCATGGAATTCACCGGCCTCGTCGAAATACCCTTCGACCAAGTAGTCACTGCTGGCCAACAGAGGTAGAGCTGAAATCTCAACACCCTTTGGGCTATCAGCACCTTGATCTGATCCCACTCCTCCAGACAAAAGTGCTGATCCATCGAAGCCACAACTTGGACCGGTGCATTCGGAAAGGTCGAGGATGATCCTGAAGGGGTTGTCGATGTTTCGTGTTTGAATAGGAGAGATTAATCGGCGCAACTCGACTATCAGACGCTCCATTTTTTCTTTGGACCAAGCCTCCCTAAGACCGATTATCTCGATCTTTGTTCCTGTTGGAGCGGTGGTTTGTTCTTCAGAAAAATCAATTGAAACGTCAGAGAGGTATCGGTCATCCTCAAACCAAGCCCAGTCGAGTTGCGGGATTGCAGATCTGGTGCGCTGACCTTCCTGTTCGCTAATTGATGTAAGGGCCATCGTGGCGCCAAGCTTGGCCGCTGCAAATCGCCCGATCCCTTTCGAGCCGAGCATGATTCGCCCTTTGCGTGATTTGCGGCCCGACTGTTTGGAGGAAGTTGCGGGTTCCATCCATTTCTCGACGACGTCTTTGGCCGACATGCCATGGCCATCGTCTTCGACGATGATACTTCCAAAGGTCGCGGCCAAAGGCGGCACGAAACGTATGCGGACGTAGCTGGCGTCTGCGTCGTAGGAATTCTTGACCAATTCAATAACTGCGGCTTCCGGGCCACTGATCAACTGATCTCCAATGGTCCGGATTATCCGTGCTCTTGGCCGGAATACGAGTTTGTTGCTTCCAGAACTGCTCAAAGTGTGCCTCCCCAAGAGCAACTCTTTGACATCATTATCACGATCCGCAAGTCAAGTTGGAACGGTCGCATCACTCGCGGTCTCCGAAGTCGTCCATCATCTATCCAGGCGTTCCAGCATTTGCGCCAGCGCTGTATGTCGGCAATGCCCCCCACCGGAGGTGGCGGGAACCAGATCTCACCAATAGGACTATCCTAGCCCTATTCCTATGGAGTTGGACTTGCTGGCTTCAATAGCAGTCGCGGTCATAGCCGTCTGCTTCTCGCCCGCGCGCTCATAGATCGCGCGAACGAGCCGGTCCTTATCATCGGTTACCACCACCGCCTCGGCTTTGGCGCGCGAAAGCGCCACATAGAGCATCTTCTGGTCGACCAGATTGGTGGAGCGGCTATCGGCGTGGATCAGGACGCGCTCGGCGGTCTGGCCTTGGGCCGCATGGGCTGTCTGGACATACGCGTGGCGCAAATGGGCGTCGCGCGGATTGGAAATATCGAGCTTCTGCTCACGTCCGGTCGCCAGCTTCAGAGTCGCCTGCCCTTGCTCAGGATCGATGCGGGTGACGGTGCCGCCAAGCCCATTGACCCTTCCAGCCTCGCGGTCGTTGCGAGTGAACTGCACGCGGTCGCCGGTGCGGAGTTCGATTGGCTTCGGCTCGAACACTTCGGCTCTACTCGCGCCCCACTGCCGGGGATGCCAGTCCAGCGATCGGCCATCGCGGCCTTCGAGGGCAATGCGCCCGCGCTCGGGATCGACAGCGGCAATCGCAAAGCTCTCGCCCCGACGCACACCCTTTGCCGCAAAGTCGCGGCTGAACCGGATGACATCGCCGATGGCATAGCTGGCCGCCTCGCGCGCTTCGGCGCGGGTGAGACCTTTCGCCTCAAGCGCATCGAACTGCACGGCCTTCACCGACAGCTCGCCGCGCTCGGTCAGATTCGCGCGTATCATGCCGGTGAGCCGGTCGCGGCCTTCGCGCGATGGTTCGATTACCAGCGTCCGGGCACGCTCTGCCGGTGACATGGCCAGATAATGCCGGGCCATCGCTCCAAGGCGCTCATCAGGCGTCGCGCCCTCGATCACTTCGCCGCCACCACGTTCAAGCGCGGCCAGGGCCTTGCCTGCATGGCCCTCGATTGAGGCCATGACGGCTTCGCGGGTGTTGGCATTGGTCTGCCGGACCACCTCGGCAAGCTTAGCGGTCGCCATGCCTGTCTGCTGCAACTGGGCGAATGCCGCGCCCGCACCGACCGATCCCAGCTGCTTCACGTCGCCCACCAGTACGAGCCTTGCTCCAGCCTTGTCGGCGCGGGCCAAGAGTTTCGCCATGTCGTGGGCCGAGAGCATCGAGGCTTCATCGACGATCCACACTGCGTCTTTGCCTGCTGCCTTCGCCTCGGGCGCGAGCATATGCCGCGCCACGGTATCACCGCGCATACCGAGCGCTTCGCCGAGCACGGTCGCCGCCGATGCAGTCGGCGCAAGGGCGGTCACGGCGAGCCCGTGCCGCCGGGCCTCGCGCGCATAGGTTGCGAGCACGGTGGTGGTCTTGGCTGTCCCGGCATAGCCCTGAACGGCGGCGACACGATCCCGCGAGGTGAGCAAATCTGCGGTTGCGCGCTTCTGGTCATCGGTCCAGGCGTAGCCGGATCGCGCTGACTGCCGCGCCGCGCGCTCGATGGTTCGTGCCGCCGCCACCGGAGTGGTAAGCGATTGCGCCATGCCGCGCCCGGTCTCTTCGAGGCGCATCATGGTGCGCTCGGTCGCAATAGTCTGCGGCGTCGTGAACCCGGCAAATTCCGCTCCGCGCCGGTCAAGGAAAGTGCGCGGAACAAGCTCGCCTCGCTCTCCGGCCTCGGCAATCGCTGCGCTGATAGCTTGGTGCCCGGCCTTGCCAAAAGCAAAGTCCCCGGCTTCTCGCGCTAGCGTGCTGGCCGAGAATACAGCTTCTCGCTCGGATAGCTTGGCAGCGGCCCAGGCCACTGCCTGTCGTGCCAGCAATTCCGGGCTGGCGGTAGCTTCGCTGGCTTTAACTCGCTCTCTCGCTTCACCAATCAGCCTGTCGCGCGCCGCCTTGTCGAAGCCATTGGCATCGCCAGTCGCCCGCCAGTCGGCCCGCAATCTGCGATGATCCGCACTGGTCTTGGCCTCGCGCGTATCGAGCGCAGCAATCTGCTTTTCAGCAGCGCTCGCCTCCGCGCGGCTCGTGCCGCGCTCGGCAAGCCGGGCATCGATTGCGGCGGTGCGCTGGCTCAGCGCATCGATGGCCTTTTCCGGAACACCTGCGATCTCGAAGAGCGAGTCCTTGCCCGCTTCGATCTTGTATCCCAGCGCGGCAACGCCGTGCGCCAGTTCCTGCCGGTAGATCGCGCCGATCTCCTTCTGGAGCTGGTAGAAAGCACGTGGCTCGAGACTGCGCCAGTTGCCGTCCTTGTCCTGCGTCGCGTTGAGGATAACGCCGTGGGTGTGAAGCTGCGGGTCCTGCGCCCTGCTCGTGGCATGGCGGAAGGTGGCGATAGCGAGATTGCCGGTCGCTTCGCGCCGGACCTCGCCGCCCTCTCTGATGCGCGTTGCCGCCATATGCTTCTCGACATGGGCCAGCGCCACTTTCACCGCTGCGCCATGCGCCTTGATCAGCCGCTTGTCTCCGGCAACCTCGGCCATGATCGAGACCGACTTTGGCGCGGACAGGGTGATGTCCCAGCCTGGCCGGTGCTCGACCTTGCCATCGCGCGTCGTGCCGAGTTGCTGCCCGGCAACGTGGCCTTCGAGCAATTCGGCAAACTTTTCGCGATCGACCTCGCCTGCCAGGCCGAGCTTCTCAGCTGCCTCACCAAACCATTCGGACGGAGCCATTCCGCCTTCGGCATAGTAATCATCGGCTTCGTAGTAGCTCGCGGCTTGACCGGCACTCGACAGCGCCGAGACCGATGCGACCATCAGACGGGTCCCGGCTTCACGTCGGGCTCTACACCCTTCGCGATCTCGCTGACCCGGCTCCACAGCGTGCCTGCCGGATCGCCTGGAACGTAAGCGGGCTGACGCGGTTCGCCGCGCCGGGTGATGTGATCGGCGGTGAGACCAATGCGCGCGACCGGCAGGCCATCAGGGAGCAGCAGATAGCCCCGATGCGGGCTGAGCCTCAGTTCGCTTTCGAGCACGGCGGGGCGGAATTGCCGCTGGGTCGCGATGGTAGTGCGCGGCACTTCGCTGCCAATCGAGAGCGTATCGGTGGCGACACGCAATTCCACCTCACACTGTCCGATTGTCTCGCTCGCCCATTTGCGGGTTTCCTGATCGACGGTTTGCAAGAACAGCTTGGTGTTGCAGCAGGCGAGCATGGCCTCGGCGATGTTCGCTCCGTAACGATTGCGCATCTGGCCGAGCGCCTGGAAGGTGAGCACGATCGCTGCGCCAAACTTGCGACCTTCTGGCAAAAGCCGCGCAAGATTCTCGACGCGAGGCAGGTCGGCCAGCTCGTCGAGCACAAACCAGATGCGGCGGTCTGGCGAGGGCGCCAGGCCCAGCACGGCGCTCGCCGCACATTCGAGCCAGCAAGCCATGAGCGGCTTGGACGCTTCGAAATAGTCCTCCTTGCGGGGGACGAAGATCCAGGGCTTGGCACCCTCGCACTCGTCCAGCTTTGCGATAAATTCGCGGAAGGCGAACCGGTCCTCTCCCTCATCTTCGACCTTCAGGAACTGGATCAGGTTCGCCGCCTTGGCGAGCATGAACAGCACGCTGCCTGTAGCGCGGTCGGCGTCGTTGGCAAAGGTGCGGGCCGACGACGTGTGCCCCAGTCACTCCTTCAACTGCTCCTTGTCCTTGACCTGCAAGGCTTCGAGCAGGGCTTCGAGGCTGCAGTTCTTTTCCGACCAGAGCGAGCGGATCATGTTGGCGACAAGAATGCGGCTGGTTTCAAGCCAGACATCGTCATCCTGGCTGCTGGTTTCCGAGACCAGCTGGCGCGCTATCCGGTCTGCATCGGCGGGATGTGATATCTCGTCGAATGGAGTCCAGAAGGCGCAGCGCGCATCGAAGGGATTGAGGATGATGTCCCCGCGCGCGGGGTCGTAATAGTGCGCGATGAACTCGCCCGATGTGTCATAGACCAGCGCCGCTTCGCCGCGCCTTTCGATACCGTCGAGCATCTGGCGCAAGGCAGTGGTTTTGCCGCTGCCGGTGGTGCCGAGAAAGGCGAAGTGACGGGTCTCGATCCGGCGCGGAATTGGGACCGGACCGATGCGCACAGAGTCCCTGCTGCAGAGCAAAGTGGTCTGTGCGGCGACATCTTCTTCATCCGCCACCCGGGTGCCGCCGATGACCCGGTCGGCGAGCGTATCCTTGCCCTGTTCAGACATGACGCGCTGGAGCACCCAGACCGTGAACAGGCCTATCACAAAGCCTGTGATTGCACCGCCAGCGATAACTTTAACGACTTGCCAGAAGGTATCCGTGAAGAGCGGTTCAGAGGCGAACCAGGCGGCGGAAACGGTCCATCGCTTGCCTTCCATCGCTATGTTCATCTTGATGTCGCTGTCCCCAAGGGAACCGAGCAGGGTCAGCACGTTGGCCCACGCATACTGCACCGCTGTCGTCATCGCGGGGCCGTGCAGCAGAAACTGGGGTGCAATGATTGCTCCGGTCGCGGCTGCACCAAGCGTGATCGTGGAAAAGAAGCGAAAACGCTGCTGCCAGTGCGCCATACGTACGCGCCAGAGGGCATGGGCGCGGGTGACAAAATCCATGTTCGAATTCATCGCTCGATCTCCAGGGCAAGCGAACGCTGGCGCTCGAACGCGGCGCGCGCTTCGGCTGCAATTGTTTCGTCGGATTTCTTCGTGCCCAGCGCGGCATGGCGGGCGTAAGCGTAGGCCGCACAGGCGGTGAACAGGGTGCGGTCGAGCACCCGTTCGGCTTCGGCGAGGCGCTCCGATATCGCCCCGATCTCGCTCGCCAGTTCGGCGAGATCGGTCTCCTTGTCGGTGCCGTGGAGCATGGCGAGAAAACCAGCTTCCACGACCCGCGCCAGCATGGCGTAGTCGCTCAGCCCTCTGCGCCTGGCGAAGTCAGCCAGCACCCGGTATTGCGACGGACTGAGGCGCACCGTCTGCGCACGCGCGCTCATTGGTCCGCTCCGGTGGCGATGCTATCCGCCATCGCGAAGAATGGCGGAATTGCGTGGGTCCGCGATCTGCTGCGCGGGCGAGATGCTATCCGCATCCCTTCAAGCCCGCAGAAATCCTTAATGCACACGTGCGTGGGGTGTGTATGAAAACTTCGGGTCCGATACGCAGTATCGTGGCCCCTTGCTTCTCCAGTCTTTCTCCGGTCAATCGGCATGGGCATCTTGCTCCATGCTTGCCGTTGGAGGCGTCGCAGACAGGATCAGATTACGGGCGACATCGTCGTCAAAGTAGCGATCGCGGGATTGGCGAGAAGGCAACTGACGGTCCGCCATATCGGGGCGCGTGAACCAGCGAAGCAGGGTCAGGTCGATCGCTGATCGAACTTCGTCTGCGATCACGTTGGTCTCTTCTGGCGTGAGATCCAGCCACCCGAATTCGGTGCGAAGTTGACTGCCAAGGGGATACCCGGTTCCGTCTCGGCTCCTGTAAATCGGCCCCTCGACAGTGAGGCAACAATCTTGTCCCTCAAACCGCTCGCGGACCGGGCGTTCGTACCAGAGCCAAGGCTGCAATGTGTGTCGACGGGCGCGCCCGTCGACATTGTCTTCAACGAGCAATTCGATGAGCTGGGCCGCGCGCTCTTCTTCGTCGCTCGGAAGGTGAGCGATCAGCCAGCCATGCTTCTGCAGGGCCGCGTTTATAAGGGAAAGGATGGACATGGGGGAGATGCTTTCTGCGGGCCATTGCCCGCCTTGGAGGGGTCAATAGCTGCGCAGGGGGAGGGCCTCGATCCACTCTTCGATGTCAGTGGAACGCCAGCGGATACGTCCGCCGCCAATGTCGATGGGATGAGGGAAGGCTCCCCGGCGGATGCGTCGCCAGATCGTTGTCCGGCTGCGAATGCCGGTCAGGCGCATGACCTCATGGCAGGTGAGTAATTCGATATTCGACATGACAGATTCCTTTGCTTCAAGGTTCTGTCACCGTTGCCGCTTGTCCCCTCGCGACGATGGGTTGCTTTCAGTTTGCCGTTAAGGATCGTGCAATCAGAGTTCCAACTCAGCGCCACCCTTGGCTTAGGTGACGCTGGCCAAGCTATGCGAATCGCAATGCTGCAGGAAAGAACAAAAAGAGAACTAATGCCGTTCCGCAATGGCGGATGGACGGTGTTGGATCGCTATGGACAGTCCGGGACTGAAAGAATTTTTCTCGCCAGCGCCCGTTCCGGCGCAATGCAGGTCCGAATCCACGGTTCTGGTGCAGCGGAAGACCGGTTTTCGCCCGAATCGCAGCTAGAGCCGATATCACAAGCAAACGCGCTTTCGCTTTGCACGTTGATGCGGACATGCAAAGAAAACGCGGAAATCTTTACACGTTAGCGGATTTGCGGATGCAGCAACTTGGGCCGGACAATGCCATCTGGGATGATGACGAATGGATCAGCTGGGACGAGATCAACGAGCAAATCCAGTACAAGGAATGGCGCGCAAAATATCCCAATGCCGATTTGTCGCTGGTCTCGATATTCGAGGACCTGATCTGCACCGCAGAGCAGTATCACATGCACACGGGCAAGCACCTGCAGGTGTATGGCGATATCGGAGAACTCTACGGAGCGATCACGCACGGCATCAAGCTGCACCGCAACTACGCTCAAGGATCTGACGGAAGGCTCGGCAACGATCTGGTCGAGGTCAAGACAATCACGCCATTCAAGAGCAATGACCGGGTTACGCTGAACCTCAAACGGAACTTCAGCATGGTGTTTCTGGTCAAGATAACTTCCGACTTCGAGGTGCGCGGGAAGCTCATTCCACGCAAGGCCTTGCCCCGTGTGAAGGGTGACAAGCTGGTTCTTGAATGGGCTGATGTTGGGGCCGGGTGAACCCCGAATTCAGCTGTCCCCAGTCTTCAAGATGCCAGAGGCAACGGATACCCCGCCATGTCCGCAAATTGGCGGGCGACTGCTTTCACCTTGGCCTCATCGACATTCATTTCTGCGATGAAGGCTGACTGGACTGCCGGTGCGATCTCTGAGAAGAAAGCGAAAGCAGCGGCATTATGTGCCTGCGCGCTCGAAGGGTCTGCGATAAGCGCTGCGAGCTGCTGAGCGGATTGCCTGGTCCGATAGGGACCGTTCACCGTTGCCAACACCTGTGCAGTCAGTTTGCCCATCGCGGCTCTCACCGAAAGAGTTCCCATCAGGGAAGATGCATCCGGTTGGACCGTCAAGGCAAGGATGGGCTCAGGGGAATGTGATGCCAAAAGGGTATTTATCCCGCGTTTATTGAAAATTGGATATTTGTGGGATAAATCGTAGCGATGGCTGCGATCCAACCTTTCTCTGCTGAACAGGAACGCGCGCTCATCAACATGCGCCAGCGCTATGACGCGTGGATCGAGGCCGAGCGCGAACTCTATGCGATGCCATACGACCTGAGGCGCAAGAAGGTCGGCGATTACGAGTATCTCTATGAGATCTTCGATCGCAGCGGGAACGGGAAAAGTCTCGGTGCCTGGGACGACGAAAAGGAAGTCCAGTTTGAGGATTACAAGGCTGCAAAAGCTTCCTTGAAGGAGCGCCGCGACGGCGCACGGGATGCTCTTAATGAGAGCAGCCGGATTGCTCGCGCACTGCGCTTGCCGATGCTGTCTGCGGACGCCGGACCCATTCTCCGTGAGGCAGACAGACGGTCGCTTCTCGGTAGCCACCTGCTTGTCGTCGGCACCAACGCAATGGCAGCCTATGCCATCGAAGCTGCTGGCACGTTCCGCGATGTGCCCGATGAAACCGAAGACTTCGATCTCGCCTGGACGGCTGACGAACCGGAAGACGGAACGCAGCTTTGGGACATGCTCAAGGCGGTTGATCCGACTTTCACGATCAATACCGAGCGGGAATTCCAAGCGCGCAACGCGAAGGCTTATGAGGTCGAATTGCTGGTCGCGCCATCGCGGGTTGCGACGCTTGCCGGGAAGGATCGGCCAAGACCAGTTCCGCTACCCGAGCAGGAATGGCTCTTGCCGGGGCGGCGGGTAGACCAGGTCATCCCGTGCCGAGATGGCAGCCCGGCGCGTATTGTCGCACCTGACCCCCGCTGGTTCGCACTCCACAAACTCTGGTTGGGTGCTCAGGCAAAGCGGAACCCGCTTAAGCGGCGCAAGGACACGGTGCAGGGTGAGGCGCTGCTCGACGCGGTTGCCGACGCGATGCCTCATTATTCATTGGGCCACGAGTTTGTGAACAGTCTGCCTAATGAGCTAGTGCCCTATTGGGAGGAGTGGGCGAAGGCGCGCGGATAGCTCCTGAATTCAGTCACTCGGTTGGGGCAAAATGGCTGGTTATTCCCGTCAATCTGCGATAAAGACCGGGCATTGAAATCATTGAGTTTTTTCGAGGATGGGACCCAAATCCTCTGGTAAAAATGCATTCTGGGGGCACCGACGGGGGCCTCACGTAAGCAACCAAGGTCAAGATTCTCGCAGTTTTGCGACATTCTGAGAGCGGTTCGAGTCCTCTTCTGGCACCAGTTCATTAGATTGCAGCAGTGCGGGACAGGGTTCTCAAGCCCATCATCGGGTCAGGAGCCCCTTGGCGATGACCTGGGCCTGGATCTCCGCGGCGCCTTCGAAGATGCTGAGGATCCGGGCGTCTACCAGGATGCGGCTAATCTCGAATTCCAAGGCGTAGCCGTTGCCGCCATGGATTTGCAGGGCCGCGTCGGCATTGGTCCAGGCGGTGCGGGCGGCCAGCAATTTTGCCATGCCGGCTTCGATGTCGCAGCGTCGGCCGGAATCCTTCTCGCGGGCTGCGGCATAGGTCAGTTCGCGCGCCAGGACGAAATCCACCAGGCCCGATGCCAGCTTGTCTGACACTCGCGGGAATTCGATAATGGCGCGGCCGAACTGCTTCCGGTCCTTCGCGTAGGCGAGGCCGAGTTCCAGGGCACGTCTGGCGACGCCCACCGCGCGCGCGGCGGTCTGGATGCGCGCGCCTTCGAAGGTACGCATCAATTGCTTGAAGCCTTGCCCTTCTTCGCCGCCAAGAAGCGCGTCGGAAGGTGCGGCCATTCCATCGAAGGAGAGGGAATATTCGCGCATTCCGCGATAGCCGAGCACCCCGATCTCGCTGCCATCCAGCCCCTTGTCCGGAAAAGGCTCCGCGTCCGCACCGCGTGACTTGGGGACGAGCAACATGGACAGTCCGGCATAGCCTGTTTGCTCCGGCTTCGTCCGGACAAGCAGCGTCATCAGGTCCGAGCGGCTGGCATGTGTGATCCAGGTCTTGCTTCCGTCGATCCGCCAGCCGTTAGCCGTCCGCCGGGCGCGCGTCGTGAGGGAACCGAGATCGCTGCCGGTATCGGGCTCCGTAAAGACCGCGGTCGGCAGGATTTCTCCGCTGGCGATGCGCGGCAGCCAATGGGCCTTCTGCTCCTCCGTCCCGCCCGACGCGATCAGTTCGCCGGCGATTTCGGACCGGGTTCCCAGCGATCCCGCACCGATCCAGCCGCGGGACAGTTCCTCGGTCACGACGCACATGACCATTTTCGAAAGGCCGAGCCCGCCGAAACGTTCGGGAATGCAGACGCCAAAGGTCCCCAGTTCCGCCATTGCCGCGACGGTTTCGTCGGGCACCAATTCGTTGGCGAGATGCCAGCGCTGCGCATTGGAAAGGATGCGCCTCTCGGTAAACCGCCGGTACTGTTCGCGCATGGCGTCCAAGTCTTGGTCGAGCGCCTCGGCAGGCCATCGGCCATCTGCCAGGAGCGCGCCGATCTCCCGACGCAATGTCGTCCTGTCGGTGCAAAGGAATGCCTTGGCAGTCTGGTCGACCCGGTCGGCTGCCCCGGTCAGCCCGAGATCGGACGGCCTGACGATCTCTCCGGGTCCCATGGGAATGCCGCCGATCAATTGGCCGAGGGTTTCTGCAAAAGCGAGTTCGTGCACCATGACATCGACCGGACGACCCGGGCCGGCAGCCAGCCAGGCGTGGACCGCCTCAAGGGCGGCGATCGACGTAGCTATCCAGGCGAAACCGTGAGCGGCGCGCTGCTCCTGATCCATCGACCTTTCGGCGAGACGTTCGGCGACTGCCATACGCGCCGCCTCGCGATATTCTTGCGCAGCATCCAGAAGCCGGTCGAAATCGATGGGGTCCGCCATCCGGTCACGGGTAAACGAATGACGGTCGCGCCGCCAATATGGAATTGCCGCCTTGCCCTCGTTCGTCCGCGCCATTAGCGCGGGGTACATGTTCGATCAGACGGCCTTCCGCAACGCGCTGGGCACATTCGCCACGGGCGTCACTATCGTCACGGCGCGCGATGGAGGGGGGAAGCCGGTGGGCCTGACGGCGAACAGCTTCAACTCCGTCTCGCTCGATCCGCCGATGGTCCTATGGAGCCTCGCCCTCAGCAGCGGCAATCTGGAAGCCTTCCGGAACGCCAAGAACTGGGCCGTGCACATCCTCGCCGTCACGCAGGAGGACATGTCGAACAGGTTCGCACGAGGGGGAGCGGACAAGTTCGCCGGCATGGACCTAGACGACGGGCCCGAAGGGGCGCCCCTCATTCGCGGTTGCGCGGCGCGTTTCGGCTGCCGGGCCCGCTTCGAATACGAAGGCGGCGACCACGCGATCTTCCTCGGCGAAGTCGTCGATTTCGAGCAGACGGATGCCGACCCGCTGATCTTCCACGGCGGGCGCTACGGCCGGCTGGAAAACCGGCCGAACCCGGACTGACCCGGATTTCGGGCCGTCCGGCGCACCGGATCGTTTCTCACATGTGACGATTGACCAAGTTTTCGAGCCGTTCCTGGCGACCCGAGCGGTGCCTGGGTCTCAGGTCCCTGTCGATGGCAAGGTCGGCAATATCGGACAGGCTCGTCGTGCTTTCGTGTATGGTGCGTCCCAGTTCGCCGTGCCATCCCGCGTAACGGGAGGTCCGGAATTCGTTGATGCGCCCGTCCTCGATGATCCTCTCCGCATTCAGCAAGGCGCGGGCGAGGACGTCCACCCCTCCGATATGGCCATGCAGCAGGTCCTCCGCGTCCACCGACTGGCGCCGGACCTTCGCATCGAAATTGAAACCGCCGGTCTTGAACCCGCCGGCGCGGATGATCTCGATCATGGCGAGAGTCATTTCCTCGACAGAATTCGGGAATTGGTCGGTGTCCCACCCGTTCTGGTGGTCGCCGCGATTGGCGTCGATCGAACCGAAAATGCCGAGCGCTCCGGCCATGGCGATTTCGTGTTCGAAAGTGTGCCCCGACAGCGTGGCGTGGTTCGCCTCGATGTTCACTTGCACCTCGTTTTCCAGCCCGTAGCGCTTGAGGAAGCCATACACCGTTGCCGTATCGAAATCGTACTGGTGCTTGGTCGGCTCGTGCGGTTTGGGCTCGATCAGGATCGCACCCTCGAAGCCGATCTTGTGCTTGTGTTCGACCACGAGGCTGAGGAACCGGCCGAAATTGTCGAGCTCGCGGCCGAGATCGGTATTGAGGAGCGTCTCGTAACCCTCGCGGCCTCCCCACAGGACGTAGTTGCTCCCGCCCAGCCGGTGCGTCGCATCCATCGCGGAGCGGACTTGCAGCGCGGCCCAGGCGTAGACTTCCGGATCGGGGCTGGTCGCGGCACCGGCCGCGTAGCGCGGATCGGAGAACAGGTTCGCCGTTCCCCACAGGAGGCGGCGTCCGGTCGTTTCCTGCAGTTCCTCGAGATGATCGACCGCGGTCGCAAAACGCTGCCGGTAGTCCGCGACATTGTCCGCCGGCTCCATCACGTCGACATCGTGGAAGCAGTAGAATGGCAGGTCGAGCTTGCGGACGAATTCGAGCGCGGTCCTGCGCTTCATCGCAGCGGCTTCGGCGCCAACGTCATGCGACAGCCACGGTCGGTCGAAAGTGCCTCCGCCGAAGACATCCGAACCGGGCCAGCAGAAGGTGTGCCACATGCAGACGGAGAACCGCAGATGTTCCTCCATCGTCTTGCCCATGACCACGCGGTTCTTGTCGTAGTAGCGGTAGGAAAGCTCGCCTGCGTTTTCGCCTTCGTAGGCGATATCGGGGAACTGGGAAAAATAATCGGTTTCAGCGGACATCGATGGTCCCTTTCCTAGGGGTGATACGGGAATAGGCCTGGCGAAAGACCGATTTTGCCGGCGCGAGCCGGTCGACGATCCCCTGATCGGGGTCGATCCGGTGGAAGACCGGTGGCGGGGAGCAGATATCGGCAGGGCTTCCGCCGTCGACACCGATTTGCGCTAGGCGTGCGGCACCCAGGGCGGGCCCGACCTCGCCATCCTTCAGGTAGACCAGCGGCACGTCGCAGGCGGCAGAGATGATTTGCCCCCAGTACTGCGACCGGGCGCCCCCTCCGATCACCGAAAGCTGGTCGATCTCCGACCCTGCATCGCGCAGCGCGTCGAGCCCGTCGGCGAGCGCGAACGCGACACCTTCCAGCACGGCTTGCGAAAGCCGGCCGACGTCGCTGTCATTGTCGAGATTGAGGAATGCTCCGCGGACGCGGGCATCGTTGTGGGGTGTTCGCTCGCCCGAAAGATAGGGCAGGAAAACCTCGGGCCCCGCTCCGGCGCCCGCAGCTTCGGCCTTTGTGAACACGTCGGCGGGTCCGGCCGAACCCGTCAGGCGGGCCACCCAGTCGATGCAGGACGCAGCCGAGAGGTGGACGCTCATCTGGTGCCACATGTCGGGCACACAGTGGCAGAAGGCATGGACCGCGCGGGCCGGATTGGGCCGGAATTCGGAGGTCGCGACGAAAATGACGCCCGAAGTGCCGAGGGAGAGCAGGGCGTCCCCGTCGCCCACGACGCCGATGCCGGCAGCTCCGGCGGCATTGTCGCCCCCGCCCGCCATGACGGGCACGCGCGCCATTCCCCACTGCTGCGCGACATCGGCCCGCAAGATCCCGGTCTGCTCGGGCCCTTCGTTGAGGCGGGGCATGGCGTCCCGGTCCAGACCGGTCGCGGCCAGCACCTTGTCGCTCCAGCTTCGCTTGGAGACGTCCACCCATAGCGTGCCGGCCGAGTCGGAGAGGTCGGTCGCCTTGGCACCCGTCATGACCAGGCGGACATAGTCCTTGGGCAAGAGAACCGTCGCGATACGGTCGAAGACCTCCGGCTCGTGCTTGCGGACCCACAGGAGCTTGGGCGCGGTGAAACCGGGCATCGCAATATTGCCGGTCACGTCGCGGAGATCGGGGACGAGCGCTTCCAGTTCCTCGCACTCGGCTTCCGACCGTCCGTCATTCCACAGGATTGCAGGGCGCAACGGGCGGTCGTCCGATCCGAGGAGGACCGCCCCGTGCATCTGTCCTGCAATACCGATGGCACGGACCTGGCCCCGAATGCCGGAATCGATCGCCTTTACGGCGGAGCAGGTCGCTTCCCACCATGCTTCGGGATCCTGTTCGGACCAGCCCGGCTCCGGCCTCTGCACGCCGAGCGCGGCGGTGCCCTGGGCGGAGACGTTGCCGCCTTCGTCCAGCACGATCGCCTTGACCCCGGACGTACCGATATCGATTCCGAGAAACATCAGGGAAGGAACGGATCGATCGTCGGGATCGTCCCGTCGGCATTGAACTTCAGTTCGGTCATCTTGACGTTGCGCAGGTGGTTTTTCCCGCTCAGCTGCGTGTCGTGGTAGAACAGCCACCACCGGCCGTCCCACTCCGAAATCGAATGATGCGAGGTCCAGCCCTGCACAGGCTCGAGGATGTGGCCCTTGTAGGTGAACGGCCCGTAGGGCGTGTCGCCGATCGCGTAGTTCACGAAATGCGTGTCGCCGGTCGAGTAGGTGAAATAGTACTTGCCCTCACGCTTGAAGACCCACGCCGCCTCGAAGAAACGGCGGTCGTGGTCCCCGCCCAGGATCGGATCACCCGCTTCATCGACAATCACCGCGTCGCGCACGGGCTCGGCAAAGGTCTTCATGTCGGCGCTCATCCGCACGACCTTGGCGGGAATGGCGGGCTGGTCGTCCTGCATCAGGTCGGTGTCGGACCCGTTCGGATCGTAGACGCCGTCCTTCCAGCGCTGCAATTGCCCGCCCCAGATGCCGCCGAAATACATGTAGCTGGTGCCGTCATCGTCCGTGAACACGGCCGGGTCGATCGAGAAGCTTCCCGGAATGTAGTTCGGCTCCGGCGTGAAAGGCCCCATAGGGTCCGACGACGTGGCGACACCGATACGGAATGCGCCGAGCCCGTTCCGGTCCTTCGACCGGTCGCGGGCCGGGAAATAGAGGTAGTAGGTCCCGTTCTTGTACGCCGCGTCGGGCGCCCACATCTGCTGCGAGGCCCAGGGAACGTCGTCGACATCAAGCGCCACCGGACCGATCGTGACGGGGCCGCCCGGCTCGTCCATGCGCAGGATACGGTAATCGCGCATCGCGTACTGGTTGCCGAGATCGTCGTCCTCGATGCCGGCATCGATATCGTGGCTGGCGTAGATGTAGAGCGTGTTCCCAAAGACGTGAGCCGAGGGATCGGCCGTGAGAATCTCGGTTACGAGCGGCTGCGCGAGATAGCGCCGGCCATCCGGCGACAGGGCTTCGCTGTCCGCGGACGCCGTCCGAACAGCGTCCTGGCCGGCACATCCGGCAAACAGAATGGCAGTCGCCGCAGCCGACACAAAACCCAATCGCATCCTCGTTCTCCTCTTTCGCTTCTATCGAGCTTCGGAGTGATGATAGCGCTACCAATCGCATTCGCAAACCGTTTGGGGCCAGTTTTTCCTGCAGCACCTTAAGTTCGGCGGTCAGCCGGCGGCGTTGCGTACGCGGAGCATGAAGAGCCCGGCGAATGCCCAGGCCGCGGCTGCGAACAGCATCGTCCAGATCGGTTCGCCCGGGAAAAAGGCATTCATCACCGATCCCATCAGCGTGGCGACCAGCAGCTGCGGGACCACGATGAATATGTTGAACAGGCCCATGTAGATGCCGAGCTTCTTCTGCGGCAGGTTAGAAGCGAGGATGGCATAGGGCATGGCCAGGATCGATGCCCAAGCGATCCCCTTCAGGACTTCGCATACGATCAGCAGGTTCGGATCGCGAAGGACGAAAAAGCCCAGGAATCCCAGCGCACCGGTCATTAGGCAAGCAAGGTGGGTGTAGGCCTTGCCGATCCGTCTGGACAGGAATGGCAGCAGGAAGAGGGCGGCAACGGCAGCTACCGCGTTCTGCACGGTGTAGATCAGGTTCCACCAGTTCGCGCCCTCATTGTAGGCGGCCGTGGCCGGGTCTGCGCTGCCGTAGAAATATTGCGAGACGATGGGGCCAGAATAGATCCACATGATGAAAAGCGCCGACCAGCTGAAGAACTGGACGACTGCCAACCGCTTCATGACATCCGGCATTCCGGAGAAATCGCCGACGATCGTCGAAAGCATGTTCGCCGACCGTCCTTGGCGCGCCTGCGAAATCGCGAATGCGCTCAATAGGCCGTAGGACGCAAGAAGCGCGCCGAGCAGGTAGATTTCCTTCTCTAGATCGAATGGGGCGACGACCAGCAGTACGCCTGCACCAAGCGCCGCCCAGACCGCGGCGGTGCCGTAAGTTTTCGCCGACAATGCGCGCACGGTTTCTTCGGTTGCCACGTCCGCCTCGGCATCGAAGGCCGCCATTTCCTCCGGCGAATATTCACGCGTGCTCGCCACGGTCCAGCCAATGGCGAGGAACAGGGCGACGCCGCCCGCCCAGAAGCTCCAGCGGACGGTGTCCGGAATTTCGCCGGGCGGTGCGACGTTGCTGACACCCAGCTGTTCGAGAAACCAGGGAAAGATCGCCGCCGTGACCGCACCTGCGCCGATAAAGGCGGTTTGCACGGCGTAGCCGACGGCATGCTGCGAACGGTCGAGCATATCCCCGACGAAGGCGCGAAAGGGCTCCATCGAGATATTCAGCGACGCGTCCAGGACCCAGAGCAGGGCTGCGGCGAAAACGAGCGGCGCTGCAAAAGCAGGTGCGAGCGGCATCAGGAAAAGCGACAGGGCCGCGAATATCGCGCCGGTAAGGAAGTAGGGTCTCCGACGCCCGAGACGGTTCCAGGTCCTGTCCGACAGGTAGCCGATGATCGGCTGGACGATCAGGCCGGTCAGAGGTGCCGCGACCCAGAGGGCCGGCAGATCGTCGAGAGAAGCGCCGACGGTCTGGAATATCCGGCTCATGTTGGAATTCTGCAGGACGAAGCCGATCTGGATCCCGAAGAATCCGAAGCTTATGTTCCACAGGCCCCCGAAGCCCTGACGCGGCTTTTCCATCGCTGTTCACCCTCCCGATTGCAGGGGCGGGCTTCAGCCTGCCTCTCTCCATCGCGCTTGCTGGCACGGCGGGAGGAAGACGCCAAGACGCATACGAATGTAGTGCCTGCGGTTCAGGTGGCGGGCGCGGTGCTTGCGCGTTCGATCAGCTCGGTCGGAAGCCGGGGATCGGGCGGTTCCCGCCCCTCGATATGGGCGAGAAGCGTTTCCACCAGCCTGCGGCCTGCACCCTTCGTATCCTGCATGATCGTGGTCAGTGGCGGCGTGGTCAGGCCAGCGGCCGGGATGTTGTCGAACCCCATGATCGCGATGTCTTCGGGGATCCGGAGGCCGGCTTCGGAAAGGGCGCGCATCGCGCCAATGGCGATCAGGTCGCTCGCGGCAAAGACGCCGTCGAACGGAACTTCCATCGCTATCAGTGCCTTGGCCGCGGCATATCCGGCCTGCTCGGTCGTGATGGCATCGTGCTGCAGCCGCGGATCGGGATCGATGCCTGCGCCCCGCAGTGCATCGCAGAACCCGCGGTAGCGATGCGCGAATTCGGGATAATGATCGTCCGCGTGACCGAGAAAGGCGATCCTGCGCCTGCCGCGAGCGAGGAGGTGTTCGCCCGCCAGCCTGCCGGCTCCCAGATTGTCCGAACCGATGGTCGAGCCGCTATCGTCGCTGCTTACGGAGCCCCACCTGGCGAAATGCGTGCCCTGGTCGCGCAGTTGCTCCAGCCGTTGCTGGTACTGCTGGTAGTCGCCGTAACCGAGCAGGATGAGGCCGTCAGCGCGGTGGCTGTCCTGGTACTGCACGTGCCAGTTATCTTCCATCGCCTGGAAGGAAATCAGGAGGTCGAGACCCCGGTTGGCGCAGGCCCGCGTGATCGATCCCAGCATGGCCAGGAAGAACGGGTTGATCATGCTTTCGTCGGGCGTCGGGTCTTCGAAGAAAAGGAGCGCGATCGTGTTGGAACGCTGCGAGCGCAGCGACGAGGCGTTCTTGTCGACCGCGTAATTCAGTTCGCGCGCAATCCGCTCGATCTTCTCCCGAGTCTGGGCGCTCACTGCCTTGTCGCCGCGCAAGGCGCGGCTGACTGTCGGTTGCGACACGCCCGCGAGATACGCGATATCGAAGCTGGTAGGCCTGCCTGTTGGCGCGCGACCCAATATGCTCTCCCGGAATATGGCGATCGTCTCGCTCTTTGGCCGGACTGTACTGGCCCTGTCATTTGTTGGCAATTGATGGCGCGGGATGAACCCTGCCAGGCTGGCCCCGGCGCATGTCCTGTCATGCTGGGCGGAGACGGCCGGAAGCCGGCAAAATTGGACCTATAAGGCTCTGGAAATTAACGCTTTTCGACGTCTGGCCTACCCGGCCGCCGGCAAACGTATACGTATGCTGACTATCCGCGATCCGCCCGTCGGCCTTATCAATTGTGCAGGGCAGGAGAGACGCACCGCACAAAAGCGCTCCCGGGTCCGATGGGATGGAAGGGTTCGATGAGAACCCCGAGGATCGAGAGGGAAAATCGATGAAAATTCGCACTGCGCTTAGCAATGGCGTCAGCAAGACTGCCTTCGCACTGGCTCTGGTTTCGGGGGGCATGGGCCTCTCTCCGGTCGCCTATGCGCAGACCACCCAGCCGGACACGCCCGAACAGGAAGACGAGGGCCGCCCGGTCACCGATCCCGACGAAGCCGATGGCACGATCATCATCGTCGAGGGCTTTCGCGCATCGCTCGAAAGCGCCATCGCGGAAAAGCGCAACAGCGACCAGATCGTGGAATCGGTCACTGCCGAGGACATCGGAAAGCTGCCCGACGCGTCCATCGGCGAATCGATTGCCCGCTTGCCGGGTCTTACTTCCCAGCGCCTGAACGGGCGCGCCAATGTGGTCGCCATTCGCGGTTTCGGTCCCGATTTCTCCCAGACGCTGCTCAACGGGCGCGAGCAGACGACGACCAGCGACAACCGCTCGGTCGAACTCGACCAGTATCCCTCCGAGGTCGTGAACCAGGTCGTGGTCTACAAGTCGCCGACCGCCTCGCTGGTGGGTCAGGGTCTTGTCGGAACGATCGATATCCGCACCATCCGTCCGCTGGAAGTCAATCGCCGCGTCCTTGCCTTCGGTGCCCGCGGAAGCTGGGCCGACATCGGCGCGCTCAACGCAGGCTCCAAGGAGTTCGGCTATCGATTGAATGCGGCCTATGTGGACCAGTTCGCCGACGACACGATCGGCCTGTCGCTTGCTGCTTCCTATGTCGACGAGCCGTACCAGTTGCAGGAATTCAATGCCTGGGGATATGCCGGAGACGGCACCGCCGCATCGCCGTCGGTGATCGGCGGATCGAAGAGCTACGTCACCTCGACCCAGCTGAAGCGGTTCGGTCTCAATAGCACGCTTCAAGTGGAGCCCACCGATACCATCGTCGTCACGCTGGACGGGTTCTATTCGAACTTCGACGACGACCAGACGAAGCGCGGCATCGAATTGCCGCTGGCCTTCGGCGGGGGCTTCGATACCGATCCCTTCGATCCGGCGACTGGCACGGTCGAGGACGGTTTTGCCACATCGGGCCGCTTCGAGGATGTGCGCGGTGTCGTGCGCAACGACGTCTTCCAGCGTGAGGCCGATCTGTATTCCTTCGGGTTCAACGTGAACCATAACGGCAATGACGGATGGAACGCGTTCTTCGATTTCGGATATTCGCGTACCGACCGCAACGAGCTCAGCCTCGAAAGCTATGCAGGTACCGGCTTCAACGGTGATGGCGGCGATCCCCAGGGCGACGGGACGAGCCCGTCCGATTCGATCGGCTTCGTGTCCGGCCTGACGGGTACGGTCTTCGATCCGACGCTGAATTACGGCGATCCCAACCTTATCGTGCTGACCGATCCGCTGGGATGGGGCGGCGGTCCCGTTCCCCAGGCCGGTTACTCCAACAACCGGATCGTGGACGACGAGCTCTTCCAGTTCAGAGTCGAGGTGGAGAAGGAACTGGAGGACAGCTTCATCAGCGGCATCCAGTTCGGCATGAACTACACGACGCGCGAGAAGAGCCTTACGCCCGACGAGGCATTCGTACGCCTGCCCAATAGCGCGCTGACCGCCGCCATTCCCGCGCAGTTCCTGCTACGCGCGACCGACCTCAGCTATCTCGGTCTGGGCCCGGTCGTGAGCTACGACCCGCGCGACCTGATCGATGCGGGCATCCTGGTGCTCGAGCCTCGCGTCGCGACCGGCCCGAACGCGGCGGCCGACGTCCTAGGCAAGGGCTACACGATCAACGAAGATCTGATGACCGCCTATCTGCAGGCCAATATCGAGCAGGAGATGGGCAGCGCCACGCTTACCGGCAATTTCGGCGTGCAGGTGATTCACACCGAACAGAAGTCTACCGGCTTCATCTTCTCGCCGGCAGGTCCGGAAGAGCGGACGTTCGGTGACAGCTACTGGGATGTCCTGCCGAGCGCGAACCTCTCGCTGCGCCTCGCGAGCGACACGGTCATTCGCGTGGCCGCCGCTCGCGAGATCATGCGGTCCCGTCTGGATGATACGCGGCTCTCGATCGGGTACGGCATCGACAACGCAGTCCCCGGCGGCATCATTCGCGGCGGTGGCGGCAACCCGTTCCTTAGGCCGTACCGGGCGAACGCTGCCGATTTCAACATCGAGCAGTATTTCGGGCAGGGCGGCGTCGTGGCGCTCCAGCTGTTCTACAAGGACATCAAGAGCTTCATTTTCAACGGCCGGTTCGCTTTCGACTATGTTGGCTTCCCGGAGCCGACCGGGGCGGACGCATTCCCGAACCTGCCTTCGCTCGGCACGCTCGATGCGCCGATCAACACTGGCGGCGGCGACCTTTACGGAGCGGAACTGGCCCTGACGATGCCGTTCGGCGACATCATCCCGGCGCTGGAAGGGTTCGGCGTGACAGGCGGGGCCAGCTACACCAAGACGAATGTCGAGGATGCCGCCGGCAACGAAACGCAGATCCCGGGTTATTCGGAATGGGTCATCAACGGGACCGGCTATTTCGAGAAGGACGGCTTCAACGCGCGTGGCAGCGTCCGCTATCGCTCGTCCTTCCTTGGCGATTTCACCGGCTTCGGCGGCTCGCCCGTTCGCCGGACGGCGCTTGGCGAGACGATCGTAGATGCGCAGATCGGCTATGACTTCCAGCCCGGTTCCGCGCTGGAAGGCCTGTCGCTCTACCTGCAGGGCCAGAACCTGACGGACGAGCGTTTCGCTTCGGTCGGTGCCGAACGGCTGCAGGTGGTGGATTACCAGATCTACGGCCGTCGCTTCCTCGCGGGCTTCACCTACAAGTTCCAGTGACGCATCGCCGGCCCCGGTCGGTGACCGGGGCCGGCCGGCATTGCCGGAAAGAGGGACGCGCATGAACGAGGAGCCTGTCACGAGGATCGTCATCGTAGGAGGCGGGACCGCAGGCTGGATGGCGGCGGCGGCCCTGTCGAAGCTGACGGCTTCGAAGATCACCCTGGTCGAATCAGAAGCGATCGGGACCGTCGGGGTGGGCGAAGCGACCATTCCTCAGATCCGCATCTTCAACCGTGCGCTCGGCATCGACGAGGCGGAATTCCTTCGTGAAACCAAGGGTACGTTCAAGCTCGGGATCGAGTTCGCCGGCTGGACCGGCGAGGGTTCGAGCTACATGCACGCTTTCGGCAATGTGGGCGAGGGCGGGGGGCTGGTTCCCTTTCACCATTACTGGCTGAAAGCCCGGGCTTCCGGGGCGGCCGGGGACCTTCGGGCGTATTCGCTGAACGAGCGGGCGGCGCGCGCAAACCGGATGGGAATGTGGGCGACGCAGCCGGGGAAGCCGGCGCCGGACATGCCCTGGGCGTACCATTTCGATGCCTCGCTCTATGCGCGGTACCTGCGTAATCTGGCTGAAAAGTCGGGTGTCGAGAGGCTGGAAGGCATCGTCGCGAAGGTCGAGGTTTCCGCCGGAAAGGACGTGATCCGTAGCGTCCGGCTGGAGGATGGCCGGACGATCGAGGGCGACTTCTTCATCGACTGTACGGGGTTCAGGGCGCTGCTGATCGAGGGGGCGCTGGGCGCGGGGTTCGAGGACTGGAGTCACTGGCTCCCGTGCGACAGCGCGGTCGCGGTTCCGAGCACCATGAAGGGCGAATTCACGCCCTATACGCGGGCGACGGCGAGGCCGGCGGGGTGGCAGTGGCGCATCCCGCTACAGCACCGGATCGGTAACGGTCACGTCTATTCCAGCGTACACATGAGTGCGGAAAAAGCGCTCGATCTGCTCCTGAGCACGATCGATGGAGAGCCGCAGGCGGAGCCGAACCGTCTGAGCTTCACCACCGGCATGCGGCGGCGCCAGTGGATCGGCAACTGCCTCGCGCTGGGTCTCTCGGCCGGCTTCATGGAGCCGCTCGAATCCACCAGCATCCATCTGATCCAGTCGTCCATCGCCCGGTTCGTGGCCATGCTGCCGGGACGCGACGGGCAGCCGGCGCTGGCGGACGAGTTCAACCGCCAGGCGCAGTTCGAATGGACCCGCATCAGGGACTTCCTGATCCTGCATTACGCCGCCAACGGACGGGTGGGCGAGCCGTTCTGGGATGCCTGCCGCGCCATGGAACTGCCGGATACGCTGTCGGCGAAGATCGAGCAGTTCCGCAGCGCCGGTTTCATCCACCGCGAGCACGAGGAGCTGTTCACGCTGCCCGGCTGGCTGCAGGTGTTCGTCGGGCAGGGCATCCTGCCCGAACGCTGGCACCCGATCGCCGACCGGCGGGATCCGGCGGAGCTGAAAGCCTTCCTCGACCGGATCGAGACGCAGATCGGCCGGATCGTGGACACGATGCCGGGCCACGCGCCTTTCCTGCGAGATTACTGCATGCCGCGAGACAGCGCGCCTGCCCGCGCGCCGGAGACAGTCCAATGAAATACCTCGCCACCCTGCTCGCCTGCGCCGCACTGGCGGCGGGCTTGCCCGCATATCCGCAACCGACGCCGGACACCGCCGCCGCGCGGTCGATGGAGGACGAGGTCATCTATTTCGTCCTGCCGGACCGGTTCGCCAACGGCGATACCGCGAACGACACGGGCGGCTATCCGGCGGACCGGATGGCAAGCGGGTTCGATCCGGAACACCGCGGCTTCTACCATGGCGGCGACCTGAAGGGCCTGACGGGCAAGCTCGATTACATCCAGGGCATGGGCGTGACCGCGATCTGGTTTGCGCCGATCTTCAAGAACAAGCCCGTCCAGGGCGATCCGGGCCAGGAAAGCGCGGGCTATCACGGGTACTGGGTAACCGATTTCACGCAGGTCGATCCCCATTTCGGCACCAATGCCGAGTTCAAGGCCTTCGTGGAGGCCGCCCATGCGCGCGGGATGAAGGTCTTCATGGACATCATTACCAACCATACCGCCGACGTCATCGGATATGCGGAAGGCGAGTACGCCTATCGCAGCAAGGCCGATTATCCCTTCTCCACGCGGGGCGGCCCCGACGGCGCACGGATCAATCCCGGCTTCGCGGGCGACGAGGACGCAAGCCCGGAAAACTGGGCGCGGCTGACCGATCCGGCCTTCGCCTACACGCCCGTGGTCCCTGAGGCCGAGCGCGACATCAAGGTTCCCGCCTGGCTCAACGATCCCGTATATTACCACAATCGCGGCAACAGCGAGTGGTGGGGCGAAAGCGCGGTCTATGGCGATTTCGCAGGCCTGGACGATCTCGCGACCGAGAACCCGCGCGTCGTTGCGGGCATGATCGAGATCTTCGGCAGCTGGATCGACCGGTTCGGCATCGACGGTTTCCGCATCGACACCGTCAAGCACGTCAATCCGGAATTCTGGCAGGCCTTCGTGCCCGCCATGCTGGAACGCGCCGAAGCGAGAGGGATCGCGGATTTCCTGATCTTCGGCGAGGTCTATATCGACGGCGCACGGCCCGGCCCGCTGGCGGTGTACACGAAGCGCGACGCGCTGCCCTCGGTTCTGGATTTCCATTTCCAGTCAGCCGTCACCGATGTCGTGGCACGGGGGGAGACGCCCGAGGTGCTGGCCATGCTGCTGGACGGGGACTGGCTGTACGAGGGCGGACCGCAGGCGGCGCTGCGCCTGCCGACCTTCCTCGGCAATCACGACATGGGCCGTTTCTCCATGTTCGTGCGGCAGGCGAACCCGCAGGCGGGCGGGGAGGAGTTGCTGGCCCGCACCATGCTGGGCCACGCGATGCTTCTGACCCTCCGCGGCATTCCCACCATCTATTATGGGGACGAGCAGGGCTTCGTGTCGGACGGCAACGACCAGCAGGCGCGCGAGGACATGTTCCGCAGCCTCGTGGCGGAATACAACGACAACGTCCTGCTCGGCACCGATGCGACGACGGCGGACGAGAATTACGACACCGCGCACCCGCTCTATCGGACGATCGCCCGGCTTTCGGCGGTCCGCGCGGCCAGCCCGGCCCTGCGCCGGGGCGAGAGCATGATCGGCACATTCGACCGCGGGCCCGGGCTGTTCTCCCTGATCCGCCGCGATCCCGAAAGCGGGCAGGAGGTCCTGCTGGCCTTCAATACCGGCGGCACGCCGATCGTGCGCAATGTCGAAATCGGCCTGCGGATCTCGCAGCTCCGCGCGCTGGACGGGGAATGCCCGGCGGCACCGACCGCGCCGGGTAGCGCGAAACTGGACCTGCCCGCCTTCGGCTGGGCCGTGTGCGAACTGGTCGGCGAGTGATGGCGAGCGTTGCAACCGATCCTGCGGCGAAGGCCGATCCCGCACTTCCCTGGTGGAAGGGCGCGTCGATATACCAGATCTATCCGCGCAGTTTCATGGATGCGAACGGGGACGGCATCGGGGACCTTCCGGGCATCACCAGCCGGCTGGACCACGTGGCCTCGCTCGGCGTGGCGGCGATCTGGATCTCGCCCTTCTTCACCAGCCCGATGCGCGATTTCGGCTACGACGTGGCCGATTACTGCAATGTCGATCCGATCTTCGGCACGCTGGAGGATTTCGACGCACTGGTGGAACGCGCCCATGCGCTGGGCCTGCGCGTCCTGATCGACCAGGTGTATTCGCACACCTCGGACGAGCACGACTGGTTCCGCGAAAGCCGGTCCAGCCGGGAGAACCCCAAGGCGGACTGGTACGTCTGGGCGGACCCCCGGCCGGACGGTTCGCCGCCGAGCAACTGGCAATCGGTCTTCGGCGGCCCGGCCTGGACCTGGGACGCGCGGCGCCGGCAGTATTACCTGCACAACTTCCTGAGCAGCCAGCCGCAGCTCAACGTCCACAACCGCGCCGTGCAGGACGCGCTGCTGGACGTGGCGCGGTTCTGGCTGGATCGCGGGGTCGATGGCTTCCGGATCGATGCGCTCAATTTCGCGATGCACGACCCGGAACTGCGCGACAATCCGCCGGCGCCCGCCACCGACCGGCCGCGCACGCGCCCCTTCGATTTCCAGCGCCGGGTCCACAACCAGTCGCATCCGGACATCCCGCTGTTCATCGAACGGATCCGCGAAGTCACCGATGGATATGACGCGGTGTTCACCGTGGCCGAAGTGGGCGGGGACGAGGCCGAGACCGAGATGAAGGCCTTTACGCAAGGCGAGACCCGGCTGAACTCGGCCTACGGTTTCAACTTCCTCTATGCCGAGAAGCTGACCCCCGGCCTCGTCTGCGCGGCGCTGGCGGAATGGCCGGACGAGCCCGGTATCGGCTGGCCGAGCTGGGCGTTCGAGAACCACGATGCGCCGCGCGCCCTGTCGCGCTGGTGCGAACCGGAGCATCGCGAGGCCTTTGCCCGGATGAAGATGGCGCTGCTGGCGTGCCTGCGCGGAAACATCATCCTCTACCAGGGGGAGGAGCTGGGCCTGACCCAGGTCGATATCCCGTTCGACCAGCTGCACGATCCCGAAGCGATCGCCAACTGGCCGCTGACCCTGTCGCGCGACGGCGCGCGGACCCCGATGCCCTGGCTGGCCGACGAAACCGGCGGTTTCGGGACCGGCGCGCCCTGGCTGCCGCTGGGCGCGGAAAACCTGGCGCGGTCCGTCGATTTGCAGGACGCGGACCCCGCCTCCCTGCTGGCCCACACCCGCGCCATGCTGGCGCTGCGCGACGCGCATCCGGCCCTGCGGGTCGGCCGCGTGGTCGAATGCCGTGCCGACAATGCCATCCTGCGCCTGACGCGCGAAGCGGATGGCGAGCGCATCAGCGCGATCTTCAACCTGTCCGGTTCGCCCCACGAACCCGGCACCCATTACGAGGGAACACTTCTATGCGCCGTGAACGATGCCAGCCCGCAGCGTCTGGGACCCTACGCAGCGCTGCTCGTCCAGCGATGATCCGTGGCCTCGTCGCGGCCCTGCTGGCGACGGTCGCCACGCCGGCGCTGGCGGAGGACGTCACCTCGCCCGACGGGCGCATCGTCGCGACGCTCGATGTCGATAATGACGGCGTGCCCTATTACCGCGTGATGCGCGACGGGGCGGAAGTGATTGCCGAAAGCGATCTCGGCTTCACCTTCACCGATGCCGAGACCATGCGGCGCAATTTCGTGATCGAGAACGCGGTCACCGCCACCCATGACGACACGTGGGAGCAGCCCTGGGGCGAGCGCCGCTTCGTCAGGGACCGTCACAACGAGCTGGCCGTCACTTTCCGCGAGACGCGCGATACCAGCAAGCGGGCGCTGACTGTGCGCATGCGGGTCTTCGACGACGGAATCGGCTTCCGTTACGAATTCGCGGAAAGCGCGGACATGCCGGTCGCCAATATCGCGGAGGAGCTGACCGAGTTTGCGATCGCGGGCGATGGCACCGCCTGGTGGATCCCGGGCGGGGACTGGAACCGGTACGAATACCTCTACAACGAGACGCCGATCACCGGTGTTTCCATTGCCCATACGCCCATGACCGTCCGGCTGGATAACGGGACGCACCTGTCCTTCCACGAAGCCGCGCTGGTCGATTATTCGGGCATGTGGCTGCGGCGGATGGACGGCCGCCGCTTCCGCGCGATGCTGGCCCCATCCAGCCGCGGCGCCAAGGTCGTTCGCGAAGGCGCGTTCGAGACGCCCTGGCGCACCATCCGCATCGCCGACGGGCCGGACGGACTGGTGGAAAGCAACCTGGAACTGAACCTCAACGAACCCAACAAGCTGGGCGATGTCAGCTATTTCGAGCCGGCCAAGTATATCGGCATCTGGTGGGGCATGATCCGCGGCGACTGGAGCTGGGCGCAGGGTCCGAAGCACGGCGCGACGACCGAGAGGGCAAAGGAATATGTCGATTTCGCCGCCGAGAACGGGTTTCGCGGCGTGCTGATCGAAGGCTGGAACTACGGCTGGGACGGCAACTGGTTCGGCAACGGACGCGATTACAGCTACACCCGCAGCTATCCCGATTTCGACCTGGAGGAAGTCGCCGAATATGCGCGCGGCAAGGGCGTGCGGATCATCGGCCACCACGAGACGGGCGGCAATATCCAGGTCTACGAAGCGCAACTGGAAGACGCGCTCGACCTGTACCAGCGGCTGGGCGTGGACGTGATCAAGACCGGTTACGTCGCCGATGCGGGCGGGATCATTTCCTGCAATGCCGACATCGCCGATCCGTGTGAGGGCGAGGTGTACGAGTGGCACGACGGCCAGCGGCAGGTGCAGCACCACCTGAAGGTCGTGCAGGCAGCGGCCGAGCGCCAGATCGCCATCAATCCGCACGAGCCGGTGAAGGATACGGGCCTCAGGCGCACTTATCCCAACTGGGTCGCGCGCGAGGGCGCCCGGGGGCAGGAGTACAACGCGTGGGGCCGCTTCGCCAACGGTCCGGAACACGATCCCACGCTGGTCTACACGCGCATGCTGTCGGGTCCGATGGACTACACGCCGGGCGTGCTGGGGCTTGTGGGGGCGGAAGGCGTGCCGATCGCCTCGACCAAGGCCAAGCAGCTCGGCCTGTATCTCGCGATCTACTCGCCGATCCAGATGGCGGCCGATTTCAAGGAAAGTCTCGCCGAACATCCGCGCGAGCTCGACTTCATCCGGCAGGTGCCCGCGGACTGGGCCGAAAGCCACCTGATCGCGGGCGCGGTGGGCGATTATGCCATCTTCGCGCGCAAGGACCGCAACAGCGAGGACTGGTACGTGGGCGGCGTGAACGACGCGACCGAACGGACCGTGACGCTCGATTTCGACTTCCTTGAGGACGGGCAGACCTATGCAGCGACGATCTACAAGGACGGGCCGGAGGCGACCTACCTTACGGACAAACGGCACGACATCGCCTACGAGACGCTGAGCGTCGCCAAGGGCGATCGCTACACCGTCCGGCTGGCCCCCGGCGGCGGCATGGCGATGCAGCTGAAGCGCCGGTGATCCGGGCCGGGTAGGGACATCGCGGCGATGCGCTGGCTGCTGCCCCTCCTCGCGCTGCTGCTCGCCGCCTGCGCCACGCCGTCGGCCGTCGGGCCGGTAGCGGCGGGGCGGTTCGTGGAGGTGGAGCGGATCGCGGCAGAGGGCCTGCCCGACCAGCGGCTGACGATCTGGCTGCCGCCCGACTACGACGCGGGACAGCGCCGCTATCCGGTGCTCTACATGCACGACGGGCACAATCTGTTCGATCCGGCGAAGTCGAATTTCGGCAAGGTCTGGGCGGCGGACAGAGCGATGCTGGCCGCCATGGAAACCGGCCGGGTCGAACCGCACATCATCGTCGGGATCTGGGCGCCGGGACCGGACCGCTACCGCCAGTACCTCCCGCAATTCGCCGCCATTCGTGCGACGGGTGGCATCGCCGCCAGCATCGCGGACAACAGCAATGGCGGCCCGGTCGTCTCCGCGCGCTATCTCGCCTGGATCGCGGACGAGCTGAAACCGCTGATCGACCGCGAATACCGCACCCGGCCCGGCCCCGGAGACACCGCCATCGCGGGGTCGAGCATGGGCGGGATCATGAGCTGCTACGCCATCGTGGAGCGGCCCGACATCTTCGGGCGCGCGGCCTGCATCAGTTCCCATTGGCCCGTTGCCCTCCCGGACGAGGCCGAAGCGGACCGGGCGCAGGTCCTCGGGATCTGGCGGGACTGGCTCGGCGATCGTCTCGGCCCGCCGGACGGGCGCCGCATCTGGATGGACCACGGCACCGCCACGCTCGACCGCTATTACGCGCCGTACCAGCGGGCCGTCGATCGCAGCTTCGTGGCCGCCGGATGGACAGAGGGGCGCGATTTCCGCTCGGAGGTGTACGAGGGCGCGGAGCACGAGGAAAACGCCTGGGCCGCGCGCCTGCCGGAAATCTTCGATTGGCTGCTCGCCGACTGATGGAGATGGGCCGCCCCCCTCGCGTCGTGGTGCTGGGCGGAGGCAGCGCCGGCTGGATCGCGGCCAGCCTGCTGCACCATCGCTGGGCCGGGCAGGGCGGCCATGTGACTGTCGTGGAGAGCCCGCAGATCGGCATCATCGGCGTGGGCGAGGGATCGACCCCGCAGTTGAAGGCGATGTTCGATCACCTGGGCATCTCCGAAAGCGAGTGGATGCCCGCCTGCAACGCGACCTACAAGCTGGGCATAAGGTTCACCGGCTGGAGCGAACGGCCGGGATACGAGAGCTATTTCCACCCTTTCCCCAGCCCCGTGGACCTGCACACCGAACCGGCCTTCTCTCGCAATTGCGCGCTGGCCCGGCGCGGCATCGACGTGCCGGCGCTCCCCGACGACTGGTTCCTCGCGGCCCGGATCGCGCGGGAGGCGCGCACCCCGCACCCGAGCGCGAATTTCCCGTTCCCGCCCGCCTACGGCTACCATTTCGATGCCTACCGGCTGGGCGAGTTCCTGCGCGATCGGGCCGTGGCCGCGGGCGTGCGGCACCTTCCGGCCGGCGTCGAGCGCGTCGAGCTTGCCAGTGACGGCGCAGTCGCCGCGCTGCTTTGCGACACTGGGGAGCGGATTGAGGGCGACCTGTTCGTGGACTGCTCCGGCTTTCGCGGCATGATCGTGCAGGAAGCGCTCGGCGTCCCGTTCCTGTCCTTCGCGTCGAACCTGTTCAACGACCGCGCGGTGGTGATGCCGACCCCGCATTCCGGGCCGTTCCTGCCGCAGACCGAAAGCATCGCCATGCGCGCGGGCTGGCGCTGGCAGATCCCGCTTACGAGCCGGATCGGCAATGGCTACGTCTATTCCTCGCGCTACATTTCGGACGAGGAGGCGGAAGCCGAGCTTCGCGCCGCGATCGGGATGAAAGGGAACCCGCAGGAGGCGCGTTTCCTGCGCATGAAGGTGGGCCGCGTCTCGGAAACCTGGCATCGCAACTGCCTCGCCGTCGGGCTTTCGCAAGGCTTCATCGAACCGCTGGAGGCGACGGCGCTGCACATCGTCATCGCAATCGTGCTTGAATTCGCGCAGGCGTACGAAAAGGCCGGATCTTCGGACGCGGAGCGCGATGCGTTCAACGGCCGGGCGGCCGCGCGTTACGAGGGTATTCGCGACTACATCGTCGCGCATTACCGGATGAACCGGCGAACGGACACGCCATACTGGCGCGACAACGCGGCGAACGATGATCTCTCCCTCGCCCTGAAGGCGATGATGACGGCCTGGTTTACGCATGGCGACATCGCGGAAGCCATCGACCGGACGTATTCCCTGCCGCCCTATCCGCCGATGAGCTGGCATGCCCTGTTTGCCGGTTACGGTACCTTTCCCGAGCCGGGAAAGACGCAGCCGCTGCCGGCGGGTATGAGGGACGGGGACCTGCCCGCCGTCACGCGGATGCTGGACGCGTGCCTAAGCAACTTTGCGGGGCTGGCGTACCCGGCAGCGCAGAAAGGCACCGAGCCGGCCTGATCGCCAAACGGGCCCTTGCGCTGAATGCTCGCTGCCCTAGGGCCCGGCCGCGTGTCGCATTCGAATTTCCATCACCAGGACCTGATCCGCTTGCAGGATGCCGGGCGCCGGCGAGCGCTCGCACTGCCGGAAGGGATCGACTTCGCCTCGAACGACTATCTCGCACTGGCAGGCTCGGCCGCGCTCCGGCAGGCGGCGGTCGCGGCCCTGACGCGCGGGGTCGCGCTCGGCTCCGGCGGATCGCGCCTGCTGCGCGGCCATACGGCCGAGCATGCCGTGCTGGAGGAGGAGGCGGCGCGTTTCTTCGGTTCGGAAGCCGCGCTCTTCGTCGGCTCCGGCTTCTCAGCGAACAGCCTGATGCTTTCCACTCTGCCGCAGGCCGGCGACCTGATCCTGCACGACGCCCTGATCCATGCCAGTGCGCACGAGGGAATGCGGCTTTCGCGTGCCGCGCACCGGTCCTTCGCGCATAACGATGTCGACGCGGCCCGCGACGCGATCCGTCGCTGGCGACGGGAGGGCGGACGCGGAACGGTCTGGGTCGTGTTCGAAACGCTCTACAGCATGGATGGCGACATCGCGCCCGTCGCCGACTTTGCCGCGCTGGCCGACGGCGAGGACACCATGATGGTGATCGACGAGGCGCACGCGGTCGGCGCGTGCGGGCCGCAGGGGCGCGGGCTGGCGGCGGACCTTCACGGGCGCGACGACGTTCTGGTCCTGGCCACCTGCGGGAAGGCGCTGGGCTGCGAAGGAGCATTGATCCTGCTGCCGGAAACATACCGCGATTTCCTGGTCAACAGGGGCCGCAATTTCATCTTCTCGACTGCGCCTTCGCCCCTGATGGCGGAGGTGGCGCGGTCCGCGCTGCGGCTCGTGGCGGCGGCGGACGATCAGCGCACCCGGCTGCGGACTTTAATCGAAGCCACCGCGACAGAGATCGCGCCGTCGGGCTTTGCCGCCAGCGGATCGCACATCCAGCCGATCGTGCTCGGGGATGACCGCCGGACCATGGCCGTCGCCGATGCCTTGCGATCGCGTGGGTTCGACATTCGCGGCATTCGTCCGCCCTCGGTTCCCGATGGCAGCGCGCGCCTGCGCATATCGATAACGCTCAACGCCAGCGAAGAGGCGATCGCCATGCTCGGCGATGCCTTGAAGGAGATAGTGTGAACCCGATCGTCGTAACCGGAACCGATACCGATATCGGCAAGACCGTCTTCGCGGCGGGTCTCGCCCGGGCACTGGGTGCGCATTACTGGAAGCCGATCCAGGCGGGGCTGGAGGGCGAAAGCGATAGCTCGCGCGTCGCATCGCTCGGTGTGCCGGCCGACAGGATACTGCCCGAAGCCTATCGCCTGACCACGCCGTGTTCCCCGCACCGCGCGGCGGAAATAGACGGCGTGACGATCGATCCGGGCACGCTCGCCCGGCCGCGCGTCGACGGGCCGCTGGTGGTGGAGGGCGCGGGCGGGGCACTGGTACCGGTCACGCGCAACGTGCTCTATGCCGACCTGTTCGCCCGGTGGCAGGCACCCGTCATCGTCGTCGCGTCGACCGCGCTCGGCACGATAAACCACAGCCTGCTGACCGTCGAAGCCCTGCGCACCCGCGGCGTCCCGATCTGCGGAGTGGCGTTCGTCGGGGAGCGGGAAGCCGACAGCGAGGCGACCATCTGCGAGATCGCGGGCGTGCGGCACCTGGGAAGGCTGCCCCTGCTCGACCCGCTCACTCCGGACACCCTGTCCCGCGCTTTCGCGGATGCGTTCGACCTCGAGCAATTTACGTGACCGGCTCCCCCATCTGGCATCCATTCACGCAGCACGGCCTGCGCGAACCGATCCCGCAGGTCGCGCGGGCGCAAGGCGCCGTGCTGCAGCTGGAAACAGGGGAGGAGATCCTCGACGGCATCTCCTCTTGGTGGGTGACGACGCACGGTCACGCGCATCCCCGCATCGCGGCGGCCATCGCGGAGCAGGCCGCGAAGCTCGACCAGATCATCTTCGCCGGGTGGACGCACGAACCGGCGGAACGGCTCGCGGCAGGCCTGCGCGCGATCATGCCCGACAGCCTGACCCGGGTGTTCTTCTCGGACAGCGGATCGACGAGTGTCGAGGTCGCCCTGAAGATGGCGCTTGGGTACTGGCTTCACCGGGGCGAAAGGCGCAGCCGCATCGTGGTGATGGACAACGGGTATCACGGAGACACGATCGGCACGATGTCGGTCGGCGCGCGCGGCGCCTTCAATCGCGCCTACGAGCCGCTGCTGTTCGATGTCGCCTCCATCCCCTTCCCGCATGCAGGCGGCGGGCAGGCGACCCTCGATGCGCTGGAGCAGGCGTGCCGGGGCGGGGCGGCGGCCTTCATCGTGGAGCCGCTGATTGCCGGGGCGGGCGGCATGCTGGTGTACGACGCGGCGACGCTGGCGGAGATGCGCAGGATCTGTGCGGCGCATGGAACGCTGTTCATCGCGGACGAGGTGATGACAGGCTGGGGGCGCACCGGGACGCTGCTGGCGTGTCACCAGGCGGGAATCGAACCCGATATCCTCTGCTTGTCGAAAGGGCTCACGGGCGGGGCCGTCCCGCTGGCCGTGACCATGGCGAGCGAGCCGATCTACCGGGCGCATTACAGCGAAGACCGGGGCGACATGTTCTTCCATTCGTCCAGCTACACCGCCAACCCGGTCGCCTGCGCCGCCGCGCTGGCGAACCTGGCGATCTGGGAGGAGGAGCCGGTCATGGAGCGCATCGACCGCCTGTCGGCCGGGCAATCCGCCCGGCTCGGGGCGCTTCAGGACCACCCCCTCGAGTGCAATGCCCGCACGCTCGGCACCATCGCGGCGTTCGACGTGGGCGATGCACAGGGATACCTGTCCGACCTCGCGCCGCGCATGCTGGCAATGTTCCGGGAACGCGGCGTCCTGCTGCGTCCGCTCGGCAACACGGTTTATGTCATGCCGCCCTATTGCATCGAGGAAGGCCAGCTCGACGCGATCTACGCGGCGATCCGGGTTGTCCTGGACGAGGTCGGCAGGCTGGACTGAGCGGCTTTCCCCAAGGCCGCATTTCCGTCGGGCGCAAAAAGCGCAGGAACCGGCTCTCGTTGCAAATCAAAGCTATCGGCGGGCCACCCGAGCATGATAGGTGCGCCTCCGCGTCCGACACACAAGACTCACGATCGGGCGCCCGGGAAGCGCACATGGACAGTCACCACCTCGCCATCCTCGCGATTATCGCGGCGATCATCCTCGTCCTTGGAGGGCTGTACCTGAAGCACCGCCGATCGAAGCGCCGCGACAGGCACGGGCGCTGGCGGTAGGGCGCGGGTACTCGTTATTCCTGGTGGCGCAGCTAGGTGGCCAGAAAGAGCAGAGCGCTTCTGCTGGGCACGAAGAAGTAACCTCCAGCCCTCGTCGATACGAAAGATGACAGCCCTTCCAGAACGATGCTCCCGCCGCTCGTCGGAACGGTAAACTTGCCGCATCCCTCTGACTTCCGGCCAAGCAGCGGATCGTTCTCCCCGCTGAGCGTATGGAAGCTGCTCGAATTGAGCCAGTTGCGCTGGACGAACTCGAACTGCCTTTCGAGGTCGGCGCACAGCGCGACGAAGAACAGGCCCTTCTCCTCGCCACGTACGTAATTGCGGCCGCGACGCATGAGACGATGGCGGTTGGCGATGGCGGTTTCCTGCTTGTCGCCCGGCAGCAGACTGTCGCGCGGATTGGCACGCCGGACATGTGATCCGAAAGGACAACGCAGGCCGCGTGGATCGTCCCGGCCGAACGGCAGCGCGTAATCGTCCGGCCCGAACTCTCCCGGATCCGCCGGGTTGGACAGCAGCGACGA
This sequence comes from Qipengyuania sp. JC766, assembly GCF_040717445.1. Lineage (NCBI taxonomy): Bacteria > Pseudomonadati > Pseudomonadota > Alphaproteobacteria > Sphingomonadales > Erythrobacteraceae > Qipengyuania > Qipengyuania sp. JC766. Next base: position 1,754,827 of record NZ_JBFEFL010000001.1, on the reverse strand, counting down.
TCCGTTTTTCCACCGGCCGACCAGCTTTGCGGCGACCCAGTCGGGCGTCACGTTTCTCCCGAGAATACTCGCAAGGTGCTGGTATTTCGCATTCGTGTTCCGCGCGATATGCTCGCAAGCACTTTCGAACGACCCGACGTGCTGTTCCAGGACCCGTATCGCCATGAAGGTCCCGTTGCGACTGAAATCGCGGGGCGTGCACGGGGTGTCGTCATCCCGTCCGAACCGTGGATAGGGGCTGCCTCTTGTTGCGGCATCGGGCAGGACATTCATCGGATCATGAGTGGCCGCCACGTGGACGCCGGGAGACACGTAACCCTGCACATTCGCATATCCGCCGATCATCTCGCCGGCGGCAACGATATCATCCGGGTTCCGATCCAGCCGGGACTTCGACGTTCCTGCGATCACCGGCTGCACGAGACCGTCCCGAAATCCGAAATGGTCCTCCGGCGAACCGCTTTCCGGAAGGTCGCAGGTCTGCTGGCGATCGATCTCGACGATGCCGTGCGCATCGATCAGGTTGGCGTGCGCTGCCAGGGCTGCCTCCTGAGAGGAGGCATTCGCGGAGTAGATGGCGAGCACGACGTCGATCCCGCATGGCGTGTCACCGTCGTCCCACCGGAGAGGATCTTCGAGCCGATCGCCTATCAGCGCGGCGCGTTCGCGCATGCCCATCGCGTAGGCGCCCGGCAACTCGTCGAGCAGGGGATGTCCTTCGCGCAAGAGCTTGCGAAGACCCGCGCTCGAGATGCCGAAGGCGCACGCATTTTCGTCCGGCTCCATTTCCCCGAAGGTCACGCGATACTTCGGGTCGAGTTCGCCACGTTCGTTAAGAATGCCTTCCAGTACCGACTTGCCGTCTAGGATGGATCCCTCGACCCGGTAGCCGGTCAGGGCCCGCAACCAGTTACGGGCCTGATTCCGATCCGCCGGGAGTTGCAACATGAGAAAGGTCGCGCTTTTCAGATGGCCGAAACCCTGAAAGACCAGCGCCTGTACTTCCTCGCTTTCGATTTCCGATTCCAGGCGCGGAGCGGAGCCGAACAAGGCAAGCCAGTCGCGGGCTTCGCTGTCTGTCGTCGCGCGTGCGAGCCCTTCCCTGATCAGGTGATTGCGCCTGATCTGGTCGGCGGTAATTGCCGGAAACCTGGCGTACCAGTATGCTGTCGGAACCTGCTTGCGCCGGACATAATTCTTGAACTGGTCTCCATTCTCGGCCCCGTCGAGCAGCAGGAAGCGACTTTTCGGAAACCCCTCGCAATTGGACCAGACAGCGGTCTGCCCGAGATGCGCGCGCGTGATGAAATCCTCCAGATAGCTCTCCCAGTTCCCGTCGTAGTTGGACTGGAAGACCATCGTGTCGGTGCCCGGCAACCTCACCCACCGCGCAAACTGGATCGTTCCCATGTTGAGAACGAAGCCTGGCCGGAAATAATGGGTCACTACCTGTCCGACGCCCCACAGGGCGAAGGCGAGCGTTAAGCGTCTCAGCAAGCCTGTTTTCAGGGGCGTGACCACCGTGATGTGATTCTTCGCGTGGCCCGGCAGATCCTCGCGCAATGCCAGCTTGCGCAGATGTGTGAGGTCCGGCTTTTCCCTGTCCGGCCGGTCGCGCTTTTCCTTCCAGCGCAGCAGCCACACTCCGAAGCCGGCGAGGATCGCAAAAGCGGCAAGGCTCGCGGCGAAGCTTTGCAGGGCGAGCCACGGAAGAGACAACCACAAGGCGGTACGGCTATCGCTGCCCGGGTCGAGCACGATGTACAGCAGGGTGCCCGCGAAGAGCGAGACAATGACGAACGCCCAGGCGAACCGCGCGAAAAGGGCGGAACGGCGGATGATGTCCCACAGCTTCGGCTGGGTCTGTTTGCTCCATTTCGAAAGATGCGGCGCGCTGCCTTTCGGCTTCAGCAGGAGGTCTTCGTAGCCCTTAGCAGACCAATCGCCTTCGCCCGTCCCTATCGGCGAGTTCCCGGTGCCCCGGATCGCGCGTCGGACCTGTGCCAGAACGCTGGATGGACGACTGCTGCGTCCGAGCTCGCTTCGCTGATACTCATCGATCTGCGCGCGGACGAATTCGGCGAGCTCCTGCTCCTTCGCGATTTGGGTAACGGTCAGATCAGGAAGTCCGTAGAAATTGAGGGCGGTGGCACCCCAGGGGCGCCCGTGCATCTTTACCCGGTGACGCATAACGAATTCGTGCAAATCCCTGCCGGGCGAACAACCGAGGGTTTCGAGTACCGACCGCAGTGGCTCCTCGATCGCACGGATCGCATTCACGGCCGCGCTGTCCGCGCAGCCGTCCGCGTTGACCTCGATCAGCAGCATGCGGCGGGACGATTCGTCTCGCGGTAATTCGATGGCCGTGCAGGACAGGAAGTGGACGGTCCCAGTGCCGTCCAGCGCCGCACGCGAAGCGGCAGTGTCGAACGCCTTCGTGATTGTTCCGTTGGCAAGATCGTCGGAGTGTTCCGTCGAGAACGGAACGGCAAACACAATCCCGTTCTGGTTCCTGCCTCCGCCCCGTGGGTCTCGGGCGGGGTGGCCGTAGGTCAGTCGGGCGTGGCAGGGATAAGGCCCCCGGAATTTCATCCTCAGTCGCGACATCGATTTTTCGACGTCTGGGCGGCGCAGGAGCGCTCCGAAGGTTGAGGTAAGCTGCGCCAGAGCCAGTTCCTTGCCAAGGCAGGTATGGAACATGTGGCCGAAAAGCAGGTCGGGCTCGCGTTCCCGCTCCGCGTCGAACCGGTTGGGATTCTTCCAGCTGCGCGGATCGCGGAGTGCGGCCATGGTGGAAACGAGAACCAGCCTTTTTGCGGGCACGGCGAAGGACGACCCGTCGGGACGCTCGACAGTGGTGCGCTGTGGGCACCATCGCCACTGCCCGGGCGCGAGAGCCGGGTTGAGCCGACCCGCTTCCATCAGGACCCTGCGCAGTGCATTGCGGTCGTTGGATCGGGCAGCGGCAATTGCTTCGCGCCGGGCCTGTCCGTTTTTCGATAGAAGTTGCAGCATCTTGCCACCTGCCAGCGAATTCGTCGGAACGAACCCGGCCGCAAGTCCGATTAGTATCGCGCGAGCCTGGGGCAAGGTCGGTCCGCCCGGCTCCCGCGACATGGCGACGAACCGGCCGGCCAGCGTATCGGGCGGGGTTTGACCCGTCGCGGCGGAATGGAGAGCGCGGTCGGCGACGGCTCGCAATTGTTCCCCCGCCGCCGCCGCGAGTTCCGCGGCGACCGGCGATCCGGACGGATCGCCAAATAGCACGTTGGATACCGCGATGGTCCATTTGGCAAAGGCGTCAGAATCCGTGACTTCGAAGCCCATGTAGCGGATGCAGGCTTCCGCCGCGACGCGCATCACGAGGTCCTGCTGGACATCGATCTCGCCCTTTGCGGCATCGAGAAGCGCCTCGGCATACCGATCAGATATCTCGCCGATGAAATCCGCGTCTCGAGGCAAGGCGATCAGGTCGAGGAGGACACGCTTCTGCTCGGCGTGGTCCTCCCCGTCCAGTCCGAGAAGGAATGTTTCACCTCCTGCGAGCGCTTTCATCTCAGGTCCGAAGGGGACTCGGAACCGGTCGGGACTGGCGAGTACGGAGCGGACATCCTCCTCGCGGGTAATTACCGTCACTCCGGCGATGTTGGCTACCGGCCGGACCAGCTGGAAAAATCTCAGTACGGGCCAAAGCAACAGTCGAAAGCCGACGGCAAGGATTTTTGCCTTCGGTCCGTCGGCCGCTATGCGAGAGAAGTCGAAGGGTGGGACATCGTCGGGATCGGGCAGGACCGGCCCCGGGTCTTCGCCGAAAAGCCGCGCGTATTTCCATCGCGCCACAGGTCAGCGTCCCCCTGCCAGATGCAGCACCGCCGCCACGGGCTTGTCGAACTCGATGCCGCGGCGCAGTTTCTCGTTCCAGGCCGGATCTTCGAACGGCATCCAGTCCAGCATCTGCCGATAGAGATACGGTTTCTCGTCCAGCATCCTGGCGCGCGCTTCGGCAGCCTCGCGGGGACGATCCATTGCGGCAAGGCAAGCAGTCTCGAGCGCGTGTGCCAAGACGTAACCCGGATGGGTCAGTTGCAGGGCCTGCGCCTGATCAAGCGCTTCTTCATACCGGTCCAGCATCCAGTAAGCGGTGGCAAGACTTCCGAGCGGGAAGAAATTCTTCGCTTCGAGAGGGGAAAGGAACAGCGAATGGCGGAGTGGTTCGATGGCCGATTGCGGATCGCCCGACAAGGCATGCGCCGCACCCAGATGGGCGAAAGCCGGCGCCATGCTCGGGTCCAGTTCGCAGGCCTGACGCAAGTGTCTGAGCGCGGATGGAAACCGCCTGTGCCACGTATCGAGAATGCCGGAAAAAAGCGGACCGCGTGCGTCCCCGGGATCCGCGCGCATGGCGGCCCGGATCAGAGGCGCGAGGTTCATGGTCGTGGATGTGTCAGCCCTTTTGATCCAGTGCTGCCAGAGGGCAAGATTGGCCCGAAGCATCAGGAACTCGCTGTTCTCGGGATAGCGGTCCAGCCCCGCGATTATCAGCTTTTCCGCTTTCTCGAACGCATCCTTGGTGAACTGGTCGATGTAAAATCGCACGCGCCAGTTTCGTGCGACGAGATCGTCGATGTCGATTTCATCGCTGGCCGGGAAATTGCGCTGCTCGCACGTGTCGAACGAGGCTCCGAGACAATTTATCGCCCGGGCAATCTCCGCTTTGAAACGTTCGTCTTGAGGGTCCGCGGGTAGCTGGCGCGTATCCGTCCACCGGATGATCCGCCCGGGCATCTCCAGCAGCGCGAAATTCACCGTCAGATTCGGGCCCATCTCGAGTATCTGTGACCGCGCTACATACCGAACGCCGAGAGTGTCTGATACTTCCTTGCTGGTGAGATTGTGCAGGATGCTGCTGGAAGTCTGGCCGGCGTCCACGACCGGCAGCCAGCGTAGTTTTGCAAGCCCTCCGGAAAGCGACGCCCCGACGCGACGGGCCATGATCTCCGCGTCCGGGTGTTCCTTCGGAAATCCTGTTATTGCGACAGCTATCTGCGCTCTCAGTTCCGAAACCCCGGAGCGTGGCACGCTTGCAGGCGACAGGCTGCGAGCGTCGCTTTCGAAGTCGCCCGGAGCATAGCGGGACCGCATCTCGCGCAGCCAGTCCTCGAAACCCTCTTCCCCGGCCAGATCGATCCCCTCGCAAAATTCGCACCCGTGGAAGGGGTTGGATCCGTTCAGGTCGGTCTGGAAGCTTTCCCTGTTCAGGGATACCAGTCTCTGGTCGGTGCGGATCAGATCGATGTCATGCTGCGCGAGGATCTTGCGAAGGTTCGACAGCTCCCTGCGCAGACTGCTTTGCGCCTGTTTCTGGGCGCGCGAGCCCCAAAAGACATGCTGCAGCCAGACCCGCGAACGTTCGAAACGGTCCGCCGTAGCCAGTGTCGCGAGGAGCGCTATCGCCTTTTTGCTGGTGATCGGAAGCCTCTCCCCAGAGGAAAGCTCCACTTTTGGTGGACCCATAAAGTGCAGGAATACTGTTTTTCTATTGCCCACGTAGCCCCCGCTTCGTGCCTTTCGTCAAAACCGGACATCTTCTCTTCCCCACATCGAGGTGTCGCGCGTCCGGCAATTGAATTGGCTAAGCTTTGTCTAGGCGAATGATCCCCGGCTTTGAAGATAATTAGCCCAAGAAGTTGCGTTTTCACGGTTTGCGAGCGCTTTTAGGACGCCTGAGGAGCGCTTTGCGAGCGCTTGGTGTTCAATGGACCGTCCCGATCCGAACCAGTTTTTGGCTGGCGGAGAAATGACTTTGTATTCGCAATTCAATCGGGGGGAATACCAATGAACCGGAAATCGCAACTCGCACTCGGTGTCGCCAGCACTGCTCTCGTAATCGGCCTGACAACGCCGGCTCATGCTGCATGCGCCGTCGACGGGGCGACGGTAACCTGCACGGCAGACAGTACCGCAGCGGAAGTCGACGCAGCCCTCGCCTCGGTCGCCGGAGACGATGCCACGCTAGAAATCGTGACCGATGCGACAGTCAATCAACCCTCCAACGTCATCCAGCCCCTCCAGCAGGGAGCGGTTGCCATCGACAACGACGGAACGATCGGTACGGAAGCTGCGCCGGTCGGCATTTCCTATACGGGGACTTCGACGGACGCCGACAACACGGTTTCCCTGGACAACAGCGGCGCCATCAGCGGTCCGGTAAACATATTCAATGTCGGCGGCACGATCGACATCGATAACAGCGGTTCGATCGGGCAGGGTCTTTACGTAGGTGCGTTGGGGGCGGTGACGCTCAATAGTGACGGCGATATCAATTCGCCGGGATCGCAAGCGGTATTGCTTGTATCGAACACATCGGTCGACGCCGTGTTCAACGGTGATGTCGGCACCGCCGCGACGGATACGACGGACTCCGATCTTCGCGATACATTCGTCCAAACACAATTCACCAATTCCGTTCCGTCCACATCTGAAACCGAGACTGTCGGCGGCGTTACAACTACGACCACCACATCGGGCCTTGCCCGTACCGGCGGAAGCGCTTCCGTCGAAGTGGGCGAGAATGCCAATACGGGTGCAATTTCGGTTGTTGCGCTTGATGGCGCCGAAGTCTCAATCGACGGCACCGTCGGATCGGAAACGGAATTCGAATCCGTTACCGTTACTTCGAATACCAGCGAAGGCTCTTCGACCACGGTCAGTTCCACAGACGGGACCGACTCCAGCTTCACCCAGACCAGTACGAATTCCAGAATTGGAGGGACGGCATCGATTTCCGTCAGCGAAACCGGGTCGGTAAGCGGCAACGTCCAGGCAAACGGTCTGGAAGGGGCCGATATCGCGATCGACGGTTCGGTCGGCACCGAGAACTCCCTCGGCAGCGCGTCCGCCGTTTCCACCGGCACCGATTTCCAGAACACGAACTCCAACTCGACCACGGGCACGGTTTCGGCGTCCAGCTCGCAAAGTGCGAACCAGACGGTCGGGGGAGAGGCCTCGGTCTCGGTCGGCGAAGCAGGGTCTGTCGCCGGATCCGTAACAGCAAACGGTTTTGCCGGCGCTCAGGTATCGATCGACGGTGCCGTAGGTCAGCCTACGATTTCGGGCTTGGTGGGTGCAAATTCCAGCGGATCGGACGGATCCTTCGAGAACGCGAGCACCTTCGACAGTGCCACGGGGGCCAGCTCGTCCAGCCAGCTGTCCTCCAATTCCTCGACCGGCGGTGACGCATCCATCGCCATCGGTGAAACCGGCGTGGTCAATGCATTGGTGGACGCTTTCGCCAATTCCGATGCGAGTGTTTCCAACGCCGGTCAGGTCAGTGGCGCGGTGTCGGCGACTGCGTCGGGCAGCGAGAGTTCCGACGGTTTCGAAAACCAGTCGGACGGCATGGGCAACGGGTCCTCTTCCAGCTTCTTCGAAAACGCGGTCACTGGCGGGAATGCCTTGATCGAGAATGCCGAGAGCGGGGTCATCGGCGGCGAAGCCGCGCCTGCTTCCGTCTCCGCCTTCGGCAATGCATCCGCCACGGTGACCAATGCCGGCGAGATCAGCGGTTCGGTCTCCGCCAACTCTTCCGGAACCGACAGTTCCGGAAGTTCCGAAAACGAATTCGACGCTCTGGGCAATTTCTACTCGTCCAACTCGTCCGCTGATGTAGCGTCCGGAGGTGACGCGATTATAGAAAATGCCGCCGGCGGGCTCATCGGCCTGGACGCAACGGCGCCAGTTTTCGTCTCCGCTTTCGGAAATGCCTCGGCAACGGTCAGCAATGCCGGACGCATCAACGGGAACGTCGATTCCTCGTCCTCGGGGTTCGCTTCGGAGAACCAGAACGCGAACGCGTTCGCGGCCTCGACCGACGCGGTCACCGGTGTCGTCACGTCGGTTAGTGAAGATGTGACCGCGAACAGTTCCACCAATCTGGGCGGCGATGCGTCATTCGCCAATGCCGAGGGGGGACTGGTGACAGGTTCGATCAATGTTTCGGGGACCGGCAGCGCCAGTGTCACGAACGAAGGCGCCGTAATCGGGACGACCAGCGCGTCCAGCCAGGCGACGGACAACACGTTTGCAGAAACCATCGTCAATACGTCCGTGTTCGTGCCCGGCCCCGACGGGGGTACGGTAAACACCCGCGACCTGACGCGCGACACTTCGAACGCGTCGAGTGGCGGTGATGTTACCGGCGTTTATGCGGGCACCAACGGCGCGGTCCAGTTCGGCCCGTTCGGCGGGGCGAGCGACGGATCGGTTTCCCAGTTCGCGAATGGCGACAGCAGCGCACTGGTGAGCGGAACCATTTTCGGCAATTTCACCGGCGATGCGACCGGCTCCGAGTTCTCTTCCACGTTCGCCGATACGCAGGTGTCGACCTTCGATGCGGACGGCGACCAGCGCAGCTTCGATCGCGAATATGCGTACGCGGAATCTAACGACCAGGCGGCGAGCGACAGTCTGCTTGCCGTGGATGGCGGACGGATCGAGGGCAATGCGTCGCTCTTCGCGACCGGATCGGCATCCGTCCAGATCGGTAACGGCGGATCGATTGGCGGTTCCCTCACGGCCACGGCTCAGGGTTTCGGAAGCTACGACTACTCGGAAACCTACGATCTTTCGCAGACCTTTGATGAAGACGGCAACTTCACCGGAAGCGAACTGAACCGTGAATTCGCTCTCGAGCAATCCGTCAATCAGGGCGACGTGACCGTCGCGATTGCCGATGGCGCCGTAGAAGGTTCGGCTTCCATGAATGGCGCTGGCGGTGCCAATAATTTCTCGCTCGGCGAGGAGGGGACCGTCGGAGGCGGCGTATTCCAGAACAGTCAGTACAGCGCCCAAGCCTATACACGCTCGACGACGTCTGTTTCGACGGCGACCGATACGACTTCCACTCTCGACTACGCTGAAACGCGTACGGCTTCGGGTGGCGACGTGACCGCGACCGTCGCCGGGACAATCGGCAATGGCGACCTCGGCCCGCAGGCTTACGGCGATGTGGCCAGTGCGGGAGGGACCAGCCTTTCGCTCAGGACCGACGCGGGTGACGCAAGCGCCACCGTCACGGGCCAAGTGCGTAACGGGATCCAGGTAATCGCCTCGGGCAGCGACACGACGCTTGCCCAGCAGCAGGAGCGCGAGAACGGCGTCTTGGTTGCCGACGCCGAGCAGAGAACGTCCACCGCAACGGGCGGCACTGCCAGCCTGATCGTCGATGCGGACGATCTCGATACCCCGGCGAACTTCGGCGGCATCACGGTCGCGGGACTTAACGGCTCCACTGTCACGATTGGCGCCGACAGTTCCGTCCTTGCGGCCACCAACGGGGCCAGCATGCAAGTCGGCGGGTATTTCTCCGATACTGCCTTCACGCGGGAAGGGGAGTATACCGGCACCGATCTCACCGGACAGACGACCACGTCATCGTCCACGGTCGTGGGAGGTGCAGCCAGCCTCACCAATAACGGCCGGATCGGCTACGATGGGGGGGCAGCATTCGACGGGGATAACGCCTTCGTCAACGTGGTCAGCCCGACCTCGGCAGAAGCGACCAATAATGGCCAGATCTTCGGTTCCATTGCCTTGTCGTCGCTCTACGCGGACACGTCCTCGACCACGACCAGCACCGACCTCGGTGACGTGACCAGGGTCGACACCACGACGACCGTCTACGAAGCCGGCGGAGGAAGTGCGACGCTGACCAATGACGGGCTCGTCACTGGCGATGCATCCATGGAGGCGGTCGACGGGACGGTCGTCAACAACGGCGTGTTGCGCGGCGATCTCTCGCTCGGTGGCAGTGTTGACAACTACACGACCCAGTCGGTCGATACGCTGACCCAGTTCGGCGAAGAGGAAGTGCTCGATCTGTTCGATGCCATCGAGCAGGGATACGCCGTCGAGCAGAACGGTCTGGTGGGCGGCACGATTTCGCTCGCCGGGGTCTTTGGCAATGTCGACGACGAAGCCAGGACCAGCACCATTCTTGGCGATATCAGCCTCAATTCCGGTTCGGTTACGGGCGGCGGGGTCGTCGCGGAATATGACGAGGAGACGGGCGAACGGTTCACGGAGACGAACGTCACGCTCGACGGGTCCGGCTATCTGGGACTCGGCGATGATGCGATCGCGGCTCTGGAAGATGCATTCGGCGACATTGACCCAGGCATTGCCGCGGCCGGAGATCTCTCCGCCTATGCCGGCGGTGCCCGCATCCTGGGTGTCGACAGCCTGACAAAGACCGGCAACGGCGTGTTCCTGATCACGGGGGCGGATTTCGCCCCGACCAGTAATACCAATGTCCTTGCCGACTACACCTTCGACTTGGGCACGTTCGCGATCAATGGCGGCGAGATCCAGCTGGCGACGGCGAGTGAGGACGGCGTGTTCGGCGTGCGGGGCGACATCGCCAACGCTGCGGGGCTGGTCCTGGGCTCACGGGTCGAGCTGCCGGCGCCGCTTTTCGGCACGAATGCCTCCGTTACGGCTATCGACGGTGTCGAAGTCTACCAGAACGGCAACTTCAGCCAGTCGGCCACCGGCACCTTGTCGGTGGGCGTCACGCCCACCCTGGTCCGGGTCAGCGATCCGGCCTTCGGAAGCGTCAGCACCTCGACCAATCCGCTCGCAGTCCAGACCATAGGCCTCGGCTCGGGACTGTTCACCACGCCGGAAAATGCCTTTGGTCAGGCCTTTGCCGGTCTGGGCACCGGCTTCCTGACGGTCGATGGTGACATGAATCTGTCGGGCACCGTTGCCCTGGTTTCGCCGACCGGCGGTATCTTCACCAACGGGCAGACGGTCGACATTGCCAGCGTATCCGGCACCCTGACCCAAAGCGCGACTGTGGATGTGAATTCCGCATCGAACTTCGTGTCGTTCGACCTTGCCACCCGGACGGAAGGGGGGCGGACGATCCTGTTCGCCACCGCCACGCGCGACGGGTTTGAAACGGCAGGCGATACCAGCAACGCCGTCGCGGCAGGTGCGGCGCTCAGCCAGGCGTTCCCGGACGTCATCGCTACGATCCAGGCCGGTTCCGGCGGTGGAATTGGCCTCGGCGGGGACCAGTTCGTCCTGGCTCAGGACTTCGCCAACCTGTTCGTCGGAATGGATACGCTTCTGACGATGGACGGGGCGACGACGGTTTTGAACGAACTGGCTTCCGGCGAATTCTATGGTTCGCTCACGAACCTGGAAACCACTGCCCCGTTCGTCGATGCGATCAGTTCGCGCCGTGTCCCGGCCGATGCCAGCGGGTTGAACATCTGGCTGGCACCGTCGGGCGATTTCGTGGAGCTCGAAGGCGATACAGCTGTCGGTTCGCGCGATATCGAGGTGGACAATTACGGCGCTTCGGGCGGGTTCGGCATTGCCACCGGCAATGGCGAGATCGGTGTCGGATTTGGCTACGGCCGGATCAACGCCGAGACCGACGGTGCCTTGCTGAATGCGCAGGCCGACACCTGGATGGTTGGGGCCTATGTCCGCCAGGGATTTGGCAACTTCTCTGTCGGTGCCGACCTGATCTACGGCTGGAGCGACTGGAACGCGACGCGCTCCATGCCGACCCTGTCCCGTACGGCGCTGGCCGAATTCGACAGTTCCGAGCTTCGCGGTGACCTGCGGGCCGAGTACATGTTCGACTTCGGAGGCGGCTGGGCCGCGCCCTTCGGTCAGGTCTCGTTCCGCAAGTTCGAATTCGACGGGTTCACCGAGGAAGAAGCGGGTGCGGTCAGCCTGGTGGTGGAAGATGCGGATGATACCGTGTTCACCCCGACACTGGGCCTGCGTGCCGGCACGCGGTTCGAAGCAGGGCTGGCGACACTGCGTCCGGAAATCACGCTGGCCTACAGCTTCGACGATGACAACAGCTCGTTCCGCGATGTCGCCTATCTCGGCGCTCCGACGAACAGTTTCCGTCTTCAGGGCGTCGATCCCGAAGGATACTTCACCATCGGTGCCGGCCTGTTCGCCGATATCGGAGCGAATTCCGGAGCGTTCCTGCGCGGTAGCTACGCCACAGGCGACAATGTCGACGCGGCGAGCATCAGTGCGGGTGTCACGATCGGGTTCTGATCCGGTCTGACATAAGGGGGGGGAAGAGGCGGAGTTCCGATGATGGAATTCCGTCTCTTTCTTTTTGGGAACCTGTCCGGCGGGGAGGCTTGACCAGTGGATTCCGACGAGCTTTTCTCCATTCTCGGAGTGGTCTTTCCGAACCGGGCCCGTGCGATCCTCGCCGGAGGAAAGATGGAAGGCGTCTCCGGTGGTTACTCGGTCGGAACGCTTCAGGAAGTAGGTACGGCCATAGCGAGAAATTGCCCGCTCCACCCTGATTTCGAAAGCGACGTTTCTTCTGGAACCGAGTTCGCGAGCGTAACGCGGCTAGCGATCCTGCCGGGCGGGCCTCCCATGATCGTTCGCTACGTACATCTGCCTCATCGATCCGGGACTGCCTGTCGGGTAGTCGCGCTGACATGTGGTCCCAGCGATATGATAGGCGAGCTTCCCGTTCCGAGTGCCGATCCACTCCCACTGACCGATCAGCAGATGAATCTCGCCCTCGATCTCGTGGCCGGCCGTTCTCTGCAGGAGATTGCCCGTGCGAGACAGTGCTCGATCCACACCGTCCGCAACCAACTGAAAAGCGCGCTGCGCGCTACGCAAGCGCATTCGCAAGGACAACTCGTGACACTGGTACGCGACTGGCTGCTTTGAACGCATTTACGCAAGGCCGGTTATACCAGAAGATCGGAGCGGAATTAATCGGCGTTCAAGCGCAGTAATTATGAAAAGCTGTCCTGTATAAATTCTTTACTCGAGAGCAACACCATAATATACAAGGATAAGCTTGTAGATATAAATAAGAATGACCATACACACATTTAGTTCATGAAGATACGACGATTTCGCCTCGGTGGGCATGCTCACGGTACTGGCAGTTGGCGGTCTCGCCGGTTATCGTGTTCATGTGTGGAAGGGGCGCTGGGAGGCACCGCATTTTCCAGTTTGACGCACCAAATCAAGACATCGCAGTCTCTGCGTTCCGACTTTACCGTGTTTGGCTTGCTTCGTTTGGTGGACGCAATGCGAAGAGCGTTCGGCTGCATTGCCAGCAATGCGTCGCACAAATCGGGGGCGGCCGTTCGATCGAGTCCATCGCAGGGGGGGGGGGGCGGTTGTCCGAGGGTCTGGATGAACCAATGTTATCTCTGCTCGGTGCACCTCCCTTATTATCCGTCGGTAAAAAAATCGAGTGGAACTGTCCCGCTCCCGCACATCCTTCCAAGAAGCGTACGAAAATTCGCCCACATATGTCGTTCGCGGCGGCTTTTTAGGGGATTTGCCTCGGGAATGACTCGCCACGATTAAGAGTCTCGGCTAACAGTGTGTTTACCAATGGGGGGGCGGCCACAATTTTCGTCTCCTAAGTCTCTGGTGGAAAAGATATTCTGCTCGGAGATGTCATGTGGGCAACTAACCAATGGAGATTAACTCATGAAGAAGCTTGCTCTTGCCGCTGCCGCGGTCTCTGTCATGGCGGCTACGCCGGTTTTCGCGGGCGAAACCGCTTCGAAGGATTTCGAGATCAAGGCTTCCGTGCCTTCGGAATGCAGCCTTGAAAAGCCTGCCAACATCAACTTCGACATCGACATCGATCGCAGCGCCGGTCCGGATGCCCTGCTCATGACTGCCAGCGAATCGAACACGCAGCAGTTCTGGATGAGTTGCAACTATGGTGCGCTCATCACCGTTGACGCCGGTCAGCTCGTCAATGCTGCTGGTGCGGCGGTTGCGGCCAACGATGCGAACGATTTCACCAACGTGCTGGTTTACGATCTGGCGCTCGAAAATCAGGACAAGACTGGTGCGCAGTTCTCGAAGATTCAGATGAAGGTTTCTTCGGATCAGACGAAGTCGACCACGCCGGGTGGTGCTTTCCACGAGAACGCAAACCTCGGCATCCAGATCAAGACGGTTAACAACCCGAAGCGTCCCGTTGCCGGCGATTACACCGCGGTGACCACGATTTCGCTTGGCGCTGTCTGATCTGAATCAGGTCTCAATAATCGAAGGGAGGGGGTTCGCCTCCTCCCTTTTCTTTTCATGAATTGTAAAAGTTTCGCCAGCCACTGGGCGAACTTCATTTGTCAAATCTACCGAATGTCGGGGAAGGACCCTGCCGAAGGCGGGCCAGCGAGGAAGAGTAATGAAGTTTAGGCTTTTTTCGTCCCTGGCCGCTGCGGCTCTTGCGCTTGTTCCTGTCGCCAGTCAGGCATCTCGCGTATCACCCATGATCCTCGAGCTTGAGCCCGCAGGACGTGGGGCAGTTGCGCGGGTCGAGCTTACCAACGACGGTTCGAAGGACATTCCCTACGAAGTGCGCATGATGCGCGGTGAAATTTCGCCACAGGGCGAACTTAGTCTCACGCCAGCCGATGACCAGTTTCTCGTATTTCCTGCGCAAGCTATCGTCGAGTCGAATTCCCAACAGGTTTTTCGCGTCCAGTACGTAGGCGAAGCTGCGCTCGCCAGATCTGAGATATATTACATGTCGATCCGCGAAATCCCCGTGGATTTCGAAAAGGGTACATCGCAGGTACAGGTCGTCGTCAACTACAACGTACTTGCAAATGTGGTGCCAGACGGGTCGCGACCCTCTCCGGTCATTCGCTCGGCCCGCTTCATTTCATCCGAAAGTGCTGCAACACTCGATGCGAACATTGAGGAGGAGGCCGATCCTCCCGCCGAGAGTTCTTTTTCCGGGGTGGAGATCGACCTCGCGAATGAAGGGAACAGGTACATGCTCGCCGGCATGTCGACGTGGACACTGACCGGTACCACTGTCGAAGGGCAGCCATTCGAGCGCAAGTTCCAGCCGGAGGAGCTCACCAAAATGATCGGCGTCGGCGTAGTCGCTCCGGGCAAGAACCGTGTATTTCGATTACCGTTGGACACGTCTTTGACTGATGAATCGATCAAGGTGCAGATAGACATCTGACATGTGTTCCGGGGGGGCAAACACTCAAAGTCTGGGACGGACGGCGAGAGGATCGCTGATCGTCGCGTTGTTGCTTTCCAGCAGCGCTTTCGCCATCCCTGCCCAAGCCTCACAGCCGGAATACAGGGAATCTAAGCCGGCTCGCTCGATTTCCTTCGCAGTGCCTTTGCAAGTCGGCAGTCAGGTCTTGGGCGAGGTGCTCATCGAAACGGATGGGTCTTCACCAATCAGGATTGACAGCAACACGCTGCAGAATGAACTTCGCCCATTGCTAAATGAGACTGGCCAGGCTCGGCTGGAGCAAGCGGTATTCGGTCGTTCGTTCGTCGGCCCCGCTGATTTGCAATCCATCGGCATAGACATCACGTTCGACCAGTCACAGTTGCTGCTCGTCATCCAAGCTATTCCCGGCGACCTGAGGCAGTTGCGCTCACTTGGCGCATACGGGTCGGAACGTACTGCCGATACACTTCCGGTGATCGATCCTGCCCGTGTCAGCAGCTACCTGAACGCCAATGTCAATCTGGATTATGCGACGAGCGAGGGTTTGCGTCGTCCCGACCTCTTTCTGGAAGGCGCTACGAGGGTCGGTGACGTAGTTGTGGAATATGACGGCGCATTTACCGAGCAGTTCTCTGATTCCTATCGCTTTTACCGCCGCGGTGTTCGTGCGGTCTACGACCAGGCGGAGCGATATCGTCGCTTCAGCGCTGGCGATTTGCGTGTAAATACCTTGCCGCTCCTGCGGACCCCGTTCATCGGCGGTGTAGCCGTTGAGAGGCGCCGCCGGCTGTTCGATCCCTACCTTCCAGTCGCGCGGCTGGGCGGACGGGAGATATTCCTGGACAACTCATCGACGGTCGAAGTCCTCTTGAATGGCGAGCGCTACCAGACCTTCCAGCTCGACGCCGGGCGTTATGATCTTGCCAATCTGCCAGTCCAACTCGGCAACAACGACGTGCAATTGCTGATCCGCGATTCCGGTGGCCGAGAGCAGGTCATATCGCTCAATTTTTTCTACGAGCCTCTTGAGCTTCCACCGGGAGAGGTCGAGTATGTTCTTGCGGCCGGTTACCTTGCCGATACCCTCGATTTCGAACCGGACTACACGGATCGCCTTGCCATCACGGGCATGTATCGTCGGGCATTTGGCACAAGTATGATCCTTGGCGGCGCAGCGCAGGTCTCCGAGCTTACGCAGGCGGCCTCCATTGCGGCTACGATGGTTCCGCAGATCATCCCGGGGACGATCGATCTCGAAGTTGCGGCAAGTACAGGCGAATTCGGTACGGGCTACGCGGCGCGCGGCAATTATCGGTTCCAGACGGGAGGATCGTTCGCTACTGCGACCTCGTTCAATCTGAATATCGACTACGAATCGAAGAATTTCAGGACCCTGGCCGACATCATTCCCGTCAGCTTCGATCTCTTGAGTATCGGCGCCAACATCACAAAGGGTTTTGATGAAGATACCTACGCCAATGCCGGCGCAATCTACAGCCGGATCTCGGGCAGATCAGATCGATCCACGGTTTTCATAGACGTAATTCACCGCCTGTCCGATCGGCTTCGCGGAACTGTTGGCGTAGAGTATGGTACCGGAAGTATTTTTGGGAGCAATTTCGGCGTCAGACTGGGAGTTTCGCTTGCGCTTGGCGGGCCTATCCGCGGCACAGTCGACTATCGTAGTAGAAGCGAAACCTTGCGGGCAAACCTGTCGCGCGGAGTCGACGATTATGTCGGTAGCATCGGATGGGATCTCGGCTTCGTCGACAGCCTAGGGCAAACGAGCGTGGACGGAAGCGTCACTTATGTCGGCAACCGGTTCGATGCGCGCGCCACGCTACTTTCTTCCGGTGGTTCTCTCGGCGCGGTTGGTGACCAGCAGCGGGCAAGGCTACAATTCGGTACTTCCTTGGCTTTTGCGGACGGAGCGTTTGGTATCGGTCGCCCGATCCGCGATTCCTTCGCGTTGCTGCATGCGCATCCCGCTCTGCGCGGCACGCAGATAATTTCGGGGCGTAATCTCAGCGACAATCGTTTCGACGCAAAAAGCGGTGAATTTGGAGCAGCGGTGCAAGGAGATCTGGCTTCGTATAATCGGCAGGACGTGCAATTTGACACGACTGCCTCGGCCATTGGGGCGGATATTGGCGATGGTACGGCAAGGATCGATCCGCCCTATCGTGCCGGTTACAAGATTGAGGTTGGTTCGGCATATTACGTAAGCGCCACCGGCTTCCTGTTACAGGGCGGAGCACCGGTGGCTCTTGGAACGGGAACGGTGAATGCCGTGGGTGATGAAGAATTCGTACCGCAACCGTTCTTCACCAATTCAGCGGGAAGATTCTCGTTGCTTGGCCTCGCACCTGGCGGCGAGTACCAAGTGACGCTGCGAGAGAATGGAGCCAGGTTTACCATCCGGGTACCGGCAAACGGAGAAGCTCTCCTGCGTCTGGGTAGGGTGGATCTGACGGCGGAAAAGGAGTGATCGACGAAATGCGCAATGTGGCTTTTCTTGCTGCTCTGATCTTGAATTTCTATGGAGCACACGCGAGCGCAAGCGACTGTGCGCCGCGCTTCACGCAGAGTTCCCAGACCGTTACGGTTAGTGCGACAGATATTGGAGTTGGCGGAGAGGCCCGCGAGAATTTCCAGATACGTGTGCAAAACGAAGGGAAGGGAGAGTGTTCCGCGACCTTGCGCCTCGCTCGCCAAGGCACATCGACCGCGATCCGATACGTTCTCACGTCGGGCGGACAATTCGTAGAAGTGCTGCCGGCCGATCTCGGCGTGCCAACGGCTCGCAGCGACGTGTTCGTTCCAGGCGTTCCTAGCGGTGCGAACGGGCGCGCTGTACCGTTCAGGCTGACCTTCGCGACGGAATGGGGCCTAGAGAGTGGCCAACAGCGTGAAGAGATACTCGTCTCCCTCGTAGACGAGCAAGGCGTCACGATCGACACGATGTCGCTCTATTTCGATATAACCGTACCATCTGCCGTCGATCTCAGGATCGTTGGCGCGACGGGTGCCAATGCCATTGCAGAAGTCGATCTGGGTGATTTGGAAGCCGATCGGGTGAACGTCTCCGATCCGTTTGCGGTAAGAATATGGAGTACATCGCCATACTCGGTATCGTTCCAGTCCGAAGGTAACGGCGCACTAATTCACCGCGATGGTGCCAGCCGCATCGCATACTCGCTGCGCATGAATGGCACGAAAGTCGATTTGACCGGTATACCAAGGTCCTTCGGCCGCGCTACCGGACCGCTTGGCGAAGCCCACCCTTTACTGATTGAAGTGCAGCCATTCATCGCTGAGGCGGGCGACTACGGCGATCGGATTTCGGTCACGGTGACTGCTGGTTGAAGAGCCGCGTCGCGGATCGATCAAACCGGCGTAAGCGAAAAGCTTACTTGCAACACTTCGGTTAAATTTTTTGCCGCAATCTTTACGGGCACGGCCCCATAACGCGGCCCAGCCCGAAAAGTGATCGAAGAGAGACCCGTCCGCTCCAGACTGGCTCTGATGCCGCCGTAATCCACTTCAACTTGTTCTTCATCGGCTAGAGAGCGATGGCTCGCTAGAACCTGAAACCCTCTGCTGTGGTTACAGGTCTCGAAGACTTCGCCAACGACGAAATCGCCATCAGATTGCGCTTTGAAATCGTTCGCCCGTATGTCGCAGTATTCGGGTACCGATACCGAAATGTTAAAGCCTCCGGTTGCCTTGCCGATTGCTTGGACGGGTAAGAAGAGGCCGCTAGCTGTCAACGCACCAGCAAGGCACCAGCGAAGTCTGTTGATCATGAAACCTCCAAGTTGCGGGAGGTTCAGTAGATCACGATAGTTAAAAATTGCTTCAGAGCGAAGTTCTTTGCCGCGTTCCTCCGGAGAACGCCCCGTCCCGGTTTGTAATGATCCTTTGCAAATTGTTCGCAAGGTAAATTGACCGGACCACCCATTACGGCCCTCTTGTGAGGGCGATGCAGTTTGATAGAAATATGAGTGGTTCGAACGCTCGGATTAGCGCATACCGACCGGTGATGGGAGTTCTCGCGGAGGTGCGCTAGCGTAGCGAGCCTCAGGCCACCTGAAGTCCCAGAACTTGGTGACGACTGGTTGGCTACCGCACCGGTTGCGGACAACTCGAAAAAGGGTCAGCCCTCTCCGAAAGTATCTGGTGCGGTCGAGAAGACTCGAACTTCCACGGGCGTTAGCCCACAACGACCTCAACGTTGCGCGTCTACCAGTTCCGCCACGACCGCACTCGATGGATTGGCGGGATCGGCCAGGTGCCGTGTCCCGCAGGTAGGGGCGCGCCCGTAGCAAAGGGTCGTGACCGCTGCAAGCGCCGTTTCACGTGGGGACTAAGGATTCGCCTTCCAGCCGATATCGGCGAAGCGTGCGGAGCGAGGAACGTTGGTCACGGCCTCGTCGATCCGGACGCTTTCGCCCGGTGCCAGCGTGTCCTTCTGGGGGACCACTTCCCAGCTGTAGACCGGGGTCTTTCGCTGGTCGCGCAGCACTATCATCAGGGACGGGACTTCGCGCGTTTCGCGGCCGGTATTGGTGATGGTCCCCGTCGCCGCGAAATATTCGGTTCCGTTGGGAAGCGGGCGACGGTCCTGCTGGTCTGCCGGGAAATCGAGCACCAGGTCTTGGGGGGCGAGGCCGAAGGTCGGGCGGCTGACCGGAACCCAGTCGGGTAGGCCGTAATAGCTGACCGCGACGACCGTGCCCGTGGCAAGGACCGCGAAGATCGCGGCGGCCGCCGTCCAGATCTTCATCGGATTGCGGCGGGACCGGAACGGGGGGCGATAATCGAATTGCGAGATGTCGTCGTCGAACCGGGCCACCGGTTCGGGCTGTTCCTCCCGTTCGACGAGGCGGGGCGGGGCGGGAACGCCATCGTCTTCCGCGGCACTGCCTGCTATCGGTGCCGGTGCCGGCTCGGGCTCGCGGTGGATATCGGTGAAGCCGGGGGCCACGTCCTCGGCAGGGGAGGGGGCGACCGGCGCGGGTTCCGGCGCACCTTGCGCCGCTACGGGCTCCGCTGTCTCGCGGGGTTCCTCGCGCTCGGGAAGCGCCATGCCGGGCGCAGGGTCCTGATGCCAGCTGTGCCGGCATTTTGCGCAGCGCACCGTTCGCCCTTCGATCCCGATCGCCGTGTCGGGTACGGCATATCGCGTAGAGCAGGCGGGGCAGGCAATAATCATGGCGTTAACCCTTCTTACGGGCAAGCCGGCGACAGAGGCAATATGTCCCAACTGTGGGCAGCACCCAAGCCGCCTTTTTTCCACATGGAAGCGCCGCTATAGCCTGCCGACCATGCGTGATTTCCGGACCAACCGCGCATGAGCGCCACCAGCGGAGAAGTGGTGGCGTTCGACAATGTCGGCCTGCGCTACGGCCCCGACAGGGAAGTGCTGAGCGACGTGTCGTTCACGCTCTATCCCGGCAGTTTCTATTTCCTGACCGGGGCGAGCGGGGCCGGAAAGACCTCGCTGCTCAAGCTCCTCTACCTCGCGCAGCGCCCCTCGCGCGGGGCGATCCGCATGTTCGGGACCGACCTGATCACCCTGCCGCGCAAGAAGCTGCCGGCCTATCGACGCCGGATCGGGGTCGTGTTCCAGGATTTCCGGCTGGTGCCGCACCTGACGGTGTTCGACAACGTCGCGCTTCCGCTGCGTCTGTCCGGCGTGCCGGAAGTCGATCTGGAGAAGCCGGTGGCGGACATGCTCGAATGGGTCGGGCTGGCGCATCGCGGCGATTCCAAGCCGGCGACATTGTCGGGCGGGGAACAGCAGCGCGTGGCGATCGCGCGCGCGGTCATCGGACGGCCCGACGTGCTTGTCGCGGACGAGCCGACCGGCAACGTCGACCCCGACATGGCGCTGAAGCTGCTGCGCCTGTTCGAGGCGCTGAACCGCCTCGGCACGACGGTCGTGGTGGCGACCCATGACGTGCATCTCCTGCGCAAGGTTCCGGAATCGCTGATCATGCGGCTCGACCGCGGGCGACTGTCCGACCCGACCGGCGCGCTGCGCTATCCGCCCCGGCGCCAGACGACATCGGGACCGGCTTCGTGAAGAAGCCGCCGGCCTTCGGGAAGGGTCCCAAGCGGGACTCCGTTCGCTTCGGCGGGGAACGCGCCGCCAGATTGCTGCCGCAGGCGCGGCTTGCGGGACCCGTACCCTGGGTGATTGCCATCATGGTCGCTTTGACCGTGCTGGCGACGGCCGGGGGCCTCGCGCTCAGCAACCTTGCCGAGAGCGCCCGCGCGGAAATCGCGGGCGGCGCGACGGTGCAGGTGCTGGAAGCGGATCCGGCGCAGCGCGACGCGCAGGCGGCGGCGGCGATCCGCACGCTCGAAGCGGACGCGGCGGTGACCGATCTGCGACGGGTGCCCGATGCGGAAATCGATGCGCTGCTGGAACCCTGGCTCGGGGCGGGACTGGAAGGGGAAACGGTGCCGGTCCCGGCGCTGATCGATGTGCGCCTCGCCGGGGAAGCCAGCCAGGACGAGCTCGACCGTCTGCAACGCAAGCTGCTCGAAGTGGCACCGCAGGCTCGCATCGATGCACAGGCCAGCTGGCTCGAACCGATCTTCGACACCATATCGTCATTGCAATGGCTCTCGATATCGCTCGTCCTCCTTCTTTCCCTGACCAGCGCCGCCGCCGTGTGGCTCGCGGCGCGCAGCGCGCTCGGCAGCAACCGGGACACGATCAACGTCGTGCATCTCCTGGGCGGCACGGATGACCAGATATCCCGGATCTTCCAGCGTTCGGTCGGCTTCGACGCGACGCTTGGCGGGGCGGTCGGCCTCGTTCTCGGGCTTGGTGCGGTGCTGCTGCTCGGCAGCAGTTTCGCGCAGCTGGGCTCCGGCATGATCGGCGGCGGCGGCCTCGACTGGCTGGACTGGGTGCTGATCGCGCTCATCCCGCTTGCCGCTGTCGGGCTCGCCATGCTGACCGCGCGGATCACCGTGCTTCATTCGCTGCGGCAGTCGCTGTGATCCGGCGTACGCTTGCGGCGATCGCGATCGCGTGGTTTCTCGGCTTCCTCTGGTTCGCCACCACCCTGCCCGGTCCGCTCGCCAATGGCGAAAGCGCGGTCGCCATCGTCCCGACGGGAGCCGCCGGCAGGATAGAGCGCGGTGTCGACCTGCTGGAGAGCGGCGATGTGCGCGAGGTTCTCGTGACCGGGGTCGACAGCAATGTGACCCGGGCCGAATTCGCAGAGCAGTTCGGCCTCGGAGAGGCGCGGATGGATTGCTGCATCACGCTCGGTTACGCGGCGCTCGATACGCGCGGCAACGCCTTCGAAACCGCCGACTGGGTGGAAGAGCGGGATATCGATTCGATGCGCCTGATCACGTCGGACTGGCACATGCGGCGCGCCTATGGCGAGATATCGCGTCTGCTTCCTTCCCATGTCGCGCTGGAGCAGGACGCGGTGCCGACCGAGCCTTCGCTCCGGATCCTGTTCGTCGAATACCACAAGTGGCTCGCCAGCACGTTCGCTGCCTGGATCGGGCTGGGCCTGTGAAATGATCTGGCTTCGCAATGCCGCGTTCTACATCGCCTTTTACGGGGCGAGTGTGTTCTTCGTGGCGGCGGCCGTAGCGGTCGCGCGGATGGCGCCGGATCGCTTGAAGGGCGTGGTGTCCGGCTGGTGCCGCTTCCACAGGTGGTGCGTGCGCAGGCTGCTCGGCATCGAGATCGTGGTGGAGGGGACCCCGACGGCGAAACCGATACTGTACGCGCTCAAGCACGAGAGCTTCTTCGAGGCGATCGATTGCGTGGTCCTGTTCGGATACCCGGTGCCGTTTGCGAAGCGCGAACTGTTCGACATTCCGGGTTGGGGACTGGCCGCGCGCAGCTATGGTGCCGTCGCCGTCGATCGCGCGGCAGGCGCGCGGATGCTGCGATCCATGATGCGCGATGCGGCAGCGCGGGTCGGGGACGGCCGCCCGCTGGTCATCCTGCCGGAAGGCACACGCGTCCCGCATGGCGAACGCCGGCCGCTCGCCTCCGGATTTGCGGGCCTCTACAAGATGCTGGGGGTTCCCGTCGTGCCGGTCGCGGTCGACAGCGGCCGGCTCTACAGGGCTGGCCTCAAACGCCCCGGTCGCATCACCTATCGCTTCGGCGAAGAGATACCTGCGGGCCTCCCGCGCGAAGAAATGGAAGCGCGCGTGACCGACGCCATTAATGCGCTCAACACCGCGTAGGGATCAGGCGCCTGCAGCCTCGCGCAGGATGGCGAGGACCGCGCGCATCTGCACTTCGGTTCCGATGGTGATCCGGAGCATGTCCTGCAGGCCCGGTTCGGGCAGGTGCCGGACGGCGTAGCCTTCGCGGGCCAGCGCGTCCCACGCCGTCTCTGCGCGAAGATTGCCGTCGAACCGCACGAGCGAGAAATTGGCCTTGCTCGGTATGGCGGCCAGCCCGTGATTGGCCAGCTTGCCGATCTCGGTTTCGAACCAGTCCCGCCAGATGCGGTTGTGGCGGGCCGATCGCGCGACGAAATCCTGATCGCCCAGCGCTGCCAGCGCCGCAGCCTGTCCGCTGGACGTGACGTTGAAAGGCCCGCGAATGCGGTTCAGCGCGTCGATCAGGTCCGGCGCGCCCGTGGCCCACCCGATCCGTTCCGCCGCCAGTCCGTAAATCTTCGAAAACGTCCGCGTGACCAGCACGTTCGCGTGGCGGGCCGCAAGGTCCAGTCCGCCGTCATCGTCCTCGTCGGCGAGGTATTCCGCATAGGCCTGATCGACCACGAGAAGGACATCCTGCGGGAGCCCGGCATGCAGGCGCACGACATCCGCCCGGGGAAGGAACGTCCCGGTCGGGTTGTTGGGATTGGCGAGGAACACGACGCGCGTCCTGTCACCGACGCGATCGAGCAATGCGTCGACATCCGCGCCGAGGTCGCGATCGGGCGCCTCCACCGGGACGGCTCCGCACCGGTGCGCCGCGATGGTATAGACGGAGAAGCTGTGCCGGGAGAAAAGCACTTCGTCACCGGGCCCCGCGAATGCCTGCGCGGCCAGGTTCAGCAGCTCGTCCGAGCCCGTGCCGCAGACGATCCGAGCCGGGTCGATCCCGTGGAGCGCGCCGATCGCCTCGCGCAGGGCCGTCGCGCCCGGATCGGGATAGGTGGCGGGCGCATGGGCATCGCGCAGCGCTTCCAGCGCCTTCGGGGAACAGCCCAGCGGGTTCTCGTTCGCCGAAAGCTTGATCAGCGCGCGCCCGTCCGGGGCCTTCGCCTTGCCGGGAACGTAGGCGTGGATTTGCGCGATCCAGGGTTTCATCTGCGGTGCGTCGGCCATGACGGCTCCTCTAGCCGCGGATGTTGCCGCAGGACAGCCTGCGATTGACAGCGCCGCGCGGGTCTGTCCAAGCGGCGCGTATATGTCGCCTGCGCCCCGATCCGTCATCCTGCCCGCGCCTTTGCCCCTCGATGGCGGCGGAGCGCTTACCGATACGCGGATCGCGTTCGAGACTTATGGCGACCTCTCACCGGCGAAGGACAACGCGATCCTCGTGTGCCACGCACTGACCGGCGACCAGCACATTGCCAGCGAGCATCCCGTTACCGGCAAGCCCGGATGGTGGGCGCGCATGGTCGGCCCGGGCAAGCCGATCGACACGGACCGTTTCCACGTCATCTGCGCGAACGTCATCGGCAGCTGCATGGGGTCGACCGGCCCGGCCAGCGAAGCGCCCGACGGCACGCCATACGCCATGCGCTTCCCCGTCATCACGATCCGCGACATGGTCCGGGGGCTTGTGGGTCTGCTCGACACGATGGGGTTCGAACGCCTGCACGCGGTGGTGGGCGGCAGCATGGGCGGGATGCAGGCGTTGAGCTTCGCCGCCAACTTTCCGGAGCGAACCGCGCGCGTCCTTGCCATCGCGACGGCGGCGCGCCATTCGGCGCAGAACATCGCCTTCCACGAGGTCGGGCGCCAGGCGATCATGGCCGACCCCAACTGGCGCGAAGGCGGATATTATGACGGTGACCCGCCCGGCGCCGGGCTGGCGGTCGCGCGCATGGCGGCGCACATCACCTACCTTTCCGAAGACGGGCTGACCGAAAAGTTCGGTCGCCGCCTGCAGGATCGCGATGCGAAGACCTTCGGCTTCGATGCCGACTTCCAGATCGAAAGCTATCTGCGCTACCAGGGCAGCGGCTTCGTCCAGCGCTTCGATGCCAATTCGTATCTCTATATCACGCGGGCGATGGACTATTTCGACCTGGCGGAGGAGCACGGCGGACGGCTCGCCGATGCCTTTGCCGCCAGCAGGGCGCGGTTCTGCATCGTGAGTTTCGACAGCGACTGGCTCTATCCGACATCCGAAAGCCGCCATGTCGTGCATGCGCTCAACGCGGCGGGCGCCCCGGTCAGCTTCGTGGAACTGAGCGCTCCTTTCGGGCACGACAGTTTCCTGCTCGACGTGCCGGCGCTCGACCGGGTGGTGCAGGGTTTCATCGATGGCTGAACTCAGGCCCGATCTCGCCGTCATCGCGGCGCAGGTTCCGCGCGGATCGCGCGTGCTCGATATCGGGTGCGGGGACGGCGCGCTCATGGCGGCGTTGCGCAGCAAGGAGTGCGACGTGAGGGGAATCGAGATCGATCCCGATTGCGTGGAGCGCTGCGTGGCGCGGGGCCTCAGCGTGGTGCAGGGGGACGCCGACCGCGACCTCGCCTTCTACCCCGACGCGGGCTTCGATATCGCGGTGCTGAGCCAGACCTTGCAGACCGCCGCCCGACCCGACCGGATGCTGCGCGAGCTGCTGCGGGTCGGTACGCGTGCCTATGTCAGCTTTCCCAATTTCGCATACTGGCGGATGCGCTGGGTCCTGATGCGCGAAGGCCGGATGCCGGTCACGCGGCACCTGCCCGTGACCTGGTACGAGACGCAGAACATCCACCACATGACGGTCCGCGATTTCGAGGCGCTGGCGAAAGATCTGGGCGTCGTGCCCGAACGCAAGTGGTTCTTCACCGACGATCGCGAGATCGGCGCTGCGGGCGCCAACTGGCGCGCGGAATATGCGCTGTTCGAACTGAGCCGCTAGCGCCGCGACCTCAGGCCTTCAGCCGCTCCGCATGCCAGCCGACATGGTCCGGCATGAAAGTCGAGATGGTGTAGTAGGAGTGGTCGTAGCCTTCCTGCATCCGGACTTTCGCGGGAATGCCCGCCGTCTCGCAGGCTTGCTGCAGGAGATCCGGGCGAAGCTGCCCGTCGGACAGGAACTGGTCGTCCGTCCCCTGGTCAACCAGCAGGTCGGGCAGAGTGGCCCCATCCTCGATGAGCGCCACCGCGTCATGTTTGCGCCACTGGTCGCGATCATCGCCGAGATAGGCCGAGAATGCCTTTTGCCCCCACGGAACCTCGGATGGCGCGCAGATCGGCGCGAACGTGCTGACCGAGCGGAACCGCCCCTGGTTGCGAAGGGCGATGGTCAACGCCCCGTGCCCGCCCATCGAATGGCCCATGATCGCCTGCCGGTCGGGATCGATCGGGAAGTTGCCGTTCACCAGTTCGGGCAATTCCTGCTCGATATAGCTGCGCATGCGGAAATGGTCGGCCCAAGGCTCCTGCGTCGCGTCGAGATAGAAGCCGGCCCCCTGGCCCATGTCGTAATCGGCGGAATCGGGCACGCCGTCGCCGCGCGGGCTCGTATCCGGGGCGATGAAGACGATGCCATGTTCCGCGCAGGCAGCACGATATTCGCCCTTTTCGGTAACATTCGCATGCGTGCAGGTGAGGCCCGAAAGGTAACAGATCACCGGCAGGGCGGCACCTGCGTTTCGGTCTTCGGCCTGCGGCGGCAGGAAGACCGAAAAGGTCATCGGCGTGCCGGTGGCGCTGGAGGCGTGCCGGTAAACTCCCTGCACGCCCCCGTGGGCCTTGTTTTCGCTGACGGTTTCGATCGTCATCCGGGTCAGCCCGGGCGATGCATGGCGCAGATCTTGTTGCCGGCCGGATCGCGCAGATAGGCGAGATACAGCTTCATGCCCGCGCCTTCGCGAATGCCCGGCGGATCCTCGATCTCGGTCCCGCCATTCGCCTTGCCAGCTTCATGCCAGGCATCGGCCTGTTCCTCGCTGTCGGCGGCGAACCCGATGGTGGATCCGTTGCCGCAACTGGCCGGCTGCCCGTCGATCGGCTTGGTCAGGAGGAAGATGCCTCCCTTGTGCATGTAGATGACACGGCCCTTCGGATCGATACGACCTTCTTGTCCGCCCAGCGCCTTGAAGCACGCATCGTAGAATTTCTTCGACGCCTCGATATCGTCGGCGCCCAGCATCACGTGGCTGAACATTGGCAGTTCTCCCTTGGTTTGCAGATAATCAGTAGATGACGACGCCGCGAATGCTCTCGCCGCTTTCCATCAGTTCGAACCCGCGATTGATCTCGTCGAGCGAGAAACGGTGCGTGATCAGCGGATCGATCTCGATCTTCTTGTCCATGTACCAGTCGACGATCTTAGGCACGTCCGTACGTCCCTTCGCGCCGCCGAACGCGGTGCCACGCCAGTTGCGCCCGGTGACCAGCTGGAACGGGCGCGTCTCGATCGTCGCGCCGGCTTCCGCGACACCGATGATGACGCTGGTGCCCCAGCCCTTGTGGCAGCACTCCAGCGCCTGGCGCATGACATCGGTATTGCCGATGCATTCGAAACTGTAATCCGCGCCGCCACCCGTCAGTTCGACGATGTGCACGACGACGTCGTCGACGTTTCGCGGGTTCACGAAATGGGTCATGCCGAACTTGCGGCCCCATTCTTCGCGGTCCGGATTGAGATCGACGCCCACGATCATGCCTGCGCCCGCCATGCGGGCACCCTGGATCACGTTGAGGCCGATGCCGCCCAGACCGAACACGACGACATTGTCGCCCGGCCGGACATCCGCCGTATTGACGACCGCACCGACACCCGTCGTCACGCCGCAGCCGACGTAACAGGTCGTGTCGAACGGCGCGTCGTCGCGGATCTTCGCAAGCGCGATTTCCGGCAACACCGTGAAATTGGAGAAGGTGCTGGTGCCCATGTAGTGGTGCAGCATCTGTCCCTTGTAGGAAAAGCGGCTGGTGCCGTCCGGCATCAGGCCCTTGCCCTGCGTTTCGCGAATGGCGCTGCACAGGTTCGTCTTGCCCGAAAGGCACATTCTACACTGGCGGCATTCCGGGGTGTAGAGCGGGATCACGTGGTCGCCCGGTTTCAGGCCGGTGACACCCTTGCCCACTTCGCGCACGACGCCGCATCCCTCGTGCCCCAGGATGCTGGGAAAGAGACCTTCCGGGTCCTTGCCGCTCAGCGTGTAGTGATCGGTGTGGCAGATCCCGGTCGCTTTCAGTTCGACCAGCACTTCGCCTTCCTTGGGACCTTCCAGATCTACCTCGACCACTTCCAGGGGCTGACCGGCTTCGAATGCGACGGCGGCGCGGCTTTTCATATTGCGTAAATCTCCTATTGCGCTTCACCAATCCGCGGGGCCAAGGGGCGTTCCGCTAGCCACGGCAGCCGGGAAGCAATATGCCGATGCATTGTGTAGACGAAGTGCGGTATGGACGGTCAATGAAGATTTTCGGGCGATTCTTTCGCATGGCCACGGCCGCCGCGGCGGCTTCCTTGATGATCGGATGCAACGGTGACGCCGAAACCGATACCGGTTCGGTGGCGCCGGTCGGCGAAGCCGAAACGGTCCCGGTCGGCCTCCTGTCCGTGGTGCCCGTGGATGGCACGCCGTACCTTCTCGGAAGGGTCGGCACGCGATCTAACGGGAACAGTTACGAGTTCGGCAGCAGCCTTGGCAGCGGAACGGAATCGCAGATCTACGATCTCGTGCGGATTTCGCGCGAGACCGGCGTCGCGCTCCCCCTGCTGCCCAAGCGGCCTGGGCCCATCAAGAGCTACACGCTCGTCGCCGCGCAGCCCGGCACGGTCGACTTCAACGACAGTGCCGTTACCGCCGACAATGACGGCGATGACGAAACGCCCGCGCCGGCGAGCTACCTGGTCGCCTCGTTCGACCCGACCGCGCAGGAGGGCGACGCGCGGGCGCTGTTCGTATCCGATCTGGAAAGCGGGGAAGGCGCGGTGGTCGCGACCGACCTGCTGGCCATCCACTACATGGAAATGCGCAGCGACCGCGAACTGGCCGCTTTCGTCAGCCTTGCCGATCGCGAACTCCTGCTGTTGATAGACATGGAGGAACGGCGGACGGTGCGTCGGATAAGGCTGGATATCGACGGGTAGCCCCCCTGACATCCAGCCCTGGTTCCTGTTTCCTGCGGTCAGCCTTCGTGGACGGCCTTGGTGACCATGCAGGCCATCACGCCTTCGTGGCCGTCCTCGCTCCCGTGTCCCGACCACTTGACCCCTCCGAAGGGCGCATCGACGAAGCTGACATTGCCGCCATTGATGGCGAGCATGCCCGCCTCGACCTCGGCCGCCAGCCGGTCGCGGCGTGCGGGATCGCTCGTCCAGGCATAGGCCGCCAGTCCGTAGGGGAGACGGTTCGCTTCCGCGATCATCGCATCCTCGCCCGCGTACCGGTTGAGGAGCGCGACGGGCCCGAACGGTTCTTCCGTCATCATGTCTGCATCGAGCGGCGTATCGACCAGCACGGTGGGCGCATGGAAGAAGCCCTGGTTTCCGATCCGCTCACCGCCCGTGGCGACGGTTGCGCCCTTGTCCTTCGCGTTGGCGATCTTCTTCTCGATACCCGCGCGCCCGCGCTCGTTCGCCATCGGGCCCATGCGGGTGCCGTCTTCGAGGCCGTTGCCCACGACGAGCTTCTCGACGCGCTCCACGAACCCGTCGCGGAAGCGGTCGAAGATCGAATCCTCGACCACGAAGCGCGTCGGGCTGACGCAGACCTGACCGGCATTGCGGAAGGCCCCCGGGGCCATCGTGTCGAGCGCCTTGTCGACATCGGCATCGGCGAAGATGAGGATCGGGGCGTGACCGCCCAGTTCCATGGTGGTCCGCTTCAGGTCGTCCGCGGCCAGCTTGGTCAGCTGCTTGCCCACTTCGGTCGATCCGGTGAAGCTCAACTTGCGAATGATGCTTGAGCTGAGCAGCTGCTCGCTCACTTCGTGCGGCACGCCGAACACGACCTGGCAGACGTCGCCCGGGCAACCGGCATCGAGCAGGCACTGCACCACGGCGAGCCCGGCCGCCGGCGTTTCCTCCGACGGCTTGACGATGACGGAGCAGCCTGCCGCGATCGGTCCGCCGACCTTGCGGGCGACGTTGATCGCCGGGAAGTTCCACGGGGCGAAGGCTGCGACCGGGCCGACCGGGACGTAGCGGACTTCGGACCGCTTGCCTTCCGGCCGGACCATGGTGCGCCCGTAGATGCGCTTGCATTCGCCGGCGTAGAAATCGAACAGCATGGCCGAATACTGGACCTCGCCCTGCGCTTCGGCGCGGGTCTTGCCCTGTTCCATCACCAGCATGGTGGCAATCGCATCGGCCCGCTCGCGCAGCAGCTTCGCCGCGCCCGTCAGGACGGAGGCACGCTTTTCCGGCGCTGTCTTGCGCCATTCGGCGAACCCTTTTTCCGCATTGTGCAAGGCCTGCTCGCGGTCTTCGGCGGTCGAATGGGGCAACTCGCCCAGCACTTCGCCATTGGCGGGATTGATGACTTCCTCGGTCTTGCGACCGCCGCCTGAAAGCGCCTTTCCGCCGACGAGACAGTGCAGGTCTGGATAATCGTGTGATGCGGCCATGGAGGGGTCCTCTTCTTTTCCGGTCTATCTAGGGGAGGTTCAGTTTGGTGCCGATAGGCGCCTTCCATGTCAAAACTCATCGCAATCCTCGCCGTTCCGGTCCTCGCCCTGTCCGCGCCCTCGGCGGCGCAACCTGCGCTGGATCTCGAACAGCAGACCGCGCTGCGGTGCTCTGCGGCGTTCGCGATCGTCGCCG
Organism: Qipengyuania sp. JC766; assembly: GCF_040717445.1. Lineage (NCBI taxonomy): Bacteria > Pseudomonadati > Pseudomonadota > Alphaproteobacteria > Sphingomonadales > Erythrobacteraceae > Qipengyuania > Qipengyuania sp. JC766. The sequence goes on along the minus strand of NZ_JBFEFL010000001.1, from coordinate 1,723,861 downwards.
AGATGCAGGCGCGCGGAGAGCCGGCTGCCGCGGAATATCCGCAGCTGGGAACGCGCGGCCGGGAGTTCTTCGTGCGCACGTCCGCCCGGCTGATGGACCAGGCGGGACTGACCCGCGCGCAGGTGACGGCGCTGTTGACTCGCGAGGCCGAGGGGCTGCGGACGAACGACAACCTCGACGAGGTGATGCCGGCCTGCCTGCTGTTGCTCGAGGCGTCCGGCATTCGATAGCTGCCAGCCAGACAAGGGTCTGAAAACACCGGGCTGGTATGGACCGCCGCACGCGCTTGCGGCATGAGGAGCGCCCATGTGGACCCTCTTTCAATTCCCGCTCTGCCCGTTCAGCCGCAAGGTGCGCCTGCTGCTGAGCGAGAAGGGTGTGGGATACGAACTCACGCGCGAAAACCCGTGGGAAGCGCGCGACGAGTTTCTCGACCTGAATCCCGCCTGCCGCACCCCCGTGCTGCATGACGACGAGCGCGGCCTGACCCTGCGGGATTCGCGCGCGATCTGCGAGTATTTCGAGGAGACGGTCGACAAGTCGCCGATGATCAACGGCACGTCCGCCCAGCGCGCGGAAATTCGCCGGCTGGTCGCTCTGTTCGACGAGAACCTCTATGGCGACATCGTCGCCCCGCTGCTGCACGAGCGGATGAAGAAGCGCCTGATCCTGCGCCAACCGCCCGATGCGCGCGTGCTGCGCGAAGCGATGAAGCTGGCCCACACGCATCTCTATTACATCGACTGGCTGATCGATAACCGGCCCTGGCTGGCCGGCTCGCAGATGAGCCTTGCGGATATCGCGGCGGCCGCGCAGTTGTCCGTGGCGGACTATCTGGGCGGGATCGACTGGACCGGCCACGAACAGGCTCAGGGCTGGTACTCGGTCCTCAAGAGCCGGCCGAGCTTCCGGCCACTCCTGTCGGAGCGCATGGAAGTAATTCAGCCCCCGGAACACTACGCCAAGGTCGATGCGTAGGGTGGGGCGCCCATTGCCCCGATGCCTTGCACAATAACGGTCCGTTTCTAGATTCTTTCGGGTAAGGAGAATACCGAAATGGCCGAAATGAAGACCCTGACCGACGCCGAATGGCGCGAGCGGCTGACGCCCGAACAGTTCCACGTCCTGCGCGAAGGGGGCACGGAGCGTGCCTTTACCGGCGCTCTCAACGCCAACAAGGAATCGGGCGAATACCACTGCGCGGCCTGCGGCCAGCTGCTGTTCCAGAGCACCGACAAGTATGACAGCGGCTCGGGCTGGCCCAGCTTCACGGCGCCCGCCGGCGGAGAGGCGGTGGAGGAGAACCGTGATACCTCCCATGGGATGGTCCGGACCGAAGTGGTCTGCTCCAATTGCGGCAGTCATCTGGGCCACGTGTTCCCCGACGGGCCAAGCGATGCAGGCGGGATGCGGTACTGTATCAACTCCGCGGCGCTGGAGTTCGAAGCGGAGGATTAATTCCCGCCGCCCGTTCACCCGCGATTAGAAGTCCACTATGCATGGCAGGATGGGAAAGCTGCAGGTGCCGGCATCCGCATCGGACCGGTTGCGCCATGCATGAAGGTGGAACGCATTGACCGCGAAACGGGGTAGCCGCCGAGAGGCTTCCGAACGCCAGATCGTAAAGCGCGGAGGGCGCGAGAAAGCGCCGTTGCGCGGCTGGAAGCTCTGGCTGCGCCGCCTGTTCGTCACGGGTCTGGTAGTCGGCCTGCTGGGCGCGCTGTTCCTCGGCCTCGCTGTGTTCTTCTCGGCCCGGACGCTGCCCAGCTTCGCCGAACTCAAGGCCACCCAGACCGCGCAGACCATCGTGGTGCGCGCGCGCGACGGTACGGAGATCGTCGAACTCGGGCCGAGCTACGGCAAGTGGATCCCGCACCAGGACATCCCGCAAGTGATGAAGGACGCGATGATCTCGGTCGAGGATCGTCGGTACCAGTCCCATTTCGGTATCGATCCCATTGGCCTGGCACGCGCTCTCTACGTTGCCGTGACCGACGATTCCCGCGTGTCCGCGACATCCACGATCACCCAGCAGCTCGCCCGGAACCTGTTCCTCAATTCCAACCGCACCTTCGATCGCAAGATGCGCGAAGCGGTGCTGGCGATGGCGCTGGAATCGAAATTCACCAAGGAGGAGATCCTCGAACTCTACCTCAACAAGGTGTATTTCGGCGGCGGCGCCTACGGGATCGACAGCGCCAGTCGCAAGTTCTTCAGCCACCCGGCGACGGAACTGAGCACGGCGGAAGCCGCCATCATCGCCGGACTGGTGAAGGCCCCGTCGCGCTATTCGCCCACGGCCGACACGGCGGCGGCGGTGGACCGCGCGCAGGTCGTGCTGCGCCTGATGAAGGAGCAGGGCCGCATCCCGCAAAGCGCGACGATCGATCCCGAAGCGGTGAAGCTGAAGGAACAGTCGGGCGAGAACTCGGTGCGCTACTTCACCGACTGGGCGCTTCCGCAGCTCGATATCCTTTTGCCGGAAACCTACGAGCCGATCGAGGTATGGACCACGATCGACATCGGGATGCAGCGCGCGGCCGAAACCGCGATTACGCGCAACGCCCCTGACGGGGCGCAGGGCGCGCTGGTTTCGCTCGATCGCGACGGCGCCGTCCTCGCGATGATCGGCGGCACCGATTACGTGGAAACCAATTACAACCGCGCGACGTCCGCCCTGCGGCAGCCGGGTTCCTCCTGGAAGCTGTTCGTCTATCTTGCTGCGCTGGAAGCCGGCTACCGGCCGGAAGATCGTGTTGTGGATACGCCGGTCACGATCGACGGCTGGCAACCGCGCAATTCGGGAGGGGGCTATTCGGGCGAAATGGATCTTCGCAGCGCCTTTGCCTATTCGAAGAACACCGTGGCGGCGCAGCTGGGCAATGAAGTCGGCTTCGGAACGGTCGCCTCGATGGCGCGGCGCTTCGGCATCTCGACCCCCGTTTCCACCTATCCCTCCATGGTTCTCGGCAGCTCGGAAACCCGGCTGATCGACATGACGCGCGCTTTCGCCGCAGTCTCGGCTGGCGGCAACTCGGTCGAGCCCTACGGCATCGTCAAGGTGGTGACCGCCAGCGGGGAGACGATCTACCAGCACGAGCGCAAGGCGGGCGTGCGGCTGGTGCCGGACTACGTCGCGGCCGGCATCACCGACCTGCTGCAGAGCGCGGTGACCAACGGCACCGGCGGCGCGGCGCAGATCGGCCGTCCGGTGGCCGGCAAGACCGGCACCACCAGTTCCAACAAGGACGGCTATTTCGTCGGGTTTTCCAGCGGCGTCACAACTGGCGTCTGGATGGGCCGGGACGACAACCGCGCCGTCAGCGGGCTGCAGGGTGGCCGCGCCCCGGCGGCGGCCTTTGCCGCCTTCATGCGCTACGCGGTGAAGGACCGGCCGGTGGAGCAGTTCAACACCGAACTCGACCTTCCCGAATGGCAGCTCGAGGAAGAGGATCCCTTCAGTCTCGGCGAGGGAGACGATTACTACTACATCGACGAGGAAGGGAACATGATCCGTCCCGACCGCCCTGGCACCGGTGAGACCATGCCCAATCCGGGTGAGGGCGACGTGATGGACCGCGTGCCCGATGGCGGGAACGACGATGCCCCGGCCGCGGCGAGCGACGATTTCCTTGATCGGGCGATTGGTGGACAGCCCGGCCAGCCACGGCCGCGTCCCACGCCCATCCCGACGGTACGCGCACAACCACCGCGTGGACAGGATCAGGGCGGACAATCGGGAACCGGTCCGGGCTAGTTTCCGGCGGGGCTTTGATTGCTCCTGCGAAAAAGGGCTCCGCAGCGCTTGCTGTGGAGCCCTTTTCGTTTGGTCGGGCGAATGCCGTCAGCGGATGCGAACCGGCACGTAGGCGACCGGTCGGCCATTGCGCTGGATGCGCAGCAAGACCGCGGGACGATCGTTGCGCTCCGCTTCCGCAATCGCGGCTTCCAGTTCCGCGACCGAGGAGATCGGCTCGTAATTGACCGACAGGATGATGTCGCGGCGGCGAATGCCCTTGCGCGCGGCGTCCGAATTGCGGTCCACCCGCGCCACGGCCACGCCCTGCGTGTCCGAACCGGAGCCGAGCTGTTCCGCGATGCTCGGCGTGACCGGCACCACCTGCAGGCCCAGCTTCTCGGCCACCGCATCGTTCGAATCGAGGTTCTGGGGGAGCTGTTCCTCCTCGTCCTCTTCGGGACCGAACATCTGGCTCTGCTGCAGTTCCTCGTCGGTCGGCCGTGCACCGACGGTCACCTGCACCGTGCGGCGCTGGCCGTCGCGGATCAGTTCGATCGGCACCGTCGATCCCGGCGCGATATTGGCGACGATGAAGGACAGGTTCTGGTCCGGGCTGACATTCTTGCCGTCGATGGTCAGCACGATGTCGCCCGCGCGGATGCCCGCCGCACCGGCCGGACCTTCCGGAAGGACCCGCTGGATGATCTCGCCCTGCCGTTCGGGCAGGCCGAGCGATGCGGCCAGGTCGTCGCTCAGCGGCTCGCGATTGACGCCGAGATAGCCGCGCTCGACCCGCTCGCCGCGCTGCAATTGCGCGACGATGGGCTGCGCGATCTCGGCCGGGATGGCGAAGCCGATCCCGACACTACCGCCCGAAGGCGAGAAGATCGCATTGTTGATGCCGATGACATTGCCCTGCATGTCGAACAGGGGGCCGCCCGAATTGCCGCGATTGATGCTGGCATCGGTCTGGATGTAGCGGTCGTAAGCGCCAGCGGTACCCGTGTTGCGGTAGACCGCAGAGACGATCCCGCTGGTTACGGTCCCGCCGAGACCGAACGGATTGCCGATCGCGACCACCCAGTCACCCGGACGCGCCGCGCTGGAATCGCCGAATTCGACGAAGGGAAACGGATCGCTGCGGCTGATCTTGAGGACCGCAAGGTCGGACGCGGTATCGGCGCCCACCAGCTCGGCTTCGTACTCGGTACCGTCCGGCATGGTGACCGTGATTTCCTCGACCGTCGCATTCGGATTGCCCGGTGCGACGACGTGGTTGTTGGTGACCACGAAGCCGTCGGAGGAGATCAGGAAGCCCGATCCCAGCGACTGGCCCTCGCGCGTCGTGGGCTCGCCCTGTCCGCGCTGTCCGAACAGCTGGCCGAGCGGCGTGCCGGCGAACGGGTTGGCCTGCACCTGCACGACCTGCCGGGTGGAGATGTTGACCACCGCCGGCTGCAGCTGCTCCGTCAGGTCGGCGAAGGTTTCCGGGGCACCGGCTCGCGGCACGATGCCGGACATGCGCCCGTCGTCGTTCTGCGCGACCTGCGCGCCTGCGGGATAACCGGTGGTAAGGGTAAGCGCCGCGCCTCCGAGGAGCAGCGCACTGGTGACAGAATAGGCGTATCGCACGGGCTTCACGTCCTCTCGTTCCTTCTCACAGTTCTATACGACGACATCGCGCCAAAGTTTCATGTCCCCGTTTTCGCGACTTTCCGGCTTAACCCGCTTTGAATGTGCGGCGCCGGATCGACGAACGGTCAACGGCCTCCGCGGAACTGCCGGAGATACTCGTTGTCCTCGGACAGGATGATGCTGCTCTCGCCCGCATCCTCGCCTGTTCCGAAGGTCCGGTCGTAGCTCTGCATCGCGCGGTAGAAGTCGTAGAAGTCGGGATCCTGGCTATAGCTGTCGGCATAGATCCGCGCCGCTTCCGCATCCGCATCGGCACGAATGATGCGCGCATCGCGATCGCCAGTCGCGCGGATGGTCCGCGCCTCGCGCTGGCGATCCGACCGCATCCGCTCGAAGGCGGAATCTAGCGGAGCGCCGCTCGGCAGGTCGGTCCGCTTGATCTGCACGTCGATCACTTGCGCACCGTACTGGCGGGCCTGGCGGTCCAGATTGGCCTGGACATTGTCCAGCGCGGTACCGCGCTCCGCGGTCAGCATGGCCTGGAAGGTCCGGCGGCCCAGTTCCTGGCGCAGCACGGAATTCAGGATCGGCTCCAGCGCAGAGCGGACCCCGTCGGTCGTGCCGGCGCGTTCCACCATCCGCACCGGATCGACGATCCGGAAGCGGGCATAGGCGTTGACCAGCAAGCGCTGCTGGTCGTTCGACAGCACTTCCTGAGGCTCCATCTCGAGGTCGAGGATGCGGCGCTCGATCCGCTGCACCCGGTCGTAGAACGGGATGTGCAGATAGACCCCCGCCTGCGAGGGTTCGTCGGGGTCATAGGCGTTGAGCTTGTAGACCGGATTACCGGCGCGGATCACGACCGCCTGTTCCTCTTCCGGAACGACGACGATGCTGGCGAGCAGGGCGATCACAACCACGACGATGCCGATGATCGGGAGCTTGTAGGTTTCCCATATATTCGACATTTTCGCTTACTCCTGTCCGGTCGCGCTGGGCGACGGGCTTGCGGCCGGCCTCGGGGCCGTTGCCGTTGCGGTCGGTGCGGGGGTGCCGGCGGATTGCCTGCGGCGCAGTTCGGGCAGCGGCAGGTACGGCGTCACGCCGTCCGCTTCGATCACCACCTTGTCGTTCTGGCGCAGCACGCGCTCCATCGTCTCGTAATAGAGACGGCGGCGGGTCACTTCGGGCGCCTGCCGGTATTCCTCGTACACACGGTCGAAGGCGGCGGTTTCACCCTGCGCGTTCTGGAGGACCTGCTGCGCGACACCGCGCGCCTGGTTGCGGGCGGCATCGGCATTTTGCTGGGCCACGAGCACGTCGCGGAAGGCGTCGTTCACTTCGGACGGCGGGTCCGCCTTGTCGATCTCGACGCCGCGCACCTGGATGCCGGACCGGTACCCGTCCAGGACGCGCTGCATGCGCTCGCGCACGGCGGTCTCGATTTCCGAGCGGCCCTGGCCTGAGAATGTGTCGTTCAGCGTCTTTTCGGCGACGGACGCACGCATCGCGGCTTCGGCCACTTCCTGGATCGTGACTTCCGGCTCGGCCAGCTCGAACTTGTAATTGGCAAGATCCTTGATGTTCCAGCGCACGAGATAACTGACATCGACGAGGTTCTGGTCGCCCGTCAGGATCAGCTTCTGCTGCGCGCTTTCGCCCGGGATCTCGAATGAGCGGACGCCCTGTACGTTCTCGACCTCGACCGTCTCGATCGGCCAGGGGAGCGAGACATTGAAGCCCGGCTCGTAAGTGCGGGTGTAGTTGCCCAGCGTCTTTACCACCGCGCGCTCTTCCGGCTGCACGATATGGATCATGGTGGACAGCAGCGCGATCGAGACCACCAGCACGGCGACCAGCGGGATCCAGCTGCGGCCGCCCGGGCCCGTCGGCATGCGGAAGTTGGGGCCGCCGGGACCCCCGCCGCTGCGTCGCGGACCTTCGGGACCGCGATTGCGGAAGATGTCTTCTATGTTGGCGGAACGACGCTTGCCGTCGTCGTCGTCGGAACCGCCGCCGCCGGGCAGCCACGGGTTCTTCGGGCCCCGCGGCCCGCCCGGTCCCGATGACGAGCCGTCGGGTCCGCCATCGCTCGCGCCGTCATCGCCCGAACCGTTGCCATTTTTCCTGCCCCCCCAGGGGCTTTTGCCGGCCATCGCCAGCCCAATTCGCGCACTCAGCGCCCGCATCATGTCCATGCCGATTGTTATAGGTTGGGATTGTCGGAAAAACAGGGGTTGGCATACGGAAAATGGTGCTATCGGGTCGCGGCCATGGATGAGAGCAGGTTGATCGACCGATTGCCCGACAGGCTTGCGAGCCGGGTGAAAACCGTGCGCGCCGTCGACGGCAGGGCAACCGTGATCGCCGATGCCGGGGCCTTGCGCGGACCGGCGCGCGATGCGCTGGAAGCCGAACTGAAAGACGCGCTGCTGGCAGTAGACGGGATCGACATGGTCCATGTCGCGCTGACGGCGGAGCGGACCGCGCGGCAACTCATCGCGATCGGATCGGGCAAGGGCGGGGTCGGCAAGTCTACCCTGACTGCCAACCTTGCCGTCGTTCTCGCGCGCGAAGGGCACAAGGTCGGGCTGGTCGATGCCGATGTCTACGGACCGTCGCAGCCCACGCTGCTGGGCACCAAGGACGCGAAGCCGGAAGCGACCGAGAAGCAGCTGATCCCGGTCGACAGCCCCTATGGCGTCCCGATGCTTTCCATGGGGCACCTCGTCGCCAGCGGGAAGGCACTGGCATGGCGCGGCCCGATGGCCGGCAATGCGCTGGCGCAGCTGGTGGAAGCGGACTGGGGCGATACCGAACTGCTGCTGCTGGACCTGCCGCCCGGCACGGGCGACGTGCAGCTGACCATGCTCCAGCGGTTCAAGCCGGCGGGCGCGGTCATCGTTTCCACGCCGCAGGATCTCGCCCTGATCGACGCGCAGCGCGCGGCCAATTTGTTCGAAGCGGGGCAGGTCCCGGTCATCGGCCTGGTGGAGAACATGGCGGGCTATGCCTGCCCGCATTGCGGCGAGATCAGCCATCCGTTCGGCGAAGGCGGGATGGAGCGCGTGGCGACGGAGGTCGGCATTCCCTTTCTCGGCCGTATCCCGCTGCACCGGGAAATCCGCCGCGCCAGCGATGCGGGGGAACCGCCCGCCGCCGGTGACGGGGAGCAGGCGGTCCATTTCCGCGAGATCGCCGCCGCCATGATGGCCGCGCTGGCGCACGGGACCGACCGCGAGTGAAGGTCAGTCGGCGGGGCATACTGGTCGGGGCGGCAGTGGGGGGAGGACTGCTGGTCGCCTGGACGCTGAGACCGCGCAGTTTCCCGACCCCGCTGGAGCCCGCCGAAGGCGAATACGCCTTCGATGCCTGGCTGAAGATCGCCGAAGACGGCGTGGTCACGGTGGCCGTGCCGCAACTGGAAATGGGACAGGGCGTCACCACCATCCTGCCGCAAATCGTGGCGCAGGAACTGGGCGCGGACTGGCGGCAGGTCGCGGTCGAGCCCGCGCCGGTCAGCGGCGCTTATGCCAACGTGCCGCTCGCCGCGCGCTGGGCGGCGCTGTGGATGCCCTTCGCGCCCTCGCTCGCCGAGAGCGAGACGGATATCGCGACCACACGTTTCGCGCAGATGAGCCGCTTCACCGCGACGGCCGACGGCAGCACGATATCCGCCTACGAAATACCGAGCCGCAACGCCGCCGCATCCGCGCGGGCGGTGCTGGCGATGGAAGCGGCCGAGCGATGGGATGTCCGCTGGGAGGAATGCGAGGTCGCGGATGGTCTCGTCCGCCATGGCGAGCGGAGCGCGACCTTCGCGCAACTGGTTGCCGGCGCTTCGGAACGCGAACCGCCCGATCCGCCGCCCCTGCGGCCCGAACCGATGTCCGAACGCCCGATGCCGGGCGAGGTGGAGGGGGCAGGCGCTTTTCCCCGGCTCGACCTGCCGAGCAAGGTCGACGGCAGTCACGTCTTTGCCGGCGACGTGCGCCTTCCCGACATGGTCTTTGCCGCGATCAGGCATGGTCCGCTGGACCGGGCGGAGCTGACCGCGTTCAACCCATCGGCAGGGGACGGAAACCCACGGGTGCTGGGCCATGTCGACGGGAAGGCGTGGCTGGCGGTGGTCGCGAGCGACTGGTGGACGGCGGACCGGACGGTGGACGCCATGACGCCGCGCTTCCGGGTCACCGCCCCGGTGGACAGCGATACGATCGAACAACGCCTGGGCGATGCGGTTCGCGACGGACCTAGCGCTCGCCTGCGCCGGATCGGCCCGGACAACAGCGTGCTCGACGATCCCGACTTCGCGCGCCGTTACGATATCGAACCCGCCATCCATGCTGCGATCGAGACCGCGACCGCCACCGCGCGGCTGACCGACGGCAGGCTGGAACTGTGGCTCGCGTCGCAGGCGCCCGAACGGACGCGCGTGGCGGCGGCGGAGGCGCTGGGCCTCTCCGAAGAGGATGTCGTCCTCTACCCGATGCCCGCGGGCGGCAGTTTCGACAGCAGGCTGGACGACCGGCACGCGGTGGAAGCCGCGATCATCGCGCGCGAGATCGGCCGGCCGGTGCAGCTGGTCTGGTCCCGTTGGCAGGAACATCTCGCCGGCTTTCCCCGCGCCCCCGCCGCGGCCACGCTGGCGGCGCGCTTCGTGCCCAACCAGCGCGGCCGGATTGCCGTGCTGCGGACCCGCATCGCCGTGCCGGCCACTGCGCGCGAACTGGGCGGGCGGCTGTTCGACGGCAAGCCCCATTGGGAAGCGCGCAAGGACGTTGCCGAGGAAGCGGACCCGCTGGCCGTGGAGGGTGCCTGGCCCCCTTACGACATTCCCGACATGGCGCTGAACCACGCGCCGCTCGATATCGGCTTGTCGACCGGTCCGATGCGCGGCGGGGCGCATGGCTACACGGCCTTCATGGTCGAAAGTTTCGTCGACGAGGTCGCGGCCGAGTTCGGGCGCGAACCGCTGTCCTACCGGATCGAGATGCTGGGCGAAGATACGCGGCTGGTGCAGTGTCTGCAGGAGGCTGCGCGGCTGGCCCGGTGGAACGGCGGCCTTTCGCAGAGCGGGCAGGGCATCGCCTGCCACCGGATGCAGCGCTTTGGCGCGACGGGCCGCATCGCCTGCGTCGCCACCGCGCGGCGCGGGGAGGGCGGGATCCAGGTCACGCGGTTGAGCGCCGCGGTCGATCTGGGGCGGATCGTCAATCTCGACATCGCGCGCCAGCAGATCGAGGGCGGGCTGGTGTTCGGCATGGCGCAGGCGCTGGGCGCGTCCACCACCTATCGCGACGGCCTGCCGCAGGCGCAGCGGCTGGCGGACCTGAACCTGCCCACGCTTGCCGACTGCCCGGAGATCGAGGTCGAGTTCCTGCCGGGGGAAAGCGAGCCTTTCGACCCGGGCGAACTGGGCGTCGCCGTCGCTGCGCCCGCCATCGCCAATGCGCTCTATTCGGCAACAGGGCTTCGTTTTCGGCGCCTGCCGCTTATCTCGGGCGGGTTATGACCTGGCAGACACAGAAACTCCCCGCCGACCATCCTCCCGTACAATCGGGCAAGGTCGGCCTGCTCGTCGTCAACCTCGGGACGCCGGACGATCCCTCGCCCAAGGCGGTAAAGCGCTATCTCGCGGAATTCCTGTCCGACCCGCGCGTGGTGGAGATCCCGCCGCTGGTCTGGCAGCCGATCCTGAGGGGCATCATCCTCAACACCCGGCCGAAGAAGTCGGCCCATGCCTACAGCCAGGTCTGGACCGACCGCGGATCGCCGCTGGCCGTGATTACCGAGGACCAGGCGGCCGGGCTGCAGCAGAGGCTGGGAGATGGGGTGAAAGTCGACTGGGCGATGCGCTACGGCAAGCCGTCCATTCCCGACCGGCTGAAGGCGCTGCACGATGCGGGCTGCGACCGCATCCTGGTCGCGCCGCTCTACCCGCACTATTCCGGCGCGACGACCGCGACGGTTGTGGACAAGGTCGGGGAAACGCTGGGGACGATGCGTTGGCAACCCACGCTGCGCACGCTTCCGCCCTATCACGACGATCCTGCCTATATCGACGCGCTAACCCGCGATACCGCCCGCCAGATCGACGGGCTCGATTTCGAGCCGGAAGTCCTGCTGCTGAGCTTCCACGGCATGCCGCTGCGCACGCTGGAACTGGGCGATCCCTATCACTGTCACTGCCGCAAGACGGCGCGCCTGCTGGAAGAAAGGATGGCGCGGCCGGGTCTTCGCTTCGTCACCACTTTCCAGTCTCGCTTCGGCCGGGCCAAGTGGCTGGAGCCGGCGACGGACGTCACTCTGGAAGCGGAAGGCGCGCGCGGGACGAAGCGGCTCGCCGTGGCGACGCCGGGCTTTTCGGCCGACTGCCTCGAGACGCTGGAGGAAATCGCGCTGCAGGGGCGCGACAGTTTCCTGAAGGCGGGGGGCGAGAAATTCGCCGCGCTGGCCTGCCTCAATACGAGCGAGCCTGGCATGGACCTGCTGGAAGCGATGATGCGGCGCGAGCTTTCCGGCTGGATTTGACGGCCTGCGCACGTTACTGACATCGGGGTAAGTAAGGAGCTTCCCCGATGGCCACCCACGCCGATCCGCATTCGCCCGCACTTGCCGCGACCGGCCCCGAACCGGCCGCCTCGCTGGACCATATTCCCGGTGCGGACGGGCTGCCCGTCGTCGGCTCGACGCTCGCGATCCTGAGCGACCCGCCGCGTTTCTCGCGCACCATGCTCGAACGCTACGGCCGCATCTACAAGGTCAACAGCTTCGGTTACTACACGGTCTCGTTGATCGGGCCGGAGGCGAACGAGCTGGTCCTGTTCGACCGCGACAAGCTGTTCTCGAGCGAGAAGGGCTGGGGTCCGGTGCTCGACAAGCTGTTCCCCCGCGGGCTGATGCTGATCGATTTTGACCATCACCGGATGGACCGCCGCGCGCTCTCGATCGCGTTCAAGCCCGGCCCGATGCGGCACTATGCCGACAGCCTCAATCGCGGCGTCGCCCGGCGGATGGAGGAGTGGGGCGCCGAGAACCCCCGGGGCGAAATGCTGTTCTACCCCGCGATCAAGCAGCTGACGCTGGACCTCGCGGCGGACAGCTTCATCGACCTGCCGCTTGGCGCCGAAGCGGAAAAGATCAACCAGGCCTTCGTCGACATGGTGCAGGCCTCGGTCGCGCCGGTCCGCAAGCCGCTGCCGTTCACGCAGATGGGCCGAGGCGTGAAGGGGCGCAAATACCTCGTCGACTGGTTCGGCAGGGAAACCGTGCGGCGTCGCGAGGGTGCCGGCGGGCAGGACCTGTTCAGCCAGTTCGCGCGCGCAACGCGCGAGGATGGCGAGCTGCTGTCGGTGCAGGAAGTGGTCGATCACATGATCTTCCTGATGATGGCGGCGCACGACACCATCACCTCGTCAGCGACCACGCTGGTCCACCAGCTCGCGCTGCACCCGGAATGGCAGGAGAAGATCCGGCGCGAAGTGCTGGCGGTGACCGGCGGCGAGGGCAGGGCCGTCGGCTACGAACAGCTGGGCGAACTGGAACTGACCGAGATGGCGTTCAAGGAAGCGCTGCGGTTCCTGCCGCCGGTGCCCTCGATCCCCCGCCGGGCCCTGCGCGACTTCGAGTTCGGCGGATACACGATACCGGCCGGTACCCAGGTTTCGGTGAGCCCGGGAGCAACCCATCACCTGGCGGATATCTGGCCGGAACCGGAGCGCTTCGATCCGATGCGTTTCACGCGCGAGGCGGAAAAGGCGCGGCATAAATACGCCTGGGTCCCCTTCGGGGGCGGCGCGCACATGTGCCTGGGGCTGCATTTCGCCTACATGCAGATCAAGATCCTGATGGCGCACATGCTGACCCGCTACCGGATCGAGATTGCCAAGGGATACGAGCCCGAATGGCAGGCCTGGCCGATTCCCAAACCGAAGGACGGGCTGCGGGTCACCCTGAAGCCGCTCTAACTGAAATCGATCGCGATCCCGTCTTTCACCCAGTCGCCGTAGCGGGTGGGGCTGAGGCCCTGCGGGTCGTCGCGCTCGCTCTCGGGTACGGGCGCTTCTGGCTCGGGTGGCGGATCGTTGGTCCAGTGGGCGGGCTTGGTGAAGCCATCGGGTCGTTTCGTGGCGCGCTGGGTCATGCCTTGGAAATGCGCGCGCTGGCGCTTGGTTTCAAGCATCGCTAGGCGGGGACCATGGCCGAGATACCCGGATTGCCCGCGCGCCGCGCCGCGCTGCAGATGCTGGACGCCGTGCTGCGCCGGGGCGAGACGCTGGAACTGGCGGAACGCGCCGCGCTCGGCCGCGTGCGCAGTCCTGCCGACAAGGCGCTGGCCCGCGCCATCGTGCACGAGGCGCTGCGCTGGCTGGCCGACCTCGACGCTCTGATCGACAGCGCCACGACAAAACGCCTGCCGGACGATGCCAAGCCGCGCAGCGTGCTGCGCCTGATGCTGGCACAGTGGCTGCGGCTGGATACGCCGCCCCATGCGGTGATCGCGACCGCGCTGCCCTTGCTGACCGGCGGGCCGCGGCGGCTCGCGCATGGCGTCTTCAGCACGCTGACCAAGCGGGAGATCGCGCTACCGGATATACCGACCTTGCCGGATACGGTGCGGGCGCGCTGGGGGGAACGGGCGGATGCGGTCGCGGCCGGCCTCGCCGTGCCGCCGCCGCTCGATCTTTCGCTCAAGGACCCCGCACGGACGGCCGATATCGCCGCGCAGACCGGTGCCGGATCGCTCGCGCCCGGACACTTGCGGCTGCCGCGCGGAACACCGGTCGATCGCATTGCCGGCTTCGAGGCGGGCGAATGGTGGGTGCAGGACATTGCCGCATCGCTGCCCGCGCGCCTGCTCGGACCGGGGGAGGGTCGCCGCGTTCTAGACTTGTGCGCCGCGCCGGGCGGCAAGACGATGCAACTGGCGGCAGCCGGCTGGCAGGTGACCGCGCTCGACCAGAGCGGCCCGCGCCTGCAGCGGCTGCGAGAGAACCTCGCGCGCACCGGACTGGAGGCGGAAACCGTCAAGGCCGATGCGCTGACCTACCAGCCCGCCAAGGCGTTCGACGCGATCCTGCTGGATGCGCCCTGTACCGCGACCGGAACCTGCCGCCGCCACCCGGACGTCCTGCACCGGATCGGTCCCCGGCAGATCGAGGAACTGGCGGAACTGCAGGCGGCCCTGCTTGCCCGCGCGGTGGAGTGGCTGCCGCAGGGCGGCACGCTGGTATACGCCGTCTGCTCGCTGGAACACGAGGAGGGCGAGGAGCAGGCGGCCCGCGTCGCTCTGGACCCTGCCCCGATCACGCCGGACGAACTGCCCGGGGGATTGCAGCCGACCGGGGAGGGCTGGCTGCGCACCCATCCCGGCCAGTTGCCGGATGCGGGCGGACTGGACGGCTTCTTCGTGGCGCGCTGGCGCAAGGGCTGAGCCTGGCGGCTCACAGCTCGCTGGCGGTAAGGGTTTTCCGGTCGGCCGCGTCGAGGCTCAACTTCTTGAACCGCGCCGTCGCAACGAAGCCGTAGATCACCTTGGCAGTCACATCGAGGACGAGGATCACCCACGCATCGGCCACCGCGTCGAACAGGCCGAGACCTTGCGGGCCGAGTGCCCATTCGAGCGGGTAGATCGACCATACGATCAGCAGGAAGGCGAGATTGGCAGTGTAGACCTTCGTCAATTCGCCGCCGAGCGCCTTTGCCGCCCGCATCACCGGGCCGAGAAGCAGCCAGATGATGCCGACGAACGCCGCGCACGACCAGGCGAACCAGATCCATTTTTCCGCCTCGTTCGTCGCCAGCGCGCCCAGCAGGCCGGTCACGATCATCAGCGCGTCGAGGATCACGACCGGCAGGATGTAGGTGGAATGGCGGGGATGTTCGTGCAGGCCGGCCATCACCAGGCCGGTCAGCAGGATCGGTGTCGTCACGATCCAGTCCGCATAGCGGGCGAGGAAGATCGTTTCCCCGCTGACAAGCTCCAGCCGCCCGATCCCGAGCGTCATGGCCAGATAGGCCGTCGCCGCGATGAAGGGCACGACCGAATGGAACTGCGTGTGGTGGAGATATTCGGTGCGCTTGTCGCCATGCGCGTAGATCGCGAGCGATCCGAGAGCCATGACGACGAAACCGATGACGAGCGGGAGCGTAAGGTCTTGCATTTGCAGCATCCTTTTCGGCCCGTCCGTATGGGAAAGCCGATAAGGTGGGAACCGTTCCCCGCCCCGATTGCATGCAGTCATGCGTTTGACGCAACTGGCCTGCAATCGGCACTTGCGCCAATCCCGCCGAAGTCCCATGATATAAAGTATCATGACAGGACACGTCGCTTTCCGCACCGCCGATTTCTTCGATGCCGACATGGCCGCCGCCTACGACCGGCGGAACAGCGGGTTGCAGCCGATCTCCGACGGTCTGCATTTCCTGATGCGGCTGGTCCTCACCGAATTACCGCAGGACGCGCGGATCCTGTGCGTGGGGGTCGGAACCGGGGCGGACATCTTTGCGCTGGCCGAGGCTTTTCCGGGCTGGACCTTCACCGGCGTCGATCCGTCGCCGGACATGCTCGCCATCGCCGCACACAGGCTGGCCGACGCGGGTCTCGCCGATCGCTGCACACTGGTTGCGGGCCATGTGGAGGACCTGACGGAGACCGGCTTCGATGCGGCCGTCAGCCTGCTGGTCGCCCATTTCGTGCAGGAAGACGCACGTCCCGCCTTCTATCGCGCCATCCATGACCGGCTGCGCCCGGGTGGCCGTTTTGTCAGCGCCGAAATCAGTGCCGACCTCGATGGCGCCGGCTTCCCGGCCATGCTTGCGGACTGGCGGCAGGTCCAGGTCATGATGGGCGCGAACGAGGCATCGCTTGCCGCGCTGCCGGACATGTTGCGCGACGTGCTGTGCGTCCTGCCCGAAGACCGAACGGCCCAGCTTTGGCAGGACGCCGGCCTGTCCCGCCCCGTGCCGTTCTTCCAGAGCTTCATGATCCGCGCCTGGCATGGCACGAAGCCCGCTGCCGCCGGCTGACACGCTTAGCTGTCCGGAGTCACCGGCCCTGCATTTCGCGCTGTCCTACACGGGCCCGAATCTGTCAGGGGTCGGTGAATGAGCGAATGTCGCACATCGACGCGGGCCGTGAGGCCCGCGAACAAAAGGCTCGTCCCGGTGTGACTTTCGCCGCGTCACGAAAGTCACAGCACGGGGAGCCGCCCGGCCGGAAAACGCCGGTTTTCCGCGCAGGAGAGGGACCGGCCCCGGTTCTTTCGAACCGGATCCAGCGGTCCATGTCCCCAACCGGGAAGGTCGGTTCAGGCGTCTTCCTTCAGGTACTTCTGGAAGCTCTTGCGCAGCTTCATCAGCTTGGGCGGGATCACCGCCTGGCAGTACGGATTGCGCTGGCCTTCGCCTTCCCAGTATTCCTGGTGGTAATCCTCGGCCGGGTACCATTCGCCGCCCTCGATGGTGGTCACGGCCGTCCCGTCGTTCTCCGCGTTCCAGCGTTCGATCGCCGCTTCGGCTTCCGCCTTCTGCGCATCGTCCAGTGGGAAGATGGCGCTGCGGTACTGCGTACCGACATCGTTGCCCTGCCGGTTCAGCTGGGTCGGGTCGTGCGTGCCGAGGAACACGTCGTAGATCTGCGCGAGGCTGATCGTGTCGGGATCGTAAGTGACCTTGACGCCCTCCGCATGGCCCGTGGTGCCGGAGCACACCTCCTTGTAGGTCGGGTCGGGCTTGTCCCCGCCGATATAACCGCTCTCGACGGCGGTCACTCCGATCACGTCGCGGAACACCGCTTCCGTGCACCAGAAGCAGCCACCTGCCACGATTGCCTGTTCACTCTCTGCCATGGTCGTCATATCTCCTTTGCCGACAAGATAGGAACACGCTGCCCACTTGTCAGGGGCACCGGCGTGCCTAGAACCCTGCAGCAAGCCATCACTTCGGGAGAGACATCGATGCGTACCCTTCTTGCCCTTTCCGCCGCCGCCGCCTCGCTGGCGATGGCCGTGCCCGCCGCCGCGCAGGATGCGCAGTCCGCCGAGGCGGAGCATCACGCGATGCACATGGCGCTGAAGGAAGCGCTGGCGAAGGAGAACCGGGCGGAGGACCGCGCGCGCGACGTCTATCGCAACCCGGAGCGTACGCTCGCCTTCTTCGGGGTGCAGCCGGACATGAAGATCGGCGAATACGCGCCCGGTGGCGGCTGGTACACGCGGGTGCTGGGCAATTACGTCAACGACCAGGGGCGCCTCGTCGGCCTCTACTTCAACCCGACGACCGGACCTTTCAACGAACAGGCGCAACAGGGCATTCGCGACGGTGCGGCCGGTTTCCCGGCGCAGGCGGCCGAATGGACCGGCGCGCCCGAAAGCCGCTTTGCCGGCATGACGCTGGACACCATCCCCGACGCGGAGAAGGGCACTTTCGACCGGATCCTGGTGATCCGCATGATGCACAACCTGATGCGCTGGAACACTGCCGACAGCGAAATCGCCGCGATGCGCGAACTGCTGTCCGATGACGGGATGATCGGCATCGTCCAGCACCGGGCGAAGGCCGATGCCGACTGGAGCTATGCCAATGGCAGCAAGGGCTACGTACGCCAGCAGGATGTGATCGACTTCATGCGCGTCCAGGGCTTCGAACTCGTCGGCATGAGCGATGTGAACGCCAACCCGCGCGACACGGCGGACCACCCGCAGGGCGTGTGGGAAATGCCGCCCGTGCTGCGCGGGGACCGTGCGGACCTCGCCGATCTGGGCGAAAGCGACCGGATGACGCTCCTGTTCCGCAAGGCGGACTGACGAAGGCCGTGACCGAAGTCACCGTCGCCGCGCTGCAACTCTCGCTCAACCGGGCGGAGGAAGCTGCGAACATCGATGCGGTCGCGCAGCTGGTCGAGCGCGCGGCCGCGGAAGGGGCGCAGATCGTGCTCCCCCCCGAGCTGTTCGCCGGCGGCTACTTCTGCCGCGAAGAGGACGAGGCGCTGTTCGCGCTTGCCCATACGCTCGAGGAAAGCCCGTCGGTGCGTGCGATGCGCAAGCTGGCGAAGGGGCTGGGCGTGGCGATCCCGACCAGCTTCTTCGAGCGCGACGGGCACCACTACTACAACACGCTCGCCATGATCGACGAGACGGGCGAGGTGCTGGGCACCTACCGCAAGAGCCACATCCCCGACGGGCCGGGTTACGAGGAGAAGTTCTACTTCCGCCCTGGCAATGGCGGTTTCCGGGTCTGGGACGTTGCTGGCACCCGCATTGGTGTCGGCATCTGCTGGGACCAGTGGTATCCCGAAAGCGCGCGGGTCATGGCACTGATGGGGGCGGAACTGCTGTTCTATCCCACCGCGATCGGGTCCGAACCCTACGACGCCGAATTCGACACCAGCCGGATGTGGCGCCGCGCGATGCAGGGGCATTCCGTGTCCAACTGCATGCCGGTGATCGCCAGCAACAGGATCGGGATGGAAAGCGGACAGGACTTCTACGGCCACAGCTTCATTACCAACGAGTGGGGCGATCTCGTCGCGGAATTCGGGCGCGGGGAAGACGGCGTGCTGGTCGCCACGCTGGACCTGGCGCTGGCCGCGAAGCACCGGGCCGGCATGGGCTTCTTCCGCGACCGGCGACCGGAGCTCTACGGACGCATCTGCGAGGATATCTGAGCGAACACGCCTATCTGATCGCGCTTGGCTCCAACCGGATGCACACGCGCTACGGCCGTCCGGAGCAGGTACTGGACCGGGCATTCGATGTCCTTGCCGGTCTGGGCGAGGTGGTCCGGTCCCCGATCATCCGCAGCGATCCCGTCGGCCCATCGCGCAGGCGCTATGCCAATGCTGCTGCGCTGCTGGAATGCGAACTGGCGCCGGACGCGCTGCTGACCCGGCTTAAGGCCATCGAACGGGATTTCGGCCGGCGAAAGCTGGCCCCGCGCTGGGGGGCACGGGTTCTCGATCTCGACATCGTGCTGTGGTCGGGGGGCAACTGGGCAAATCGCGATCTTGCCGTGCCGCATGTCGCGTTCCGCGACCGGGCGTTCGTGCTCGGCCCTGCCGCCGCCGTCGTCCCGGACTGGCGCGATCCGGTAACCGGTCTCGCCGTGCGCCACCTCCACAGCCGCTTGACCCGCCCGCGCCCGCTCCTTAGGGACCCGCTCTGGTCGGGCCGTTAGCTCAGTCGGTAGAGCAACTGACTTTTAATCAGTAGGTCGCTGGTTCGAACCCAGCACGGCTCACCACACCTTCCAGATATCCGGAAGCTCGCAAGCGCCCGATAGTACCGGTGGCCACCAAATCGTTCGAAAATCTTCGGAAGTTCAAATGCTTCCCAAATCGATGGCCAGTCCCTCTCTTTTTCTGTCCCTATCGACAGGTATAGTCTCACGTTGAGACACCCGGCTTCCAGCCTTTGATAAAGTAGACATTTGGCAAGTATTGTGCCATGTTTCTATTGGATCGAATAACGGGAGGGTCGCACCCGCAAGCACGGAAACCAGGGGGTGGGGGACGTGACATTTCAATCGGTTATAGTTGCACACAGGGACGGTCTTTCGAGGATGGGCCTCAAGGCGATCGTCGAGTCGTCCAACCAGGACGTGCAGGTTGAAACGGCCGACAGCTTCACTGCGCTGCTTCGGCTCGTGGATCGGGGCTGTGGCGGCATAGCGGTCGTCGATCTCGATCTGCCCGGGATGAACGGAATGGCAGGCCTGCCGACAGTCCTGCGTCATAAGCCGATTCCGAAACTGTGCGTTGTCATGCCTCTGGTCACCCGGGACACGGTGTCGCGGTGTATCTCGTTGGGAGTCCTCGCCTGCATCGAGAGGACCCGTGTTGCGGAAGAAGTGTGCAGCGCCGTGGCGGCGCTTGTCGATGGCCGGCCCTTTTTTTCCAAACTTGGTGAAGAGCGACGTGTCGGTCCGACCGCGGCCACACCCGTACTGACGCAACAGCAACTGAAGGTTCTCCGCGTCCTTGCCACGGGCAAATCCAACAAGCAGATCGGTCGCGAGCTCGGTATCTGCGAAGGGACAGTGAAAGTACACCTCAACGGCGCCTATCGCGCGCTGGGCGTGAACAACCGGGTTGCGGCCGTGGGACGCCTGCGTGAACTCAGCCGCAACGACAACCGCAAGGATGCACTTGTCGCGCCGGTCATTGATGCGGAACCTTCCCCGTCCGATCCGCTGAGTGCGGACTGCTTCTGATCCTGGACCAGACCGATGTTCGAGCCCCTCGATTGCGGGCCAAAGCAGCATTGGGTCGCCGCCCTTCTACACCGAAAGTAATAGCACTTTGGTCGGGCGTGCCGGACAAGTAGTGATTTGGTTAAGCCGAATTCATAATCCTTCAAGCTGATAGACGATCCGGCCCTCTTTCCATCATCATTTCCCTGCCGCGAACGAGTCGCGAAGAACTCTACCGGCGGATGGACGGGAACTGGCTTGATTAGTCGCATTTTGCGGCGCTTCTTCTCGTGTCTTCCGCTGGCGTAACCAGGGGAAGTACCATGGCCGTCAAACTCAACCTGCACGATCTCATCTTCATCCTTCGCCAGATCAAGATCGCGGAAGCGCATGCCGCTGGAACGCCCTTGAGCGAACTGATCGAGGATCCGCGCCTTCCGTTCGGATTGCGTACGGTTGACGGTACCTTCAACAATCTGGTCGCAGGGCGCGAGACCTGGGGTGCCTCCGATCAGATCCTGCCGCGCATGTTCGCGTCCTATTACCGGGACGAGGCCGATGGTGACAGCTTCGATCCCGACGGCCCCGGCCCGGCGCCGACAGTAACGAACAACGATTACGGATCGAGCGGCAGCCTGGCGGATATCGATCCGCGCCTGATCTCGAACCTGATCGTCGACCAGACGCCGGGCAATCCAGCCGCCATTTCGGCAGCGTTGACGCAGACCGGCTACGACAGCGACCAGATGGCCGCCGTTCAATCGCTGAATGCGGCATGGGCATCTTTCGAGCAGGGCACGATCACGCGCGACGACTTCGAAGCACTGGCTGCGGATTACGGGCTGACCATGCAGGGCGACAGCCTGGTCATTCCGAATACCGCCCCGGACGAAGGCCTATCCGCACCCTTCAACGCGTGGATGACATTCTTCGGGCAATTCTTCGATCATGGGCTGGATCTCATTCCCAAGGGCGGAAACGGCAGCGTCTATATCCCGCTACAGCCCGACGATCCGCTCTACGTCGAAGGCGGCCATACCAATTTCATGGTCATGACCCGTGCGCAGGTCGATGAGAATGGCGAGACGCTGAATACGACGACGCCGTTCGTGGATCAGAACCAGACCTACGGTTCGCACGCGTCGAAGCAGATATTCATGCGGGAATACCAGATGGTCGACGGGCGCCCGCAAGCGACCGGTCACCTTCTCGAAGGAAGCAACGGGGGCCTGGCGACCTGGGCGGATGTCAAGCTGCAGGCACGCGAGTTGCTGGGGATCGAGCTGACCGACAAGGATGTCGGCGCAATTCCGCTTTTGCGTAGCGACCCCTACGGCAATTTCATCCCGGACGAAAACGGCTTCGCGCAGGTCATCATCGGGCTTGGCGACGACGGGATCCCGAACACGACCGACGACATTGTCGTCAGCGGCACGCCCGACGCCCCGGTCACGCTCATGCTGGGACTGGCGGGAGAAACCGGACCTGAAGGTGCTGTCGTTCCCGTCCGGACGTCGCATGCTTTCCTCGACGATATCGCGCACAGCGCTGCGCCGGTGTTCCAGAACGGCAACCTGGTCGCGGACGCGGACAGTGAAACCGGGAACGAGGTTGCTTCGACGAATGGTCGCAATCAGGAATATGATAACGAGCTGCTCGACAGGCATTTCGTGACGGGCGACGGGCGCGGCAACGAGAATATCGGCCTGACCGCCGTCCACCACGTTTTCCATTCCGAACACAATCGGCAGGTCGAGGCCAACAAGGTAGAGATACTGAAATCCGGCGATGCGGCATTCATCAATGAATGGCTGGATATCGCGATCTCCCAGGCGGAAGCGGACGCCCTTTCCGGCCTGAGCGATGCGCAGATCGCGATGCAGGCGGAAAGCCTGGACTGGAACGGAGAGCGGCTCTTCCAGGTCGCCAAATTCGCCACGGAGATGCAGTACCAGCATCTCGTTTTCGAGGAGTTCGGACGGCGCCTACAGCCGAACATCGATCCGTTCGTGTTCAACAGCATAACCGATATTGACCCGGCCATTTTCGCCGAGTTCGCGCATGTGGTCTACCGCTTCGGACACTCGATGCTGACCGAGGATGTGACGCGCCTGTTCCTCGACGAGGAAGGGCGGCCGGTCACCTATGACGAGAACGGCAATGCGACGCTGGTCCAGGACCTGGCGGAATGGGGCCAGTCCACGGGGCTGATCGAGGCCTTCCTCAACCCGGTCGACTATGACCTCGATGGGCGGCTGACGGCAGAGCAGGCCGCCGGAGCCATCTTCCGCGGCCTCAATCTCGAGCATGGCAACCACATCGACGAGTTCGTCACCGATGCCTTGCGCAACAATCTGCTGGGCCTGCCGCTGGACCTCGCCGCGATCAACATCGCGCGTGGCCGCGAAACGGGCATGCCCACGCTGAACGATGCGCGCGAGCAGTTGTTCGACGCCACCGGATCGACCTTCCTGACGCCTTACACGAGCTGGGTCGATTTCGCCGAGAACCTGAAGAACCCGATGTCGGTGATCAATTTCATCGCCGCTTACGGGACGCACCAGTCCATCCTCGATGCCGGCAACAATGTCGAAGCGCGGCGTGATGCGGCCACGTTGCTCGTGCTGGGTACCGAGAACGAAACGTTCGAGGAACGCTCGGCACGGCTCGCTTTCCTGAACGGACCCGCGGCCGAAACCGGCGTCAACGACATCGACATGTGGGTCGGCGGCCTTGCCGAGCGTCCGATGGCCTTCGGCGGTTTCCTGGGGTCGACCTTCAACGCGGTCTTCGAAGCCCAGATGGAGAACCTGCAGGACAACGACCGCTTCTACTACCTGTCACGCACGCAGGGCATGAATCTGCTCAACGAGCTGGAAAACAACGCTTTTTCCAAGATGATCATGGCCAACACCGACCAGACCCTTCCGGGTCCGGACGGCATCCGCGGAACGGCGGACGATATCCTAAACTATCATTCGCACGTCGATTCCTTCACGCTTGCGGACTACGTCCTGCATGTCGATCCCTCGAAGCAAATCCAGCCCGATCCCGTGCAGGAGAATGCCGTGCTCGCGGCGCTGGGCATTTCGGCGGTGCGGCGTGACAATCCGAACACGCTCGGCCCGGACAGCAATTTCCTGCAGTTCAACGGGGCCGACCACACGACGATCAACGGGACCGAAGGAAACGACATCATCATCGCCGGCGGGGGTGACGACGGCATCTGGGGCGGCGGCGGCGACGACCGCATCGAAGGCGGTCACGGCGTCGACCTGATCATCGGGGGCGCCGGGAACGATATCATCACCGACAGCGGAGATTCGGGCGACTTCATCAAGGGCGAGGATGGCGACGACGTCATTGCCAATTCCAACGGCCTCGACGTGCTCATGGGTGGCCGGGGCAAGGACGCCTTCATCGTCGGCGTCGACGCAACCGAGGTCTTCGGCGGTGAAGGCGACGATTTCATCCTGGGCGGCGACGATGCCGACTTCCTGCTGGGCAACGAAGGCGACGACTGGATCGAAGCGGGCGGCGGTTTCGACACCACTGCCGGCGACAACTCCGAACTGTTCTTCAATTCCACGATTGTCGGTCACGACGTCATGTTCGCCGGGAACGACGAGCACGATTTCGATGCCGAGTCCGGCGATGATATCATGGTGCAGGGCGAAAGCGTCATGCGCAACGAAGGCATGCTCGGTTTCGACTGGGCCAGCCATCAGGGCAGCGGGATCGCGGCGAATTCCGACCTGACGATCAAGATTTTCACGACGGAAGCGGCGGATATCCTGCGCAACCGCTTCGACGCGACAGAAGCCCTGTCGGGTTCGGATCACGACGACGTGCTTCGCGGCGACGACCGCGGCGCGCCGGACCTTGCCGAAGTCACGCCGGAACTGGACATGACCGGCCACGAATTGACGCAGGCCGGTGTCGACAGGATCGCGGGGCTTCGCGAAGCTCTCGGCCTTGCCCCGCGCGGAGACGCGCCGGATGACGAGGTCGTGTTCGCAACGGGCAACATCCTGATGGGTGGCGGCGGCAGCGACATGCTGGAAGGCCGTGGCGGCAACGATTTCATTGACGGCGACCATCGCCTGCACGTGCGCATCAGCATCACCGAAGCCGGGGGCACGACGGAGATCGCAACCGTCACCAGCCTGAAGGACACGGTGACGATCGACGGGGTGACCAAGCCGCTGACCACCCACCTGCTCTCGGGCGCGGTCAAGCCTTCCCAAATGCACATCGTCCGGGAGATCGTGGACGATGGTCATGCGGGCGATCAGGACACGGCCATCTTTTTCGACGATTTCGCCAATTACGAGATCACACCGAACGGCGATGGAACGCTCACCGTCCGCCACGTGACCGTGACCGACGGAATCATCGATCCGGCTACCGGCGCAGTGCGACTTTCCGACGGTGTGGACCGGGTGTCGGGCATCGAATGGCTGCAGTTCCGCGACCAGACGGTTAGCACGATTCCGTATCTCAATGTCGCGCCGACCGGGCTCCCGGTCATTACCGACACGACGCCGACCGAAGGTTTCGTCCTGTCGGTCGATACAAGCAGCATTGCGGACGAAGACGGGCTGGGCACGTTTGCCTTCCAGTGGCAGGTCTCCGCCGACCAAGGTGCGACCTGGGTCGATATTCCCGCCGCGGAAGGGGGAACCGGCGCGACCTTCACTCCGGGCGAGGCGATGCCCGGCCAGTCTCTGCGCGTGCTGGTCAGTTACACCGACAGCATCGGGGCCGTCGAACAACTGGCGTCGCAAGCCGTCGGGCCTGTCGGCGACCTCTGGACGGCTAGCGCGGCAGAGCCGAACTTCGTCGGCACCGAAGGCGACGATGTCGCGAACGGCAACGGGGCCTTCAACACCCTCACCGGCAATGGCGGCAACGACCAGCTCAATGGCGGCGGTGGGATCGATACGGCGGCCTTTGCCGGCAGCGTGTTCGATTTTGCGTTCGGCCTGAACGGTGCTGGCAATCTGACCGCGACCGACCTTGTTGGAAGCGAAGGGACCGATACGCTTACGGGCATCGAACGGCTCGCATTCGCCGATGCCGATCACCTGCTGATCTCGGCCGATAGCGGCGGCGGTATCCTGACCGGCACCGGCGGCTCCGACCTGCTCATAGGCCAGGCCGGGGCTGCGCGTGACGATCTTCGCGGCGGGGCCGGCAGCGACATCCTGACCGGAGGCTCCGGTAACGACTTTCTCAGGGGTCAGGCCGGGTCCGACACCATGTTCTGGCGGGTCGGAGACGGTCGCGACGTGATGGTCGGCGGAGGCGGTACCGATACCGTCCTGCTGCATGGCGATGCCGGCGCGGAGACATTCGGCATCTACGACCGTGCTTCCGCGCTCGCCGCTGGTTTCAGCGGGGTGCGTGCCGTGACCGAGATCGTGATCGTGCGCAACGGCGTAATCGCAGCGGAAGTGCTCGGCACCGAAGAGATCGTGATCGACGGGAAGGGCGGGGGCGACACGTTCGTGATCGTCGGCGACTTCACCGGGACCAGCCTCGCCTACAGCACGATCACGCTGGAAGGTTCGGCAGCCGGCGATACGGTCGACATAGCCGGCCTGGCGTCCGATCACCGCGTGGTTTTCAAGAGCCATGGCGGTGACGACCGGCTCGTCGGCGACCTGCGCCCGCAGGACAGCGTGGAGTTCGCGGACGGCACGACGATGTCCGCAGCCGACCTGCAGCGGAGCGCCGAAGGCGTCGTCTCGCGCCGGAGCGACGACGATGACGACCGGGACGACGAGTACGGCCCGGGCACGCGGGGAAGCTTCCTCGACGCGGAAGACCTGGAAGACCTGCTCGACCTGATCGAGAGCGGGATGATCCGGGATGCGTCGGGCTTCGGAAACAATGTCGACAATCCGCTCTACGGCAATGCCGACCAGCCCTTCATCCGCCTGACCGAAGCGCATTACACGGACGGCGCGTCGGGCATCAGGGAAACCGCGCTCACGCCTCGCGAAATTTCCGACATCGTTTCCAATCAGGACAATGACGGAGACGGGACGGAGGAAAGCATTCCCAACGCGTTCGGCGGGTCTGCCCTCCTGACCTTCTTCGGACAGTATTTCGATCACGGGCTGGATTTCGTGGCGAAGGGGCTACCCGGCAGCGTCGCGATCGGAACGCCGGGCTTTCCGATCAGTGCGCCGCGTTCCAACATCCTCGAAGGGACGGGCATCGATCCTGACGGCATTCCAAACAACGGCGACGAAATTGCCGCGCAATACGTCAACCACGCCTCTCCCTTCGTGGACCAGAACCAGGCCTATGGTTCGCACGAGGCGATCACCGATGTGCTGCGGCGTTGGGATGTCGGCGATGACGGGCAGCCCAGCCAGTCGGCCTACCTCCTGACCGGGGCGACCGATGCGACCGGGCGCGGCCTTCTCCCGACCCTGAACGATATCCGGGAGAACTACCGGATCATGACCGGCGGGGACGAACTGACCGCCGAAGACGTGCAGAATTTCGACGGCACGGGCCAGCCTCTGCTGATCGACTTCATTCCCGTCTTCGTCACACTGCCCGACCAGGCGGAACCGGTGCTCGATCTGGATGCGATCGGCCATTATTACGTGGCCGGCGACGGTCGCCTCAACGAGAACGTGATGCTCACCTCGATCCACACGATCTGGGCGCGCAATCACAACTGGTGGGTCGACACGCTGAAGGAGCAGACCAACGGCAGCTGGACCGAGGAGGAATACTTCCAGGCCGCGCGGATGATGAACATCGCCGAGTACCAGCAGGTAGTGTTCACCGAGTTCGCCACGGCCATGGCGGGCGGCCTCGGCGAAGGCGATCCGGAGCACGGGTTCGAGGCATACGATCCGACGGTGGACTCCTCGATTTCCGTCGAATTCGCGCAGGCCGCCTATCGCTTCGGCCATTCCATGCTGAACGAAGACCTGGGATATGTCGGCAGCGATGGTGTGATTTCCCGCCTGTCGCTGGTCGATGCCTTCCTTCGTCCCGACAAGGTCGGGCAACTGGGCGTCGACGGTCTGCTGGCAGGCGCGATCGCGGACCTGCACCAGGCGATCGACGTCGACATGGTCAACGCGCTTCGCAACCAGCTTGTGGGCCGGCCCCTCGACCTCGCGGCACTCAACATCTTCCGCGGAAGGGACATGGGCGTCGCGCCGTTCAACGACGTGCGGGCGCAGCTGTTCGAAAGCACCGGCGATGCGAGCCTGCGGCCATACACGGGCTGGGAGGATTTCCAGACGCGCAACGACCTGTCCGACGAACTGATCGCTCAGCTGCAGCAGGCCTACCCCGAAGGGTTCGACACGATGGACCTGTGGATCGGCGGACTGGCCGAGAAGCCCCGTAAGGGCCAGCTCGGTTCGACCTTCGGCTACATCTTCCTGGAGCAGCTCGACCGGCTGCAGCATGGTGACAGGCTGTACTATCTGGAAGTCTTCGACGACCAGCTGTTCGCGGACAATGTCGCGTCCTTCTCCAAGATCATCGAGCGCAATACGGGGCTCACCGATCTGCCGGACAACGTGTTCCAGGATGTTTCGCAGATGCCGCCGGTCGACGATGACGACGAGGGCGATGATGATGATGATCATTCCGCCGGCTCGGACGATGACGAAGACGATACGTCCGGCGAAGGCACCGGCGGCGGGGACGACACGCCCGTCGTCACGCCCCCGCCAACCGACACCGGTTCCGGCAGCGGTCCGATGCCGGGAAGCTCCGGAAACGATGTCCTGGTCGGGGGATCGTCCGATGATGTCATCGAAGGCGGAGCCGGCGACGACGTCCTGCGCGGCGGGTCCGGCGACGACGTCCTGTCCGGTGGCGAGGGCGACGACACGCTGAAAGGCGGATCGGGCGACGATGTGCTGGAAGGCGGAGCGGGCGACGATGTGCTCGAGGGAGGATCGGGCGACGATATCCTCGACGGCGGGGCGGGCGACGACAGCCTGCGCGGCGGATCGGGCGACGACGTCTTCGTCTTCGGCGGTGACGACGAGGTGCTCGACTTCGCGGTCGGGGAAGACCGGATCGACCTGAGCCATCTCGGCGTCACGGCCGCCGGTTTCGCTACCGACGTCCTGATCGTCCAGCAGGGCGCGGACACGGCCATCACGGTCGGATCGCAGACCATGCTGCTGCGAGGCGTCTCGGCGGATACCCTAGGGCAGTCGAGCTTCCAGATGGCAGAGACCGCGGCAACCCCGAGCGCGCCTTCGGGAAGCATGGCGTTGCCGACGCAGATCGCGGACACGCTGTCCGAGCTGGTCGAGGCCGTGGCGGGCGACACTGCGGGTTCGACGGCGGCCGGGCCGGCCGGGTTCGACTTCATGAACGCCCAGATGTTCGACTTCCGCTCGCACATGGTCCGGCCAGACAGCGTCGACGGGTTCAGCTCGGAATTCCTGGGCAGCCGGTTCAGCGCGGGGGTCCAACCCGGACTGCTGGACGGCGGGATCGCACCGTCAGCTTCGCCGATGGGCCTCTCTTGCGAGATTACGAAAGCCTATTTCGAAGTGGACTGGTCGAACCCCCATGGAGATGAGCTCTCCGACGCCTTGCTGCTTTGAGATGGGCGTGCCGGCGCCCCGTTCTCCCGATCGGGCCGTCGGCACCTGGATCGACATTCGAATGGAATTGGGGACCATGCGATGAAACTCTTTCTGACAGAAGTGCCGCCGAGCCTGGGCCCCGCGGTCAAGGCATGCCGGCAGCACATGATGCTGGCCGCCGGCTTCAGCGCGCTGGTCAACATCCTGTATCTCGCGCCGACCATCTACATGATGCAGGTTTACGACCGTGTCGTGCCGACGGCCGGTACTGCGACCCTCGTCTGGCTGACGGTGGTCGTTGCTGTCGCGCTGGCGACGCTCACCGGGCTCGATGCCGTTCGCTCGCGCCTCATGATGCGCGCTTCCCTTCGTCTCAACCGTCTGCTCGCCGGCCGCATCATGGACCGCCTGCTGGGCCGGCAGAAGCACGAGAGCGACAAGGCGCGGCAGGCCATGCGGGAATTCGACACGCTGCGCCAGGCGTTCGGCGGGCAGGCGATGATGGCGTTGTTCGATACGCCCTGGACGCCGGTCTATTTCGCCGTGGCGTTCCTCATTCACCCGCTTCTGGGCGGGCTGGTTCTCGTCGGCATCGCGATCCTGGCGGGACTGGCGATCGCCAACGAGCGGCGCACGAAACCGCTGGCGGAACGCGCGCATGCGGCGAGCTCGAGAGCCTATGCGGAGCAGGAAAATGCGCTCGGCCATGCAGAGATAATCCGCACGCTCGGCATGCGCCGGGCCATGGTGCAACGGCAATTGCGAGAGCGCGAAGCGGGACTTCACGCGCAGACGGACGTCCAGTTCCTCAGCAGCGGCTACAGCGCGCGGGTCAAATTCTTCCGCATGTTCATGCAATCCGCGGCATTGGGCGCAGGCGCCTGGCTCGCGATCAACGGACAGATTTCGATCGGTGCGATCATCGCCGCCTCCGTGCTGCTGAACCGCGCCCTTCAGCCGATCGAGCAGCTCGTCGCGCAGTGGGCCGCCATCACGCAGGCGCGGCAGGCGCTCGCAAGCCTCGGCACGCTCATGGAAGAAGCCGAGGAGGGGGATCGTGAGCGTACCGCCCTGCCTCCCCCGCTGGGCGCCGTCTGCCTCGACCATGTCACCGTGCGCAGTCCCGATGGGAATGCCATCCTGCTGCGCAACGTCTGCGCCGAATTGACGCCGGGCGAGATCGTCGGCGTGATCGGTCCTTCCGGCGCCGGAAAAAGTACGCTGGCACGAATCGTCGCCGGGGCTCTAGCGCCCGATCTGGGGGAGATCCGGATCGATGGCGCGCGTTACAACGACTGGGACCCGGATCTCCTCGCCACGCATGTCGGCTACCTGCCGCAGGACAGCCAGCTTCTGGCAGGGACCGTGGCCGAGAACATCTCGCGCTTCGCGACGGAGGAGACCTTCCAGGGATCGATCGATGCCGCCGTGGTCAACGCGGCGACCCGGGCGGGTGTCCACGAGATGATCCTCCACTTACCGCGCGGCTACGACACGATGATCGGAGACGCGCATCATCGCCTGTCGACCGGCCAGGCGCAGCGGATCGCTTTGGCGAGAGCCCTGTTCGGCAAGCCGAAACTCATCGTCCTGGACGAGCCCAATTCGGCGCTCGATTCCGAAGGGGAGCAGGCGCTCGTCCGGGCGGTCGCGGCCGCCAGGCTCGACCGTGCGGCGATCATGATCGTCGCGCACCGCGCGGCCATCCTTTCCACGGCCGAGAAATTGCTCGTGCTGGAAGACGGGGCAGTGGCCGACTTCGGGCCGCGCGACGAAATACTCGAAAAGATGCGCAGTCACATGGAGAAACGCACAGTCGTGCCGATGACCGGGAGAGCAAAGGCGTGAACGATATGAGCTGGAAATTCGGGAAGCCCCAGATCGAAGCGGACGAAGAGGCCGAGGACGCCCCGCGGCGCGAACTGCGGTCAGGTGCCGTCATCGGCGGGGCGTTCTTCGCCCTTCTGCTCGGCTTCGCGGCGCTCATCCCGCTCGATGCGGGAGCGTTCGCCGAGGGCGTGGTCACGGTGTCCGGCAATCGCCAGACCGTGCAACACCGCGATGGCGGCATCGTCACCAAGCTTCATGCAAGGGAAGGCGCGGTCGTGCAGGCGGGGGACGTGCTGCTGACACTCTCTGCACCCGAAGTCCTCGCCAACGAGCGCGGGCTGACCGGCGAAGCGATCGCGCTGCACGCGCAGCGCGCACGACTGCTGGCGGAACGGGACGGCCAGTCCGACGTCACCGCCCCGGAGGAATTCGCGAATCTCGATCCTCAGGACCGTGTGCTGGCCGATGAGGCGATGCGCGGTCAGCGTCTGCTGTTCACGGCGCGCCGCGCCTCGCTTTCCAACGAGCGCAGCCTGTTGGGCCAGCGGGAACGGCAGCAGGCCGAGCAGATCGGGGGCTACAACGAACAGATCCACTACAATCGCGAGCAGAGCCGTCTGATCGACGAGGAACTCTCGGGCCTGCGCGAACTGGCCGACCGTGGTTTCGTCTCAAAGTCGCAGATCCGCTCGACCGAAAGGGCCGCTGCGGAACTCGACGGCAATTTCGGAGCCTTGCAGGCCGAAGTCGCGCGCACGTCGGAGGGCATCGGCGAGACGCGATTGCGCGCGCTCTCGCTCGACCGCGACATGATGGAACAGGTCGCGGACGAATTG
Source organism: Qipengyuania sp. JC766 (assembly GCF_040717445.1). Taxonomy (NCBI): domain Bacteria; kingdom Pseudomonadati; phylum Pseudomonadota; class Alphaproteobacteria; order Sphingomonadales; family Erythrobacteraceae; genus Qipengyuania; species Qipengyuania sp. JC766. The sequence goes on along the minus strand of NZ_JBFEFL010000001.1, from coordinate 1,692,041 downwards.
CGGGCGGTTCAGGTCCGGCTGAGCGAGATCACCCCGCGCCTCAACGCGGCGCGCGAACAGATCGAACGATCGAAGATCCGCGCGCCAGCGAGCGGCCGCGTCGTGGGCCTCAAGGTCTTCACCGTGGGGGGAGTGATCGCTCCGGGCGAAACTCTGATGGAAATCGTGCCACAGGACCGCAAGCTGCTGATCGAGGCGAAAGCATCGCCCAAGGATGCCGACGACCTGCGGGTCGGCATGGCGACCCAGATCCGTTTTCCCGCGTTGCAGGAGCGCAACCTTCCCATTCTCGAAGGCAAGGTTGCAAACGTGTCTGCCGACAGCTTCGAGGACGAGCGGACGGGCACGCGCTATTTCAGGGTGGAAGTGGAAGTACCTGAGGAGCAACTGGCAATCATCCGGGACTTTCGTTCCGACGGTGGACTGCGACCGGGCCTTACTGCGGAAGTGCTGGTGCCGCTGCGCAAGCGAAGCGCCCTGTCATACCTCATCGAACCATTGACGCAGACCCTCTGGAGAGCCGGGCGGGAACACTGAATCTTGCGAATTTCTCACCTAACAAAGGTGTTGTTCTCGCACGGGCTTTCCGCAACAAGCTAGGTTTCCTGCCTTAGTCCGGATTGCCCTCCCCAAGTGTCCCTCCCTCGCTTTCGCGTTCTCCTCGCTGTCGTCACGCTTGCACTCGCATCATGCGGGGAGGAGCAGGGCGAGCCCGAGCGCGAGGCGGTGCCCGTGGTGGCGCAGGAAGTGCGGGTCCTGCCGGAGCAGCTTGAGATCGAGGCGATCGGCTCTGCGCGCGCGGCCACTTCGGCGGAGATCTTCGCCGAAACGGCCGGCCGGGTGACGGACGTTCTCTTCACGGCGGGCGATTACGTCCGCAATGGCGAGCCCCTGTTGAGCCTCGATGCACGGCAGGAACGCCTCGCGGTGGAGGCGGCGCGGGTGCAGGTTCGCGAAGCGGACCAGCTGCTTGGTCGCTATCGCCGGATCGAGGATACCGGCGCCATTTCCGAAAGCCAGATCGAGGCGGGCGAGACCGCGCTCGCCTCCGCGCGCGTCGCACTGGAACAGGCGCAGGCCGCGCTCGCCGATCGCACCGTGCGCGCGCCGTTCTCGGGCCATGTCGGCCTGACGGAGATCGACCGCGGCGATCGGGTCAACGACTCGACGCCCGTCACCCAGATCGACCAGCGCGGCACGCTCTACGTGGATTTCCCCGCGCCCGAGGCAGTATTCAATGCCCTTCGGCCCGGACAGGTCGTACAGGTCACGCCGTTCTCCGACCCGTCGCGTACGATCGACGCGCGGGTCGTCACTACCGACACGCGTATTTCGCAGGACAGCCGCGACTTCATCGTCCGCACGGCGATCCCCAACAGCGACGACCAGCTAAGGCCGGGCATGAGCTTCCGCGTGGTATTCTCCCGCGCGGGCGAAGCGCGCCCGGTGGTGCCGGAAGAAGCGATCGTCTGGGGCGGCGAGGGCTCGCACATCTTCGTCGTGCGCGAAGGCACCGCCCGGCGGATTCCCGTGACGATCACCTCGCGGCGCGATGGGCTGGTCTTCGTGGACGGGGCCGTGAACCGTAACGACCGGGTGATAGTCGAAGGGGTCCAGAAAGTCCGCGACGGGCAGGAAATCCGGCTCGTGCGGCAGGGCACGCCGCGTCAGCAGGACGTCCGGGTCCGCCAGCCCCAGGCCACAGGGACAGCGCCTGCCGCCGATGAAGAATAAGTCCGACCTACCCATGCTGGCGGTCAAGCGACCGCTGCTGATCGGTGTGCTCAACCTGCTGATCGTCATCGCCGGCATCGCGGCGCTGCTGGGTGCGGAAGTGCGCGAGCTTCCCAACGTCGACAGGCCGATCGTCTCGGTGACGGCGAGCCTTCCGGGCGCGGCCCCGGAGACGATGGACTCCGAAGTCACCAGCCTGCTCGAAGACGCGGTCGCGCGCGTGTCCGGCGTGCGGCAGATCAGTTCGTCCAGCGAGGAGAACAATTCGCGCATCCGGGTCGAGTTCAATCCGGGCATCGATCTCGACACGGCGGCATCTGACGTGCGCGAGGCGGTCAGCCGGGTCACGCGCGAATTGCCGGAGCGGGTCGAGCAGGTCACGGTCGTCAAGGCGGACCAGGACGCGCAGCCGATCATGACGCTGGCGGTCCAGTCGGACCGGTACGACCAGGCCGAGCTGACGCGCATCGTCGAGAACGACATCATTCCCGAACTGCTGACCGCCGAGGGCGTCGCCAGCATCGAACAGTTCGGGACGCGCGCGCGGCAGATGCGCGTCTCCGTCGATCCGGCGCGTCTCAACCGGTTCGGCCTGACCCTGACCGATGTCGCGGATGCGCTGGAAAGCGCGCCTTACGACGTGCCGGTCGGATCCTTCCGCTCCGATGCGCAGGAACTGGTGGTCAGGGCCGAAGCCAGCGCAACTGACCCGGAGCGGATCGAGAACGTCGTCATATCGGGCACCACGCGCGTGGGCGACGTGGCTGAGGCGGATTTCGCGCCCGCCAATGCCACGAATTTCGTGCGCCTGGACGGCCAGCCCATCGTGGGTCTCGGCGTCGTGCGCCAGGCGAGTTCGAACACCATCGAGATTTCGAGCGCCATTCGCGAAGGCGTCGACACGATCAACGAACGCTTCGACGGGGTGTCGATCCGGGTCGTTTCCGACGATGCCGAGTTCATCGAGATTTCCGTCCAGGAAGTGCTGATCACGCTCGCCTTCACGATCGCGGTCGTCATCGGGACGATGCTGATCTTCTTTCGCGCATGGCGCCCGACCGTCGTGCCCAGTACCACCATTCCAGTTGCGCTGGTGGGGGTGGTCGCGGGCATCTGGCTGATGGGCTTTTCCATCAACCTGCTGACCCTGCTGGCGCTCGTGCTAGCGACGGGCCTGATCGTGGACGATGCGATCGTCGTCCTGGAAAACGCGCAGCGCCTGCAGAACAAGGGGCTGGGCCGCCGTGCCGCGGCCGTGCTCGGCACGCGGCAGGTCTTCTTCGCCGTCGTGGCAACCACGGCGGTGCTCGTATCGGTGTTCGTGCCGATCAGCTTCCTGCCGTCCGAGGCCGGGCGCCTGTTCCGCGAATTCGGCTTCGTGCTGGCCGTCGCAGTGATCATTTCCAGCTTCGTCGCGCTCTCGCTCGTGCCGGCGCTGGCTGCGCGGTTCGACTTGACCGGCAAGGACGAGGAGCCGGGAAGGCTGGCCCGATGGGGCAGCAAGGCCAATGGCTGGTACGAAAGCGGTCTGAAGCGCTGCCTCGACCGGCCGCGACTGGTCGGCATCGTTTCGGTCGTGCTCGCCGTGGCGGCCGGCCTGCTTTATTCGCAGCTGGAGAACGAGCTCGTCCCGGACGAGGATCGCGGTGTCATTACGGTCGATGCGACCGGCCCCGACGGCGTCGGGATCGATTTCATGGATGGCGAGCTGGACGAGGTCGAACGGGTCCTGCAGCCCTATCTGGACAGCGGGGAGATCGAGAGCACCTTCTCCATCGTGGGCCGGTACGACCCCAATCGGGTGCGGGTCACCGCACAGCTGGCCGACTGGGGCGAGCGGGACCGGAGCCAGACGGAACTGGTGGAGGAACTGAACGAGCCGCTGCAGGAGATTCCCGGTTCACGCACAAACGCCCGCGGGCGCGGCACGCTGAGCTTCGGCGGCGGCGGGGAAGGGATCGAGGTCGCGCTGACGGGGGCCGAATACGGCACCATCTACGATTCCGCGCAGGCGCTGGCGACCGCGATCGATACCCAGTCGGACATCCTGTCCAACGCAGAGATATCCTACCAGCCCACGCAGCCGCAGCTGTCCATCCGGATCGACAGGCAGCGCGCGGCGGACCTCGGCGTGGATCTCGACGACCTGGCCCAGACCCTGCGCGCGATGGTCGGCGGGGAAGACCTGATCGATCTCAACGTGGGCGACCAGGCCGTCCCGATCTTCCTGACGGCGCAGGCGGTCAGCGTGACCAACCCTTCCGACTTGCGGAACCTCTACGTGCGCGGGTCGCTCGGCGACGAGCAATCGCTGATCCCGCTATCGAGCGTCACCGTGATCGAGGAACAGGGCATCGCTGCCGAGCTGGACCGGACGGAACAGCGGCGCGCGATCAATGTGAGTGCCAATATCGACGCAGGCACCCCGCTGCGCGAGGCGGTGGACGAGATCGAGAGGTTGTCGGAAGAAACGGTCGGGCCGGGGATCGACATGCTGCTCCAGGGCGATGCCGAAAGCCTCGAGGAGACGTCCAACGACCTGCTGCTCACCTACGCTTTCGCGCTCGTGATCGTCTTCCTCGTGCTGGTCGCGCAATTCGAGAGCCTGACGAGCGCCGTGGTGGTCCTGCTGACCGTTCCCTTCGCGCTGGCGGCCGCGATCTTCGCGCTGTTCCTGTCCGGCGTCTCGCTCAACATCTATTCGCAGATCGGACTGGTCATGTTGATCGGGCTGATGGCGAAGAACGGGATTCTCATCGTCGAATTCGCGGACCAGTTGCGCCATCAGGGACGCTCGGTGCGCGAAGCGGTCGAGGAAGCGGCATCGATCCGCCTTCGCCCCATCGCGATGACGCTGATCTCCACCGTCCTGGGCGCAGTGCCGCTGATACTGGCCAGCGGCGCCGGTGCGGAAGCCCGCCAGTCGATCGGCTGGGTCATCTTCGGCGGGCTGGGCATTGCCGGCGTCTTCACGCTCTTCCTGACTCCGGTGATCTATCTGGCCGTCGCGCGCTTCGGCAAACCGCGCAGCGTCGATCTGGAGCGGCTGAACGCGGAAATCGAGGAGGTCGACGAGGACACGACCATGGCGCCAGCATGAGGATACCCGCGTTGGCCCTCGCGGGAACGCTTTTCGCGCTTTCCGGATGCGCGACGCCCGCGCCTGTCGAATTGCAGCCGGACCTGTCAGCGCCGCCTGCCTTCGCCACCGACCTACCGCCATCGGGCCTCGACGAGGAATGGTGGAAGGGGTTTCGCGATCCGGTCCTCGACCGGCTGATCGAGAAGGGGCTTTCCGCCAATCTGGACATCGATGCCGCCGCCGACCGGTTAGCGTCTGCCGCGGCGCTGTTGCGTGCGGAACGCGCGGACCGACTCCCGACGCTGGACGCCGCCGGGGAAGCTGGCGTGGCGCTTGCCACCGACAGCGAAGTCACGGCGACCGCGGGACTGTTCGGCCTCTTCAATCCCGACATCAACGGACGCCTGGCCGCGGAAATCCGGGCGGCGGCAGCGGATTACGCGGAAGCGGACTACTTCCTTGCGGACCAGCGCCGGATCGTGGCGGCGGCCATCGCCAGCCAGTACATCGAGTATCGCCGCACCGGCGCCCAGCTGGAATTGCTAGACCAGTCGACGGACCTGCAGGAACAGACGCTGCGCATCGTGACCCTGCGGTTCGAGGCGGGGCTTGCGGCCAATCTGGACGTACGCCGGGCGGCGGCGGACCTTGCGCAGACCCGGGCGCGGCGGGGCCTGATCCTGATTTCCCGCGCCGCAGCCGAGAACGCGCTGGCGGTCCTGCTGGCGCAGCCGCCCGGCGCGTTTTCCGTGACCGCGACGGACGAGGATGGGATCATTCCCGAATACGGGCTTGGCCCGGCGGCCGGGACGCCTGCGGACCTGCTGCGCCGCCGGACGGACATCCTCGCGGCCGAAGCGCGCCTTGCCCGCGCGGCGGCGGATATCGGGATCGAGCAGGCCGACTTGCGGCCATCGCTCACCATTCCGGGCAGCCTCGGCGTGGGCGACGGATCGCTCGGCGGGATATTCAGCGATTTCCTCCTGACGCTGGGCGCGGCGATCGACCTGCCGCTGTTCGATGGCGGCCGCCGGCAGGCGGAAGTGGACGCGGCGGAAAGCGAGGCGCAGGCGCGACTGGCGGAATACCGCTCCACCTTCCTCGTCGCGCTGGGCGAAGTTGAGAATGCGCTGGTTTCGATCGAGGCATACGACCAGCGCAATGCCGATCTGGTAGAGGCGATCGAGCAGAGCGAGACGGCGCTGTCGCAGTCCAACGCGCTCTACCGAGAAGGGCTCGCCTCGCTGTTCGACGTGCTCGACGCGCAGCGCCAGCTCATCGCCAGCAGGCAGGACCTCATCGACGGCGAGGCGGCTTTGGCGACGTCTTTCGTCGCTTTCCACTCGGCGGTGGGATCGGAATGATCGCCCGCTAGCCTTCCGGCGCGGCGCAACTGCGGACGGCCAGTTCCAGGTTGAAGATGTCGCTCGTCGGGCCGACGACGAAGGGCTCGGCCGGTTCGAGGCAGAGGTCGAGGCGCTTCGCCTGCTCCGGATCGATGACCAGGTCGTAGCGGCCCGGCTCCACCCGTTCGAAGAAGAAGTACCCGCCCCGTTCGGTCCGCACGTAGTCCTGCACTTCGCCGCTCTCGTCGACCATCTGCAACTGCAGGCCGGAAACGCCGCGCGCGCGGCCGTCCTCGCTGAAGCGGATCGTGCCCTCGACTTCGCTCAGTTCCACGATCGGGAAGTCGAGCCGGTGGAAGCGGCCCGCGCGCGGCACGATCTCCACTCCGCGTGAGATCGGCGCCATCAGGATGTCCGGCAGGCTCGAGGGATCGACCTGGATCACCGCCCGCGTGCCGTTGCCGAGCTGGCCGATCCGCGCCCGCCCTTCGGCATCGGTGGCCGCGGTTGCGCTGGCCGAACTGACCGTTACTTGAGGCAGGGGCCGGTCCCCGGGGCCGAATACGCGGTCCCCGTCGAGATCGTGGAACGCCCGCACCGCGACCGCCCCGCCCGAGGCGAGGCCCGGCCGGGCGAGGAAGAAGCGGCCGCGTAGCGGGTCCCGTCCGAAGCTGAAATTGACCCGCAGCGCGGCCACATGGTCGCGCCGTTCGAAGTCGTACTGTCCGTCGAAGGCGAGCGAGAAGCGGTCGAATTCGCGGATGGCGGAGAGGCCCAGCACGGTGCCGCCATTCTCGAACGCGTAGCCGGCCGATCCGCGCACCACCGTCCGCTCGTCGACGGCGTGGCTGACCTCGCCCGCGACCTGCACGATGGCCGGGTCTGGATACATCCGCACGCCGAACGAGCCCTTAACCTGCGTGTCCGACCGGTTGAAGGTGGCAAGGTCGAACAAGCCCGTCAGTTGCGAAAAGCCGGCCTCTCCCGGCGTGCCGAAATCGACGTAATTGACGCTGGAGGATGCGATGAAGCCCGGAAGCCTAAGCGACGCGCGCGCGGTCGCATTGGTCTGCGTCCGGCCGTCCTGGAACTCGGTCCGCCGCCCCCGCAGCGTGACGGGGACGAAAGTGTCCCCGCCGAGATCGAGCGAGGTGTTTAAGTCCAGTTCCGTCGCGCGCCGCAGCGGCAGCAGGCCGTTCGCGCGGATCTCGTCCACGAACGGGCCGGAATATTCGAAATGGCTGGCCGTGAAGCCGCCGCCCAGCGCCCGGCCGCCGATGCCGGCGCCAAAGGCGCGCCCCCCGCCATCGGAAAAACCGATATCGCTACGAAGGGCCAGCGCGCCGATGCCCGTGCGCAGGCCCGTGGTCGCCAGCCAGCGACTTTCCCCGAACTGTTCGAACACGGCCGCACTGGCATTCGCGGTCAGCGCGTTGCTGATGCCGTAGGAAATCTCGCCGACCGCCTGCCAGTCCCCGTACCGCGCGTCGGGGCGAAAGTCCGGCCCCCGCACGCCGAGCAGGTTGACGCCGCGTTCCACCATGCCCGCGGAATAGCGCAGCTCTCCGGGCGACAGGCGCCCGTCGCCCACATTGATCCGGCGTACTTCCTCGCGCCGCTGGCCCTGCGGTCCGTAGAACACGAGCCGGAACACGTTGACGCCGTAATCGACCGGCACCTGCAGGAATTCGTACTGGCCGTTGACCCTCTCCCGCGTCGATCCGAGCAGGATGTCGTTGCGGTAGAGTTCGACCTCGTACCCGTCGGGAAGCACGCCGCGAAAGTCGATCTCGTCGAAGACGGATACGCCTTCGAAGGACCCGTTGCTCACGTAAGCGCCGCGGCCCGCTGCCCCGCGCAGGCCGAGCGGCATGGCTCCGGTGGCGACATCGCCGACCAGGAACTCGGTTGCCCTCAGCGGCCCGAGCAGGTCGCCATCGGCATCGCGCCGCCCGAGTTCCAGGATCGCGGCCGTCAGGCCGTCGCGGCTGGAAGCGGACAGGTAACCCTGCGCGGTAAGGAAGGCGAGGTCGCCCGCCAGGCGCAAATCCGTCTCGATCCGTTCGCCCCGCGAATTGTCGGACAGCGCACGCAGTTCCACGTCCGCCATCGGGATGGTGAACGCCGCCCAAGGCGTCTCCACGCGCGGCCAGCGGGCGGGCTCCGGTCCGCTTGCGCGCAGGTTTAGCCGCTCGCGCTCGGCCTGCCGGCGCATCCGCTCCTCGAACGGGAAGGGCTCCTTCGTGGTCAGGATGACCGCTTGCGAGCGCAGGTCGGTCTCGATCTCCAGCGGCAGGATGTCAGCGAAGACATCCGATCGCAGGAACATCTCGCCATCGAAGGCCTGCGCCGTCAGTGGCTCGACCGCGATCGACCCACCCGGCGCCGCGATGGTCCCGGCGCGCAGGTTGATCGCCAGAGTGCGCTCCTCGGACAGGAACCAGCCGCTCGCATAGTTCCCGTCGTCGCTGACCTGGATCGCCAGGTCGAGCAGTCGCGACAGTTCGCCGACCGGCAGGTACACGCCGGAGCGCGTGCCATAGGCGATGATCGTTTCCGTGGCGGAGGTGCCGGTGACGCGAAGCTGGAGGATCAGTTCATCGTCGTAATCGAACAGCGGCTGGTCCGGATCGACCGGGAAAGTCTGCCGCCCCGGCGTCAGATCGGTATCAATCTGGCCCAGCGCCTGTTCGAATGCGGGGGCAGGTTCGTCAAGGACAAATCCGGTTCCCGTATTGGAAGGCGTGGTCGCCCCGGCATTGGCGGGCGCTGCGGCAAAAGCGTTCGTCGCCGACACGGGAGGCGACGCGGTCTGCGCCGGATCCGGATCGGCCGGCACGTCGTCGACATCTGCGGCCGGGACGTCCGCCGATCCCTCGTCGAACTCCGGTGCGGCAGATGCGGCAAGGCCGGTCTCGGGTCCGGGGGCTGCCGCGAGCGTCGGCTCGACCGGAAGCATGGTTGTCTCGGGGCCGACAGTGACGGCGATGTCCGGGATCTCCGGAGCAAGATTGCCGAGCGCGGGCTGCCTGTCGGTTATCGGCGGCGCTATTGCTGCATCGAAAGTTTTGCCGTCCAGCACATCGCCCGGCATGAAATCCGGCGGGGCCTCGGGGAGCAGGACCAGATTATCGGCGGGAGCGGGCGATGCCGGGACGGGCTGCGTGGCCGGACGGGCCGCCTGCGGTGGCAGAACCGCCAGCCCCTGCGTGCCCAGTACGGGTTGCCGCGTCTCGATCGTCGGGAAGGCCTCGTAGTCCCGCGGTGCAATGAGTACGGCCTCTTCGGTCGAGGCGACCGGGTCGATCGGCATCACGCGCGGCCGGATCTGGACGGTCGGGCCGCGCGTCGCGGAGGGACCGCGACTGGCGATCGCGGGGAATGTCGGCGTGCGGCTGCGCGTCGGCACGATGGGTTCGTAGGAAAAGCGCCCGAATGTCGCGGTTCCGATCCGGTCCGGGAAGCCGGGACCGGGCCCGGGTTGCGGGACGGTCAGGCTGGCGTCTGCGAATTCGCCGGCGTCTGGGCCGGCGTCGGGATTGTCGATTTTCGCGGGGAAGGTCAGCCCAACGAGAGCCGAGCCGATCGAGATGCCTCCCAGTAATCGTCTGGAAGACGTGCGCGTCACGGCACGACGAATTCCCGGCTAGCGAGAGTTTCGCCCGGATTCATGTCGTCGTCCACGAAGGTCGCGGTCAGGCGCGTTCCCGGCGCCAGCGGGGCCTGTTCGGGTTCGGCGCGCAGGACGATTTCCACGCGGCGCGAGTCCACTTCGGGATAGATGCCGATGCCGCGTGCGACGGCGACGGGTTCGTCCCTTCCGGCCGCGGTCACGATCAGGTCGCCATAGGCGGATCGCGTGCCGGACCGGGTCAGGACCAGGCTGACCGCCTTGCCGAATTCGGTGTCCACCATGGTGGGCGCTTCCATTCCAACGTCGAGCGTCGTGTCGCCGACGCGCACGATGACCGGGATGGAAATGGCGAAGCGCGGGCGGATGACCACGCCGATGCCGGTGGCTTCGGACGTTTCGCCGACCGCATCCTCGATCGAGTATCCGCCATCCTCTTCGGGCACGGAAATGACGGTGAAGTGCGAGCGGTATTCCCCGTCGGGCAGGTCGGCCGCGGGACGCGCCATGACGCGGACGGTCTGGGATTCGTTGCCCAGCAGGCGAACGCGGCGCGGCGACCAGCGCAGCATGTCGCCCGCGCCCTTCATCCGGTCCACGGTTTCGGCCGCGCGCGGATCGTCCAGCGGGACGAGCCCGCCGTCATTGGTCATCACCATGTCGCGGATACCGATCTCGTACTCGCCGGCCGCGGGCACGCGGTTGTAGAGGCCGACGGTGGCAATCCGCTGCCGCTGGTTCACGATGATCCGGCGCGGATAGAGATTGATGTCGCCCATGCCGCCCACGGCACCGGCCGGGACGGCCGAGTCAGGCGCCGCGCCCACGGTGAGGTCGGGTTCTTCGGTCTGCGCCGTCGTCGATTGCACGGAATTGTCCTGCGCCATGGCAGGAGAGGTCGCCGCAAAGGTGCAGGCGAGGATCGCGATGGAAGATGCGATGGCGAAACCGGCCCGTGTCCGTCGGCCGCGTTTCAGGTAACTGGTATTCATAAGTATTCAGGCCCCGTCCGCCGGTGCCGCGACCTATGGTAAACTATCGAGTCGCTGGCAAGTCCGCTCAGAGGTAAGTCACAGTTATGACGAAATCGCCCGAGTAGCGGCCCGCCGCCTGGTTGGCATTGACGTTGAGCGTTCCGCCCATGTCGAGACGCCAGATTGAACCGAGGCCCAGCAGGCCCGACGTGCTGGTCCTGACCAGACGCGCGGTCGTGTTGTTGACCGTCATGCTGGCAGAGCCGTTGCTGATCTGGATCGTGCGCGGATAGTAGACGTTGAAGAACAGTCGCCCGTCCTGTTCGATCCGGAATTGTGCCGGACCGCGGCCTCCGGCAGGCTGAGGCACGTTCATGGTCGCTGCGACCGCGCCCGTCGCCTGGATTCCACCGTCCGTGCGCACTCTTATCGTGCTGGCGGTGTCCGGGGCGGCGAATGCACCGAAGCGCAGGTCCGCGAGCTTGGACACGCGGGATGGCGCAACGACGGTGCCCCCGACGGTGCCTTCTTCCTGCGAGGCCTGTTCCTGGGCCGTGGCCGGCGCGGCACCGACCGTCAGGCCGAGCGCCATCGCAGCCGTGATGGCTGTTCTGAAAAGCATGGGCTTGGTCCGGGTTGGGAGGTGCGGACCGCCCCCGGCGGCCCGCACCCCTCAGACTTAGTTGTAGGCGACTTCGACGAGATAGGTGCCGGAGTAGTCACCCGGACGCTGGTTCGCGCCGACCGTCAGCGTGCCGCCGACGGAGAAGTTCGCCGCACCGGTGCCCGAAAGCGTGCCGGCCGTCGGCGCGTCGGCCGCGAAGCTCATCGTGGTCTGGCCATCGGTGTGGGTGATGACGCCGTCATTCACGCTGATCGTGAACGCACGGTCGCTGTCACCGGCCACGGTGAACTGGTCCGCAGTTTCCTGCGAACCGCTCAGCAGCACGACACCGCCGGTGGCCGAACCGGCACCGGCACGCGTCACCACCACGGTGCCGCCGGCACCAGCGGTGAAGGTACCGAAGCTCAGTTCCGCATCCTGCACGTGGGTCAGCGTGATGGGTGCGACGACTTCGGCGGTTGCCGAACCCTGGGCCTGGTTGTCATCGAGCGCCTGCGCGAAAGCGGAGGACGAGGTAAAGGCAGCGGCGATTGCCGCAATAGTTGCGATTTTTTTCACGTGTCGATCCCTTGCGTTGGTCGAATTTTTTGGTCCGTAACGCCCACCCCCAGAGTGGACACGACAGGGAGCGAACCCCCAGGTTCATCCCGTCGAGTTAGGGAGATATACGTAGGGTCTTAACAAAAGACTGCGGCTGACACCGAAAAGACGCCAGTATCCGTAAATCAATTCAATAGTAGAAGACGGTAACTCTAAGTTCACCAAGATAACTGTCCGGCGTGGCTCCGGCAGGGGCCTGGATGCGCCCGCCTATAGCGAACAGGTCGCGTCCGTTGCTGTCGAGTCGCCCGGTTTCGGGGCCCGGTGCTGGGTTGCGACTCTCGGGTGCTATCTGGTCGATCGTCAGCTTTGCACCGGAGCGCAGGCCCGAGACGGTGACGTTGCGCGGCACGTGGACGTCGTACACATGCTCGGTCGCGCCGGAGAGCGTGATCGTGGCCGGGCGGGGCTTGCAGACGGGTGCGGTGTCGCAGTCGCGATGGTCGGCCCCGCGCGCGACGACGGCCCCGCTCGATCCATCGACGACGATCTGCGCGCCCACGGCTTCGGAGACGGTGAAGACGCCGAAGGAAAGCTCGCCCGTGGCGGTGGCGCGGATCGGCTCGGCGACGGTTGCGGATGCGCGGCCCTCGGCCCGGTTGTCCTCCTGCGCCTGAGCGGGGAAGGCGAGAGCTGCGGCGCTCAGCGCAATCAGCGCCGCTGGCGATCGTCCGAGACCAGCACGGCGTCGACCGGGATCGGCACGACGAGCCGCGCGCCGCCGTACTGTCGCGAGACGTCGAGCGTGGCACCGAGGCGGAAGGTCACCGAGCATGTGCGTGTCCGGCAATTGGGGATGGAAATGCGGATCGGTTGGCCCCCGGTGACGCGGCGGGCGCCGGGAAGGTCGGTCTCGTAGGATGAGAGGCGACCTTCGACCCCGCCGATGCGCACGGCGCTGGCCGGCGAGATGTACAGTTCCACCTCGACGTCGAGAACGTGGCGATTGGCGTTTCCGCGGTCATATGTGACTGTAAACTGCGCCGGAGCGGGGATCGTTCCCTCCAGCGCGACGATGGAATCGTCCGTCACCGCGCCGTTGGCGGCGACCGAGCGGCGGGCATTGCCGAACACCATGAAGCTGCCGAAATCGAGCTCGCGGTCGACCGAAATTCGCACCTCGGCAGGCTTGGCGGCCACCGGCGGCGCGGCGGCGATGCCGGACAGAGCCAGCACGCCAAAACCGATGTCCAAGCCGATGCGAGATAAGCTGCCTGCCATGCGATCCGGTGAATTCTTCCCCCGTTTTCCCGGCCTGCCAACGAAAAACCGGCTGCCGGACGATGACGCCCGGCAGCCGATCCTAGCACGATCGCGAAGGATGGCTCAAGATTCCGCGGCGAACCGCGGAGCCGGCCTCAGCGGACGATGTCCATTTCCTCGATCAGGTTGTCCGCACCGTCGACCTTTTCCATCACCCACAGCATGTAGCGGCTGTCGACATGGATCGAGCGCGTGGTGCGCGGGTCGAAGTCCCAGTCGGAATTGACGCTTTCGAAGGTGCCGTCGAACAGCAGGCCGACCAGCTCCCCTTGCGCGTTCAGCGTCGCCGAGCCGGAATTGCCGCCGGTCACGTCGAGGTCGGAGAGGTAGTTCACCGGCACGGAGTCGATCGAATCGAGCTCGTAGGCCCCGTAATCCTTCGCCGCAATCAGCTGGAGCTGGCGCTGCGGCGCGTTGAAGGGATCCTCGCCGGTGTCCTTCTGGGTGATCCCTTCCAGCGTGGTGAAGGGCAGGTACTGCATCCCGTCGAAGGGTGATCCGCCCATCACGTTGCCGAAGGTGATGCGCAGCGTGGAGTTGGCATCGGGGTAGGGCAGCCGGCCCTGCTCGCTCTGCCACTGCGTGATCGCTTCCATGTAGGCAGGGCGCAGCGCCAGCGCGCGTCCGGCGCGTTCCTCGCCCGCATCCTCGAGGCCGCGCTCGTAATCGTAGAGCGCAATCGCGAGTTCCATGAAGGGATCGTTGCTGGCTTCGAGTTCGGCGACGCTCGCATCCATCAGCGCGAGGCGCGTCTCGGTCTCGTCGAGCGAGGTGTTCGCGTAATAGCTGTCGAGGACGGCGTCGAGCTGGCCGGCATCGTTCATGCCGGCAATCCCCAGCGCCTCGTCGAACACGGCCACGCGCTCGGCCTGCGGCTGGTTGAGATAGCCTTCGAGGAACAGCTTCCATTCCGCCTTGTCGACATTGGCATCGTAACGCCGGTCGAGCGCCTGGAGCCCTTGGCGGAAGAACGCCATGTCACGCTCCTGGTAACCGGACTCGCGCTGCGCGTCGGGCTTCTCGCGCTCCTTTGCGAGGCGGTAGAGGTTCTGCGCCACGCCCAGCAGCTGGGCGCGGGTGGCATTGCCGTACCAGAAGCTGGTGCGCGCCGCGGTGGCGCTTTCCTGCGACAGGGCGGACAGGTCGGCGATCGCGGGGCCGTATGCGGCGCGCGACGGATCGGCGGCGATCCACGCGGCCAGCGCTTCCTCACGCTCGCGACGGCGTTCGATCAGGCCGACGCGGCGCGCGCCCTCGATCTGCCCGCGCAGGTTCTTCTCGTAATTGTTGAGGCCGGCGAGGCGCGATTCGTACTTCACGCGCGCGTCGGATCCTTCGGGCGCGGCCGTCTCGATCGTGCCGATCCAGTCGGTCAGCAGGGTCTGGAAGGTCGGGTAGTTCCAGCCGAAGGTGTTCTCGACTTCCGCCAGCATGGCGTAGCGCGAGGTGGAGCCGGGATAGCCAGCGACCATCACGAAATCGCCGTCTTCCAGGCCCGCCGCGCTCACCTTCAGGTGGTGGTCGGGCCGGTAGGGAACGTTGTTCTCGGAATATTCGGCCGACGATCCGTCCGGCGCGACATAGGCGCGGTAGAACGAGAAATCGCCGGTGTGGCGCGGCCACATCCAGTTGTCGACGTCACCGCCATACTTGCCGATCGAATCGGCGGGTGCATAGACCAGCCGCACGTCCTTCACTTCGAGCTGCTTGATCAGCTTGTACTGCGCGCCGCCGTAATAGCTCGCGACGCGGCAGCGGAAGCCCTCGTCCTGCTCGCACTCGGCCGTGATGTCCTTCATGCGCTGGTCGACCGTGTCGTAACGCGCGTTCGGCGCAAGGCTTTCAGTGCCTTCGCGCACGCGATCGGTCACGTCGCTGAATGCGGTGGTGACGTAGATGCGCGATCCCGGCGCGGCGGGCAGTTCGGCGCTCTTGTCCTGCGCGAGGAAGCCGTTTTCGAGGTAGTTGTTCTCGGCAGTCGAGTTGTACTGGACCGATCCGCGCGCGCAGTGGTGGTTGGTGACCACCAGGCCTTCGGGCGAAACGAAGCTGGCCGAACAGCCGCCCAGCGATACGACCGCGCCCATCGGGAACCCGGTCAGGTCCGACAGGACTTCGGGATCGAGCTCCAGCCCGGCATCGCGCAGGTCGTCGGCGATTTCGGGGAGCTGTTCGGGCGTGAACATGCCTTCGCGGGCCATGGCCGGGGTGGCGAGCGACACGGATGCCAGCAGGCCGAGCGTGAGAAGCTTTCTTGTCGTCATGAACTACCTTGGGTCTGGGGCCGGCAGGACGCACGGCCTTGAGAACGAACGCGACTTTATCCCCTGCGCCACATGGCGCAAGGCGCTTAGGTCCGGTCTATCAACCGTTGCCAGCGCTCGACCGGCGACAGGTCCGCCGGGCGGCGCGCGGCGTCAGGCGATCCATGGACCGGTAATCGCCAGCGTGCGGGTCGGCGCGTAAGCGTTGACGAAGAACCATTTGCCGTCGGGCGAGAAGCAGCCGCCGGCCAGTTCCGTCTGCATCCGCAGCCGCCCGAAATCGTACGGCCGCCCGTCGGGGGTGATCCCGCGCAAATGGTTGTCGACCACGTCGGTATACTGGTCCTCGCACACGATCAGGTGGCCGTTGGGCCCGACCGTCAGGTTGTCGCCGTAATTGAACTGTTCCTCCGACTCGCTTTCGAAAAACAGTTCGACCGTGTCGGGCCGCCGGCCGCGTCCGGGGACCAGCTTGAAGATCTGGCCCAGCTTCTTAGCCCCGCCATTGGTGGAACACACGTAAAGCTCGCCGGTCCCCATGTGGATGCCTTCGCCGCGCGCGACCAGCGCGGCACCGTCCGCCGCGGCGCGCATGCGCAGGTCGTCCTCGGGCGCTTCGACATTGTCCATGTCGATCCAGCTTACCGGCAGCGGGCTCCCGACGCGCATGGCCGTGCCGGCCCAGTTGCGCGTATCGGCCACGCCTTCGACGACCATCGCTTGCAGTTTCCCGCCGGCCGCCAGATTGCCGCGCTCCTTCGGCACGAAGCGATAGAGGACACCGTCGTCCCGGTCTTCGGTCAGATAGGCGTAACCCGTTGCGGGATCGACGCAGGCGGCTTCGTGGTTGAAGCGGCCCATCGCCTTCAGCGGCACCGGATCGACCAGGCCGGTGGCATTGCCGGGCACTTCGAAGACCCAGCCATGGTTCTCGGCCAGCCCGTCGCCATAACGCTGGCCGGGGCCTGTGGGTGCTTCTTCGCAGGTCAGCCAGCTACCCCATGGTGTGACGCCGCCCGAACAGTTGCGGATGGTGCCGCCCAACGAACGGAACTCGCGCTTCACCTCCAGCGTCGCCGCATCGAGTACGATGTTCGTCGTCCCGCCCGGCACGATCTCGCCATTGCGGGTGCCGAAACCCCTCGCGATCGGTCCGCCCGACGCATCGGTGGGGACGAGCTCGTGGTTGCGCACCAGCACGATTTCCCCGTTCCCGATGTCGAGGCAGCCCATGCCATCCGCCTTGTCCGGCACGGTTCCGCCGTCGGACATGGCATCGCCCAAGCTGGAAAGCAGACGGTAGGAAAAGCCGCGCGGCAGGTCGAGCACGCCGGCGGGATCGGGCACCAGCGGGCCATATCCCGCCTGTCCCGCGCCCAGCGCGAGCGGCGCGTTGCGGGTCATGCAGCCGCTGGCGAGCAGGGCGGCAAAGGCACTGCCGGTTCCTGCAAGGAAGCGGCGGCGGTCGGAAACGGGAAGAGACATCGGCTGGACGATCCTGAGTTGTGGTGTCGGTCTGCGAAGGACCCGTGCCCGTCTAGGACGACTCCCGTGTGACAGCCAAGCCCGTTGGACGACCGGGGCCCGGCAATCTACCAACGGCATCATGCGGGGCCCCCGCATCGCGAAACCGGCCAGCAGGATGCATGCGTGATCACATTCGACGAAGCCAGCCAGCGCCTGTCCATACGCGCCCGCCCACGCGAACGGGCGAAGTGCGCGCTGGGCGATGCCGAGGGCCTCGTGCTGGCGCAGGACGTGTCGGCGCGGATCGATGCGCCGCGCGCCGACTTGTCGGCGATGGACGGATATGCGGTGCGCGAAAGCGACTGGCCCGGCCCGTTCCGGGTGACCGGCACATCGTCCGCCGGCGCGGTGGAGGTGCCCGCAATCGGGGCGGGCGAGGCGATGCGGATATTCACCGGCGCGCCCATGCCGGACGGGGCGGACCGCGTGCTGATCCAGGAAGAGGTGACGCGCGACGACGACACGATCCGGCCGGACGGCAACGTGGACGGGCCGGCCTTCGTCCGGCGCAAGGCAGGCGATTTCGCGCGCGGGGACGTGTTGCTGCGCGCCGGCACGCGGCTGACCCCGGCGGCCCTGTTGCTGGCGGCGGGCGCCGATCACGCCGTCCTGCCCGTGTGGCGGCGGCCCCGGGTGGCGATCCTCGCGACGGGTGACGAGCTGGTGGAACCGGGAACCGCGTCCGGCATGCAGGGACGATTGCCGGAAAGTGCATCGGTCGGCGTTGCCGCGCTGGCGCGGGGCCGGGGCGCCGAGATCGTCGGTTGCGAACGGCGCGCGGACGATCCGGCTGCAATCGCGCGCGCCGCCGCCGCGCTGATGGAGCGGGCGGACGTGCTGGTCCTGATCGGCGGGGCCTCGGTGGGGGACCGCGATTTCGCCCGCTCGGGCGTGGCGGCCTGCGCGCCCGAACCGTTATTCGCGAAAGTGGCGATGCGGCCGGGAAAGCCGGTCTGGGCTTCCGCGGGCGCTGACGGGCGCATCGCGCTGGGACTGCCGGGCAATCCGACTTCGGCCATGGTCACCGCGCGGCTGTTCCTCGTGCCATTGCTCTGCGCGCTTGGCGGGGACCATTACGATGTCGGGTTGCAGTGGGAGGATTTCACGCTCGCCGCCGATCTGCCCGCACCCGGCTCGCGCGAGCATTTCGGGCGCGCTATCGCGGATGGGCACCGGGCGGCGCCGATCGCGAACCAGCTGTCGAGCTCGCAGCGGGTCATTGCGCAGGCCGACCTGCTGGTCCGGCAGCCTGCCAATGGGCCGGCGATGGTCGCCGGGGACGCGATCCGCGCGCTGCGGTTCTGACGCCGCGCGGTTGCCGATACCGGCGGCGGGCCTTACGCATGGGCGCGCAATGGCAGGTCCCGCACACCAGGCACCCATGATCGACGGCTGTGGCCGCCGGATCGACTATGTCCGGATCTCGGTGACGGATCGCTGCAACCTTCGCTGCACCTATTGCATGGCGGAGGATATGACCTTCCTGCCCCGGCGCGACCTGCTGACGCTGGACGAGATCGCGCAGCTGGCGCGGCATCTCGTCGCGCGCGGTGTCCGGCGGATCAGGCTGACGGGCGGGGAACCGCTGGTGCGGCGCGGCGTGATGGACCTCGTCCGGGCGTTGGGCGCGATGTGGTCCGAAGGGCTGGAGGAAGTGACGCTTACCACCAACGGGACGTTGCTCGCCCGCGATGCGCGGGCGCTGTTCGCGGCCGGGGTGCGGCGGGTCAATGTCAGCCTCGACACGCTCGACCCGGCGCGGTTTGCCTTGATCACGCGCGGCGGGCGGATCTCGGATGTGATCGCGGGAATCAACGCGGCGCTTGCTGCCGGACTGACCGTGAAGGTGAACATGGTCGCGCTGAAGGGCGTCAACGATGCGGAACTCGTCGACATGGTCCGCTGGTGCGGGGAACGCGGCTGCGACCTTTCGCTGATCGAGACCATGCCGCTGGGCGAGATCGGCGGCGGACGGCGCGAGACCTTCCTGCCGCTATCCGATGCGCGCGCGGTGCTGGAGGATGCCTTCGCGCTGCTGCCGACGACGCACCGGACGGCGGGGCCCGCACGCTATTTCGAGATCGCGGAGACCGGGCGGCGGGTCGGTTTCATCACGCCGCTCACTGACAACTTCTGTGCCGCCTGCAATCGCATCCGGATTTCGGCGACCGGAACGGTCTACGCCTGCCTCGGGCGGGAGGAGCGCGTCGAACTGCGCGACATCCTGCGGGACGGGCGCTTTGCTGACCTCGATCGAGCGCTTTTTTCGCTCTTGGCGGACAAGCCGGCGCGTCACGACTTCGACATCGACCGCCGGAAACCCGCGGTTTCGCGTCACATGAGCGTCACCGGCGGCTAGGCCGCCGCGAGCACCCTGGCGTAGTCCCGCCCCGCACACCCCGCCGCGCGATTGCGGGTTTTGGTCGATATTTCAAGGTGATGGCCCGTCATCCCGCCGCGTTGGTCGAGCTTGCGGAACTGCTCCAGCGAGATCGCATACTGCTCGCAAGCCGCCCGCGCATCCCCCGCCTGCCGATGGATATCTCCCAGAATTCCGTGCCCCATGGCCAGGTCGCGCGTGGTCATGATGCTGTCCGCCCCGCGCCCGGCGGACCGGCGGATGTCCAGAACCTCGCGCTGCATCGCGATCGCCTCGGCGAATTTTCCCAGATTTGCGAGCATCTGGCTCTGCCCTTCCTTCAGGACGATCTCGAACGACCACAGGGAATCGTCCGCCGTGTCGACCTTCCGCAGCCGTTCGATCGAGGCGATGGCCGTCTCGAGAAAACCGGAAGCCAGCGGCAATTGCTGCGAATTGGCCGCCGCCGCATAGGCATAGTACCCGTTATAGGCCCTGTAATAGAGCGCCATGGGTTCGTTCGGCAGCGCCTCGTCTATTGCCTGGAACTGCTTCTCGGCCTGCTGGAAATAGCCGACGGCGCGCTTCAGTTCGTCGACATCGTCCGTGATGAAGGCAGCCGCGCCTTGGAAATGCGTCGCCACCGCGCGATAGAAGCGGGTGAGGTCGCCGCGATCGGGCGTTTCGGGCCATTCCCGAAGCTCCTCGCGGGACTCGTCGACGAGCGCGAAAAGATCGTCGCGCGCGTTGTTCATGTTGGCCAGTTCCATCTGCGTCACGCGCAGCATGGCGCGCGCCTGGTGCCATGGTTCGTCCCGCGCCGGTTGCGGTGTCGCTTCGACGAGGCGTTCGGCCGATGCCAGTATGCTGGCGGCGCCGTCCATGTCGCTCTCGGCATTGATCAGGATACTGCCGCGCGCTGCGGCTATCCGCATTCGGCCCGCCGCCGAACGGGGGTCTCCGCCTTGTGCGAGGCGATCGAGGATTACCTCCGCCTTGTCGAGGTTCGCGCGGGCCTTTTCGAGATCCCCGAGATTGGGCCGCGCGGGCACGCCCTGGATTTCCGCCAGCCGAACCAACCCGGCTGCGGCTCTCAATTGCGCGTCCGGATCGCCGCCGCGCGTTTCCAATAGCGTGTCGAGATAGGCCTGCGCCTTCTCCGCCAGCGCGACCCGGCTGGCGGTATTCCCCGGACTGCGGCCCAGATCGTCGTACAGATCGAAAAGCTGGAAGGTCGCGAGGTCTTCCACCGCGTCGAACCGCTCTTCGGCGAGCGTCAGCGCCTTCTGCTGTTCGCGATAGGCGGCGCTGACGCCGACCAGTCCACCGACCAGGAGCGCGAGCGCCAGCCCTGCGAGCAGGACGGGCACCGTATTGCGCTCCAGATATTTGCGCGCGCGATACATGGCGCCGCGGGAATAGGCGGCAACCGGGCGGTTTTCGCCAAAGGCGCGGAGGTCTGCCCCCATGGCCTCGGCATTGGGATACCGGTCCGCCGGATCGTGCTCCGCAGCCCTGGCCCCGATCGCTTCGAGTTCGTCCTCCTCTCTTTCCGCGAACAGGAACTGCGCAATCTTTCCAAGCGAATAGACGTCGATGGCGGTCGTTGCAGGCGCACTCTGCCGGCGTTCCGGCGCAGCGTATCCGGGCGTCAGGCTGAGGCCCGCGGTCGTGTCAGCCCGCATCGCCGGTGCGACATCCTGCGGACGGGCGATCCCGAAGTCGATGAGGCGGGCAGCGCCGTCCTCGTCAACGATCACGTTCCCGGGCGTCAGGTCGCGGTGGATCACGAGGTTGCGATGCGCGAAGGCGACCGCGTCGATGATCTGCAGCATCAGCTCGACCCGCCGTTTCAGAGAGGGACTTTCCTCCGCCACGAAGTCCGCGAGCCTTCGTCCGGCCACGTATTCCATCACGATATACGGGGCGCCGTCCTTCGTGGTGCCACCGTCGTAGAGATGGGCGATGTTGGGATGCTTGAGCTGTGCGAGGGTCTGGCGCTCGTGAAAGAAGCGCTCGGTCAGGGCCTCGGACAGGGCGCCGCTTCGGATGACCTTGATGGCGACCCTGTGGTCAAAATCGCCCACATTGCGTTCGGCCAGATACACGGTACCCATTCCGCCCCGGCCAAGCTGGCGGACGATGCGGTAGGGGCCGATGGTGTCTGGCGCGTCCTCGGCGCTGCCGGTCTCGTTCTCGAGCGCCGCACCTGTTCGCAATCCGGCGGCCCCGTCGCGATATCCGGCGAGCAGATTCCGGGCCTGCGCCTTGACGGCATCGTCCGCGGCGGATGCGTCGATTGCGCGAAGGCGATCATCGGAGGGAAGCTCTAGCACGTCCTCGAGCAGCGCCATGGCCGCGATATCCCGGCCGATATCGTCGGCCCCCGAGCTCATGCGTGGCTCAGACGTTTCTCGAGCCAGATCCGTGTTGCCGCCCAGCGCCGTTTTATCGTCGGCTCCGAAAGGTCCATGGCAAGCGCGATGTCTTCTATCGTCATGCCGCCGAAGAAGCGCATCTCCACCAGTTGCGCCCGCTCCGGATCATGTTCCGCCAGGCGGCGCAGCAGATCGTCCAGTTCGAGCAGTTCGATCGGCGGATCCTGCGCCAGGGACGTGTGCAGCGTTACCGGAATATGGGCCCGCTTGTCGGCACGCTTGCGCCGCGCATGGTCGACCAGAACCTGCCGCATGAGCTTGGACGACCAGGCGAGGACATGGGCCCTGTCCTTCAGTTCCACCTTCCGGAAGCCCATGATCTTGATCATCGCTTCGTTGATGAGGTCGTGCGTCGAAAGCGAACAGCCGCGCTCGTCCCGCAGACGGGCTGCGGCAATCCGTTCGAGCTCCGGCTCCAATTCAGGAAGTATTTCGTCGAGCAAACGATCCCCCGCATCGTCTGTACGAATCGGAGTATGCGTGCTCGGCAAATACAGGGCAAGGGAAAGAATCGAATTCAGCCGTCTCCGCGCAGACGACTTGCAAAGTCCTTCTTCGCCTGGCCGAGCCTGCCTTCGATGTCGTCGCGCAGCGCACCGCGCAATCCGTCCATGGCCTTCGACCGTTCAACGGGCGCACCATAGCTGGCGGCGGCTTCTTCTACGCCCATACCCATCAGCTTCAGTCCCGGCGCAGCCTCGATCGCCCCGATGGTCCAGAACTGGTGCGGGTTGGAATATCTGAACATCACGTCGAACGGGATCATCAGGTACCCGTCCTTCCCGTATTCAGGGCCCCAGCTGTTGCGGACGATGAACAGGCGGCTGGCAAGGTCGTATCCGACCATGAGCATCGCATGGCCGCTCGGCTGGCTGCGGACGGGAATGTCCTGCGGGTCTTTCATCACCCCGTCCTGCCGCGCGCTGTCGTAGCATTCGTTGGGCAGGACGATCCCGAAGGCGACCGGCAACTCGTCGGCAAGGGCGGCAAGGGCCGACTGGTGCGGGGTACGCGCGAATTGCAGCGCCTCGTAGTGGGCCGCGTTCTCGAAGCAGGCTTGCGTCGGCTCCTCGTTCACGGCGACTTTCTGGAACGGCCACATGCGCTCTTCGCACACGCCATGGGCCAGTACGGCGGCCATGCCGTGATGGATGTACGTGCCCGCATCCAGATGCTCGCGCTTTCCCAGGCGCCGGGCGTTGAAATAGAGGAACAGGCGCGAAAGGTCGGTCACCGGCCGACCGGCCTTTCGCTGGAGCAACTCGATCGCCCCGACGATGGCGTTGGCGACGCAGCTGTTGGTCTCCAGCTGGTTCTCTACGGCGGAGCAGTAGGGCCTGAGGTCGACCCTCGTCGGCAGCTGGCTTTCCGACCGGTCCGATCCGAGCGCGGGCGCCGGAACGGGGGTGTCTTCGAACAGACAGCCCGTGAGCGAAAAACCGTCATAGGTTTCGGCGTACATTGGCGATGCTCCCTCCATTTGCGGATTCAGTCGAACCGATCAGGGCAGACGTCCGCCCCCGGGACGTGGCCCGGCGCGTGATCGATGTGATAGATGTCGGTGACAGTCTGGCCGCCCATGGTGACCTGGTTCTGCAGATGGCAATCGACCCCGTCCCAGGCGAGCGTCCCCGTGAAGGTCAGCGGCGCGGAGGAATAGGTGTAGTTGGCGAAGAGGCCCTCGAACCGCCCCGTCATGGTGACCGGCACCCCGTCCACGGTTTCCGTCTGGTTGAGGTCCCCGTCCGGCGGGACGACGAAATACATGCTTTCGCCGCTGAGATCGCTGTTCCACGTGCCCGACAGGAGCGAATACTCCGGCCCGGAGGCGGTACCTTCGTCTTCGATCAATTCCGGGTTGGACAAACCAGCTATGATCGAGACGAGAACGAAGAGCGCGATCAGTCCGCCGCACCCCAGCAGGCCGTACAGCGCAGGCTTGGGAAGTCCCGCCTGCTGGCGCGTTTCCCGTTCGTGCATCAACGAAACCGGCCCATCCCGGACCGGTGAATCCGTCCGGTCCCGCTCGAAGCGCTGCCCGTTCATCGCGGCCAGCAGCCAGCGGCGGTATTCGTCGACCGAAGCCGGCCTGCCGCTCCGCCCGGTGGAAATGCCGGCGTAGATCAGATCGTCGAGATACTTGCTCACATCGCTGCGGCTGGCCGACGGCGGTTGCCACATGCCTTCCGGCAACGCGTCCATCAGCAATTTGTAGAAGACCTTGGACAGCGCGTAGAGATCGGCGCTCTCGTCGACGAGGTCGGGATCGGTCCGCTGTTCCGGGGCCATGTAGGCTTCCGTCCCGAGCGCCGTGCCGGACAGGGATTCCTCGATCGTCGCGGCCCGTGCGATACCGAAGTCGAGGATCTTCAGGCTTGCATTCGCCTGGTCCGGCTCGCTTGTCAGGATGACGTTCTGCGGCTTCAGGTCGCGGTGGATGACCCCGTTCGCGTGCGCGGCCTCCAGACCATCCAGCATTGCCATGACGATCCGAGCCGCGACGCGGGCGGGGACCTGTTCGCGCGCCGCCATCTTCTTGCGGTGCCATTCGGCGAGCGTGGTTCCTTCCACGAATTCCATGGCGACGAAAGGAATGCCGTCCGCCTCGTCCACGTTGTAGACCTTGACGATATTGTCGTGCGAAAGCTGCTGCGTCGTCACCCCTTCGTTGATCAGCCGCTGCACCGCGCCTTCGCCTTCCAGCCTGTCCGCCCGGATCAGCTTGAGCGCGACGTCGCGCTCCCCGTGACGGTCGATCGCGCGATAGACCGTGCCCATGCCGCCGCGCCCCAGGAGAGTGCCGATCGTGTAGCGGCCGGCGAAGACAGTGCCTTCTTCCAGCTCGATCTGCGCCTTGGCGCGCCTGCCTTGCGTGTCGTCCGCCCGGTCTCTGCCGTGCGTTTCGTAAGGGCTGACGGTCTGCATCGCGTCGAGATCGCCGGCGGGCGGCGGTGCCGGGCTCTCCATGGGCTTGCCGCAGGCTCCGCAGAAGGATGCGCCCGCCGGGTTCTCGCTTCCGCAATTCGCACAAATCGTCATCGGTAGGTCCCCCTCGATGGTCCGGTGGACCGTTGGCGCGGGCGCCTTCCCGCATCGCAGTCAGCGCGCCCGGTCATGCCGTTTCTCCCAGCGCGGGGTCTCGCGTGATCGTGACCGTGCCGACCCTGTCATGTTCGCGGGTGAAGCCGATGCGCAGGCGCAATCTGTCGCCATGGCCGCCCAGCGGTTCGACGACGGATTCGTCTTCCAGGATGACCCGCTCGCCCTGCTTCAGGGCCTTGCCGCCCACGACCACGCCGTTGCGGCCCTTCGCTCTCAGGACGAGGCAACCGTTCTCGATGTAGAGGTCGAAATGCCGGCGCGACAGCTGAAGCGAGAGTTCCCGGTCGACTGTCCCGGCCGGATCGCAGACGAGTATCCGCACATCGCTCGCGACCCCTGCTTCTTCCGCCCATTCGCGTCCGAAGCCCAGAACGCCGTCGCGCGTCATGATCGGCAGGCCGGAGGCGACGCACTCGTCCGGCTTGAAACCGTGGAAGTCGAGCGGCGCACCGCGGGGCACCACCAGTCCGTTTTCCATTCCGCGCAGTCTCAGGCGCCGTTCCTCGAGATCCATGCGCTGAACGTGCATGTCGATCGCATCGACCGTCTGCCGCTCCCCGTCCTTGTGCCCGACATCCATCTTGATGACGTTGCCGTACATCTCGTTCTCGTTTGAAAACTGGATGGTGGGTGCGGTCTGGTGGGCCGCGTCTTCCACCGTCAGGAAAACGGTGGTGGCGAAGACGAAGTTTTCCTGGCGCTGCATGAACCGCGTGGAGACGGCCCACATGATCCGGATCTGGTGGGTCCCGGGCTTGTTGATCTCGGTCGCACAGACGCTCGTGCGCGCGCGCTCCAGCGGGGCGAGTTCCGACCAGCCCGGATCTTCCTGCCGCCAGTCGCCCTTTTCCTTACTCCACAGCCCGGTCAGGAACAGCGATCGCCCGTTGTTGGACTGGTTCACCATTTCGAACGGCAGCGCGACCGACCCACCGACCGGTGCATAGAGCGCAGCCCCCTTCACGATGACGAAGTGCAGATCCACGCAGCGATCGCACAGGGCGTCGCGGTCGAGGAGGCCGCCGCATTCGGCGTGGGCCATGCAGCGCACCAGCGGCTGGCCGCAGCCGCCGCACCACTGCGCATCGGGATGCGCTGCAATGCTTTCGTAGCAGCAATCCTTCGGGGCGAAGAGGCGGCGCTTCATCGGATCAGGTGCGCAGTTGCTGGCCGCATCCGACGCAGAAGCGGTCCTTGCCCCGGTTGGTCCGTCCGCAATTGGGGCATTCGACCGTTTCGGGCGGGGGCGGGGGTGCCATTGGATTGGCCCCTCCGCCACCCGCCCCCGCGGCGACGCCGGACGCCCCCTTCATCCCCGTCTCAAGGATCCGGTGCGTCTGCTCGCGTTCCTCCGACATCAGTTCGCGCATCAGCGCGACCTTGTCATGCGCAGCGCCCTCGCGGGCCTGGAATTCCGCGATCTTCATGTTGGCGACGTCTTCGCTCTCGCTCGCGTAGAACACCGCGGCGACTTCCGGGTCGATGCCCTTCAGCGTTGCGATCTGTTCTACCCTGCGGCGGGTATCCGCATCCATTTCGCGGATCTTGCGATCGGTCTCGGCATCCCCGCTCCGGATCTCGCGCGCGACATCGGCATCGGCCTTTGCGCCGTCGACCTGGTTGGAACGCTCCTCCAGATCAAGCGCGGAGTGTCCGGCTTTCTCCCCGATCGCGATCTTCTGCTCCTGCTCCTTCAGTTCGAGCTCGAGCCGGGCTTCTTCGGTGACCTTGCGCAGATAGACGCCGTGCTCCGTATCGAGCCGTTCGCGCGTCCGGCGCTGCTCGTCGTGGCGGGTCTGGAGATCTCCGAGGTCGAGGCCATGAGCGCTGTCCTCCAGCGCCATCCGGAATTTCGCCTCGCGTTCCCGGTCGAGGATCTCGATCTGGTGCTGCAGGGCTTCCGCTTCCTGTCGGCGGGCATGGGCCTCGCGCGCGTCGACGAAGGCGACTTCGGAGTTCAGGACCATGTGCCGAAGGTCGTCTTCGGTCACGTTCTGCAGTTTCTGCAGGTCCGCATTGCTGGTGAGCTTGAAGGCCGTCGCTTCGGACTGGCGACCGACCTCGCGCTTCATCAGTTCGAGCTGGTGGTCCATCGCCGCCTGTTCGCGTTCGATGCGGGCCTTTTCGAATTCCTGCCGTTCGGCATCGTTCATCGCGAAAGTGACGGACGCGGAATTGACCTGCACCCCGATCGCGCCCGCGATGCGCTTTGCCTCGGACATCATGTCGGCCTGCATCTGGTCCTGCATGCCGCGATTGCCGCGTATTTCCTCGGCGTCGTGCCGCCCGACGATATGCTCGAAGATCCGGTCCTCGAACTGGGGCTGCAGGCGCATCTGCACGTCGAAGACGGACAGGGCCTTGCGACCGGTCACCGACGGCTCTCCGTCGCTGTCGGGCACGGCGTTCTGCCGGCTGACCCCGCGCATGAGGCCGAGGATGTTCCCCGCCTGCTCCGGATTGAGCTGCATTTCGACCGTGGCGGTCCCCACGATCTCCACATGGTCGCGGCTCATCGCCTTGATCGGGAATTGGACCTGGAACGGCTTCAGGTCGGCCAGCATGATCGCGTAGTGATGCGATCCGCCGATGATACCCTTCAGGTTTTCCCACATCCCCCCGACGGAGAACTGGGTGCCCTTGTAGGCATCGATGAAGGCGCCGTCTCGGAATAGCAGGGCCGCGATATCGGGCGGTGCGGCGAAACGTTTCTCGAAGAATGTCTTGAAGTAATCCTCACGGGCGAATTCGGCGAGGACGTTCGGGTCGGTCAGGACCAGGGCTTGCGATTCCATTGCGTTCAGTCCTTCTGCCATTTCCGGTCGTAGAAATACTGGAAGACGTGGATGAGGATGATCACCACGGCGACGGTGGTCGCGATCGGATGGTTCTCGATCACGTATTGAAGCCGGTCGCCCACGGTCCATTCGGTCGCTTCATTGCCGACCTTCGTGACCTGCATGAAAACGCCGCTGACAGTGGTGAACAGCGTGAAGACCGAGAGGATGAGAGAGGCGAGCGACGCGATCCGCTTGGCGAGCGTCACCGGTTCCTTCCCGGCACGCAGGGCGGCGAGTTCTTCCTCGCGATCCCGATCGTCGAGTCGTTCGGCATGCTCGTGGCCTCGTGCGATGGCTTCACGGCGCGCCTTCTCGTCGACCTTCAGGAATTCCGGCTGCGCCTTCCTGTTGCGCCTGGCGGTCGATGCGACCGTCAGATTGTAGGCGCGCCGGCGCCACCAGGCGATGAGCGAGAGGAACAGCCAGACCGCGGCTACGACCAGCAGGATCTGGAAAGCCAGATCGAGAACGGGCCAGGCATCGTCGGGTATCCGGTCGATTGCATTCTGAGCCAGTTCCCGGCCGATCTCCACCGTCTTTTGCGCATTCTTCATCGCCAAGACCCCCAATTAGAGAAAAAGTAAAGTAATAGTTTGCCAAAACATAAGAAGATGAATGGCTGATTTTTAATTTTAGTATTGAATAAATCGAAATAACGTGTAGTCAATACGTCAGTTTCGATCAGCATTTCTTGTAAGGACTTGGAAAATGATGGATCCCCTCACGTCGCAAGAAATTCACGGCTTCGCTCATGGAAGGCGCGGAAGGGGTGGAAAGGGGATCAGAATTTTTTCCGACATGTTTCCCTACCTTCTGATCCCGGTCCTGCTCTACAACGTCATCGCCCTGTTCGCCGGGGACCCCGCACCGGACGGATCGCCGGCCATTCTCCAGTGGGTGGATGCGACGGCCTTTTCCCTGCCCATGCTGTCCGGCGTCACGCTCTCGCTTGGTTGGGGTGACCTGCTGGTGGTCTTCGCGGTGATCTTCCTCTTCATCGAGGTGGTGAAGGCGACCGGCACGGGGTCCGCAGGGATCGTGAACCACATGCTGTCCATGGGGCTTTTCATCGTCTGCTTCGTGGAATTCCTGATGTTCCAGAGCTTCGCGACATCGAGCTTCTTCATCATCACTATGATCGTCCTGCTCGATGCGCTGGCAGGGATGGTCGTGACCATCGTGTCGGCCCGCCGGGACTTCGGTGTCGAGGGGATGGGCTGAGGATGCGCCGCCGCCACGCCGGACTGATTGCGTCGGTCCTCGCGACCGGACTGCTTGGCGGCTGCGCCTTTTCGCCCCAGCTGCGGCAGGTGGCGGTCGACCACAACCGGACCGTCGCCGCGATGGAGGACGAGCTCACACTGCTGAATATCGTGCGGGCCAGCGAGCGCTTCCCGCTCCACTTTACCGGCATCCAGACGATCAACGGCAATGTCAGCGTAAGCGCCACTTCCGGTTTAGAGGCGGAACTGACCGGCGGGGCCGATCTGGTCGTCCCGGGGGTCGGAGGATCGGTCGCGACCAATCCCAGCTTCGTCGGAGCCGTCTACGCGACGGAGGACTTCCAGCGCGGTATCCAGCAGACGATCGCGCCGACCACCATTGCGAGCTACCTCGACGAAGGCTGGCCGGACGAACTGCTCATGGCGCTCTTCATCGAGCGGGTGGACATCTACGACGGGAACGTGCCGGCGGGCGAGCCGATCGAGAACGAGCCGATGCGGGGAAGCGGGTTCGAACATTTCCTCTGCCATTACCGGCTGGTCAGCCGACCGGCCATTTCCGGGGCGAGCATTCCGGGCATGGCCGAGCTCATCGATCGCGGCCTGCTCGCCGATGAGGCGCAGACCGGGGAAGCGAAGCGCAAGGAAATCGCCGCCTATCTCGATTTTGTGAAGCGGGACGACATGCGCGTCGACTCCCGCGGCGCGCTCGTCCTGGCGGGGTCCGCGAACTCTGTCGCGATAGAGCGCCGTCCCGTCTCGCGGTGCGGACCGGATCACGCGGCGAAAGGACGCGATTCCGAGATCGATGGCGACAGGCAATTGCGCTTCGAACCGCAATTCCGATCGGTGCAGGGCGTGATCTACTTCCTCGGCGAGTATGTCCGCGCCGACCTGAAGGGCGGAGACCAGAGACTGTTCCGCCTGCCGTTCGAGAACGACGAGTGTTCTGCGAGCGCCCCCGTCCCGCAGTACCGGAAACTGCTGTCGGTCGAACGAGGAGCGGGCGCTGACCTCGTCGCGACCCGGTTTCGCGGAGAACGCTTTTTCGTGCCCGACCGCGACCTTGCCAGCTGCGAGGCGGGGGCGACGGTGGAAGCGCGATCCATGCAAGTCATCGCCCTGGTCCAGCAGTTGCTCAACCTCCACAAGAGCGCCGACTCGCTGCCCACGACGCTCACGATCAGCGGGGGTCGTTAGCGCCGCTCTTGCTTTGTGCGCGAAGCCCGCCATTTTCGGCTGACGGAGGGTAACGGGGCATGATCGAGTTACTGGCATCGGGTGAAGGCGTGCTGGATGTCATCCAGCCTGCGATCGTCCTTCTCGGCCTTGGCATCCTGGCCGCGCTGGTCGCGAAGATCTGCCGCCTCAATCCCATCGTCGGATACATCGCGGTGGGCCTCGTGCTCGGGTTCGCTGGCTGGGCGGACCGGTTCGACGGACCGGTCGTGGCCGCGCTGGCCGAAGCCGGGGTCATGTTCCTGCTGTTCAATCTCGGCCTGCATTTTTCCCTGCGTCGCATCCGGGAGGAGGCGAGCAATATCTTCGGGTTTGGAACCTTGCAGATGCTGGTCGCGGGCGGGGGATTCACCGCGCTCGGCCTGCTCTTCGGGCTCGATCCGCTTGCAGCATCGATCGGGGGTTTCGCGCTGGGGCTGTCCTCCACGGCGGTGGTCATCGGGATCATCCGCGAACGCGACCAGG
Source organism: Qipengyuania sp. JC766 (assembly GCF_040717445.1). Lineage (NCBI taxonomy): Bacteria > Pseudomonadati > Pseudomonadota > Alphaproteobacteria > Sphingomonadales > Erythrobacteraceae > Qipengyuania > Qipengyuania sp. JC766. The sequence continues at coordinate 1,661,329 of NZ_JBFEFL010000001.1, read as the reverse complement.
AGGATTGCCCGGTGGGCCGCGCCGCGCAATCGATCCTCATCTTCCAGGATATCGCCGCCATCGCCCTGCTCGTAATCGCGGGCAGTCTGGGCGCGGCAGGATCTGATCTCGGCATGGCACTCATCTTGGCGGCTCTCAAGGGCCTCGCCGCGTTCGGGATCGCCATCCTGTTCGCGCGCTATCTCACGGAGCCGCTGTTCCGGATCATCACCGGGATAGACAGCAGCGAAGTCCTGACCGCTTCCGCCCTTTTCCTTGCCCTCGCGGCCGGGTGGCTGACCGGGGCGGTGGGACTTTCGCTCACCCTCGGTGCATTTCTCGGCGGCGTGGCGCTTGCCGAATCGCGCTATCGGTTGCTCGTCCAGACGGAGATCGAAGCGTTTCGCGGGCTGTTCCTCGGCTTCTTCTTCATGACTGTCGGCCTGAGCCTCGATCCCGATGTCGTGGCGAACGAATGGTGGGCGGTCCTGCTGCTGGCGGGTGCCCTCATCTTCCTGAAGTGCGGTTTTAACGTGGTCGCCGGGCTCCTCAATCGCTGGTCGGTACCGGGATCGATTCAGCTCGGGTTCCTGCTGGGCCAGGGCTCCGAATTCGCACTGGTCGTTTTTTCGCTGCCGACCGTAGCCCTGCTGCTCGGGCCCGAAGCGCTCGCCGTCGTCATCCCGGCCATCGCAGTCAGCATGGCGCTTACGCCCGTCACGTCCAATCTGGGCCGGAAGCTTGCGGGCAAGCTGCGCCGGGGCCCGCCGGACAGCAAGCTTGCCGGCGAAGATGCGCCGATCCTAGTGATCAACATGGGCGACCTCGGACGGGCAGTGGCCGACGGATTGCGCGATGCCGATGTCGGGTATCTGGCACTGGAATCGAACAAGGAACGGTTCGAAACCGCGCTTGCCGACGGCTATCCGGTCCAGTTCGTGCCCGGGGGCGATCCGCGCAGCTGGAACCCGCTCGGCATGAGCAAGCGCACGGCTGTCATCGTCACCGACGGCAGAATCGAACAGATGCGGGCGATCAGCCCCGCGATCCGCGATGCGGCGCCGGCTCTCTCACGGATCATTTCAGTGGAAGGCGACCATACCGGCAGGGCGATCGACGACGATGCGGCCATCGTGGTCGATGTCTCCGACGGTGCCGGCGCGCAGAAACTCGTTCGCGAAGCGCTCAGGTTGCTGGGCGTGGAAGAGACGCCCGCCAGAAAACCGGCCTAGCCCGGCTGCCGTCCATCCAGCCACTTGGCGAACGCGACCCCGCCTCCGATCAGGAAAGGCACCAGCACGAAAGAGAGCGTGACCTTCGCGAGGACCTGCCCGATCAGCAGGTTGGTGATGTCGAATTCGCCGTAGAAGGCGAGAGTCACGAAGATGATCGAATCGATCGCCTGGCTGAGCGCACTCGCGATCGCGCCGCGCACCAGGATCGAAAATCCGCCGCCCGAAAAATTCCCGCGGAGCTTGTCGAAGATCCAGACATTGAGCAGCAGGGACACGAGATAGGCCACCGGTCCTGCCGAAACGACGCGCCAGAACTGCCCGTGCACCAGCTCGAAAGCGGCGTTCGCGCCCGGGCGCCCCTCGAGCATTTCTGGCGAGGGCGGCAGGGACAGGACGAGTGTCATGAGCACGATGGAGAAGGCGAGCGGCAGGAAACCCCACCAAACGATCCGGTTCGCGGTCTTCGTGCCGTAAAGCTGGGAAACGGTGCTGGAAATCACGACCAGCAGGAGAAACGCGAAGATGCCGGCTTCCACTGCCAGGTCCGTCGGCCAGAGCTGGACCTGCTTGAACGCGAGGAAACCCGCCAGCACCGTCATGCCGCCATACAGCAGCATCATCACGAAAAGCCCACGCGGAATTATCCAGTTCTGGGCGGCCGGGGCGAGGGGTGGAGCGCTGGCAGGTCGGTTCATCCGCGTGGCCTAAAGTCGAATTTGTGAAATGAAAAGCATGGAAGACGTTGCGGATTTGACTCTTGCGCAATCCCGGCCAACACGTGCGGGCGAACCGTGAACAGCATTGCAGGGGATCGATGCCTCCTTTTCTGACGAGCCTGATCGGGATCCTCGTGATCCTCGGCATTGCCTTTTGTCTTTCGAACGGGAAACGTCGGATTCGCCTGCGGGTGGCGGCGGCGGCATTCGCACTGCAGGCGCTGATGGCGGTCATCGTGCTGCGCGTGCCGCTGGGCCAGACCGCGATCCAGGGCCTGTCCAACGGCGTCATCGCCCTCCTCAACTACTCGACGGTGGGCATCGAAGCCGTCTTCGGATCGATGGAGACGAACCCTTTCGCGAACTCCTTCGTGATCGCCGCGCTTCCGGTCATCGTGTTCTTCGCGGCGCTGGTGTCTATCCTCTACCATCTCAAGATCATGCAGCTTCTCGTTCGCTGGGTTGGCGGGGCGATCGGCTGGATCACGGGGATCGGCAAGGTCGAAGCGTTGGGGAGCGCGGCCAACATCTTCGTCGGCCAGTCCGAAAGCCCGCTCGTCGTCAGGCCCTATCTCGCATCGCTCAAGCCGGCGCAGATATTCACCCTCATGAGCGTGGGCATGGCCGGCGTCGCCGGGACCATCCTGGCCGCATATGCGAGCTTCATCGGCACGCAGGCGGTTCCGTTTCTGCTGGCCGCGGCCTTCATGTCGGCGCCCGGCGGTATCCTGATGGCCAAGATCATCTACCCCGACGAGCCCGACGCGGTGCCCGAAGGTGCCGTGCCGATCCGGCAGGCCGAAGTTGGCGGGACGACGGCGGAGGGCCCCGGCGCCCTCGATGGCGGCAGGCCGCACGAGGTTGCCGTGGCCGAAACCTTCGAGGAAGGGGAGAAGCCTGCCAACATCATCGAGGCCGCGGCGCAGGGCGCGATGACGGGTGTACGCCTCGCCGTCGCAGTGGGCGCGCTCGTGATGGTCTTCGTTGCGCTGGTCGCGCTTGCCAATGGCGCGCTCGGCGGCATCGGGGGGCTGTTCGGGTTTCCGGATGTCACGTTCCAGCAATTGCTGGGCTACGTCTTTGCGCCGGTCATGTACCTGATCGGAATCCCATGGGGCGAAGCGCAGTTCGCCGGGGGACTGTTCGGCACCAAGGTCGTGCTGAACGAATTCGTCGCATTCATCGAACTGGGCGAACCGGGCGACAACGTGCTCAGCGAGCGTAGCCGGGCCATCGTCACCTTCGCCCTGTGCGGCTTCGCCAATTTCAGTTCGATCGCCATCCAGATGGCGGTTACGGGCGGCCTTGCTCCGAACCAGCGGCCGGTCATCGCCCGGCTGGGCCTGCGTGCGCTCGCCGCCGGGTCGCTTGCCAATCTCATGAGTGCCGCTCTCGCCGGCCTCCTTCTCGCCTGAGGAAACTTCCATGACTGCCCCCGCCACGGATATTGCCAGCGTATCGCTGGAAAAGCCGCTTCCCGAAATCGCCGACCGGCTGGGGGAAAGCTTCAGCGAGTTCGGCTTCGCCATCGTCCGTGATCACGGAATCGATGCCGCGCTGATCGCGCGCGCGGAAGAGCTCGTCCGCGAATTCTTCGCGCTCCCGGCCGAAACAAAGCGCAAGTATCAAATCGAAGGCGGCGGCGGTGCGCGCGGGTACACGCCGTTCGGCAAGGAAAAGGCCAAGGACGCCGAGGTCCACGACCTCAAGGAGTTCTGGCATGTCGGGCGCAGCCTGCCTTCGGGCCATTTACTCGAACAGTTCATGGCCCCCAATGTGTGGCCGGACGAAGTCGATGGCTTCGAGGAGACCTTCAAGGCGCTCTACGATGCTTTCGAGGAAGCGGGGCGGCGCATCCTGCGCGCCATTGCGATCCATCTGGAACTGCCCGAGCATTTCTTCGATCCGACGGTCGAGGATGGCAATTCGGTCATGCGGCTGCTGCATTATCCGCCCCTGTCCGACGAGGCGGCGGAAGGGGCGATCCGTGCCGCGGCGCATGGGGACATCAACACCATCACGCTGTTGCTCGGCGCCGAAGAGGCGGGCCTCGAACTGCTGACGAAGTCGGGCGACTGGCTCGCGATCGATCCGCCCGCCGGATCGCTGGTAGTGAATATCGGGGACATGCTCGATCGCCTGACGGCGGGGCACCTGCGTTCGACGACCCACCGCGTGGTCAATCCGAAGGGAAAGGCGGCAAGGCGCGCGCGCTACTCGATGCCGTTCTTCCTGCATTTCCGTCCTGACTATGTAATCGAGACCCTGCCGGCGTTCGCGGACGGAGAGATTCCCGAGCCGATTTCGAGTCACGATTTCCTGCTGCAGCGCCTGCGTGAAATCAATCTGGCCTGATTCGATCCGCTACACTACGAAGGGCGAGCTTTAGCCAACTTGTGTTGCGCTGCAGCAACACCATAAAACTCCATTGTTTACAGTGATTTGGCCGTGCACATTTCACCGATGTGCAGCGGACCTGTGATTTGTCACAAATCTGTAACCGGACCTACTTTTTTTCGTCTTTTACTCGCCCTATCGGCGCGCCTGTTCTCCTCCACCATTCCTCCGGACACGAACAGGGACCGTATCTCCTATGAAGCTCAAGTATCTCCTGGCGGCCAGCGTCGTCAGTCTCTCCGCCGCCGCAACGGTATCGACGCCTGTCGCCGCCCAGCAGATCACCACCGGCATCCAAGGTTTCGTGACGGACGAAGCCGGCAATCCGCTCCCGGGGGGAGAGGTCGTCGTGACCGACACCCGTACCGGTACGAGCCGTACGCTTTCGGTCGGTAACGACGGATCCTTCCGCGTGGATAGCCTCGTGACCGGCGGTCCGTACTCCGTGACGGCCACCGCGTCCGGATACGAAGGCCAGACGGTCGAAGACGTATTCACGAACCTTCAGGGCAACACGCAGCTTACCTTCACCCTTTCCAGCACCACCGGTGCGGAAAACATCATCGTGGTCACCGGTGCCCGCGTCCAGCTCAGCCAGCGGGCGATCGGACCCGGCCAGTCGTTCGGCGAAGAGACGCTCGAGTCGTTTCCGTCCATCAGCCGCGACATTCGCGACATCATCCGCATCGATCCGCGCGTCAGCCTCGACCGCTCGAACGAAGTCGATCGTGTTTCCTGCCTTGGCGGAAACGACCGCACGAATGCTTTCACGGTCGACGGCATCGCCCAATCCGACCTCTTCGGCCTGAACGGCACGCCGTTTGCTAGCCGCAATTCGCTGCCGCTTCCCTACGATGCGATCCGTGAAACCTCGGTCGAATTCGCTCCGTTCGATGTCCAGTACGGCCAGTTCACCGGCTGTGCGATCAACGTCGTGACGAAGTCGGGCCAGAACGAGTTCCACGGTTCTGCCTTCTTCACATACGCCGATGACGGCCTTCAAGGCGACAGCATCGAAGGCACGAACTTCTCTGGCGCTCCCTACAAGGAGAAGCGCTGGGGCGCGACGCTCGGCGGTCCGATCATTCCCGATCGCCTGTTCTTCTTTGCAGGCTATGAGGAAACCGATCTTGCCGACAGTCAGCTGACCGGCCTGCCCGGCCAAGGCTTCGCCAACGAAGTCGATTTCGTCACCCAGGCCGATTTCGATCGCTTCTCCGACATCCTGAGCAATGTCTACGGCTTCGAAACCGGTGGTCAGGCGACGACGCTGGCCGAAAACAGCACGCGCTATTTCGGCCGAATCGATGCCTACATTACCGACGATCACCGCCTCGAGGCGACTTACCAGCGCCTGGAAGAAATCAACGTCGAGGAAGACGATTTCTCGCTTACCAGCCGTGTCTTCACCGGTCTCAACAGCTTCGAAGCCGAAGGCACCGAGAGCGACTACTACTCGGTTCGTCTCTATTCCGACTGGTCCGACAACTTCTCGACCGAAATCCGTGCCAGCCGCGCCGAGGTGCAGGATATCCAGGGCCCTGTGGGTGGCGGTGAAGCGCAGAGCGATATGCCGATGCCGCGGTTCGTCGTCGGAGTAAACAACGGCGGCAACAACGGTTCAATCGTGGCAGGCCCGGGCTTTTCCCGCACCTCGAACGAGCTCAACACCACGGTCACGCAGATCAAGGCGCTCGCTCGTTTCAACCAGGATAACCACACGATCACGGTTGGCGGTGAATTCAACCAGCTGGACGTGTTCAACCTGTTCGCGCAGAACTCGACCGGAACGCTGACGTTCACCAATCTGGACGACTTCGCCAACGGCATCCTGTCCGGCGGAACCAATACCTTCCCGGACGGCGATGCCATCAATGCAGGCGAAGCGGCCGGAGCGTACGGCAACTTCACCGCCAGCGGCGACATCAACGATGCAGCCGCCGAGTGGAAGCGCAACACCTGGGTCGCGTATATCCAAGACGAGTGGCAGGCGACCGAGCAGCTGGGCGTTGTCGCCGGCGTTCGTCTCGAGTGGCTTTCGGGCGACGCCCCGGATGCGAACCCCAACTTCTTCGATCGCTATGGCTTCACGAATGCGAACAGCTTCGGGAAAATCGATCCGGTGGTACTGCCGCGTCTCGGCCTGACCTACGACCTGTACAATGACGGGTTCATCCGGAATACGCAGATCAAGGGTGGCGTGGGTCGTTTCACCGGCGGCGATCCGGCGGTCTATTTCTCCAACGCGTTTTCGAACAACGGGTTCGCCGTCGGGTTCGGTCAGACCGGCCGCGCCGGGTGCTTCCCGACCGGGCAAGCGGACGTGACAACCGGCAATACCTTCAATGGGGTTCCTGCTTGCGTCGTTACCCAGGCGTCGAACCAGTCCGCTGGCGGACTCGCTGATACCCAGTCGACCGATCCCGACTTCAAGCAGCCGACCGTCTGGCGCGCGAACTTCGGTCTTTCGACGGAATTTGGAACGGAAACCGGGTTCTTCTCCGATTGGCGTCTGAACCTCGATTTCATTTACAGCCGCTTCCAGAACCCGGTCGACTTCGTCGATCTGTCTCAGGTCGTGGACACGCGTCTCGGCAACAACGGTTTCACTGTCGATGGTCGCCCGATCTACCGCGCGATTGATCCGAGCATCGATGGTTGTACGGCAACCCTGATCGATCAGGGCGGTCGTCCGCCGCAGTATACCAATGTGAATGCGGCGTGCTTCTCGACCAGCCGTGACGACGAAATCCAGCTTACGAACGGTGCTGATTTCGAGAGCAAGATCGCGTCCGTGGTGTTCAGCAAGAACTGGCGCCGTGGCCTGTTCACCGACGGTGGTGGCGTAAACTTCAACGTCGGCTACGCCTACACCGACTCGGAGAACAACCGGTATTCGAACAGTTCGACTGCGACCTCCAGCTTCGACATCGTCGCAGCGGCGGATCGTCAGCAGGTCGATGTTGCGACTGCCGAATTCGAGAACCGTCACAATATCACGGCGGCCTTGAACTTCCGCGAAGCGTTCTTCGGTGACTACGCGACGAGCTTCGGCTTCGTGTTCCGGGCCACTTCGGGACGGCCGTATTCGATCGTCTGGGACAACGCCCCTTCGGCGGTGCTGAACGACAGTGCGAGCGGTGACTTCAACTCGCTGTTCTATGTGCCGACCGGTCCGAACGATCCCAATGTTGTTTTTGCTGACGCGAATTTCGCCAATGCACTCGACCAGTTCATCACGAACAACGATTGCATCAACGATTTCCGTGGGCAGACGATCGAACGCAACAGCTGCCGGAACGACTGGTACTACGACCTGGACCTCCGGTTCGGTCAGGAAATTCCGGGGCCGCTGAGCGCGTTCGGTTTCAAGGAAGACAGCCTGCGCCTGTTCGTCGATTTCGACAACTTCCTGAACCTGCTGGACGACGGCGCGAATGTACGGGAGTCGTATGGCTACTCGGAAGCGCTGGTTCGAGCGAATGTCGATGGCGACGGACGCTACGTCTACACCCCGATCAACGGGCAGTACGATGATGCGGCAGGCACGGTTTCGCTGCGTGATCCGTTCATCACGACCTCGTCCTCACTCTGGAAGATCCAGCTCGGCGTAAGCTACGAGTTCTAGGGCTCTTCAAATCTGAAAAAACGGAACGGCGGTCCCTTAGGGGCCGCCGTTTTGTTTTGGGCTGGCTTGATTTGTGCGCGGGGGATTGCGGTGGTCGCGCGCTTGCGCTTGAACATGCGCCGATGGAGCAGCCCAGCAGCTACACCGCGACCCGGCGGCGTCCGAGCGTCCCCCTGATCGTCGCGATCCTGATCCTGCACCTCGCGGCGTTGTACGCACTCGCCCGCTTCCTGGTACCTGACACGATGGGGGCGTTCGAGCAGGACATCGCGCAGGCTCTCACCACCGTGTCCGTCGAAACTCCGGACCAGCCGGATCCGCCACCCGCGCCTCCCGAGCCTGACGAGGGCGCACAGGGTGCGCCCGGGCAGGAGGCGACGCCTCGCCCCGTGCAGGTGCCCGAGCCCGCGCAGACGCTCTCCGATCCGACGCCTGCGCCACAAGCGACCTCGACCGGACGGGACAACCGGTCCGGAGCCCGGGACGAGGGTGCGGGAACCGGCGCTGCAGGAATCGGAAGCGGGACCGGCAGCGGGCAGGGCGGGACCGGGAGCGGAAATGGCGTTCCGCGCGTTGCCGAAAGGCCGCGCTTCCTTTCGACCTCCATCAACGATGCGCGCGATTTTCCGGTACCGGAAGGGGGCCGGTCCACAAGGTTTGGCACGAGTGTCACGGTAGTCGTGACGGTTGGCACCGACGGGCGCGCAACCGACTGCCGAGTGTCGGATCCCAATCCCGATCCCGAGGTGAATGCCCGCATCTGCGCGCTGGTGCGGGAAAAGGCACGCTGGGAACCGGCACGCGACCAGTTCGGCGATTTGATCCCGGCGCAGGCCGGCTACCGGCAACGCTTCTGCGCCGGATCGTGCTGAACAAACGCCCGGCGCCTCGCAGAGCCGAGACGGCGATTGCAACACGGAGCCGCTACGGGCACAGGCGCGCCATGACCTCGATGGCAAACGCATGATACATCCCGTCATTCTCTGCGGCGGAAGCGGCACCCGGCTGTGGCCCTACAGCAGGTCCCAAAGGCCCAAGCCGTTCCTGCCGGTCGTGGGACGGGACACCATGCTCGACGCGACATTGCAGCGCTGCAGCAGCAGGAAGCTGTATCACCCGCCGATCATCGTCGGCGGTCGCAGGCACCGCGAACTGCTCGCCGATGCGACAGGCGACTACGAAGATGTATCCATCATCATCGAACCCGAAGGGCGCAACACCGCGCCCGCGATAGCGCTCGCCGCCCTGCAACTGCCCGAAGACGCCATCATGCTGGTCTGCCCCAGCGACCACCATATCGGGGACGAGGTCGCATTTCGCGCCGCCGTCGAAGCCGCCGCGGCGCTGGCCCGGGAGGACTGGCTGGTAACTTTCGGCATCGAAGCAACCCGGCCCGAGACCGGCTACGGCTACCTGAAAAAGGGCGTTGCCCTCGGCAGCGGCTTCCGCGTGGCGGAATTCGTCGAGAAGCCGGACCGGGAACGCGCCCGCGCCTATCTGGACGATGGCGGCTATAGCTGGAATGGCGGGCTGTTCTGCTTCCGGGCCGGCTGCTTTCTCGACGAGCTGGAGCGCTATCGTCCGGACATGATCTCGGCAATCCGTCAATCGGTCGCGCGGGGTAGGGACGAGGACGGAATCTTCCTGCCGGATGCCGACGCTTTCGCCGGGATAGAGGGGGAGTCCGTCGATTACGCGGTCATGGAGAACACCGACCGGGCCGCCATGGTGGCCGCTTCGATGGAATGGTCGGATATCGGCGACTGGAACGCGGTCCGGACCGCCCGCGAAAAGGACGAGAACGGCAATGCGATCAGGGGCAAGGCAGACCTCGTCGAATGCCGAAATGTCATAGTCCAGAGTGACGGACCGCGCGTCTCGGCCATCGGGCTGGAGAATGTCATCGTCGTGGTGGACGGTGATCAGGTCCTGGTCATCGACGCCGACGAGGCCCAGCGGGTGGGCAAGCTGCCCGGCGTGACGAAGACCTGAGCCGATGCAGAAGCTGCCGCAGATCAGGGTGGAAAAGGTGTGGGGCAGGGACGTGCTGCCCGCGCCCTTCGATGCCGGCGGCAAGAGGATCGGCGAGATCTGGTTCGATCCGGTCGCCCCGCTGCAGGATCTCCTCGCAAAATATCTTTTCACGAGCGAAAAACTGTCGGTGCAGGTCCATCCCGACGATGCGCGGGCGCCGGAAGGTGCGCGCGGTAAGGAAGAGTGCTGGCTGATCCTCGATGCCGAACCGGGGGCCCCGATCGCTGTCGGGCTCGCGCGAAAGCTGGACGACGACGAGCTCAAGGCCGCCGCGCTGGACGGATCGATCGAGAGCCTGCTCGTTTGGCATGAAGTCCGCCGGGGCGATTTCTTCTACCTGCCTGCGGGCACGGTGCATGCGATCGGGGCCGGGATCACGCTGGTGGAAATCCAGCAGAACAGCGACGTGACTTATCGTCTCTACGACTACGGCAGGCCTCGCGAGCTGCATCTGGACGAGGCGCTGGCCATCGCGGACCGGGGCCCCGCCGACCCGCAACATTTTGCCAGCTTCGATCTGGCCCGGCCGTCCACACTGGTGGACGGGCCGAAGTTCCTGCTGGACCTGTGCGTCGGCTCTCCGCCTGAAGCGATCCGGCGCCGATACTCGGACGCGTGCCTGGTATTACCGCTTTCGGGTCATCTGAAACTGGATGGTCTGGCGTTGGCGCCGGGCGAGGCTGCGAACGCGGCAGGCGCATCGGGCATTGCGTGCGATGAGGACGCCGCCTACCTCCTGGCGCGCCCGGTTTCTGGAACGGATCGATGATTGCCCAGACTATCCAGCTGGCGCTGGCGCCCGTCTTCGTCCTGGTGGCCATAGCCAATCTCATGAACCTGCTTTCGGCCCGATTGGGCCGCGTTGTCGATCGGTCGCGCGAACTGGAGGTGCTGCATGGACAGACTACTGGTGTCGAACACGACAAGTGCGTGCTGGAGCTCAGGATCATCGCACGACGCATCGAGCTGATCGGAAGGGCCATCGTTCTCCTGGTCTGGGCAGGTCTGGCAATCGGGCTGACCGTAGTCCTGCTGTTCGTCGGAGAGTTCGCGGGACTCGACTATCCGCAGATCGCTGCCGGCGTGTTTATCGTGTCGATCGGATTGCTGATGACCGCGCTGATGCTGTTCGTCCGCGAAACTCAGGCAGCATCCGCCGCGCTGCGCATTCCCGAGACCTACCTGGAACTGGACCGGAACGTCTAACATCCACCACATTCCGGTAGCTGCTGCCGATCCGCTATCAGGAGTTGGGCGGCGCCAGCAGTTTCTCTCCATTGGCACGCACGGCTTTTTCCACGACGGGCGCGAAGAAGGACAGGGCAGGCGGAAGATCCAGCTGGAAGACCAGCTGAGTGTCCTCGATATCAACGTGACCGGCCACCGTCTGCCCCATGGCCGCAACGCGCATCTGCATGCGGTCCTGCGTCAGCCACTCGGTCTTCACGTCGGCCATCCCTCCGGGGATGTACTTGCCCAGATCGGGCGTGCGCTCGTTCATGCGCCGGCGAACTTCGTCGCGCGGCAAGTCGTGCGGGATAGCAACGCGCATCAGGCTGCAGGTCCTTCTTCGTCGCTCGAGCGGTTTTCCAGATAACGATGACGGATGGCCAGATCGTCCAGCGCTCCGTCGGCAAGTTGCCGCGTCACCGCGTCGATTTCCTTGCTGATATTGCCGAGGCTTTCCGTCAATTGCTGGTCAGGCGTGGTGCCGGCACGCTTTTCGGTCCGGAGATGCCCGGGGATTTTGTGATAGCTGTCGATCGTCTCGGGCAGGATTTCGCCGACCAGGCGCCGAATTTCGTGCGTCTTGGGGTGATCCTGCTCGACCGCTTCCAGTTGCATGCCTAGAGTATCGAGTTGCACGCCCATTTCGCTCACGATGTTCGCTGCCGGGGCGGGCAGGGCCGCGCGTTGGGATTCGAGCCACAACTCGGTGCGCCCGACCATCTGGCGCACATCGCCCTTGTTGAGGTCCGCCCGCTTCGGAACTTCCATCTTCGGAAAGACGGTGAAAGCGACGATGGCCGCGATGACGGCCAGGATCGTCAGCATGACACCGGTAAATCCGATACCGCCGATGATGATGCCCGCGGCAACGGCGGCCACCATGATGGCGCCGATCGCCAGGATGATGCGCACCAGTTTACGGGTCCAGTGCTGCATTTTCAGCTTGGCCGACCCTTTCCCGATCGACCCTGTCTGACGGTGCCGCCCGCCGGCGCGGTTGTCCCGCGCCAGGATCCGGCCCTCTTCGATCAGCCTGTCGGACTGGGTGGTCAGGTCGCTCATCGCGTTATCCCGGCGCTCAGTCTTCGACCGTCAGCAAGCTGGTCTCGCTGCCGATCTGCTGCTGCGCACGCGCCTGCCCTTCGGCACGGGCGATATAGCCCTTCGACTTCTCGACTTCGTCGGTCAGCACCGTCACGGTCTGCTTCATGCTGTCGAGCGCGCGCAGCTTGAACTGGTCGACCTCGTCCATGGTGTCGTAGATATTCTGGAACGCGCGCTGGAGCGTTTCCAGCGGGATGGTGCTCGACGCGGCCTGTTCGTGGATCTTGCCGGTCTGTTCGCGCAGCATCTTGCTGGTCGAATCGATGATCCCGGCGGTCGTCTCGTTGAGTGCGGTAATCTGTCCGAGAACCAGGCGCTGGTTGGTCATCGCCTCGCTTACCGTCACGGCCGTACGAAGCGCTCCGACGGTCGTGGTGCTTGCGCGATCGACGCCCTTCACCAGTTCGACATTGTTCTTCTTGACGAGGTCGAGGGCCAGATATCCCTGGACGCTGACGGCCATCTGCGTGAGCAGGTCCTGGGTCCGCTGACGGACGTAGAAGAGTGCGGTTTCGCGCACTGCTTTCGCTTTTTGCGGATCGGTCGCGTCGAGCTCCAGCGCCTTTTCTTCCAGCTTCGCGTCCAGCGAATTGGAAATATGGATCATCTGCTCCAGATCACCCATCGCTTCCCACAGCTTCTGGCGCTCCACGTCGATCGCCGCATTGTCCATCAGGAGCTCGTCCTTGCCGTTGGCGAGCTTGTTAAGGATCTGCTGGATGTGCGTCTGCGCGCTCTGGTAGCTGCGGAAATAGCTCTTGAGCTTGTTGCCCCAGGGAATGATGCCGAGAATCTTGTTGGAGCCGGTAAGCTTGCCGCGCCGCGACGGATCGAGTTCCTCGACCACGGTCCGCAACTCCGCCAGGTTGGCACCGACGCCCTCGTCCTTGTCCATGGCGCGAACGGGGCGGTCGAGGAACCGGTTCGACATCTGGCTGGCCGCCATGATTTCCTTGCGGCCCATATTGGTCAGCTGATCGACCTTCTTGCCGAACTCGGGCGAGTTCGCGTCCTGTGCCAGCAGTTCGGAAACGAACCCTTCGACCTTCTTGTCGAGCTTGCTCTTCGTCTCCGCAGAGACAGGCACGAGGCCTGCCGCCTTCTCGGGCGCCACTTCCGGCACGGGATCGGGCGCGGTCAATTCGAGGTCGGTCGCAGTTGCAGTCTTGGTTTCGGTCGCGCTCATGGTTTTCCTCATGGGTCCTGCGAGTGTATTAGGCATCTAAGACACGCCTTTCAACCTTGCCGCATAGGCGCACGCGCGTCCATGCTTTCATGGAGCGCGACGGTCGGCTAACCGTGGCCCCGTCATTCGTTAGCAAAGCGGACTTCCTCGTCTTGGCCACATCACCGACCAGCCCTTCGCCTTCGCAGCCCGCCCGCGGGTCGTTCAGGAGGGTCATGCTCAGCTTCAATCGCTGGTGGCACAGCGCGATGGTCGACACGGTCGAGCAGGCCGAAGTGATCGCCAAGCGGCGTGAGGAATGTTCCATGTCCTCGCGCTACATGTTCATGACTGCGATGAGCGGCGGGATCGCCATACTCGGCCTCCTCCTTTCCTCTCCCGCGGTCGTGATCGGCGCGATGCTGCTTTCTCCCCTGATGGGGCCGATCATGGGGCTCGGTTTCGCGCTCGCGATCGGCGACTATCGCTGGCTTCGCCAATCGGCCGTGTCGCTGGGTTGGGGTTCGATCATGGCGATCGGCCTGTGCGCCGTGATCGTGTTCCTGTCGCCCTTGCAGGACATCACGCAGGAAATCGCATCGCGCACCCGCCCGAACCTGTTCGACCTGCTGGTCGCCCTGTTCTCCTCGCTGGCGGGCGCCTACGCCATGATCCGGGGGCGCGAGGGCACCATCGTCGGCGTCGCAATCGCCACGGCCCTGATGCCGCCGCTCGCAGTCGTCGGCTTTGGACTTGCCACTTTCAACTGGACGGTCTTTTCCGGCGCGCTGCTCCTCTACATCACGAACCTCGTGACGATCGCGCTGACGGCGGCCGTCATGGCGCGCGTGTACGGTTTCGACTCCATGCTGACGGAGCGGCAGTCCCAGCTGCAGAACCTGATGATCGGCGTGATGTTCGTGGCTCTTGCGGTGCCGCTTGGGTTCTCCCTCAGTCGGATCGCGTGGGAAGCGCGGGCAGGACAACAGGTCCGCAGTGAACTGAGCGCCATTTTCGAGGAATCGTCCCGCTTTTCCACGCCCGAGATCAATTTCGACGTGGAGCCGCTTTCGATCACGGCGGACGTCTGGACCACCGAATACGTCAACGACGCGCAGGAGCTTGCGGAGCGGCGCCTCGCGCGTCTGCTGGAGCGGCCCGTGCGGGTGGAGCTGAACCAGTTGCTGGTAAGGGACGAGGAAAGCGCCGAACGCGCGCAGCTGGCCTCGGCCAACTTGCAGGAGGAAGCGCGCGAAGCACAGAGGCGGGCGGACAATCTCGCGATGCGCCTGTCGCTTGCTGCCGGCGTGTCGACCGACGAGGTCACGATCGACCGGCAGCGCCGCCGTGCGATCGTCCGGGCCGCTCCGCTACCGGATGCCACCATGGCGACCTATTACGCGCTGGAGCAGCGTATCGCGTCGACCGAGCAGGACTGGCGGATCGAGATGATACCCCCGCGCGCAACGCTGCCGGCTATCCCGTTCGAGAATGCGGAAGTCGGGGACGGACGCGCGCCAACCCAGGGCGGTACGGCAGCGCTGGAGATTATCGCCTGGGCTGCAAACCGCCTGGGAGACGAAATCGAGGTGTCCGGCCCTGCGGAAGATCGCTCGCGTGCAATCGATCTTCTCGGGAACGCAGGCGTGGACACGACCGCCTCGACCGAGCCTTCGGAAACGGTCCGGGCGCGCTGGGCGGCCCCGGACAACTGAGCAGGTCTCAGGCGGCCTGCGGCAGTTCCAGCGGCTTGATCTCGCCTTCGAGATAGAGCTTCTTCGCCTTTGCGCGGCTCAGTTTTCCGCTGCTCGTGCGCGGAAGGGTCCGCGGCGGTACGAGTTCGACCACGCAGTTCATTCCAGTGATGCTGCGCACCTTGTCGCGAATCTTTTCGTGAAGCCGCACGCGTTCTTCGGGATCCGATACGCGACAGTGTACCAGTACGGCAGGGGACTCCTCGCCGTTTTCCGTCTCGAGCGCGAAGGCCGCGATGTCGCCATGGTTGAAGCCGGGAAGCTGCTCCACCGCCCACTCGATGTCCTGCGGCCAGTGGTTCTTGCCGTTGATGATGATCATGTCCTTCGCCCGGCCGACGATGAACAAGTAGCCATCGGCCATGTAGCCCATGTCGCCCGTGTCCAGCCAGCCATCGACGAGGCAGTCCTGCGTGGCTTCGGGATTGCGGAAGTAGGAATGCATCACGCTTTCGCCGCGGCACCAGACCTTGCCGATCTGGTGGTCACCCTTCAGCGCATCGCCTTCGCCCCGGATCTCGACGTCAATGCCGGGAAGCGGTTTACCGCAATTGACGATCGCACGGTAACGGGCAGGGCGCGTAAGGTCGCTTTTGGTGCCAGAAAGGCGCTCTTCCTCGACCAGCTCGACGCGAATCCCTTCGCCGGGTGGCATCACGGTGACGGCCAGGGTCGCTTCCGCAAGGCCGTAGCTGGGGGTGAAGGCGCTCGCCTTGAAGCCCGCATCGCTGAAGGCGTTGACGAAATTCTGCATCACGTCGGGCCGGATCATGTCCGCGCCGTTGCCCGCCGTCCGCCAGCGGGACAGGTCGAACCGGTCCGCGACATGGCTTTGGCTCGAAATGCGCCGCGCGCAGATGTCGTAGCCGAAGGTGGGCGAGTAGCTGAGCGTCGTGCCCTCGTTGCGGCTGATGAGATCGAGCCATGCGAGCGGGCGCCGCGCGAAATGTTCGGTCTTGAGGTAATCGGTCGAAACCTGGTTCGCGATGACCGACAGGAAGCAGCCGACCAGGCCCATGTCGTGATACCACGGCAGCCAGCTGACCACGCGGTCGCCTTCGCCGACATTGGTCGCCTGGGCGTGCCCGCGCAAATTGTGCAGCAGGGCGCGATGGGTAACGGCCACTCCGGTAGGAAAGCGGGTCGAGCCGCTGGAATACTGGAGGTAGCAGATATCGTCCGGCTGCGGCGGGTCAAATTCGCGTGGCTCGGCACTCCGCGCGGCGAAGCTCTGCCAGTCGATGCCGTCGCAGCCCTGCTTCGTGCAGGCCGTCTGCGCCATGTCCGCGATGTCTTCCGGGTACAGCAGCAGGGCAGGATCGCAGCTCTGCAACTGGACGGCGAGCTGCTCGATATAGCTTTCCTTGCCCCCGAACGTGGTCGGCAGGGGCAGCGGCACCGGCCAGGCGCCCAGATAAACGGCACCGCAGAACAATGCCGCGAATTCGGGACAGGTCTCGGCCACCATCGCCACGCGGTCGCCCTTGCCGATACCGGCATCGGCCAGCCTCGCGGCCATCGCGAGCGCGTCCTCGCGCATCTCGGCAAAGGTGTACACGCGGACCAGCGTTCCACGCATGTCGTGGAAATTCAGTCCTCTCTCGCTCTTCGCGGCGTAGTCGACCGCGTCAGCGAAGGTCGCGAAATCGGACCTGCGTCGCGGCAACGAGCAATCGTTCGGAGTCGGCATCAAAGCGTCATCGGTCATAGAATGTGAATGAAATCCGTACATTATGGCACCCTGGGGATGCGGTTTGCACTCTCCTGCGGCGCGTCTCCCACACCTCGCGCCTGTCAAACGTGTCCATTTCCCAATGAGTGTGGCACGATTATGGCCAATGAGCAGCAGCGACATGCAGAAAAAGCGTCGAAAACGTTCTCCAAAGCCGCTCGATGAGGACCGGCTTTACGAACTGGCGGTCGCATACGCGGCCAGATTTGCGACCAGTTCGGCCAAGCTCGGGACCTACCTGAATCGCAAGCTGTACGAGCGCGGATGGGCGGGTGAAACCGAACCCGACGTGGACGCACTGGTCGCGCGTTTCGTCCATCACGGCTTCGTGGACGATGCCGCCTACGCCCGGATGAAGGCGGATTCGCTTCTGCGGCGTGGGTATGGCGCACGCCGGATCGGACAGGCCCTGCACCATGCCGGGATCGAAGAAACCTTGCGACACGAGACGTCCCCCGACGAAGCGGCCGAGCGCACCGCTGCCTTCGCGCTTGCCAAGCGCCGACGCTTCGGGCCCTTCGGCGATGCTGCCTCCGACCCGAAAAAGCGGGAGAAGCAGCTTGCAGCATTGGTTCGGGCAGGCCATTCCTTCGACAGCGCGAGGATGGTGGTCGACGCCGGTTCGGTCGATGTCCTGGAAGACTGGGTGGCACAGGCCTCGCCGGAGGAATGACAAGACTATGAAATATCTGCTCGCAATTTCAGGCGCGTTCCTGATGGCCGCGTGTTCGCCGCAGGCCACTTCGGAGCCGGCCCCGATCGAGAAGGCCGCGCCTTCAACCCACCCCGTTTCCGGCTTGCAGGTCATACCGCTGACGGTACGGACCGATGAAGGCGAGCACCAATTCGACGTGGAGGTTGCTCGCAGCAGGGAAGAACAGGCCCGCGGTCTCATGTTCCGGACGGAACTTGGCCCGAACGAAGGCATGATCTTCATCCGTAACCCGCCGGACGTCGCCAGTTTCTGGATGAAGAACACACCGCTGCCGCTCGATATCATCTTCGTCGATCCCGACGGGACGATCATCAACATCGCGGCGAATACGCCGCCTTATTCGCTCGACAGCGTGAGCGCCGAAGGCATTACCGGGACTGTTTTCGAGATTGTCGGTGGGCGCGCCGCGGAACTCGGTATCGAGGCAGGGGATACGGTCGAATATTGACCGCTTGGCGAGGGGCCGGCGATCCGCTAACCCGCGCACCGTATGAGCGTCCTCGGCAAGATCTTCACGTGGTGGAACGGTGCCACCATCGGCACCTCCCTGTTCACCGCACGGCGCGGCGAACACGTCGGCACGGATGCGGCCGGCAACAAGTATTATCGCGCCAGGAACAAGCGCAAGAACCTGCCCACCGATGGTTCCCACATCGGGCGGGAGCGTCGCTGGGTGATCTACGCCGGCAACAACGACGCAAGCAACGTACCGGCGGAATGGCACGGCTGGCTGCACGGGGCCGATGTGCAGGACGTGCCGGAAAGTTACCTGCCCGCGCCGCGCATCTGGGAAAGCGATTACGAACCGAACGCGACCGGCACCACGGGGGCCTATCGTCCGCAGGGTGCGCTGGAGCGCGGCGGCAGAAGGGTGCGGGCCATCGGGGATTACGAAGCCTGGACCCCGGATAGCTGAGCCATGCGATTCGCCGCAGCATGCGCGACGGCGCTACTGGCCCTGTCCGTTACCGCTTGCGAGGACGAGACCCCGTCCGAGCCTGTCCTCGAGGGGGTTGATCCCGCGTCACGGGAGGGCGGGGACCCTCAAGGCCCGCAGCAGAAGGCCGGCACAGATGTCGCGGCAGAAGCCGGCATCGGCACGCCGCGCGAGGACCGGGTCGCGACGCTCGGTATCCTGAACAAGCGCAACAACATCTCCGAGGACATCGAACTCAGCCCCGGCGAATCGCGGCGGGTGGGGGACGTCATCGTCCGGCTGGCGACATGCGAGAAGACCGCACCCTGGGAGATGCGACAGGAAACCGGCGCATTCGTGCAGGTGTTCGTCAACAGCCGGAACCAGGACCAATGGCCGCGTATCTTTTCCGGCTGGCTGTTCAAGAATTCCCCCAGCGTTAACGTGGTGGAACACCCGGTCTACGACGTCTGGGTCAAGGATTGCGCGATGGACTTCCCGAACGAGGAAGGCCGGGTCGACTCGGACCCGTCTGAGGACTCTGCCGACAGCGACGCGTAAGCGTCCGGCAGGGTCATGCGCGGTTCGCCCCGCGCCTGCGCCAACAGGGCGAGGTAGGCACCCTGCTTGATTTCAATTGCGCCGAGCGACGACAGGTGGCGTGTAAGAAACTGGCAGTCCAGCAAGGCGTAACCCGCACGACGCATCAGGGCGACGAGCGCGGCCAGCGCCACTTTCGAGGCATTGTCCGCCCGCGCAAACATGCTCTCTCCACAAAAGGCGCGATCGAAAGCGACCCCGTACAAGCCGCCCACCAGACGCGAACCGTCCCAGCATTCGATCGAATGCGCGTGGCCCGCATCGAACAGGTCGCGGTAGCTCGCCGCGATACGATAGCTGATCCAGCTGTCGCCGTCTTCGTCGCGGGGCGCGGCGCACAGGCTCATCACATCGGTGAACGCCTCGTCGATCGAAATCCTGAAGCGATCCTGTCGCAGGATCTTCCTCAGCGATTTCGAGCAGTGGAACCCGTCCAGCGGAATAATGGCCCGGTCCTGCGGTTCGACCCAGAAGATATCCGGATCGTCCCTCGCATCGGCCATCGGGAAGATGCCGTTGCGATAGGCCATCAGGAGCGTATCGACGGGGATGACGGGGAAGGAGGGAGCGTGCATGATCGAGATATCGGGTCCGGTTGGGGTTCCTATCTCACCATCCGCTTGCCAAGTGCAACCGCTCGCTCTAGACGCGCCCGACCTGCAGGGGTGTAGCTCAGCTGGTAGAGCATCGGTCTCCAAAACCGAGGGCCACGGGTTCGAATCCTGTCACCCCTGCCATTTTCCTTCGGATCAATCCCGGCGGCCTTGAAGGCTGACCTTGGCGGCGCGCATTCCGCGCGATCGGCGTCGCGCCAAGTTCGCGATATTCCGTAGGTCTCGATCGTTAACGGAAATGTGCCGCGCATGAACCACGGGTTCATGGGAACCTCACGGCGAAGCGTTCATTTGTAGCGATGGATGGAGGCAACACTGAAGGAGGTCAGCCATGTCCAGTTACAGCTTCCGCAGCAGTCGCCCCGATGCCTGGGTGATGCCGCGCGCCCATAGCGATGCGTCGATGCGCATGATGAAACACGGCAAGATACAGCCGATGCAGGAACCCGGTCTTTTGGCCCGCTTGTTCGGGCGCTGAGACAATCCGATCTAGTCTTGAAGGGACCGGTCGCGAGACCGGCCCCTTTCGATTCCATCGATCAGTATTCTTCGGGTTCTTCCGGAGTTTCGGCCGTATGGGTCCGTCCGGCATCGCGCTGGCCTTTTGCCAGCTTGAATACCACGCCCGATAGCAGGGCGAGCGCGAGCAGGTTGGGCAATGCCATTGCGGCGTTCGAGATATCGCCCAAACGCCACACCAGCTCGCTCGGCTGGGCCGCACCGATGAAGATCACGACGCACCACAGAACGCGCCACGCCATGTGCAGCACGCGTTCGCCGCCGCGGGTGGAGCCGGGGATCCGGTCGTACAGGAAGGTGATCGCCCGCTCGCCGTAATAGCTCCAGGTAAGGAGAGTGGTGAACACGAACAGGATGAGGGCGATGGATGCGACCAGCGTTCCGATCGGCACGGATGCCAGTTCGAACGGGAAGGCCGCGGCGAACGCGCCGCTGGTCATTTCGAAGCCGACGCGATCCGATTGCCAGGCATGGAGCACCTGCTGACCACCGGCCGTGAAATCGCCCCGCACCGTCAGGATGACCAGTGCGGTCATGGTGCAGATGACGATCGTGTCGATAAACGTGCCGAGCATGGCCATCCGGCCCTGTTGCTCGGGATCGTTGGTCTGCGCGACCGCGTGCGCGATGGCCGTGGAGCCCTGGCCCGCCTCGTTGGAGAAGAGACCGCGCGCGACGCCGGCGCGGATCGCGATAATCAGCGCTGCGCCAACGAACCCGCCGCTCGCCGCCTGCGCACTGAAGGCTCCTGCGAATATGCGGCTGAAGGTTTCGCCCAGATCGCCGAAATTCAGGATCAGCGCGATGAGGGCCATCACGATGTAGGCGGCTGCCATGAACGGAACGACCTTTTCGGCCACGTTCCCGATGGACTTGATGCCCCCGATGATGACGACGAAGACCAGGATCGCCACGATAAGCCCGCCGAGCCATTCCTCGATCCCGAACAGTTCGTTGAGCCCGTCCGCGACCGCGTTCGACTGGATGGAGTTGCCCGTGACGAGCGCGGAAAAAAGCGTTCCGAGGCAGAACAGGATGGCGAGCCAGGTCCACTTCTTGCCAAGGCCCATCATGATGTAGGTCATCGGGCCGCCGCGCAGGACGCCGTCGCTGGTCCGCTCGCGATACCGGATCGCCAGGCTGCCTTCGGCAAAGGCGAGCGCCATGCCGAAGAGGGCCGTGATCCACATCCAGAAGATCGCCCCGGGACCGCCCAGCGCGATCGCCGTTGCGACGCCCGCGAGGTTACCCGTGCCGACCTGCCCGGACAGCGCTGTCGAAAGCGCGGCGAACGGGCTGATCTCGCCTTCGCCCGCGCTCTTCCGGCTCGCGAAAAGACCCTTGAAGGCGCTGCCGAGCTTGACGATCGGATAGAACCGCAGCCCGATCATGATCCACAGCCCGATACCCAGAAGGACGATCGTCATCGGCGGGAAGGGGAGTACTTCGACCCCGTTCCACGTGCCGACCCAGATGAAGTCCGATATGTTGGTGACCGGCTGGACGAGACGGTCGCCCAGCGACTGCGGTACGTCGACTGCCATGAATTTTTCCCCTCAGGTGATCCCTTTGGGCAGGCACGCTAGTGCCCGGAAGTAACCCCTGCAACGGCTTTGTCACACACCTTGCCCCGTCGCCCGGTCCGGTCTTGCCAATTCGGCACGGCCGGCTTAGATAGCCGCCACTTTCCGACATCGGAGACTTCATGAAGCCCCTCCCGGACTTGAACCGGGGCGGCGATCTCCCCATCCCGGAAGGCACGAGACAGTAACGCGAAGGCGAAGAGGCACATGGCCAAGGTCAATCCCGGCGAATTCATCCGGCAGGTCCGCACCGAAGCAAGCAAGGTCGTCTGGCCGAGCCGTCAGGAAACCGTCCAGATGGCGATCTTCGTCTTCATCCTGACGCTGATCCTTTCGCTCTTCTTCTTCGGCATCGATTCGGCGTTCGGCGCCATCGTGCAATGGCTGCTGTCGCTCGTCTGAGCGCGCACTACGACACAGGACATTTCATGGCCCGCTGGTACATCATTCACGCCTATTCCGGTTTCGAGAACAAGGTTCGCGACGCGATCATTTCCGAAGCCGAACGCCTTGGCCTGTCCGAAGGCGTCGAGGCGGTAGAGGTCCCCACCGAAACCGTGACGGAAGTGAAGCGCGGCAAGAAGGTGCAGGTCGAACGCAAGTTCATGCCCGGCTACGTGCTCGCCAAGCTGAAGCTGACGGACGACGTGTACCACCTCGTCAAGAACACTCCGAAGGTGACCGGCTTCCTTGGTAACGACAATAAGCCGCAGCCGATCAGCGAGAAGGAAGCCGCCCGCTATTTCGGCGGAGTGGAAGAAGCGAAGTCCAAGCCCAAGCAGGACATTTCGATCGATTACGAGATCGGCGACCAGGTCAAGGTTCTCGACGGTCCCTTTGCCAGCTTCAACGGCGTCGTGGAAGAACTCGATTTCGACAAGGCGAAGGTCAAGGTCAGCGTCAGCATCTTCGGCCGCGCGACCCCGGTCGAACTCGAATTCGAACAGGTCGAACTGGTCAAGTAGGGCAGCGAAACTCGGATTCGGTTCTTTCTGCGCCTGCTCGTGCAGATACACTAAAGCTTGCAGAATCGAGGGCGCACGCTATGTGCGCCGCTCCGGTTCCCGCGTTCGTCGCGTCGGACCGGTAAACCGCGGAAGGGTCGCCAAGGCGGCCCGCCATTACCGCTTACCATGAGGCATCGCGATCCGCGGTGCCGACAGTGAGAAAAGGAGGCCTCCCATGGCCAAGAAGATCGAAGGTTACATCAACCTTCAGGTGCCCGCCGGCACCGCCAATCCGTCCCCGCCGATCGGCCCTGCGCTCGGTCAGCGCGGCGTCAATATCATGGAATTCTGCAAGGCGTTCAACGCCGCGACGCAGGATCTCGAGAAGGGCGCACCGATCCCGACCAAGATCACGGTCTATGCGGATCGCAGCTTCACCTTCGTCACCAAGAGCCCGCCGGCCAGCTTCCTCATCAAGAAGGCGATGAAGATCAAGTCCGGTTCGAAGGAGCCCGGCAAGAACATCATCGGCTCGATCAAGCAGAGCCAGCTCGCCGAGATCGCCGAAACCAAGATGGCCGATCTCAATGCGAACGACATCGAACAGGCCAAGAAGATCATCGCCGGCTCCGCCCGCTCGATGGGCCTCGAAGTGGTGGAGGGCTGAACATGGCTACCATGACGAAGCGTCAGAAGATCGTTGCCGAGAAGACCGACAGCGAAAAGCTCTACACCCTTGAAGAAGCGCTGGGTCTCCTGCGCGAACTGGGCGAAACCGTGAAGTTCGACCAGACGGTCGAAGTCGCGATGAACCTGGGCGTCGATCCGCGCCACGCGGACCAGATGGTGCGCGGCATGGTCTCGCTCCCGTCGGGTACCGGCAAGGACGTGAAGGTCGCCGTGTTCGCCAAGGGCGACAATGCCGACAAGGCGCTGGCCGCCGGTGCCGACAAGGTCGGTGCGGAAGACCTGATGGAAGACATGCAGAACGGCAACCTCGATTATGACCGCGTGATCGCCACGCCGGACATGATGGGCGTCGTCGGCCGTCTCGGTAAGGTTCTCGGTCCCAAGGGCCTGATGCCGAACCCGAAGCTGGGCACCGTCACTCCGAACGTGGAGCAGGCCGTAAAGGACGCCAAGGGCGGCCAAGTCGAGTTCCGTGTCGAGAAGATGGGCATCATCCACTCGGGTATCGGCAAGCTCTCGTTCGAGGACGACAAGCTGAAGGCCAATTTCAAGGCGATCACCGACGCGGTCGTGAAGGCGAAGCCGTCGGGCGCGAAGGGCAAGTACGTCCGCAAGGTCTCCCTGACCTCGTCGATGGGGCCGGGCCTGAAGATCGACCTCGCGGAAGTCGAGGGCGCCTGATCCGGGGGTCAGCTACTTAGTCTTAGAAAAAGGGCCGGGGGAGAAATCCTCCGGCCCTTTTCGCATGTGCGGTCCGATGTCCGGCGGTCTTTCGCCCGGTCAGCGGAAAGAACCGCGCGTTTCCGCGTTGGACGGGAAAGGACAACGAAGGAAACCCGGATGGATATTCTCCCGATCGTTACCGTACTCGGCCCCGTACTTCTGCTGGCTGCCCTGATCTATGCGTGGTCGCGTAATCGTTCCGACAAGCGCGGGGCGGAGCGCGAAGCTGATCTCGGCGCAAAGAAGCTGCGGGAAGAAATGGCCGAGGAACCGCGCAAGGATATCGACCTCTGAGAGGATCAGGGCGAATGGGGTGACGTGGGCGGCAGGTCGCGGCTCACGACCGTCCTCTCGTGGCTGTCCTCCGCGCCGTCGGTCACCAGAACATCGAATAGCGCGCGGTAGTCCTGCATGGCGCGGCGCAGTTCTTCGGTCGTGGCCTCGCCATCGGTATGCTTGAGCGCAACGGTGTGCGCCGCGCGGTAATGTTGTACGACCTTGGGATGCTCCACCGACAAATCGGCGGCCTGGCTCTCGAAGTTCTCGGTCGGGTAGCCGCGGGCCTGCATAGCATCCCTGACGAGCGCCGCGGCATTCGTGTTGGCACTGCCGGGATCGTCCACGAATTCACCTTGGACCGCTTGCCAGCGCGCCGAGAATTCGGCCCGCTGTTGCGTGGTTAGGGGCGTGATTTCGTACTGGGAGACGCGTTTCTGCCGTTCCGCGAGTTCGCGCTCCGCCTTCGAAAGGCTGCCCTTGCTTGCAACCGCCTGATCGTATTCCTCGCCGAAGCCTTCGCGCAGGTGATCCGTGGTCCGTCGCTGCACGATCCAGTAGGCGAAAACGAGCAGGACGATCACCACCGCTATGATGATGAGAGTGGTGGTATTCATGGACGGTATCCTTCTGCGACCGGACGTCTGCTGCCTACATCGCGGAGGAGGCCCCGCGGTTCCCCGAGGGAGACTCCCCAACCTCAGGCGCGCAGGATGCGGCGCGCGGCGGATACGGCGCCGATGCGCTCGGCGGTTGCTTTCGTTGCGGCGACTGCGTTGTCGAATGCGGTCAGCGACCAGAGGAGCGAGCGGTTCGCCAACGATGGGCGTAGGAGGTAGAAGGAGGCGCAGCGGACGCTGTCGGTTCCGAACATCGCCTTGTGCGCGCCGTCGCCTTCGGTGAAGTCGAAATAGCTGAACCGGTTTTCCGCGAAGAGCCGTTCCAGCGCCACCATTTGCAACACCGTGCCCGGAGAAAGTCTCGCCCAATCAGGATCATAGCCGAGATGCGCGTAGACCAGGGTGCGGTTTTCTACGGGCAGGGAGAGATAGGCGATCGGGTCTTCGCCGGCGAACAGGAGGTAGCATCGCATGTCCCCAGCGGCGGCCTTTTCGGCCGTTTTTCGCCGTGCGGCGGGGCTTTCCGGGAGGCCCGCATCGAGGAGCCGCGCCTGGTAGGTGCGGCGCGAGAGGGGCACGGCGATGTCGAAGAAGCGCTCGATCCGGTCCGGGTCGGTGTATTCCCGGATGTCCAGTGTTCCACCCAGCTCCTGCTCCAGCTTGCGTTGCTTGCGGCGAAGGGTCGAGCGGGTCTTGCCGGAGAAGCCGGCGAGGTAATCCTCGAAGCTCCCGTCCATGCGGATGAAGTGGCGCGGATATTCCGCGTAGCCGCCCATGACATAGCCTGCGAATTTTTCGCGGATGGAGTCCAGCCGGTCGACCGGGGCGGACATGACACGCAGCCCGTCGGCGCCGCCGGCGGGAACCGCATCGATCGGACCGGCGCGCTGCTCCAGTATGTCTTCCAGCGTGAAGGAGGCCGGGACGAGCTGCCGCCGGACGGACGCGATCCGCCGCGAGCCGATTACGAACGGGATGTCCACCGCCTGCGTCTCCGGGTATGGAGGGGCGGTCACAGCGCGCCGTAGAGCGTGTTCGAAACCAGTTGCTCCGCCACGCGAACGCTGCTGCGCCAGGCATCGGCGGGGAGCGGCTCGGTCGAATGCTTCGAAGGGTCGGGCAGCGGCGGATCGTCGTGATAGGTGCCGGTGCGCACGCCGCGCATGGCCTGAAGCGATCGGCACAGACCGTCGAAGCGCGCCCGGATGATCTTGTTGGGCTGCAGCGTGCGGCGGTTGACCAGTTCGAAGCTGTGCGAGACCAGCGTGAAACAGGGCAGGCCTTCGTTGCGCGCATGACGGATCGCATCGGTCATCTCGCGCAGCGACAGGGCGCAGATCTGCGCATGGCGCAGGCCCCCGCCGATGGTCGCGATGCAGCCCGCCGGCACTTCGACGATGCCCTTGTGGAGCATGGCCTGCCGGTCGTCCGGGCCGAGCGAGATGGCGCAGTGGCCGTCGATGATGCCGGGCGTGTGGCTGCTGTCGTAGCGGATGCCGATCTGGCGCAGGGCGCGCAACGTATCGTCGTTGGCGCCGTAATTGCCCGCCCGGAACGCGACCGGCATGCGCGCGCCGGCGGCAACCAGAGTGTCCCGCGCCCATTCCAGGATCCGGCACTGGTCCTCCAGCGCGAAATCCTTGATGTGGTCCCCGGTCACGCCGAAGGGGTTGTCCGCACCTGCGATGCCGAGCCATTCGGTATGGCAGTGCAACTGCACGTCCTGGCCTGCATTGAGGATCGGCGCGACGATATCCTCGATCGCCGCCACGCCCCAGACGAGCGCGGGCATCGGGTCGACGAAAAAGACCGCCTTCTGGCCGTATTCCTCCAGCCGTTGCAGCTTGTAGGTAAGGCCGCTCGGCCCGTCCTGCGTGATGCAGGCGATGGACCGGGCGTAGTTTTCCGCGCGCTCGGCCGGGCAGGGGCCGTTCGCCATGCCGGAGGAATACTCCGTATCGACCGTGATGTAGACCGTCGTCATGGGCAAATGCCCTAGCGCAGGCCGGTTAAGACCGCGTGACCGGCCCCAGACGCCGGCCTCAGATGCCGCCGGGCGTGAAGTCGAAGCCCAGCTCGCGCAGACCTTCGCACAGCGCATCGACGCATGCCCGCAGGGCGCCGGCATCGGTGCTGCGGACCACGAAATTCGCGCCGACCTTGCCTTCGCGAAAGAAGGGATAGCTGCCGATCTGGCAGTTCTCGTGCGATGCCTCGACCTCGCGCAGCAGGACCGAGACCTCGCTTTCGGGAATGAAGCCGCCGACCGTCTCGCTCAGCAGCGGCGCGCCGCCTTCCAGCGTTCCCGTCAGCGCATCCAGCATCCCGGCGCAGATATGCGGCACGCCCGCCATCAGGAAGATGTTGCCGACCTTGATGCCCGGCGCGCCGGACCGGATATTGGGGATCAGCTCGCCGCCTTCGGGTGTGCGGGCCATGCGCAGGCGGCCCTCGTTCACGCCGCCCTTGTCGGCGTAGTATCGTTCCAGGATCGCGCGCGCTTCCGGGTGAATGACGACCGGCACGCCCAGCGCGTTCGCCACGGCATCCACCGTGATGTCGTCATGTGTGGGGCCGATGCCGCCGGTGGTGAAGAGATAGTCGTTGCGCGCCCGCAGCGCGTTCACCGCTTCCACGATCCGCTCCAGCACGTCGGGCACCACGCGCACTTCGTCCAGCCTGATGCCCTGTACCTGCAGCCAGCTGGCGACCTGGGCGATGTTCCGGTCGTGGGTGCGACCGGACAGGATCTCGTCACCGATGACGACGAGACCGGCGGTATAGATGCGGTCGGAAGAACTCATGCCGTCGATCTAGGGCGGAAGGACGAAAGGGGGAAGGAGGAAAGGCGGAAGGCCTACTCCGCCGCTTCCAAGTGCCGTTCGGATGCGGCGCCGGCGGCCGCTTCGCGGAAGGACAGGATGCCGTCGTCCACCGGATCGGATGCCATCCGCTTGCGGTCCAGCACATATTCCTGGTTCAGCCGCCAGGGGAAGCCGACCGCGTTCTTCGGCATGATATGCTTGGACCGCTGGATGTACCCGCTGGAAAAATCGAACACGTCGTCTTCCTCCAGCCCGTGATCGTCCGGCAGGACCGGCACGGCGACATCGGCGCCGGTCTGCGCCATGTGGTTGAGGACGCGGCAGATATAATCGGAATTGATGTCCGCGCGCAGCGTCCAGCTGGCATTGAGGTATCCGAACACCACCGCGAGGTTCGGCAGGTTCGAGAACATGCAGCCCTTGTAATAGAACCGCTCCGCAAAATCGACAGGATCGCCGTCCACGCTGATGGCGATCTTCCCGGCCACCGCCAGTTTCAGGCCGGTGGCGGTCACGATGACGTCCGCTTCCAGCGTCTCGCCGCTTTCCAGTTCCACACCGGAGGCAGTGAAGCGGCGGATGCGCCCGGTCACGATATTTGCCCTGTCCTCCCGGATGGCTTCGAACAGGTCGTCGTCCGGCACCAGGCACAGCCGCTGGTCCCACGGATCGTAGGGCGGTGTGAAATGAGCGGCGTCGAACTTGTCGCCGAGCGACTTTTCGATCTTCTTGTGCAGGAATTCGCCCACCTTCTCGGGCTTGGCGAGGGCGCGCTTGAAGCCGATGTCCTGCATCTTCACGTTCTTCCAGCGGGTGACGGCATAGGCCGTCTTTTCCGGAAGGATCTTGCGCAGGAAGTTGGCGATGCGGTCGTGCGACGGGCGGCTGAACATCCAGGTCGGCGTGCGTTGCAGCATCGTCACCTTGGCCGCCTTGCGGCTCATCGCCGGGACCAGCGTGACGGCAGTCGCGCCCGATCCGATTACCACGACCTTGCGCCCGGTATAGTCGAGATCGTCCGGCCAGAACTGCGGGTGGACCACCGTGCCGGCGAAGTCCCCGGTATCGAAACCGGGATCGTGCGGCTCGTCGTAATCGTAATAGCCACTGCCGAGATAAAGCCAGTTTGCGGTCAGGGTGCGGACCGTGCCGTCTTCCTGTTCGATGGCCACGTGCCAGCGCGCTTGCGCACCGCGCCAGTCTGCGGAGAGGACCTTGTGCCGGTAGCGGATGTGCCGGCGGATATCCCGCTCGTCCACGATGCGGTTCAGGTATTCGAGGATCGAGGCGCCGTCCGCGATGGATTTTTCGTGCTTCCACGGTTCGAACCCGAAGCCCAGCGTGTGCATGTCGCTGTCCGAACGGATGCCGGGATAGCGGAACAGGTCCCATGTCCCGCCCAGATTCTCGCGCCGTTCCAGGATCGCGTAGCTGCGGTCCGGGCACTGCATTTCGAGATGGGCGGCCATGCCGATCCCGGAAATGCCGGCTCCCACGATCAGGACGTCGAAATCGGGCGGTGTGGCTGGCATGTCGGGGACCTCTTCCAATTGACATCAGTGTAAGCAGGAAGCGCGGCCTTGGCCAGAGTGCGCGCTTCCCGCCGGTGTCGAAAATGCGGGTGGTCAACGACAGGCCGCGCCCTACATGGCAGGCCATGCGATCCGCGATCCGGCCGAGTGCCTCCATCCTGACCCTGACCCTGCTGGCCGCCCCTGCGATGGCGCAGGACGATCCCGAGACCGGCGAAGCGGTCGTGGAGGCGGAGGAACCGCTGATCGTGGTGACGGGGCGCGGGCTGGACGATCCCGAGGCGATCGCCGCCTATTCGGTGGTGGAGCTGGACCGGGAGCATATCGTCTCCGCGCCGTCCGGCCGGATCGAGGATGTGCTGGGCAATGTCGCGGGCTTCCAGCAATTCCGCCGCTCGGACAGCCGGTCTTCCAATCCCAGCGCGCAAGGCGCGACCCTGCGCGGGCTGGGCGGCAATGCGACCAGCCGGGCGCTGGTCCTGCTGGACGGCGTGCCGCAGGCCGATCCCTTCTTCGGCTACATTCCCTTCAACGCGCTGGCCCCGGACCGGATCGGCAGCATTCGCATCACGCGCGGCGGCGGGTCCGGCCCGTTCGGGGCCGGCGCGCTGGCCGGGACGATCGAATTGTCGAGCGCGGATGCGGAGACACTGCGCCCCGTGACGGCATCCGCCCTCGTCAACGACCGCGGGGAAGCGGAAGCGAGCGCCATTGCCGCCATGCGGCTGGGCGCGGGATCGCTGACCGTGGGCGGGCGCTGGGACCGGGGCGAAGGGTTCTTCACCACGCCGGAAGGGGACCGCGTCCCTGCCTCGGCAAAAGCGGCGTTCGATGTATGGTCGGCGGATCTGCGCGCCGTCGCGCCGATAGGGCGCGATATCGAATTGCAGGCGAACGGGCGGGTGTTCCGGGACGACCGCACCCTGCGTTTCGAAGGCGCGGATTCGTCCAGCGAGGGACAGGATGCGAGCGTCCGGATCGTGGGCCGGGGCGACTGGGAGTTCGACGCGCTGGGTTATGTGCAGGCGCGCAATTTCTCCAATGTCGTCATCAGTTCGACCCGCTTCGTGCGCGTGCTGGACCAGCGCGATACGCCTTCCACCGGGCTGGGCGGCAAGCTGGAAGTCCGCCCGCCGGTCGGTGAGGATCGCCTGCTGCGGCTCGGCGTCGATTACCGGCGGTCGGACGGCGAATTGCAGGAGGACGCCTACAGCGCCTTTACCGGCGCGCTGACCGAAACGCGCCGCGCCGGCGGGACCAACAGCGATTTCGGCATTTTCGCGGAAGGCGAGGTGGAAGCGGGCGCCTTCACCCTGACCGGCGGCCTGCGCGCGGACCGGACCGTGATCGCGGACGGTTTCTTCCGCGCGCGCGATGCGGCGGGCGCGGTCGTGCAGGAGGACATCGCGCCCGACCGTGCGGACTGGAGCACGACCTATCGCGCTGGCGCCGTCTGGCGGACGGGCGAGGCGCTGAAACTGCGCGCCGCGGCCTATAGCGGGTTCCGCCTGCCGACCCTCAACGAACTCTATCGCCCCTTCGTGGTTTTCCCGGTGGTGACGCAGGCCAATGCCGCGCTGGAGAACGAACGGCTGGAAGGATACGAGGCCGGGCTGGACTTCACGCCGACAGCCGGCGTGGCGATGGGCCTGACCGTGTTTTCGAACGAGGTGGAAAACGCCATCGCCAACGTGACCGTGGGACCGGACCTGCGCCAGCGGCGCAACCTGCCCGCGATCGAGGCGCGCGGGATCGAGGCGGTCGTGGGGCTGGAGCGCGGGGCGTTCCGCTTCGACGGCACGCTGAGCTACACCGAGGCCGAAGTGCGCGGGGAGGGGCCCTCGCTTGAGCTGGACGGGAACCGGCCGTCCCAGACGCCGGAGTTTGCCGCTTCCGCCACGCTGTCCTTCGCGCCCGCCGACGGCTGGCTGCTCGCCGGCACGCTGCGCCATGTGGGCGACCAGTTCGAAAGCGATCAGGAAACCGACGTGCTGCCCGCAGTGACCACGTTCGGCGCCTATGCGCAAATGCCCGTGACGGGGCGGCTGGCCGTGGTATTGCGGGCGGAGAACCTGACCGACGAGCGGATCGTCACGCGCAATTCGGACGGCAGCATCGACTTGGGCACGCCGCGGACCGTGTGGGGCGGCCTGCGCTGGAATTACTGACCAGTCGCCGCCCCGCGCTGGGCTTCCATGCCCATCGACAGGAGCAGCGGATCGGCATCCTGCCGGGCCTTGAAGTCGGCCTTGCTGCCCATCTTGCGCCAGTCGGCCAGGATCAGCGACTGCGCCACCGCGCCGCCCAGCGTGGTGCCCGGCCCGGTCACGATGAACAGGTCCGGCGCGAACTCGCGCGCGGCGATGGTGATGGCCCGCGTGAAATCGTATGCCTGCGTGACCTGGTGCCCAAGCGTATAGTCCCACAGCGCATCCACGTCGGTCGCGTGCGGCCACCAGATCGCGCCGCGTCCGTCGATCAGCGGCAGGTCGGGCTGGCCGAACAGGTCCGCGGGCAGTCGCTCGCGCCCGCGCCGGGCGACAGGCTCCTGAAGATGCGTGTGGAACGCGGCATGGTTGCCCAGCCGCATCGGGAAACGCCCGTCGATCGGTTCCACGGCAGCCTCGAATGCTTTCAGCCCCGCCTCGTCGCCTGCCAGCACCAGCATCCCGCCAAGGTCGATCGACAGGGCGAGAGTCATGGCCGGGTCCGCGTCGATCCGCCGCACGAGATCCAGCAGCGCGGCCTTGCGTCCCTCGTCCGGGAGCCAGTCGTCGCCGAGGAAGGGATAGACCAGCTGCCCGCCGATGAGCGCTTCCTGCATCAGCGTGCCCATCGTGTTGGAGACGGTGAACCCGTCCTCCGCGCCCAGAGCGCCGGCGCAGGCGAGCGCGGAATACCAGCCCATCGAATTGCCCGTCACCGCGACGATCTCGATCGCGTCCCGGTCGATGGCGAGGAAATCGCCCAGCGTGGCGGCGTAGATCAGGCCGGAGGCATTGTCCCCGCGCGTATGCTTCGCCATGCTGAAGCGGTCCGCGCCGTCGAGTTCGCTCAGCGTCTCCTGCCCGGCATCGGCACGCTGCCGGTCGAAGGCGTCCAAAAGGTCCGGCCGCGGGAAGTGACGCCCGAGATAGCCGAGCTCCGCCTTGTTATACGTGCCCCGTCCGGGACACACGACCACCGCTCGCTTCATGGCCTGCTCTCCGCCAGATTGCGCGCGGCCTGCACGATGCCCTCCACGCTCGGCATGGTCGCGGCATAGGCCGGCCCGGTCGCGATGAAGCTGTCTTCCGCGACATAGCGCGCGATGGGCTTGCGCGTGTTTTCCGCCAGCAACGTCATCAGGCTCTCCGCAAGACCGCCGGTGCGCCGGGTCTCGTCCACGATCAGCACCCGTTCGCAATCGCGCACCGCGTCCAGCAGGGCGTCTTCGGGCAGCGGGTTGAGCCAGTGGAGATCGATGACGCGGGCGCCGATGCCATCGGCCTCGAGCTGCCGCTGCGCCTGCAACGCCATGTGGAAGCCATTGGCATAGCTGACGATCGCGAGGTCCGTGCCGTCGCCGGCTGTCGTGACCTCGCCCAGCGCGATGCGCTCGCCCGGGTCGGGGTAGGCGCGCAGCCATTCGCCGTCGCCGGCCTCGTGCAGGTCGCGCATGTTGTAGAGCGCAATGGGCTCGAGAAACACGACCAGCCGCTGCTCCTCGCGCGCCAGCCGGACGCATTCGCGCAGCATCCGGGCGGCATCGGCGCCGTTTGACGGGCAGGCGAGGATGAGGCCCGGCACGTCGCGCAGCGCGGCGAAACTGTTGTCGTTGTGGAAATGGCCGCCGAAGCCCTTCTGGTATCCCAGTCCCGCGATCCGCACGACCATCGGGTTGGTGTACTGGCCGTTGGAAAAGAAGGGCAACGTGGCGCCTTCCCCGCGGATCTGGTCCTCGGCGTTATGATAATAGGCGAGGAACTGGATCTCCGGGATCGGCAGCATCCCGTTCTGCGCCATGCCGAGGCCGAGGCCGAGGATGGACTGTTCGTCGAGCAGCGTGTCGATCACCCGCGCACGCCCGAACCGCTTGCCCAGCTTCTGCGTCACGCCATAGACGCCGCCCTTCGCGCACACGTCCTCGCCCATCAGCGTGATTTCGCGGTGTTCGAGCATCAGGTCGGTCAGCGCCCAGTTGATCAGGCGGCTCATGATCTGGGGCTGTTCCATCGCTTTCAGGTCGCTGCCGAACGCTTCCGCGCGGCGTTCCTGCGCGGGACCGTCCGCGGCCGCGACCGTGCGCTTCGCGGGGATCAGGCTGGCCATCACGTCTTCCGCCGTCGCCAGGCGCGGCCGGCTGCACGCTTCGGCGCGGACATGCTCGACCCGCGCCAGCGTGTCTTCGTAGATCCGCAAGGCGTCCGCGCGGTCCAGCGCGCCCGACCCGTCCAGCATCCGGATCCAGTGCAGCAGCGGATCGTCGGCTTCCTCCGCCTCGACATCCGCCTTGCTCATGTAGGTGGTCGGCACGTCCGCCCCGGCGTGGCCGTAGAGCCTGATCGTGCCCAGATGCAGGAAAGCGGGCCGCCGGCGGGTCCGCACGAACTCGGCCGCCTCGTGCGCGACGCGGTAGGTCTCGAACAGGTCGCGTCCGTTGCACGCGAAGTATTCGAGGCCGGGCCGGTGCGCGAAACTCGCCTCGATCCATCCGCCCGGCGTCCGGGTCGAAATGCCGATGCCGTTGTCTTCGCACACCCACAGGACCGGCATCGGGACCTTCTGGTATGCGGTCCAGCAGCTGGTGTTGACCGCCCCTTGCGCAGTCGAATGGTTCGCGCTGGCATCGCCGAAGCTGCACAGGACGATGGCATCGTCGGCGAGCGTTCGCTCGGCAGGCCTGATCCTCTTGGCGAGCCCGATCGAATAGGCCGCGCCGACGGCCTTTGGCAGGTGACTGGCGATGGTCGATGTCTGGGGCGGGATGTTGAGCGCCCGCGATCCCAGCACCTTGTGCCGGCCGCCGCTGATCGGATCCTCGCGCGAACAGGAGAAGCTCAGCAGCATGTCCCACAGGATCGACTGGCCCGGGACCTGGTTGGCCCGTTCGATCTGGAAGGCGGCGTCGCGGTAATGCAGGAACGCCATGTCACCGGGCGAAACGGCGGCCGCCACCGCGGCCATTGCCTCGTGGCCGGACGAACCGATCGTGTAGAAGCCTTCGCCTGCGGCCTGCATTTTGCGGCTGACGATATCGAGTGAGCGGGACAGGCAGGCGGAGCGGAAGATCTGCACCGCGTGCTGCCGGTCGAGGTGGCCCGAAGGCGGCGGCCCTGCGGGCAGGTCGCCTGCGGCGACGCGGCGAAGGAAGTTCTCGTGGACGATTTGCGCGCGATCCATGGCCGGGGCCTTAGGCCCTGCTTACGCGCAGGAAAAGCGCCTGATTGTTGCGATCCTATGCGTCGATGTTCGCGACGATGGCCTCTGCGAAGGAGCGGCAGCCATGGGTGCCGCCGATATCCCGGGTCGTCTCGCCCGCCTGCAGGCAGCGGGACACGGCGTTCTCGATGGCACGCGCCGCCGCGTCCTCGCCGAGCGCGTGACGCAGCAGCATGGCCGCGCTCAGGATCGCGCCGACCGGGTTCGCGATGTCCTTCCCCGCTATGTCAGGGGCCGATCCGTGAATGGGTTCGAACAGGCCGCCATGCGTTTCGGAAAGGGACGCGGACGGGGCGAGTCCGATGGAACCGGCCAGGACGGACGCCTCGTCGCTCAGTATGTCGCCGAACATGTTTTCGGTCAGGACGACATCGAAGCGTGCCGGCGCATCGATCAGTTTCATCGCCATGGCATCTACAAGCACATGGTCGAGCGCGACATCGGGATAATCGGCATCGCGCACGTCCTGCACCACTTTGCGCCACAGCCGGCTGGACGCGAGCACGTTGGCCTTGTCGACCGAGGTCACGCGGCCGTCCCGCAGGCGCGCCGCCTCGAAGGCCATGCGCGCGATCCGTTCGACTTCCCCGCGCGAATAGGCGCACAGGTCAGATGCCAGTTCGTTCCCTTCCACCTTCTCACCGAAATAGATGCCGCCGGTCAGCTCGCGCATGATGAGGAGGTCCACCCCGCGCACCCGTTCGGCCCGCAGGGGGGAGAGGTGCTCCAGCCCTTCGAAGACGGTGATCGGGCGAAGATTGGCGAAGGTGCCGAGCGCCGCGCGAAGGGCGAGCAGTCCCGCCTCCGGTCGCGGACCGCCGCGGTCCCATTTGGGACCTCCGACCGCGCCGAGGAAAACGGCATCCGCCTGCCCGCACGCGGCAGCGGTCGTTTCCGGGAAGGGATCGCCATGCGCGTCGATCGCGCAGCCGCCGAAATCGTGCTCCTCGAAATCGAGGGCGATATCGTGGGCGGTAGACGTTTTTTCGAGGACCAGCCGCGCGGCGTCCGTCACTTCGGGACCGACCCCGTCACCGGGGAGCAGGACGATACGGTGCGCCATGGTCAGGCGGCTTCGAAGGCGGCGATATCCGCCTCGTGCGCCAGTATGTGCCCCAGCGGGTCGCGCCCGTCGAGCAGGCAGCGCCGGGCGAACGGTTCGACCGGGAAGGGGACCTGCGTGCCGTCCTCGAGTTGCAGTGTGCAGGTTTCGAGATCGATCGCGACGGTCATACCCGGTTGATCGAGCAGGCGGCGATGCACTTCCGGTTCGACTTCGATCGCCAGCAGCCCGTTCTTCAGCGCGTTGCTCTTGAAGATGTCCGCGATGTCCGAGCTCACGACGGCCCGGAACCCGTAATCGTACAGCGCCCACGGCGCATGTTCGCGCGAGGACCCGCACCCGAAATTGGGTCCGGCGACCAGCACCTGCCGGTCGCCGGCACCCGATCGCGGGAAGGGCGTGTCGTTGCGCGGCTGGTCGTCGTCCGTGAAGCGCCAGTCGTAGAATGCGGCGCGGCCAAGGCCGGACCGTTCCGTGGTGGTCAGGAACCGGGCGGGAATGATCTGGTCGGTGTCGATATTCGCCTGCGGCAGCACGAGCGTGCGTGCCTCGAGACGGCGGAAGGGCTCATGCTGCATCGCTCATCTCCCGTGTCGGGGCGAGGTAGGGGCGCGGATCGCAGATATGGCCCGCGATGGCGGACGCCGCCGCGGTCGCGGGGCCGGCCAGCACGGTCCGCACGCCCTTGCCCTGGCGACCGATGAAATTGCGGTTGGAGGTGGAGACGACCAGTTCGCCCGGCGCGCCCTTGTCGCCGTTCATCGCGATGCACATCGAACAACCGGGCAGCCGCCATTCGGCACCGGCCGCGAGGAAGACCTCGTCGAGCCCCTCGGCCTCGGCCTGCCGCCGCACGTCTTCCGATCCCGGGACCACCAGCGCGACGACGCCGTCCGCGACCTTGCGCCCCCGCATGACGGAGGCCGCTTCGCGAAGGTCAGACAGGCGCGAATTCGTGCAACTGCCGATGAAGACGCGGTCCACCGCCATGGCGGTGAAGGCTTGCTGCGGCTCGAAGCGCATGTAGCGCGCGGCGTCGCGCTCCGTCTCGCTGGCGGGAACGGGCGCCTGGCCGTCGACAGGCGCCGCCGCGTCGGGCGATACGCCGTAAGTGATCATCGGGCGGATATCCGCCGCATCCAGCGTCACTTCGCGATCGAAGCGCGCGTCGTCGTCGGATACGAGCGTTCGCCAGTCCTCGACCGCCGCATCCCATGCGTTGCCCGCCGGCGCGTGTTCGCGGCCTTCGAGATAGGCGAAGGTAGTCTCGTCGGGCGCGACCATGCCGACGCGGGCGCCCGCCTCGATCGACATGTTGCACAGCGTCATGCGCCCTTCCATCGACAGGGCGCGGATCGCGGAGCCGGCGAATTCGATGGCGAAGCCCTGTCCGCCGTCCGCGCCGATCGCCGCGATGACGTGGAGCGCGATATCCTTCGCGCCCACGCCGGGACCGAGCTCGCCGTCGACCGTGATGCGCATGGATCTGGGCTTGCGCTGCAGGATGCACTGCGTCGCCAGCACGTGGCCCACTTCCGTGGTGCCGATCCCGAATGCGAGGGCACCGAAGGCCCCGTGCGTGGAAGTGTGGCTGTCGCCGCACACGATCGTCTTGCCCGGCTGCGTCAGGCCCAGTTCGGGGCCCACCACATGGACGATGCCGCGGCGCGTATCGCCCAAACCCAGCAGGTCGATGCCATGCCTGCGGCAGTTGTCCTGCAACTGGCGAACCTGCTTTTCCGCCTCGGGCGTCGCATAGGGAAGCTGCCCGTCCGGTCCCGCCGGCAGTGTCGGCGTGCTGTGGTCGAGCGTCGCCTGCGTGAGATCCGGGCGGCGCACGCCGAGGCCGCGCTCCTCCAGCATGGCGAAGGCTTGCGGCGAGGTGACTTCGTGCACGAGATGGAGGTCGATGAAGAGGATCGCGGGCGCGTCCTCGCTTTCGGGCACCACGACGTGCCGGTCCCACAGCTTGTCGAACAGCGATTGCGCTTCGGTCATGGGCCGGACCTCAGGCCGCGTCGGCGAGGCGGGGGCTCGCGACCATGCGTTCGTGGTTGTTGAAGGCCGCCAGCAGCGCTTCGGCCGCCGCGATGACGACATCGGTGTGCTGGCTGCGACCGGTGATCGTCTGCCCGTCCACCGTCAGGCCGACCTCGATTTCCATTTCGCGGCTGAGCTGGTGCGCATCGACGCTGTCGAGCGTCCCTTCCACTTCCGCCGCGACGCAGAACGCCTCGGTCAGCGCTTCGAACGGGCCCGTCCCGTGGCCGATCGCCGTCAGGCGGCCACGATCGCGATGGTCCAGCGTGACCTTGGCGGTCGGCTTCGCATTGGCCTTGGTACCGGTGCGCATCTCGACCCGCACCAGTTCCCAGGCATGGCCGCGGCCGTCCTCGGCGACCAGATCGCACAGATCGTTGTCGGTCACTTCGCGCTTCGTGTCGGCCAGCGACTTGAAGCCGGAATAGATCTCCTCGAACCGGTTGCCGCCCAGATCGTGGCCGAGCGCTTCCAGCCGGGCGCGCAGCGCGTGCTTGCCGCTGTGCTTGCCCAGCACCAGCGCATTGGACGGCAGGCCGATATCCTCGGGGCTCATGATCTCGTAGGTCCGCCGGTCGGCAAGCACGCCGTGCTGGTGGATGCCGGCCTCGTGCGCGAAGGCGTTGCGGCCCACGATCGCCTTGTTGCGCGGCGGCATGTTGCCGGTGGTCTCGCCCAGCAAGCGGCTTGCGGCGAACAGTTCGCGCGTGTTGACCCTCGTGTCCGCGCGGTAGTGGTCGGGCCGGGTCTTCAGCGCCATCACGACTTCTTCCAGGGCGCAATTGCCCGCCCGTTCGCCGATGCCGTTGATCGTGCATTCGACCTGCCCGGCGCCGGCTCGTACCGCCGCCAGGCTGTTGGCGACCGCCATGCCGAGATCGTCGTGATTGTGGGTCGAAAAGATGACGTGGTCGGGCCGCGCCACATTGGCGACCAGGTCCGCGAACACCGCGCCGATCTCCTCGGGCGAGGTATAGCCGACCGTATCGGGGACGTTCAGCACGTCGGCACCGGCTTCGGCCGCGCACTGCATCGCTTCGCGCAGGAACGCAGGATCGGTGCGCAGGGCATCCTCGGCGGAGAATTCGATCTCGGAGAAGCGCCCCCTGGCCATGCGGATCGCGCGTTCGATGGTCGCCAGCGCCTCGGGTTTTTCCATCCGGTGCTTGGCGGCCAGGTGCAGGTCGCTGGTGCCGAAGAAGAGGTGCAGCCGGTTCTTCGCGGCGGGAGCGAGGGCGCGCTCGGCCGCCTCGACATCCCCCTCGGTCGCGCGGGCGAGGGAGCAGATGGCGGGGCCATCAGGATCGGTGCCGATCTCTTCCGCGATCAGCCGGACGGCTTCTGCATCGCCGGGCGAGGCCGCGGCGAAACCCACTTCCATCACGTCGACATTCAGCCGGACGAGGGCGTGGGCGAGGGCCAGTTTCTGTTCCGGCCGCATGGAGAAGCCGGGTGCCTGCTCCCCATCGCGCAGGGACGTGTCGAAGATGGCGACCGGGCGCGGGGTATCAGGCGCTTGCTGCACGAGGTACCTCCATCACTGGCGGGGCATTGGTCAGGCGGAACGCCTGCTCGACCTCGTACAGGCGGGCCAGCTGGCGCATCAGGGTCTCTATCCGGCGCGTGCCGTCGCGCGGATCGACCGCCAGCGTCATGACGGACCGGTCGCAATCGCTGCCCATCTGCATGGAGCGCACGTGGAAGCCGCGCGTCTCGATCACGCCGAGAATCCGGCGGAGCGTGCCTTCGCCGCACAGGAATTCGATGCGGATGTGCTCAAGCGTCATGGCGTTTCTCCATCATTTCGGAATTGGATGCGCCCGGCGGGACCAGCGGCCAGACGTTTTCTTCGGGGTCGATGCGGACATGGGCGAGGATGGGCCCGCGCGCGTTGATGAGGCGCTCGATCGCACCGTCGACTTCATCGCGCGTCTCGATGGCGAAGGCCTCGATGCCGAAGGCGTGCGCGACCTCGACGAAGTCGGGATTGTCGCTCAGGTCGACTTCGGAATAATTGCCTTCGAAGAACAGCTCCTGCCACTGGCGCACGAGACCCAGCATGGAATTGTCCAGCAGGACGATCTTCACCGGGATCTGGTATCGGCGCAGCGTCGCCAGTTCCTGCAGGTTCATCTGGAAGCCGCCGTCGCCCGACACGCAGAAGACGTGCGAGTGCGGTTCGGCCAGCTTAGCGCCGATCGCCGCGGGCAGGCCGAAGCCCATCGCGCCCAGACCGCCGCTGGTGAGGTGCGCCTGCGGGCGCGAAAAGCGGCAGTGCTGCGCGACCCACATCTGGTGCTGGCCGACATCGGCTGCGACGACGAAATCGTCGCCGACCTTTTCCGACAGCGCCTTGAGCATGGCGGGGGCGTAGATGCCGTTGCCGGGCGCATCGTAGGGTGCCTGGTGGCGGTCCTTCAGGGCCGCACATTCCTCGCGCCATTCGCCGATGTCGCCGGCCGCGAAGGCGGTGGTGCGCAGTGATCGCTTCAGGTCGCCGCAGATGGCGGCGTTCGCCACGCGCAGCTTGTCGAACTCCGCCGCGTCGGTGTCGATATGGACGACCGACGCCTTGGGCGCGAAGCTGGGCAGGTGGCCCGTCGCACGGTCGTCGAAGCGCGCGCCGACGACGATCAGCAGGTCGCATTCCTGCACCGCCGTGTTGGCGGCCCGTCCGCCATGCATGCCGATCATGCCCAGCATCGCGGGATGTTCGGGCGGCAGGACGCCGAGGCCCTGCAGGGTGCAGACCGACGGAATGCCGCTTTCGGCAACGATCTCGCGAACCAGCTCGGTCGCCTTGGACCGGGCGATGCCGCCACCGAGATAGAATAGCGGTCGCTGCGCCCCGGCGATCAGCCGTTCAGCGTCCGCGATGCTTTCGGGCGAGGGCGTGGGCCGGAAGATGTCGCCTTCCTCGGGCGTACCCTGGCCGGATGACATGGCCTGCTGCACGTCCTTGGGCAGGTCCACCAGGACCGGTCCGGGCCGGCCGCTTTCGGCAATGGTAAAGGCTTCGGCCAGAGCCGCGGGAATGTCGTCCGGCGTGCGCACGACGATCGAGTGCTTCACGATCGGCATGGTCATGCCGAAGATGTCGGTTTCCTGGAAGGCGTCGGTTCCCATGAAGGGCTGGGGAACCTGCCCGGTGATCGCCACCATCGGGACCGAGTCCATGAAGGCGTTGGCGATGCCGGTAATCAAATTCGTTGCCCCCGGACCGGACGTGGCCATGCAGACCCCGGCCTTGCCGGTGATCCGGCCGTAGGCATCGGCCGCGAAGGCCGCCGCCTGTTCGTGCCGGACCAGGATGTGCCGGACATTGCCGCGCGCGATCGCGTCATAGACCGGCATGATCGCGCCGCCGGGATAGCCGAACACGCATTCGACCCCCAGCGCCTCGAGCGTGTCGACCACCAGCTCGGCACCCGATCGGGTGGCGGGCCGGGGTTCGCTGGCGGAGATGGTGTGGGTCATCGCGGTCATGCCTTGCTCGCTTCCGCCGCCTCAGGCGGCTTTCGGCTCCGACTTCTTCGGGGCGTCCTGCAGCCACGGCATCATCGCGCGCAGCTGCTTTCCGGTGGCTTCGATGGGATGGGCCAGATCGGCGTCGAGCATCTTTTTGTACTCGGCCTTCCCGCCTTCGTTCTCGGCGATCCAGTTCTTCGCGAAGGTGCCGTTGCGGATGTCTTCCAGGACGTCCTTCATCCGCGCGCGGGTTTCCTCGTTCACGACGCGCGGGCCGGAGACGAGGTCGCCGTAGATCGCGGTTTCGGAAATGAACTCGTGCATCTTCTGCAGACCGCCTTCGTAGAGCAGATCCACGATCAACTTCAGTTCGTGCAGGCACTCGTAATAAGCGATCTCGGGGGCGTAGCCGGCATCGGTCAGGGTTTCGTACCCGGCCAGGACCAGCTCGGTCGCGCCGCCGCACAGGACCGCCTGTTCGCCGAACAGGTCGGTCTCGGTTTCCTCGCGGAAGGTCGTCTCGATGGCGCCGGCCGTGGTGCCGCCAATCAGGCTGGCATAGGCCAGCG
Source organism: Qipengyuania sp. JC766 (assembly GCF_040717445.1). Taxonomy (NCBI): domain Bacteria; kingdom Pseudomonadati; phylum Pseudomonadota; class Alphaproteobacteria; order Sphingomonadales; family Erythrobacteraceae; genus Qipengyuania; species Qipengyuania sp. JC766. The sequence continues at coordinate 1,619,234 of NZ_JBFEFL010000001.1, read as the reverse complement.
CCTTTTCGCGCGCCATGCCGCTGGCATTGTTGTCGACCGCGAACAGGCAGGGGACGCCCGCGCCGCGCTCGTATTCGCGGCGGACCAGGTCGCCCGGGCCCTTGGGAGCGACGAGGATCACGTCGACCTCGCCCGCAGGTGCGATGCGCTTGTAGAGGACGGTGAAGCCGTGCGCGACCAGCAGCGCGTCGCCACGCTCCATGTGCGGTGCGATCTCGCTTTCGTAGATCGCCTCGTGGCTCATGTCGGGGGTCAGCAGCGCGACAAGGCCTGCCGCTTTCGCGGCGTCCGCCACACTCATCACGGTCAGGCCGTCGGCCCGTGCCTTGGCGGCGGTGGGCGAGCCTTCGCGCAGCCCGACGATCACTTCGCAGCCGCTGTCGTGCAGGTTCAGCGCGTGGGCGCGGCCCTGGCTGCCATAGCCGATGATCGCGACCGGGCGGTCCTTGACGGTAGCGGGCTTGGCGTCGGTATCCTTGAAAACTTGCATGATCGCTGCGTCCTTATCTGTCAGCTTGCTCAATGACGGGCGGAATTGTGGTGGCGCCGTAGGCGGCGCTGGAAACGAGGCGGGCGTACTTGTCGAAGACGCCGCCCAGTCGGTTGGCGGGGCGCGGCGTATGGGCGGCGCGGCGCGCGTCCCAGTCGATATCGGCATCGATCCGGCGCGCCTCCGCATCGATGCGGATCGTGTCGCCTTCGTTGACCAGCGCGATGGGGCCGCCGCCGGCCGCTTCGGGCGAGCAGTGGCCGATGACGAAACCGTGGCTGGCGCCGGAGAACCGGCCGTCGGTGATCAGCGCGACCTTTCCGGCCAGGCCCTGTCCGGCGATCGCGGCGGTGACGGCCAGCATCTCGCGCATGCCGGGCCCGCCGGACGGACCTTCGTACCGGATGATGACGACATCGCCTTCGCGGATCTGGCCTGCGGAAACCGCAGCGAAGCAGGCTTCCTCGCCGTCGAAGACGCGGGCCGGGCCTTCGAACGAGGTGGAGCCGTAACCGGCCGTCTTCAGCACCGCACCTTGCGGGGCCAGGTCGCCGTAGAGGATGCTGAGCCCGCCGGTCGCCTTGACCGGATCGGCGGGGGAGCGGACGACCTGCTGGCCTTCGGTTTCGCGCGCTTCGGCCAGTTCGGCAAACAGGCTGCGTCCGGTCGCCGTCGGCGTGTCTTGCAGCATGCCGGCATCGGCCAGCCGCTTGCCGAACAGCGGCACGCCGCCCGCCCGGAACAGGTCGCGCGCGAGGAACCGGCCGCCCGGCTTCAGATCGGTGATGACCGGGACGCTTCGCGACAGTTCGTCGAAGGTCTCGATCGGGAAGGCGATACCCGCTTCCGCGGCGATGGCGGGCAGGTGCAGGACGGCATTGGTCGAACCGCCGCTGGCGACAACCGCGGTCGCGGCATTGCGCAGGGACGCTTCGGTGACGAAGCCGCGCGCCGAGACGCCCTTGTGCGCCAGTTCCGCCGTCAGCTTGCCGCAGCGGCGCGCTTCGGCGGCCTTCGCCTCGTCCGTGGCCGGCGGATCGCCGGAGCCCATCGGGCTGATGCCCATCATCGCCAGCGCCATGGCCATGGTGTTGGCCGTGAACTGGCCGCCGCAGGCACCGGCGCCGGGGCAGGCGGCCCGCTCGATCGCGTCCAGCTCGCCATCGTCCATGTCGCCCTTGGCATGGGCGCCGACCGCTTCGAACACGTCCTGGATGGAAAGGTCGCGGCCCTTCAGGCAGCCGGGCAGGATGGTGCCGCCGTAGAAGACCAGCCCCGGTATATCGAGCCGGGCGAGCGCCATGGCGGCCGCCGGGATGGTCTTGTCGCAACCGACCAGGATGATGGCCGCGTCCAGCGAGTGGCCCTTGACAGCCAGTTCGATCGAATCGGCGATGATCTCGCGGCTGATCAGGGACGCGCGCATGCCTTCGCCGCCCATGGTGATGCCGTCCGAAACGACGATGGTGTTGAAATCGACCGGAGTCGCCCCGCCTTCGCGCAGGCCCTGCCGGACGGGTTCCGCCAGTTGCTGCAAGTGCATGTTGCACGGCGTGACCGTGGACCAGGTGTTGACGATGGCGACCATCGGCTGCGCGAAATCGGTATCGTCGTACCCGGCCGCGCGCAGCATGGCGCGGGCGGGGGCCTTGGCCGGTCCCTTGGTAATGGCGTCGGAGCGTTTGGAAGTGCTGGCAGTCATGTCTCGTCTCGTGTCCCTCGGACGGAGCCCATAAAAAACCCCGCTGTCCTTTCGGAGAGCGGGGGCTTCGGGGTCCGTCTGGCCTTGGTCAGCCGATGGGCACCCCTCCCCGCTCGATAAGTACGAGTACTGCAAGCACGACGAGAAGGAGGCCGCCGAGCGGTCCCGTCCGGGTGTCGAATTGTGCGGCGGATGCCGGCATCATGCAGTTCCCGTTGCGCGGCCCGATTGCCGCGTTCGCAGGCGCAATATAGCCTCGCGCAGGTTAATCAAGAACAAATCCTCTCTTCGAGGGATATTTCTTGAACTTTAATTTCAAGCGAAACGATCTGGGGGACGGAAAACGTTCCGAATGCCGATCGCGCCGGTCAGGCTTTCAGCCAGAGCCGGATGCCGTATGCGACCATTCCGAGTATCGAGACGCTGCCGACCCAGATCGCCGCCAGCCACAGGAGGCGCTTCCACAATGGCGACCTGTCGGCCTCTGCGGACGGGTCTGGAGCGGGCCCGTCCATCAGTGATACCCCTCGTCGCCCACCTTTCCGCGGAAGACCCAGTAGGCCCATGCGGTGTAGGCGATGATCAGCGGCATGGTGATGGCGACACCCACCAGCATGAACACCTGGCTGCGCTCGGGCGCGGCCGCGTCCCAGATCGTGAGCGCGGGCGGCACGACATTGGGCCAGATGGTCACGCCGAGGCCCGCCATGCCCATGAAGAACAGCGCCAGGCTGAGCCAGAAGGGCTTGGAATGGCGGTCGACCGAAAGCGACCGCAGGAGGACGAGCGCGACGATCCCGGTCAGGATCGGCACCGGCGCGGCGAAGTAGATTTCCGGTGCGGTCAGCCAGCGCTCCGCATATTCGGGATTGAGGAAGACGTTGTAGAGGCTGACCCCGCCCATCAGGATGAAAGTGGCCCAGGCCGCGCGCTTGGCCAGCTTGCGGGCGTGGTGCTGGCTGTCCCCTTCCATCTTCCACACCAGCCAGGTCGCACCCAGGAGGGCGTATCCGGCCAGCGTGCCAAGGCCGGTCAGCAGGGTGTAGGGGGTGAGCCAGTCGAACCAGCTGCCGGCATAGGACCGGTCGACGACCTCGATCCCTTGCAGCAGCGCGCCCAACGTCATGCCCTGCGCCATCGCCGCGACGATCGACCCGCCGGTAAAGGCAAAGTCCCACAGCTTGCGGTGGCCCGGGTCGCGCCACCGATATTCGAACGCGACCCCCCGGAAGACGAGGCCCAGCAGCATCGCGATGATCAGCGGATAGGTCGCCGGCAGGATCACGGCGTAGGCGAGCGGGAAGGCGGCGAACAGTCCGCCGCCGCCCAGCACCAGCCAGGTCTCGTTCCCGTCCCAGACGGGGGCGATCGAGTTCATCGCGCGGTCGCGCTCTGGCCCCACCTCGAAGGTCGGGAACAGGATGCCGATGCCGAGGTCGAACCCGTCCATCACGACATAGGCGAAGACCGCGAAGGCAATGATGAAGGCCCAGATGGTCGTCAGGTCCGCATTGACGCTCATGGCACGTTCTCCGGTTCCTTCGCGGGGCCGAGCAGGTCCCTGACGGTCTGGTCGGTCGGGTCCTGCGTCGGGCCCGGGGTGATGCCGGCAGTGCGGATCGGGCCCTTGTCCCCGCGCTTCACGCCGTATTCGCCCGTATGCGGCGGCTTGTGCATCAGGTGCAGGATGTACCAGACGCCCGCGCCGAAGACGAAGAAGTAGACGACCACGAAGGCCAGCAGCGATGCGCCGACGGCCGGCGCGTCGAGCGGGCTGGCGGCATCGGCCGTGCGCATGAGATTGTAGATGACGTAGGGCTGGCGTCCGACCTCGGTCGTGATCCAGCCGGCCAGCACGGCGACGAAGCCGCTCGGCGCCATGACCAGCGCCGCCTTGTGCAGCCAGTTCCAGTCGTAAAGCTTGCCGCGCCAGCGTGCGACCAGGCTCCACAGGCCAACGCCCAGCATCGCGAAGCCCAGGCCCACCATGATGCGGAACGACCAGAACACGATCGGCACCGGCGGCTGCTCGTCATCGGGTATCGTGTCGAGCCCGGCCAGCGGCGCGTCCGGATCGTGCTTCAGGATCAGGCTGGACGCCTTGGGAATGCCGACTGCATAGTCGAGCCGCTGCTCCTTCTCGTTCGGGATGCCGAACAGGTAGAGCGGCGCGCCGTCGGGATAGCTCTTGTAGTGCCCCTCCATCGCCATGACCTTCTGCGGCTGGTGCTCCAGCGTGTTGAGGCCGTGGAGGTCGCCTGCGAAGATCTGTACCGGCACGACCAGCGCCGCCATCCACATCGCCATGGAGAACATCTTGCGTGCGTGCAGGTTGGTCCGGTCCTTCAGCAAGTGCCAGGCACCCACGCCGCCCACCACGAAAGCGGTGGTGATGTAGGCCGCCAGCACGGTGTGGACGAGGCGGTAGGGGAAGCTGGGGTTGAAGATGATGGCGAGCCAGCTGTCGCCCGGCAGGTATTGCCCGTTCGCACCCATCTCGTAACCGACCGGCGTGTGCATCCAGCTGTTGACCGACAGGATCCAGAACGCGCTGATGAAGGTGCCGACCGCCACCATCAGCGTGGCGGCGAAGTGGAGCTTCTTGCCCACACGATTCATGCCGAACAGCATGACGCCGAGGAACCCCGCCTCCAGGAAGAAGGCGGTCAGCACCTCGTAGGCCATGAGCGGGCCGATCACCGGGCCGGCCACGTCGGAAAATACCGACCAGTTGGTGCCGAACTGGTAACTCATGACGATGCCCGACACGACGCCCATGGCGAAGGTGATCGCGAAGATCTTCAGCCAGTACTTGAACAGGTCGAGATAGAGCGACTTGCCCGTCTTCAGCCACAACCCTTCCAGCACGGCGAGATAGCTCGCCAGACCGATGGAAAAGGCGGGAAAGATGAAGTGGAAGCTCACCGTGAAGGCGAACTGGATGCGGGCCAGAAGCAGTGCGTCGAAACCGTCAAACATCGTCTATCCCCGAATTCGATGGCAGGACCCTAGCGCGAAAAGCGTCCCGCTTGGTGTTCGAATTTTGCGTCATTTGTTGCGCCCCGTAGCGCCGGCAATCCATAGGAGCCCCCACATCGCAGGTCAGATGAGGCCGCGTTCGATGTCGGGCGTCCGCGCTTCGGGCGGTCCGCCATTGCGCGCCAGTTCCCGGAAAGCCCGGTTCTGGGACAGGAACACGCGGCCATTCAGCTCGTCCGGGAAATGCGTCCGCCCCAGCCGGTCCATCACCGGGCCCTTCACTTCGGAAAGATGGAGGCCGATCCCCGAATGCGCCAGCCGGTGGTTGATCGCTTCCAGGCTTTCGAGGCCCGAGGCGTCGATTTCGTTCACGGCGCTGCACATCAGGATGACGTGGCGCACGTCCGGCCGGTCGGCGACCTCTTCCAGGACGTATTCCTCCAGCCACCGAGCATTGAGGTAGGTCAGGCTCTCGTCGATCCGGATCGAGAGGACATGCGGCACGGTAAAGACCCTGTGCCGGTCGACATTGCGGAAATGCTCCGTTTCGGGAACGCGGCCGACGATGGCGGCATGGGGACGGCTCGCGCGCCAGAGGTAAAGCAGCAGGCCGACGCCGACGCCCGCGATCACGCCCATCTCCACCCCGGAGAGCAGCGTGATGAGGATCGTCGCCATGTGCGCGGCGAAATCGGCCTTGGAATAATTCCACAGCTGGCCCGGCGTCTTGAGATCGACGAGGCTGAGCACGGCGACGATGATGGTCGCGGCCAGTGTCGCGATGGGCAGGCTGTAGAGGAGCGGCGTCAGGAACAGGCCCGCCAGTGCGATGCCGATGGCGGTGTAGGCGCCGGCCGCGGGCGTTTCCGCCCCTGCATCGAAATTGACGACCGAGCGGGCGAAGCCCCCGGTGACCGGATAACCGCCGGAAAAGGCGCTGGCGATGTTCGATGCGCCGAGACCTATCAGTTCCTGGTTCGGGGCGATCCGCTGGCGGCGCTTGGCGGCCAGCGTCTGCGCCACCGAAACGCTCTCGACGAAGCCGATGATGGAGATCAGCAGCGCCGGCACCCAGAGTTGGCCGATCAGGCCGAGGTCGGTGGAGGGCAGGGCGAAGGGCGGCAGGCCCTGCGGGATCGCGCCGACGAGATCCACCCCGCGCGCATCGAGGTCCAGCCCGATCGCCGCGAGAATTGTGACCACCACTGCCACCACCGGCCCCGCCTTGGCCGCGATGTCGGCGGCGCGCGGTGTCAGGCCCAACTTTACCAGTGCGGGTTTCAGCCCCTTGCGGACCCAGAACAGGAACAGCGTTGCGGGAATGCCGATCGCCAGCGTCCACGGATTGATCGTGTCGATCGCGCTTGCCAGCCCGCCCAGCATTTCCGGCCAGTTGTCGCCGCCTGCGGTAACGCCGAGGATATGCTTGAGCTGGCTCGTCGCGATCAGGATTCCGCTGGCGGTGATAAAGCCGCTGATGACCGGATGCGACAGGAGATTGGCAAGGAACCCCAGGCGCAGAAAGCCCATCACGGCGAGCATCACGCCCGACAGGGCGGCCAGCGTGATCGCGGCTTCGAGATAGAGCGCGGTGCCTTGTGCCGCGACCGCCCCGGCGGCGCTGGCCGTCATCAGCGACACGACCGCAACCGGTCCTACCGCCAGCGTGCGGCTGGTGCCGAAGACCGCATAGGCGACCAGCGGCAGGATCGATGCGTAGAGCCCCACGACCGGCGGCAGCCCTGCGAGCAGGGCGTAAGCGAGGCTCTGCGGGATCAGCATGATCGTGACGATGACCGCCGCGACCATGTCGTTCGTCAGGACGGAGCCGTTGTAGGTCCGGCCCCATTCCAGGATCGGCAGGTATTGGGCCAGCAATCCGGGCTTGCGGCTGCGCGGCAGGCGGGAAGTGTCGGGAGCCGCTTCCGCAGGACTATCGTTCACGATCAGGCCGCTTTCCCCATGTGCGGTTTGACCATCCATTCGTGCCCCTTGAGCATGCCGTTCCAGTAGATCCACGGCAACGCTTCGGATTTCAGCAGCCAGCTGAGTTTGCGCGGTTTCGTCCCGTCGATAACCCACTTGGGAAAACTAGGCAGCAGCTTCCCGTCGTATCCGAACTCGGCCAGCACGATCTTCCCGCGCTCCACGGTCAGCGGGCACGATCCGTATCCGTCATATTCGGCCACCGGCTGCTTGGCGTCGAGCGCGGCCAGCGCGTTTACCGCGACGATCGGGGCCTGCTTGCGCGCAGCGGCCGCGGTCTTGGCATTGGGCGTGGACCCGGCATCGCCCACGCCGAACACGTTGGGGTAGCGCACATGGCGCAGCGTGAACTTGTCGACATCGACGAAGCCGCTTTCCGTGTTCGCGAGCGGACTGTCGGCGACGAATTGCGGCGCGACTTGCGGCGGCACGGCGTGAAGCATGTCGAATTCGACCGTCTCCTCGCCAGCCTCGGTCCGGAAGACGGCCTGCCGTGCCGGCCCGTCCACCGCGACCAGCGTCTGGTTCAGTTTGAGGTCGATGCCGTAGTTCTCGATATAGTCCCTCAGCGCCGGGACGTATTCCTTGACGCCGAACAGCACCCCGCTTGCATTGCGGAACTCGACGTCGATATCCGCCAGGATTCCGCGTTCGATCCACGCGTCGCACGCAAGATACATCGCCTTTTGCGGGGCGCCGGCGCACTTGATCGGCATCGGCGGCTGGCTGAAGATCGCGCGCCCGGACTTCAGGTTGCGCACCAGTTCCCAGGTGTAGGGTGCCAGGTCGTAGCGATAGTTGGACGTAACCCCGTTCGTGCCGAGCGCCTGCTCGAGGCCGTCGACCCTGTCCCAAGCGAGACGGATACCGGGCGCGACGACCAGGACATCGTATCCGAGCACCGTGCCGTCCGACAGGGTGACCTGGCTGTCCTCTGGCTGGAAGGAGGCGGCCGCCTCGCGGATCCAGGTCGCGGCCTTCGGCATGACGCTCGCCATCGGGCGCCGCGTCGCGGGCGCTTCGAAAATCCCGCCGCCAACCATCGTCCAGCCGGGCTGGTAGTAGTGGTCCTCGGCCGGCTCGACGATCGCGATGTCGAGCGAGGGACGTCGTTTCAGCATCGAGGACGCGGTGGCGATCCCCGCCGAACCGCCGCCTATGATGACGATCTTGTGGTGAATCCTGTTTGCCATGTCGTACTCTCCCGTACCTTTTCGTTATTCGCCGAGCCGGTCGCGCATGGCCGACAGGTCGTACCCCGCGTGCCGGGCCCGTTCGAGGCGCGTCTCGGCGCTTTCATTCGTGACATTGGCAAGCGCATCGAGCGTGATGGACCGTGTGCCGGACCTGCAGAATGCGAGCACCTTGCCCTGCGATTCCTCGCGGACCCTGGCGAATGCCCCGATCGCGACTTGCGGGAAATCGCCGCCCGACACCGGGATGTGGTGGAATGCGATACCGGCAGCCTCGGCGGCGGCCCGCAGCGCATCGACACTTGGCTGGCCGGGCTCTTCGCCATCGGGCCGGTTGCAGATGACCGTACGATAGCCGGCCTCCGCAAGGGGTGGCATGTCCCCCGGCAGGATTTGGGGCGCGACTGCGAAAGTCTCGCTAACCTGTGCGATCTTCACGTGCTTGCTCCTTCCACCAGACGAACCCCGGCCATGCCGGCGAGCATCGCGACCACGAAGATCGCGGCGGCCGAAGGCTCGATGACGAGCGCGGCGATGCCGGGGCCGGGGCAGAGGCCGGCAATGCCCCAGCCGATGCCGAACAGGGACGCGCCGGCGATGAGGCGGGGCGTGAGGTCGGCCTTGCCCGGAAGGTGGAACTGCGCGCCGGCGAGGGGGCTCGCCATGCGCGGCACGATGCGCCAGGCGATCGCCATGACGATGACCGCGCCGCCCATCACGAAGGCGAGCGTGGGGTCCCAGTCTCCGAAGATGTCGAGAAAGTCGCGCACCCGCGCCGGATCGGTCATCCCGCCAAGGGCGAGACCGGCCCCGAACAGCGTTCCGGACAGGAGGGAATAAAGTGCGGTCCGCATCATAATACCTCCAGCCCGAGCGCGTTCATGATCGCGACCGTGGCGAGGCCGGTGGCCATGAAGGTGAGGGTGGCGACGATCGAGCGTGCCGACAGGCGGCTGACCCCGCACACGCCGTGCCCGCTGGTGCAGCCGCTGCCGAGCCGCGTGCCGACGCCCACAACAAGCCCTGCGACGACCAGCACGGCCGGGCTGGCGAATGTCGCCTCGATCCCGCCCGATGCCAGCATCACGGCCAAGGCCCCCAGCGGCAGGCCGAGGACGAACATCCACGCGCCGCCCATGGCGAGGCCGCTTCCGCCCAAACCGACCGCCTTGGCCGCCAGGCCCGAGACACCCGCAATGCGGCCCAGCGCGAGCAGCATCATGGCAGCCGCGAGGCCGATGAGCACGCCGCCCGCAAGCCCTGCAAGCGGTGCGGCGTCGGGGAATCCGGGCAGGGTCATACGGCGTTCACCGGTATCTTGATGTAGCTCACCCCGTTGTCCTCGGGATCGGGCAGGCGCCCGCCGCGAATGTTCACCTGCACCGACGGCATGATCAGCTTCGGCATGGCGAGGGTGCGATCGCGCGAGGTCCGCATCTCGACGAAATCCTCCTCGCTCACGCCGTCCTTCACGTGGACGTTTTCTTCGCGCTGTTGGCGGACGGTGGTTTCCCAGGCGTATTCGTCGCGGCCCGGTGCCTTGTAGTCGTGGCACAGGAACAGGCGCGTGTCGTCCGGGAGCGAGAGCAGGCGACGGATCGAGCGGTAGAGCTGGTGAGCATCGCCGCCCGGGAAATCGGCGCGCGCGGTCCCGAAGTCCGGCATGAAAATCGTGTCGCCTACGAAGGCGGCATCGCCGACGATGAACGCCATGTCCGCCGGCGTGTGGCCGGGCACGTGGAGCGCGATGCCCTCCAGCTCGCCGAGCCTGAACGTCTCGCCGTCGTCGAACAGCTTGTCGAACTGCGATCCGTCTCGTTCGAAATCGGTTCCGGCGTTGAACAGCTTTCCGAACACTTCCTGCACGCGGATGATGTCGCGCCCGATGGCCAGCTTCCCGCCGAGCCGTTCCTGAAGGTAGGGGGCGGCCGAGATGTGATCCGCATGGGCATGCGTCTCGATCAGCCAAGTCACTTTCAGATTATTCGAAGTGACATATTCGATAATGCGGTCTGCGGACCCGTTCGAAGTACGGCCGGAAGCGGCTTCGAAATCGAGGACCGAGTCGATGATGGCCGCCTCGTTGCTGCGCGGATCGTGCAGGACATAGGAAACGGTATTCGTCGCTTCGTCGAAAAACCCGGCGATCGAAGGCCGCAGGCATTTGTCGGCCTGCGCGCGCTCGATCTGCGCGGCGGCGAAACTTAAGTTCGGGTCGGCCATTCAGCATCTCCACTCAATTACATAAACCGTTTATATGTGTTGCTATCTCGCTGTCAAGTGGTATGGCGTACCGATGACGCTGGAACCCAGCCCCGCACGCGAAGCACCCTACGCAGGACTGCGCATCGGCGATGCGGCGCCCGACTTCTCGGCGCGCAGCACGGCGGGCGATGTCCGGCTGTCCGATTTTCGTGGCCGCTGGCTGATCCTGTTCTCCCATCCGGCCGACTTCACCCCGGTCTGCACGACCGAGTTCGTCGCCCTCGCAGAAGCCGCGGATGAGTTCGCGCAGCGCGACTGCGCGCTCATGGCGCTGTCGGTCGACAGCCTGTTCTCGCATTTCGCCTGGCTGCGCCTGATCCGCGATCGCTTCGACATCGAGGTCCGGTTCCCGATCGTGGAGGATCCCACGCTGGTGATCGGGCGCGCCTACGGCATGGTCGCGCCGAACGACAACGACAGCGCGACGGTCCGGACCACCTTCTTCATCGATCCGCAGGGCATCGTCCGCGCCATGACCTGCTACCCCGCCAATGTCGGCCGCTCGACGCCAGAGATGCTCCGCACGCTCGACGCGCTGCAGGCGGTCGATGACGGGCCGGTGCTGGCGCCCGCGAACTGGACGCCGGGCGACGCGCTCCTCGCGCAGCCAGACGCGTCGCTCGATACGGTCTTCGCCGCGAAGGGCCAGACCGACTGGTTCATGAAGGAAACCGGGCGGGGCACGCGCAAATGACCGACGCGGAAATCGTCGACGCGCTGAAGGCCCTCGCGCACCCGGTGCGCCTTCGCATCATGCAGGCCCTGGCGGGGACGGAACTCAACGTCGGAGAGATCGACGATGCCGCCGAGATCGGCCAGCCCACGCTGTCGCAGCAACTGGCGGTCCTGCGCAATGCGGGCCTCGTGCAGACCCGCAAGGATGCCAAGCTCGTCTATTACAGGATCGACGAAAGCCGGATGGCCACGGTGACCGGCGCGATGGAACGGCTGGCGGAAATCACCTCGTCCGCGCCGCGCCCGACCCGGAAGAGCGCACCCGGCGTCGCCAATTTCGCCAGGCTCGGTTGACTGGCGGCACGGCAGGGCGGGCCTACCGGTCGTCCCCGTCGCTACCGTCCGCGTCGTCGCCGGTCTCCGGGAACTGACGGGTCAGCGGCGTGCCGGTCAGGCCGGCCAGCACCACTGAAATGCACACGGTCAGGCTGACGAGATGCCAGACGATCGGCGTGGCATGGTGCTCCAGCGCCACGCAGGCATAGAACAGGGCCGCGACGCCGACGGGGCCGAACCAGCCTGCGAACAGCGCATGGGACTTGCCGGCATAGGGCCTGGCCAGCAATTGCAGGGCCAGCCAGATGGGGACACGCCGGAAAAGGGCGATGCACAGGGCCGCAATAACGAGCGGCCAGCCGCCTTCGAGCCAGCCCGAGATCGGCACGCTGGCGCCCAGTACCACGAAGATCGGCAGGGTTAGAGACCGGTCGACCGCATCCTGGAAATGCTCGTGCGCCTGCTGGTGCTCCTGCTTCATGGCGCGGCGCAGGACCACGCCCGCAACGAAGACCGCCAGGATGCCGTCGGCACCGAGCAGCGCGACGCAGGAGAGCGCAAGCAGGGCGAGCGCGAGCGTCGTGGCCGTCAGGGACTCGCGTTCCGCGAAATCGCGCTCGTGCGCGAACCGGAACAGTGCGCCGGTTCCCTTGCCCAGCAGCCAGCCGAGCACGAGCGCGCCGAGGACTTCCCAGACGAGGTAGAGCAGGGATGTCTCCACCGGACGGGAGGTGCCATCGAGCAGCACGATCCCGACCATGACCAGCGGCAGGGCCAGCCCGTCATTGATGCCGCTTTCCGCCGTGATGAGGACGCGCAACCGTTCCGGCACCCGCTTTTTCGCAAGGCGCCCCGCCACGATGCTGCGCGCCAGCACCGGATCGGTGGGCGTTACGACCGCGCCCACCAGCAGCGCGAGCGGCAGGGAAAGCCCGAGCGCGAGCCAGGCCGATCCGCTGGCGAGCACCCACATGCCCAGCATGCCGGGCCCCAGCAGCACGAACAGCGGCCAGCGATTGAGCGTGAGGAAGCCGCCGGGAATGGAGAGCGCCGCGCTCATCACCGAAAGCGCCAGCGTGAAGCGCGTGGCGTGCGTCCATATCTCCCGATCGTGCACCGACCTCGCGGGATCGAGCGAGAGGACGCCGAAGCCGAGCGGCCCGATCGCCAGTCCCACCAGCAGGCAGGCCAGCGTTTCGGAACCCCACATCCGTTCCTTTATCCACCCGCTGACGATGGTCAGGACCAGCAGCGTCCCGGCCATGATGGCTAGCAGCAGGTTCATCCTCTCCTCCTTCGGCAGTCCCCGTGTGTGCCGCCCGGTCACGGACCATGGGCGGCGGATCAGGGCAGGGCGGTGATCTCGATGAGGGCCTCGACGCCGAACTCGCGTTCGACCTTCCGGGACAGTTCGCGCGCGAGGTCTTCCCGGGCGCCTTCCGACAGGTCCCCGTGCAGGTGCAGCGTGACCCAGACAGGGTTCTGTCCCTGCGGGCGGGCGCGGCTGAATTGCGAATCCACCGATACCAGTGTGACCCCGCCACGCCCCGAGAGGTCGTCCTTCACCGCGGCGGAAATCCGCTGGGCGATGGAGGATTGCTGGTATTGCGGAACTTCCGCGAATTGCAGCGCCAGCAGCGCGGCCAGCGCGCCGATACTGACCGCGAGGGAAAGGAGGGACAGGCCGGGGCGGCCGCGCGGATAGCGGGCGCCTTCGGTCTTCATGCCGTGCAGGCGGAAGACGGCGAAGCCCGCCAGGTTGATCCCCACGATCTGGATCGCGAGCGCCCACAGGCTGGAAATGACGAGATCGGTCTGCCCGATGGCGAGGCCCATGCCCACGAGGCCCGCCGGCGGTGCCAGCGCGGCCGCGATCAGCATGCCGGTTGCCGCTCCGCTGACGAGGCTGCTGCGTTCCGACTGGGCGAGGTTGAGTGCGCCTGCGACCCCAGCCGCGAGCGGGAGGAGGAAGGACACCGTCGATCGCTGGCTGGTCTGCACCATCAGGCCGGTCGCGATCTGCTGGTCGAAGACCATGCTGAGCGCAAAGGCGATCACGATGCTGGTACCGAGCGCGCCGACGTAGCGGACGAGGGAACGGCCCAGCAGGCGGCGGTCGCCGCGCGCCGTGGCGAGCGCCGCGGTCATGGCGGGACCCGCAAACGGTGCGATCAGCATCGCCGCCACCAGCAGGAATACGCTTTCGGTGAAGAGGCCGACCCAGACGATCACCCCCGCGACGGCCGAATAGCCGAGGAAGCCGGTCCACGACCCGATGCTCTGCAACCCGCCGAGGAAGATTTCCAGCGGGCTGCGCGGCTGGATGTCGGTCATCGCCTGTTCCGCCTCGTCCGCCGGCGGGCGCAGTGACATGATGCCTTGCGGAATGAAGCTGGCGCGCAGCGGCTCGACCTCTTCCAGCCGCGCGAAGATGTCTTCCACCCGTCCGTTCGGGACTTCCAGGACCAGGAGGCGGCAGTCGCGCTCGTCGACGCGGGAGGCGAGGTCGGCGAAGAGGGAGGCGCCGCACTCGCGTACGAGCGTCCTTGCCCTGTCGGCATGGTCCTGCGGAATGCTTATCATGATCTGTCGGATGGCGGTCTCCTCGTTCCTAGCGGTCGGGTCCGGTCGGGGATTTGTACAGGCGGTCGATCCGATAGAGGTCTTCGGTCTGTCGCATCGAAGCGGCCCAAGGCATCGCCCGCTCGAAGAGGTCCGCCGCGCGGTTTCCGTCGACCGGCAGATCGTTCGGGCCGGTCCAGTTGACCAGCAGGCACTCGCTGCCCGGCAGGAGGCTGCCCCAGCTGGCGCGCGAGACCTCCGCGATTTCGTCCGCGGTCAGGAAGTAGAGCACTTCGGAAATCAGGACGAGATCGTATATGCCGCGCGGCCAGTCGTAGGGAACCTCGCCCTGGATCAAGCGCGCCTCGACCCGGTTCGGCAGGCGCGCCCGGGCCAGGGTCAGGGCATGGGCCGAAATGTCGATCGCCGTGACCCGGTACCCGCGCGCGATCAGGTCCGCGGTCAGCACGCCGTTCGCGCAGCCGATTTCCAGGATGTGCGCAGGTGGGGGGACCGCGATTGCTTCCACCGTCGCGGCGCGCTTCGCCTTTTCGTACGGCTTGCTCTCGAAGCCCCAGGGGTCGGCATCGTTCAGGAACAAATCGTCGAAGGTGCGGCGCCGGTCAGGCATCCGGGCGCTCCCGTATGAAGATTTCCGGATGGGACGCGAAGTGCTCCGCCAGCGCGGGCGGCATGACGAAGCCGTCCGGATCGTCGGCGATGAGATCGGTCATCTGGGAGGCATGGGCTGCGATGGCGTCGCGCTTGCGAGCGGCGAAGCGATCGTCCGCGAAAAGGTACAACTCGTCCGGAACCGGCAGGTCCCCGAACCGGCCCCAGACCGGCACGCTCCACAGGTCCGCCCCGAGCCTTTGCGCAAGGCACCGAGCCGCGTGGGCGGCGACCTGGTGATCGCAATGGGGATCGTGGCCCCAGGTGGACCAGATCGTGCGGGCCCGCGCGACGCACCGCTTCGAAAGCCACCCATCGAGCGCTTTTTCCGCACTTTCGGTGACGCTTCGACCATCGGGGAAGCCGGCACGCACCAGCGGGATTTCGTTGCCCGGCGCGAGTATCTCCAGTGCCGTGCGAAGCTCGCAAAGGCGGAGGTTCCTGCGAGTTTCGGTGTCGAAGGCAGCCGATTTCGGGTGCGAATTCTCCCCGTCCGTCAGCAATAGGACCGCCACCCGCCGCCCGCTCTCCACCGCCGCCGCTAGAGCCATCCCGCACCCCAAAGCCTCGTCGTCCGGATGCGGCATGACGAGCAGAAGATCCTGAGAAGGCGCGACAAAATCGAGCGAAACCCGCGAGGCGCCACCCGTCGCCCGCAGCATCGTCCCGTCCGCGACCACCGGTATGCTCACAACTCCTCCGGCCTGACCCGCCGCTCCACCAGAGCCCGCGCCGCCCGCACCCGTTTCGCGTCCGGCGCCGCCTGACAGAGGAAGAGCCGCAGGTCCCGCGCGATGCGTTCCTGAGCGCTGCCCTCCACATGCACGGCCATGCCCAAGGCTCGCTCGGCGGTGTACAGCACTTCGCGACAGGCGTCCTCGGTGACCTGACGAGCCAGCAAAGAAAGCGCAGCCTTGACGGGTTGGGCGCCATCGCGCTCGACCTCGTCCGCCGCGCGCAGAAGCCAGAGACGCGCAGTCTCGATCGCTGTGGCCGCGTCCACAATTCTGCGCTGCTGGTCGCGATCTTCCGCGCGATCGCGGGCAGCAAGTCCGTCCAGAAGGAGCGCGTACAATGCTTCCGCCGCCCCGAGATGGGCGGCGCAATAGCGCCATATTCCGCCCTCGAAATAGGGCTCCGTCAAAAGATCCCCGGGTGTTCCGAGCAGATCGGCTTCCCGGACTTGGAGACTATCGAAAGCATACCGTCCCGATCGCGTGGCACGCATTCCGGCCATGACCCAGGTTGTGGGGTCCGCCCGCTCTTCGTTGTCGGTCGGAACCAACAGCATCTGCTGGCCCGCATCGGTCTCGACAGTCACAACCGCCTGTCCGACAAGGCCGAGACCGGACGCGAACCGCTTGGCCCCTGACAGTGCCACATGGTTGCATTCCTGCGCAAATCGAAGCGGCTGATCGGGGTCGTCGGCGCCCCACACACCGAGCAGCAGACCGGCCGATACAGCGTCCGCAACGTCGTCCTTGCGACGGTCCGATGCGTAGAGGAACACGAGCTTCACGGCATTCATATGGCCTTCGAAAAGCCGCGCGACCGACAGGTTCGCCCGGCCGAGGGTCCGCAGAGCATCGAAAGCCTTGTGCGTGCCGGAATGGTCGGTTCCCCATCCCTCGCCACCGTGGGACTTCGGCAGACAGGCCCGGAGCCAACCGGCATCGGCAAGCCGCTCCATCTCATGCTCGAGCGAGCCGTCCTGCTTGTCGCTGCCGATTGCCCATTCGGACAGTACGCGCTCCAATGTCGCATCACGCGGGTCAGGCGGCATCGCGGATACCGTAGGTCGACAGCAATTTTTGGGCGATGGCCAATTCCCGAAGCACTTCGCTCAGTCTGAGGGGTGGGAGGCTATCGGCAACAGATTCGCCCCCCGAAAGCGGCCCGCTTCTCAAACTCTGCTCGCGCAAGTGCCAGATGGGCTTCAGTCTTTCGTCGCACGGCGGGTCCGCAATGGCGGCCCTTTGCGCGAGGGCAGTCCCGCAGCCTCCTGTCGCACGGCCGGACAAACGGGCGGAGGTACGCGTTCCGAAATTCGCAAGCCCACGGACAGAGCGGCGTTCAGCCATCATGGCATCGCACAAGGCACGATCTTCGCCGACATCCGGAACCGGAAGCCTTCCGACAGAAAGATACGCATCGGTTCGCATGGCCATGCTGGCGCCGGAGGGGCGCAGGAAGGACGCCGCGGATGTGTCTCCGGTCCAGACGTCCCACAAACGACGGCAGGCTTCGAAATAGGCGCGTTCGGCGTCCCCGGCCTGGCGCACTTGCGGAGGAAGGACCGAAAGCTCGGCCTCGTCGAGCATGACATCTTCGCATACCAGATCGAAACCCGAATTAAGTTCGGACAGGCACCTTGGGACCCAGTCCGGACCAACCGTCGTGTCTGCATCGGTGGTCAGGAGACAGCCCAATGGTGCAGCGCGAGCTGCCAAATCCAACGCCAGTCGCCGCGCATGGGCAGCGTTGCGGATCGGACGTTCGAAATCGACCGCGACGACCAGTCCCGCGAGATCGTGTCTGACCAACGATTCGAATGCGAGACGGGCCGAGCCATCCTGCGTGTCGTTCACAACGACGATCACCGCGCCCTTCGCCGAAGCACATTGCATCGTGTTGGCGAGCGCCGAGAGCGCATACGGTAGGCGACGAGCCTCGTCCCGGGCCGGAATGGCGACGCAGTAGTCAAGACGATCCAGCGCATCGCCAGCGATCCCCCGCAGGAAGGCCTTTTCCTGAAAGGGTGGTCCTGCGAGGATTTCTTTGGCGTGGTGGTACCAGTGCCGCGAGCCCGATCGTCTGGCGCTATGCCCGCTCCGAACGACGGGAATGGGAGAGGGTGGCAAGGCTACCGCCCTCTCCCGGCCGGAAACGGTCATTTGGCCGCCAGGTTCACACTGCGCTCGGCTAAATCGGACATGTTCTCGTCCGCGTCGTAGATTTCTTCGGTGATGGTATCGAGTTCGGTTACGTGCTCGTCCTTGCCCAGAGCCTCCGCGAAAGCCTTGGCGGTACCGAAACCCGCAATGCCGTAATGACACATGCGCTGGTACTGCGCGACGATAAGGACGTCACGAACGTCGTCATCGTCGATGTCCGCGTCGAGTGCATGTTTCCGGGCCTCTTTGACGAGCCCCTCCATGCCCTTGCAGTGCTCTTTCTCTTCGACACCGCATTCGTCCAGCAGTGCCTTCAAGCTCTTCGTGTGGTCTGCGATCCCCTCCGCAGCACGTTTGAGACGCTCGCCGAGTGTCTTGTCGCCAGCCTTTTCCGCGAGATCGTTGACGACCTTTTCCATCTGGTCGTTCGCCGACCAAAGATCGGCCAGTTCGTCGGCATAGCAATCGCTCAGGTTTTTGGGTTCAGCCATGTTTCTCTCCTTGCAGTTTGCGTCAGCGTTCTGCTGGTCCTTTTCCGCAAATCGCCAGAGAGAAAAACGTTTCAGCTAAACTACGTTTGACCTCATTTGATAACTACTGATGAATGTTATTATTATGAGCGTATAATATAACAAATGACATATTCCAACCGATCGCCGTATTTTTTCGGTCATCGTGCAACGAATCTCCTGCCCCCTCATTGGAGGGGAGGCTTCAAAGCAAGGAGAATTAGATGCCCGACCAGCTGAACCTCGATGAGGGAGGCGCCAATCATCAGAAGCCGGAAGGCGACGATGATGTGATGACGACGGCTCAGGGGCATCCGGTTGCGGACGACCAGAACTGGCTCACCGCAGGCGAGCGTGGGCCGCAACTTCTCGAGGACCATATTGCCCGCGAGAAGATCTTTCATTTCGATCATGAGCGCATTCCGGAGCGCGTCGTCCATGCGCGCGGCTACGGCGTGCATGGTCACTTCGAACTGAAAAAGGCGATACCCCAATATTCGCGCGCGCGGATTTTCAACGAAGAGGGCGTGAAAACGCCGACGTTCACCCGCTTCTCCACGGTCGCCGGGAACAAGGGATCGCCCGACCTGGCGCGTGACGTGCGAGGCTTTGCCACCAAATTCTACACGCAGGAGGGAAACTGGGATCTGGTCGGCAACAACATCCCGGTGTTCTTTATCCAGGATGCGATCAAGTTTCCGGACCTGATCCACGCTGCAAAACCGGCACCCGACCGTGGCTTCCCGCAGGCACAGACGGCGCACGACAACTTCTGGGATTTCGTCACCCTGAGTCCGGAATCGATGCACATGATCATGTGGATCATGTCTGATCGGACCATCCCGCGGTCATTCCGATTCATGGAAGGTTTCGGCGTTCACACTTTCCGGCTCGTCAATGAGGATGGCGAGAGCCATTTCGTGAAGTTCCACTGGAAGCCGAAGCTCGGACTGCAATCGGTGATCTGGAACGAGGCGCTGAAGGTGAACGGGATGGATCCCGACTTTCACCGGCGTGACATGTGGGACGCAATCGATGCAGGCGACTTCCCGCAATGGGATCTCGGCATCCAGGTGTTCGACGAGGAATTCGCCGAACAGTTCGAATTTGACGTGCTCGACGCGACGAAGATCATCCCCGAGGAACAGGTTCCGGTCGAGATCATCGGCACGCTGACGCTGGACGCCAATGTCGACAATTTCTTCGCCGAGACCGAGCAGGTGGCCTTCTGCACGCAGAACATCGTGCCGGGTATCGACCATTCGGACGATCCGCTGCTGCAGGGCCGCAACTTCAGCTATCTTGACACGCAGCTGAAGCGCCTTGGCGGACCCAACTTCACGCATTTGCCAATCAACGCCCCGAAGTGCCCCGTCCGCCATTTTCAGCAGGACGGGCACATGGCGATGACCAACCCCAAGGGCCGGGCGAATTACGAACCCAACAGCTGGGGTGGAGATACGGGCGAGGATCGCGGTCCGCGCGCTTGCCCGAACCGCGGCTTCGAGAGTTATCCGGCAAAGGTGTCGGGACCCAAGCTACGCATCCGCAGCGAGACGTTTGCCGATCACTACAGCCAGGCGCGCCAGTTCTACATCAGCCAGACCCCGGTCGAGCAGACGCACATGGCCAATGCGCTGACATTCGAACTGTCGAAGTGCGAGCGGCCGGACATACGGGAGCGGATGGTCGGCCATCTTCGTCACATCGACGAAGACCTGGCAAAGGAAGTTGCGGACGGGCTCGGGCTCACGTCGATGCCCGACAAGGTCGTGGCCGCACGCCAACCGGTCGCGGACCTACCGGAGAGCCCAGCGCTTTCGATCATCAAGAACGGCCCGGACAGCTTCAAGGGCCGCAAGCTCGGCGTCTACATTGCCGAGGGGGCCGATGCCGACATCGTCAAGGCCCTGAAGGAGGCCGCCACCGGGGCCGGCGGGATGGTCGAAATCGTCGCGCCTCATGTCTCAGGAGCGAAGCTTTCGGACGGTACGCTGATGCCCGCCGACGAAAAAATCGATGGCGGACCTTCGGTCACCTACGACGCGGTGGCGGTCGTGATGAACGAGGAGTCCGCACGTCGCTACAACACCGACAAGCCCAGCGTCGACTTCGTCAATGACGCCTTCGCCCATGCGAAGTTCGTGGCGTACGTGCCCGAGGTCCGACCGCTCTTCGAGACCGCCGGCGTTTGGGACTGGATGGACGATGGCTTCGTCGATCTTTCCCGCGGCACCGAGGCAGCGGACGACTTCATCCAAAAATGCGGGAAGCTCCGGTTCTGGGATCGCGAAAGCGTGAAGCAGGACTGACACGGAAGGAACCAGAAAATGGAAAAACGACAGGAAATCGGAATCGCAGGAACAGTAGCGGGGCTCGCCCTCGTTGCAGGCGGCGCGGCTTTCGGCGCGATGTTGTCCCGCCGTCACAAGGGTGGGAGCGACGATGCTCCGCTATTCACACGCAGGAAACCGGGAACCGACAACCCGATCCTGGGCAGAACGGTCACGATCCGCAAAGGTCGGTCCGAGTTGTATGAATTCTGGCGCGACTTCGAAAATCTCCCGCGCTTCATGGAAAATGTCGACGAAATCCGGAAGGATGGTGACGCCCGGATCTGGGTGATCAAGGCGCCTGCCGGCCAGACCGTGGAGGTGCGCACGGAAGTCGTTTCCGATGTCGAGAACCAGACCATCGCCTGGCGTTCGGTCGAGGGATCGGACATCGAAACGAATGGCGAAGTTACTTTCGCGGATGCGCCCGGCGACAGGGGCACCCGCGTGTCTCTGGTCATGTTCTACGATCCGCCGGCGGGAAGCCTGGGCCGGGTCATCGCAAAGGCTTTCCAGCGCGAGCCGGAGGTCCAGGCGCGGCACGATCTCAAGCGATTCAAGATGCTGATGGAAACCGGCGAAATCGCCACCTCCGCGCATCGGAAGGACAACACCCGAAAAGCCAAGCAACAGGAGAACGAGCAATGAGAGCTCTCGCATGGCACGGCACGCACGACGTTCGCGTGGACACGGTTCCCGATCCCGAAATCATCAATCCGCGCGACGCGATCCTGAAGATCACGTCCACCGCGATCTGCGGAAGCGACCTCCACTTGTACGACGGGGTCATTCCGGGCGTGCAACCCGGAGACGTCCTAGGACACGAATTCATGGGCGAGGTGGTGGAAACCGGCTCGGACAGCACCCTCGAAAAGGGGCAACGCGTCGTCGTGCCTTTCACGATCAGCTGCGGCGGATGCTTCCACTGCAAGATCCAGCAATATTCCGCCTGCGAGAATTCGAACCCGGCTGAGAAGCAGGACATGTCGGCATCGCTGTATGGCCATCCGATGGCTGCGCTGTTCGGTTATTCGCACCTCACCGGAGGATATTCGGGCGGTCAGGCGGAGTATGTCCGCGTTCCCTTTTCGGACGTCGGCCCCATCGTGATCCCGGATCACCTCGAAGACGAGAAGGTCCTGTTCCTGTCCGACATCCTCCCGACCGGCTGGATGGGGGCGGAGAACGCCGAAATTCAGCCCGATGATACGGTTGCCGTGTGGGGTTGTGGGCCGGTCGGCCTCTTCGCGATCCAGTCGGCCATCGTAATGGGCGCGAGCAAGGTGATCGCGATCGATCATTACCCAAATCGGCTCAATCTCGCGAAGCAACTCGGGGCCGAAACGATCGACTTCCGCAAGACGGACGTCCGAGAAGCCCTGATGGAAATGTCCGGCGGGATCGGCGTGGATGCGGTGATCGATGCGGTCGGAATGGAGGCGCACGGCTTTGCGGTCGACAACATGCTCGACATCGCGAAGCAGAAGATCGGGATGGGTGCAGACCGTGCGTCCGTCCTCAAGCAGGCGATCCTGGCGGTTCGACCCGGTGGGCGTGTGTCGATCCCGGGCGTCTATGGCGGGATGACCGACAAGTTCCCGCTCGGCGCCCTGATGGAAAAGGGCCTGCAGGTCCGCAGCGGTCAGACCCATGTGCAGCGTTACACCAAGGACCTTCTCGAAAAGATCGAGGACGGTACCCTGGATACGACATTCCTTATCTCGCACCGTCTGCCGCTCGAAGATGCGGCGCGCGGCTACAAATGCTTCCACGATGAACAGGACAGCTGGACGAAGGTCGTCCTGAAGCCGGATATGAGCGCCGGGGAGAAGGCAACATGAGCAAGAACCCTGTCGAGAAACTCTCGGGCTTCTGTGTCGTGACCGGCGCCTCCAGCGGGATCGGGTTGGAGCTTGCCCGTCTGGCGGCCAAGGACGGCTGCGACCTGTTGCTTGTCGCCGATCGCGACCTTGCAGATGCGGAACGTGTCGCCCGTGAAGCCGGAGCGGCATCCGTCGAACGGATCGAGACCGATTTAGCGACAAGAGATGGCGTTGAGCAGCTCGTCGACGCGATCGGCGAACGAGATGTCGATGCGCTGATCGCGAATGCTGGCCACGGATTAGGCGATGCCTTCTTCCTTCAGGAATGGGACGATATTGCCCACGTCATTGATACCAACATCAAGGGGACGGTGTCGCTGGTGCACAAGATCGGTGCGAAGATGGCACTGCGGGACAAGGGGCGAATTCTGCTGACCGGTTCGATCGCAGGTGACATGCCCGGTGCTTACCAGCTCGTCTACAATTCGACGAAGGCCTTCGTGAACGACTTTGCCGTCGGGCTCGCGAACGAAATGAAGGATACGAATGTGGTCATATCCTGCCTCATGCCGGGGGTTACGGATACGCTCTTCTTCGAGCGCGCCGGCATGGAGAACACGAACGCCGGCGAGATGGACAACAAGGCAGATCCTGCAAAGGTCGCACGCGACGGATACGATGCGATCCTATCCGGGGAAACGCAGGAGGTCAGCGGCTTCATGAACAAGGTTCAGGATGCTTTCGCTGACCTTCTTCCGGACGAACTGGTGGCACAGATGCACCGTCGCCTGGCGCAGCCCAAGCGCTGACGAGTTCGCGTGAAGGCAAGCCGATTCAAATAGGCTATCCGGCACCAAGAAAGGTCAAAAAGGAAAAGGAATTCTGTCGCTTCCGTTCTTTCGGGACAACGCTGTTCAAAAAGGAGAGAACGAATGGCACGACGAAACAACCGCAGAGACGGCGGCTACGATCAGGACTATCGGAACGACGATGGCGGTCGAGACCGTTGGGGCGGAAATGACGGCTATCGGCGCGACAATCAGGAAACCGGCGGCGGTTACTCCCGACAGGATTACGGTTCCGACCGGGGCTATCGCTCCGGATCGGGCGACGATCGGTACCGGGACGGAGACAGCAATTTCGGCAGTCGTCCGGGAAGCGGGATGTCCCGCGGTCGCGGCGGGTCCTATTCGGGTTCCGGCGGCGGCTACAATTACGACGACGACCGGAACTACGACCGCAACGAAAGTTCCGGCGGATACGGACGTGACGATTATCGCGACCGTCAGGGCTCCCGCTCCCGCGGCGGAGACGACGATCACTACCATTCGCTTCGCGAACGACACATGCGCGAATTCGATCGCGATTACGACGAATATCGCCGGGATCGTCAAGAACGCATGGGCCAGGATTTCGACGAGTGGCGCCGAGACCGCGAAGCGAACCGAGGCTCCAGCTCCTCCGATGGATCGGATGACAGTTCTTCCAGCAAGAGCGGCGGCAAGAGTTCCACGTCCAAGTCGGGCAATTCGTAGAGCCGCAACTTCAAGCCGGCACCCCTATCGACGGCGGGCGCCGGTCTCATCAGACAACAAGGAATTGAACCATGGCATATGACCGCAATCAATACAGCAGCGGGACACGCTCCAGTCGTTCGGACTGGCGCGGCAATGATCGCGACCGGACTTCCGGACGAGGTGGCCGGAATACGATGAGCCGACGGGATCGCAACGAGACTGGCGGCCTGATCGCGTCCGACCGGGTTGAAGGCACGGCGGTTTACGATCGCAACGGCAACCGGCTTGGCTCGATCGAAAACTTCATGGTCGGCAAGCGCAGTGGACGCGTCGAATATGCAGTCCTCTCGTTCGGCGGCTTTCTCGGCATGGGCGAACGGCACTATCCGCTTCCCTGGGACGAACTCGATTACGACGAGGACGAGAACGGCTACGTCGTGAATATCACCGAGCGCGATCTCGAAGACGCGCCGAGCCACCGCGCCGGCGACCAGATCGATTACGGCCGTGGATATGGCGCCGATGTGCGCCACTACTACGGCGGACACTGATCTACCCGTTTGGTCTGCGCATTTCGGCCATCGAATGATTGGGCAGGCACGAGGACCGGATCGCACCGCGATCCGGTCCTCTTTCGTCATTCGCTCCGCGCCATTATCCGGAACGACAGAATGGCCCTCGTGCCGTCCGAGGGTGTCGCGCTGAACTGCAGGCTGACATGCTCCGTCCTGTCGTCAAGGGACGCCCTCCGCGTCTCTCGTTGCTCAAGGCTTTGGTTGACCAGTTCCAGCAGCTTTTGAGAGAGGTCGTCGATCCCGTTTTTCGTGTCGGTTACATAATCCCCTTCCACTGCCGAACCGAGCAGCCTTCGCGCCGCCGGATTTGCTTCAAGCAGTTTGAGCCTCTGTCCCTCGACGGCATCGTCGCGCGCGACGAGCAGGAAACCGTCGTCCATGTTTTCGAACAGTGCCCGGAAACGTTCCTCGCTTAGGCGCAGCTTTTCTTCGGCTTCGCGCCGCTTCGTTATGTCGACGAAGCTGACGACGATCCCTTCGATCCGATCCTCCAGCGTCCGGTAGGGCCGCAGGCGCATCATGAGCCAGCGTCCGTCCTTCGTCTGCACTTCGCTTTCCAGTGGAACGAGGTCGTCGAGAACCCTCCGGGCGTCGTGCTCCACTCCATCGTAAACCAGCTTGTGCGTGAAATCCGTGATCGGTCGTCCGACATCCGAGCCGGTTACGCTGAAAAGCCGCTCGACCGCGGGGGTCAGCATCTTGATCCGCAGCTTGCCGTCCAGGAAAAGCGTTCCGATTTCGGTCGCATTGATCAGATTTTGCAGATCGCTGTGCGCCCCGGCGATACTGTCGAGCTTGTTCTTGAGTTCGCCGTTTACCGTCTGGAGTTCCTCATTGATCGACTGAAGCTCTTCCTTACTCGTTTCCAGTTCCTCGGCAGTGGAACGGTACTCCTCGTTGATGGACTGCAATTCCTCATTGGCGATGCGCAATTCCTGCAACGAGGTCTCATGCTCCCGGCGGCTGGTACTCAATCGCTCCTGCGCTGCTCGCAGTTCCTCCCGCAGGCGCTGGATCTCGCTGGCGATACCGGGCCCGTTGCTCTCGGAAGTTTGGTCTTCCGAAGGCACTTCGCCTCCGTCCATGAAGACGACAAGTGCTTGCGGCGCGATGTTGGGTTCCGGTGCACTGGCAGCGACGTACAGCGTCACCCGGTGGGTCTTTCCATCGAAGGTGACATTCAGGGGCTGCGTGAAGTGCGAAGACAGCTCGGCGAACGCCCGATGCAGCGCACTTCGCAGTTCTGCTCGAAGTTCGGGCCGCACGAGATCCGGGAGTTCCTGGCTGAGCGGTCCTGTCGGCGGCATGATGAAGCGACCGGCCCGAGGAGATAGATTGAGTACCCGGTGGTCTTCGTCGACGAGCACGGATGGCGGCGCAACGTCTTCCAGCTTTGCTACATGAGCCGATCCCGACGAGTTTTCCTGTCTGTCGCCCCTGCGCTTGGCGGACCCGGTACCGTCGCGATGCCACTTGCGCGGCAACTGGCCGAGGAATTCGATCGAGCCCTTGTTGCGCGGTTTGGCGGTATAGATACGCCGGTCGCGCGAATGGGTGGCAAAAAGCTCCGGGCGCGCATCCGCGGTTTCCGCCGACCCGAGAAAGAGGAAACGGCCCGGGCTGAGCGAATAATGGAACAGGGCCAGCAATTGTCCCTGCATCTCCCGCTCGAGATAGATCAGCAGGTTCCGGCAACTGACCATATCCATGTGCAGGAAGGGCGGATCCTTCATGGCGCTGTGATGTGCGAACAGGACCATGTCGCGAACCTCCTTGCGGATGCGATAATGTTCGAGTTCGCGGACGAAGAAACGCTGCAGTCTTTCGTCCGAAAGATCGGCCTCGATCGAGCGCGGATAGCGACCTTCCCTGGCCGTCGCGAGCGCACCCTCGTCGAGGTCGCTCGCGAATATCTGCACGCTGGGCTGAATTCCCCGCCGGTCGGCCTCTTCCAGCAACAGTATGGCGATGGAATAGGCTTCCTCACCCGTTGCGCAGCCGACCGACCATATCCGGATCGGCTCCGTTTCTCCGTGCGAGTTCAACAGGGATGGAATGACGGAATCGGCCAGTTCGACAAACGCCTCGCGGTCCCGAAAAAACGAGGTCACGGAAATAAGCAGGTCGCCGAAGAGTTCCTGTGCCTCTTCCGGTGTTTCACTGAGATAGCGTGCATAATCGACCAGTGCGGGCTGGCGGGTCACCTGCATTCGCCGCCCGATCCGCCTGTGCACGGTCGCGGACTTGTAGCTGCTGAAATCGTACCCGGTTCGCGCATAAAGGAACGACAGGATCTTGCCCACCTGGAGTTCGGCGTCTTCGTTCGGCGTCTCACGCAGTTCGTGCTTGCTCCGCGAGGTCTGCCTGATCCGCTTTGCAAGGCCTGCAATGGGTTCGACGAAATCTGCAACTCCGGTCGCGATGGCACTGCGTGGCATCATCGGGAATTCGGCTTCGGCGGGATCCTGAACCAGTATCAATCCGCCGGCTTCTTTGACGTCACGTACCCCGACCGAGCCGTCAGCGCCCGCTCCGGTCAAGACGACCGCGAACCCGTCACCGCGAGCGGAGGCGATCGAGCGAAAGAACATATCGATCGGCGATCGTTTGCCGCGCGGTTCCGTGAAAGGGCGAGAACGGATTTCGTTTCCCTTGACGATCAATTCGCAGTCGGGCGCAATCACGTAGACGCAATTCGGTTTAAGTTCTGGCGTGTCGGACACCTGATTGACCGGCATGTCCGTACATTTCGCCAGTATTTCGGAAAGATGGCTCGGGTAATCCGGAGCAAGGTGAACAATCACCACGTAGGCCAGGCCCAAATCGGGATCGATTGCGCCGAAGAACTTCTGCAGGGCAGGTATACCACCTGCGGAAGCACCGATGGCGCAGATCGGCGTTTCGGACCGGTGATCGTGTTTCTTGTTAACAAAATTTGGCATCGTATGCCCTGTTGCATCCTTGATGAAGGTGTGGCGTGATGCGCGAATTCAACGTTCTAGGGTTCGAAACGGGGCGAGCTACGTTCGCGTAAAAGCCTTTATCTCGAACACGTTACACGACAGGACCCGAATTGGCCCGTTATTTCTTCCATTTTCGCAATGGCGATACGCTCGTTCCGGACGAACTGGGAATCGAATTTGGCAGTGCCGAGGAGGCGCTGGACCAGGCATCGACGGCCGCGTGCGCGATGTGGTCCGAATTGCTTGTCGCGCGGCGGGAGCCGACCCTGTGCGCATTCGAGATTACCGACGCGACCGGCCGTTTCCTTTTCAACCTGCCGTTCTTCGAAGTGCTCGAAAGATGCCGGCTGGTGGGGCAGGACGCGCTACATTCATCCGAACTCGTGATGAACCTTCACCGCACGCATCGAAGAGCGACCGAGGCACGCAACGAAATTCGTTCGAGCTTTGCCGAAGTTCGCTCTGCTCTCGATGAGGCTCAAAGCCTGCTCGGCAGGATCGACCTTCTTTCTCGCGCGCGTTCGACAGGCGATGCTGAGGAAACTGTGAACGCCTAGTCTTTCGACAAAGTCTTGAGAGGCGCGATCAGGAGCCATGTCAGGCCTTCCGGCGTGTAATCAAGCACCGCTTCTCCGGAAAGTGAGCGCGCCGCTGCGCTCGAAAGGAGACGCGCCCCAAAGCCGGTCCTTTCCGGTTTTCTGACTTCCGGACCGTCGCTTTCCGTCCATTGCATCCACAAACGCTGTCCCTCATCGCTCTCGACGATCTTCCAGAACAGACGGACGCTACCACCATCATTCGATAGCGCACCGTGCTTCATCGCGTTTGTCTGCAACTCGTGAAGCGCCAAGGCGAGAGTCATGAGCGACTTGCCGCCAAGTTGCAGGTCCGGTCCGTGGCACGAGATGCGGTCACTGCCTTCGGTGATCTCCATTGCCCGCCGTATCGTGTCGGCAAGCGAACCGCGGTGCCAGGATCCCGGCGTCAATGCCTCTACCGAACGTCGCATCGCCTCGAGGCGTCCTTGCAAGACCTTTCGGGACGTCGAGATTTCGACGTCGTCGCGCAAGGTTTGTCGCACGAGCGATTGGACGACTGCCAGCAGGTTCTTGTATCGGTGCCTGAGTTCTTCCGACGCCACTTCGCGAAGATTGTCATCCGACACGATCGTAGCGACATTCGCCTCGCTGTCATCGGTCCGGGACCGGGGGCGTACCGGCTCCAGATGCAGGTAGCTGTCATCGAATTCGGCGATCTGTTCGAGCTTCTCCCTGTCGAGTATCTGCATGCGCTGCGCACGCACTTCGATCAGCCCGTCCGCTCGCAGGTCCTGCAGCGTCCGATTGACGTGTACGACCGACATTCCCAGAATGCAGCCAAGCTGCTCCTGAGTGATCGGAAAATGGTGTCCGCGCCACGTGGCAGCGGTGATTTTGTCAAGGCGCGCTGCCATCTCGCAGAAGAAATGCGCCATCCGGTTGCGCGCGCATCTCTGACCGAGCCTGGCTGCGCTCTCGCCTGCTCCGCACCTTTCGATCGCCACCGCGGCGCCAAAGGCGCGACAGACTGCAGGGCTATTCTGCGCCAGTTCGCGCAGTTGCTGTCGGTCAAGCTGGAGTACGGTGCAATCGGTGATCGTTGCCAGGCCGAACCGCGTGCGGTCCAGATACAACCGCTCCGCGTCGAGAATATCGCCGGGCAGGTTCACCGCGACGATCTGACGCCAGCCGTTGGCACCGGTAAGGTATCGGACAGCCCAGCCTTCGGTCAAGATATGCAGCCGCCCATCGTTCTCACCTTCGGCGAGGAAGTCGGTCTTGCCAGCTATTTCGCGCGGCTTCTCGGCGATCTCTTTTATCGCTTCGCGTTCTTTGCTGCTCAGCGCGCCGAGCCAGCCATTCGGGTTTTCGAACACGTCGCCTGGCCCATGCGAATAGCCTGCGTGCGAGGGGGATTGCCTCAGGCTTTCCATAACTTTGCTCCACCTTGTGACTTGCAAAGTTTTTCAAGTCACGGACCACCCTAGATATACGATGGCTATAGTGATGGAGCGTACGCCACCGGACGAAGGCCGGAAACATGTCTTATGTTTGCAAGCGCTTGCACAAACCGTTGTAAGTTCCCGGCGTGAGAGGAATCGATCGCCCTCCGGCGGTATGCCTTGACTGGCGTATTACTTGCTTTTTGTTTGCCGCAGACTTTGCAAAGGGACACGAAATGCCAAAGGCGCTCCGCGCAAACGCTTATCTAGGATCCGTATGACGCCATCGCTTCGATTGGTATCCAATGGTGCTATCTTTCACCGCGAAGGACTCGCGCAGTAGCGTTCCATTTAGGGAGCGATTTTGGGAACATGCGCACATCGTTGCAAATTGTTCATAGAAAACAGGGGAGAATGGCGGAGACGGAGGGATTCGAACCCTCGATACCCGAATAGGGTATGGTTCCTTAGCAGGGAACTGGTTTCAGCCACTCACCCACGTCTCCGCGTCCGCACGGGCGGATCGGGAGGCGGCCTATAGCGGTGCGTGCGGGGGGCATCAAGGGGGCTGAGCTTTCCGATTTCGGTCGGGGAGGACTCGGTTCGCCGCGTTTTGGATTCGCTTCGGCGCGCATTCATTGCCGGGTCAGCATCATAGGACTCTGATGGGCGCGGGTTCGCACGGCCAGCCGGGTCGTGCGGGACAGTTCGACGGGAGGACCATCGCATGCTTTCATTCGCACCGAAGCGCGCCAGGGCCGCCCTGGCCGCCGCCTTCGCATCCATGGCCATCTTTGCCGCGCCGCTCTCTGCGCAGCCGATCGAGGAGGTCGATCCGAACGCCGCGATCGATGCCGACCTGGCCGAGCAGCCGGGCGAGCCGTATTACTACACGCCGGATCAGGATGCCGCGCCCAGTTCCCGGCCTCCCGAATCGGGCCCGACCGTGACCCGGCCCGTGGCGGAGCCAGGCTTCGAGGATGCCTTCGACGAAGCTGCCGACGTCGCGCCGAGCTGGTCCGATCCGGTCGTGACCTCGCCCGATGCATCCGTTGCCGCCTCGCAGGCCGCGGCGAGCCCGGAAGTGGCTGCTGCGCAAGGTACCACCTACAAGGAAGACGACCTGATCGGTGCGGCCGAGGGCCTCTTCGGCGAAGGTGCGGAAGAGATCGCGCGAATGATCCAGCGCGTCCTGAAGGACCAGGGCGAGCCCAATGCCTACATCGTCGGCCGTGAGGCGGGCGGCGCGTTCATCGTGGGGGCGCGCTACGGCTCTGGAACGCTGTTCCACAAGGTGGAAGGGCAGCGCCCAGTCTACTGGACGGGGCCGTCGGTGGGGTTCGATGTCGGCGGCAACGCCGGCAATACCTTCGTGCTGGTCTACAACCTCTACGACACGGAAGAGCTCTATTCCCGTTTCCCGTCGGGCGAGGGCAACGCCTATGCCATCGGCGGGGTCACGGCGAGTTACCTGCGCAAGGGCGACAAGGTGCTGATCCCGATCCGCGTGGGTGCCGGGCTGCGGCTGGGCATCAATGCGGGCTACATGAAGTTCTCCAAGGAGCATAAGTGGCTGCCGTTCTGAGCCGCTGCATACTCCATATTTCCAGTTGAAGCGCCGCCCCTTGCACGGCAAGGGGTCGGCATGTTGCACAAGCTCGAACCCCAATCGCCCGATGCGCTGCTGGCGCTGATCAAGCTGTTTGCCGAGGACGAGCGGGCGGACAAGATCGATCTCGGCGTCGGGGTCTACCGCACGGACGACGGCGCGACGCCTGTCTTCCGGGCGATCAAGCAGGCCGAGGCGAAGCTGCTCGAGGAGCAGGACAGCAAGAGCTATCTGGGGCCCGAAGGCGACACCGACTTCGTCGATGCGCTGGTGCCCTACATCTTCGGCGCGGACCTTGCCGCTGACCGGATCGCCGGAATGCAGACGCCGGGCGGGACCGGCGCGGTCCGGCTCGCGGTGGCCCTGGCGCAAAAGGCCGGCGTGACGCGGGTCCATCTCGGCGTGCCGAGCTGGCCGAACCACAAGCAGATCCTCGACGATGTGGGCCTGGAAACGGTCACTTTTCCGCACGCGACGCCCGACGGCGATGCCGATCTGGAAGCCGTGCTGACCGCGATCCGCAACGGGGGCGAGGGCGATGCCGTGCTGCTGCATGCATGCTGCCACAACCCGACCGGCGTCGAGTACACGCAGGACCAGTGGGACCGCATCGCCGCGGCTCTCGCGGACAGTCCCGTCCTCCCGATCATCGACAGCGCTTACCAGGGCCTGGGGCAGGGGCTCGAGGAAGACGCGGCGGGCCTTCGCACCGTGCTGGCGCGGGTGCCCGAAGCGCTGGTGGCATATAGCTGCGACAAGAACTTCGGCCTCTATCGCGACCGGGTGGGCGCGTTCTTCGTCCAGGCGGCGGATGGTTCGGACCTGCCGGCGATCATGTCCAACGCCAACGCGCTGGCACGGGCCAACTGGTCGATGCCGCCGGACCATGGCGGCGCAGCGGTCCGCGTGGTGCTGCGGGACGAGGGCATGACGCGCGAATGGCACGACGAACTCGATTCGATGCGCACCCGGTTGCGCTCCGTGCGCGACCGGCTGGCCGCAGCCGACAACGAGGTGCCCGGGCTCGACCTGCAGCAACTCGGCCGGCAGAACGGCCTCTTCGGGATGCTCGCCCTCACGCCGGACCAGATTGCCGCCATGCGCAAGGACCATGCGGTATACATGGCCGGATCGGGCCGAATCAACATCGCCGGCCTGACCCGGGGCAATGTCGAGAAGTTCATCGCGGCGCTCGCCGATGTGACCGCCTGACTCGGGCGAGACATGGACCGCTTGACCGGTCTTTCCGAAAATCCTGGCTCCCCCCGCAAACCCGCGGCCGCCGGCCGATTTCGTGGCTCTGGCACACGCCGGACCGTGGCCTTTGTGGCGCGCCGACGATCACACCACATGGCGCGCGGCGTACGGGCGCGAAAATAAATCCGGAAAGGGGGCGCGGCAGGCTGCATCTCCCCACTCAGGCCAGATTTCGTCCGTGTAGGACAGCACAAATCGCGGTCCCGCGCCGCGAATACCGTCCACTGCGTTTGACCTGCCCCCCGGACGAAGCCTAACGCTTCGCGACCATACGAGAACTCGGAAGGAACGGACTCGCATGGCAGACAAGGACCTCGACCGCATCTACACCGCTTCCGGCGACGCGGAGATGCGCGAACTCTACGACAAATGGGCGGACGACTACGACAGCGATGTCGTGGGCAATGGCTATCTCACCCCCACCCGCATCGCGGATGCGCTCGGCCGCTTGGTGCCCGATCGCGACGTGGCCGTCATGGACCATGGCTGCGGCACGGGCCTTTCGGGCGTCGCGCTGGACGAGGCGGGTTTCAGCCGGATCGACGGCGCGGACCTGTCGCAGAAGATGCTCGACCGCGCCCGCGAATGCGAGGTTTACCGCACGCTCGACCTGATCGAGCCCGATGCCCCGCTGCCCGATCGCTACGCGCAGTATCCGGTGATCGTCGCGGCAGGTGTCATCAGCAAGGGCGCGGCGCCGCCTTCGCTCTACGGCGATCTCATCACGGCCATGCGCCCCGGCGCATTGCTGGCGTTCTCCGTCAACGATCTGAGCTTGGCCGAACCCGACTATGCGAAGCTGGTGGACAGGAGCGCGGAGGCGGGCGAGGTCAAGGTCCTCCACGACGAGCACGGCCCCCACCTGACGGGGTACGAGGAGAACAACGGCTCGAAGGTCTACGTGGTCGAGAAACTGGCCCGGTAGTCTCGAGGCTTTTTGGCCTAACTCTCAGGCGCGTGCGGCACCGCATTTGCGGATTGAAAGGAGGCGCACTAGGCGGGCGCCACCCCACCGCTGAATTTGGACAGGACCTGCCCATGACGTCGCGAGACACCACGCGCCTGCTGGCGTTGCCGGATGATACGGAAGACGCGACGCGCGCGTCCTTCTCCGATGTGGCGCACCGTATTGCCTATGGCGCGATCGGCTGGCCCTGGCTGCTCTACAGCCTCTGGGGCGGGACGCAGCGGAGCAAGGCGCGATTACTGGAGCGAGTAGGGCTTGGCCCGGACTCTCTGCCGAACCTCGGCAGCTGGAAGGCGGATACCGGTCTTCTCCACCGGATAGTCGATGCGGTGGAGGAGATACGGCCGAAAGTCGTGGTCGAACTCGGCGCGGGGGCATCGACCCTCGTCTGCGCCAAGGCCCTCGAGCGCAACGGCGGCGGACGGCTGGTCAGCTACGACCAGCATCGTGGCTTCGTCGATGCGACGGCTCGCTGGGTCGCGGAAGAAGGCGGCCAGGCGGATCTGCGCTGGGCACCGCTTTCCGCCGATGCCAGCGACTGGCCCGGGCGCTGGTATGCGCTGGAGGACGTGCCGGAAACGATCGACCTCATCATCATCGATGGTCCGCCCTGGGCGATCCATCCCTTCGTGCGCGGCGCTGCCGAAACCCTGTTCGACCGCCTGTCGCCCGGCGGCATGGTACTGCTGGACGATGCCTCGAGGCCCGGCGAGCGGGTCGTGGCGCGCAGGTGGCGCAGGAACTGGCCGGATATGCGCTTCGAACGCCATGGTGGCAGCACCAAGGGCACGCTGATCGGGCGCAGGCTGAAGCAGGGTGAAACAGGCACGCCGGCTTTGCAGCCCTCCAACGACAACGAACCCACGCGCCACTGGCGCCGGGTCGCCGCGCTGGCCCTGATGTTCGGTGCCGGCTGGCTGAGCCACGAATTCGCCGTCGGTCTTTCGCCCACGGCGCAGGCTTCGGAAATCGTGGACGAAGCGCACGCTTCGCATGCGGCGAGCCGCGCGCGCGAAGCTGCGATGGTCGGCGTACCCGATCCGCGGGACGCGGGCCGGCTGGCGGCGGGGGCCGGGCTGGAACTGCCCGCATTGCCGGAAAACTGGCGGGTCGGCGCCGTGCAGCTCGATCCTTCGGACCTCGGCAATGCGCTCACCGTGCCGGTCGTAACGCAGGACGGAGCGCGACTGACCCTGTTCGCCGCACGGGCCGAAACGCCGGCCGAGGATTTGCCCGTCCTGGCGCGGCGCGAGGGTGCGTCGATCGCCTATTGGGAAGAGGGCCCGTTCGCCTACGCGCTGATCGGCGAGATCGGGGCGGAGCGGCTGCTGCGCCATGCTGCGACATTGTCCGAGGAAGATCCGCCGGGCGGACGCTGACGTCCGGCCGTCCGTTCAGCCGCGGACGGCCTGCATGCGCTTCAGGTACCGGGCGAGCACGTCGATTTCCAGATTGACCGTGTCGCCTTCCTCCAGCGCGCCCAGCGTCGTTACCTCACCGGTGTGGGGTATGATGTTGAGCGCGAAATCGCAGCTGCGGTCGGCCTGGTCGCGCACGTCGTTGACGGTCAGCGAGACGCCGTCGATGGTGATCGAGCCCTTGGGCGCGAGGAAGGGGGCGTATTCCGCCGGTGCGCGGATGGCGAGGCGGGTCGAGCCGCCTTCGTCGCGGGCCATGCGGATCGTGCCGAGGCAATCGACATGGCCGGTGACGAGATGGCCGCCCAGTTCGTCGCCCACTTTCAGCGCCCGCTCCAGGTTCAGTCGGCGGCCCGTTTCCCACTGGCCCTTCGCCGTGCGCGAGACGGTTTCCTGCGACACGTCGACCGCGAACCAGGCATCGCCTTCCTGCCCGCCGCGATCGACCACGGTCAGACACACGCCGGAACAGGCGATCGACGCGCCGATGGCCATCGTATCGGGATCGTACGGGCAGGCGATGCGCACGCGCAGATCGGCGCGGCGTTCCACCTGAGTAATCGTACCGATGGCCGTGACGATGCCTGTGAACATGGCGGGTTCCCCTTATCGCACGCGGCGATAGACGTGCCAGCTGTCGCTGCCAAGCTGCCGGCTTTCGTCCTCTCGCCAGCGTCCGTGCGCCTGCGCCAGATCGGCGAGACCGATATCGGCGATCGCCGGCAGGCCTTCGCCTACGAGGATCGGTGCGCGGTAGATTTCCAGCCGGTCGACGAGATCGGCGCTGAGGAACGCAGCGGCCGCCTTCGCGCCGCCTTCGATGTAGAGATACTGCACGCCGTCCAGGCCGGCGATGGCTTGCGGCTCCGCGATCGCGTGCGCGCCGTCCACTTCGCCGCGCGTCAGCACGACACGGTCGGGGCTGCGGCTTTCGAGGCCGGGCAGGCGCACGTCGAGGCGGGGGCGATCCTGGCGCCAGGTTCCGCCCCCGACCAGGATGGCATCGGCCATGGCCCGGCGCGAATGGACATGCGCACGGGCGACGGCCCCGGTGATCCACCGGCTTTCGCCCGATGGCAGCGCGATCCGCCCGTCGAGCGACATGGCGAGCTTGAGCGTGACATGTGGCCGCCCCCGCCGGCTGCGCATCAGATAGCCGGCAAGGCTGTCCTCCGCCTGCGGGCAGTCGATCTTGTCCACGACGGTTCCGGAGGTTCCGATATGCGCGGCACCCGCGCCGGCGGTGCGCGGATCGGGATCCTCTACCGCGTAAACGCAGCGCGCGAGGCCGGACCGGGCGATCAGGTCCGCGCAGGCTGGCCCACGCGGTGAATCGTGCATGCAGGGTTCGAGCGTCGCGTAAAGCGTAGCGCCCGTTGCCAGCGGCCCCGCCATGTCGAGCGCCATCGCCTCTGCGTGGGGACGTCCGCCCGGCCGGGTCCAGCCGCGCCCGACGACGCGGCCGTCCTTCACGACGATCGCGCCCACTCCGGGATTGGGCCGGCTCAGCGGCCGCGCGCGGGCGGCCAGCCGCGCGGCTGCCGCCATCCAGTCGGCGTCATTCCGCAGGGGCGGACCCGGTTGCGCGCGAGCCGGTCGCGGACGGCGCGGGGATGTTCTGCATCAGCTCTTCGCGCAGCGCCGCTTCCTCGGCGGCCTGTGCGGCCTCCTCGCGGGCGATCTCGCGTTCCATCTCGTCTACGTCGACGCCGGTCGCCCGGCCGAGCGCGCGGTAGAGGCCCTTGATGCGCTCTTCCCGCGCGGCAAGCGCAGCTTCGCGCGCTTCCTTGCGTTCCTGGTTGGCGAGGTTGCTCTGGCGGATTTCCTCCAGCGAGCGGTCGGGCGAGAAGGTCGTGATATAGATCACGTCCGGCTCTTCCGCCGGGGCCATGCCGCCCTTCGGAATGCCCATCCAGATGATCGTCCCGGTGAACAGGCAGGACACCAGCAGGATCGGCACGCGATAGGGCTGGGGGCGGCGGAATTCGGTCCAGAAGTCCTTCAATCCGGGGACGGGGTTGAGTCTTTTGAAAAAGCGCATTGCCCGCAAGGATATAGGCTTGGCGCGCTGAATGCTAGCCGAATGGCGCGTAGAGGCCGCGCCCGTGCTGTTTCAGCCAGCGATCCGCCGCCGGAAGATCGCCGTCGTAGATGCGGTCCAGCAGGGCGTGGAACGCGCGGCTGTGGTCGAAATGGACGAGATGCGCGGTCTCGTGCGCGACGACGGAACGGCGCACCGCATCGGGCGCCATCGCCAGCCGCCAGTTGATGCGGACCGTCCCGGCGCTGCTGCAGCTGCCCCAGCGGCGCTGGGCGCGCGAGAGGCGGATGGCGGGCACCTCGATCCCGGCCCGGTCGCAGAAGAAGGCGAGATCCACGGCGGAGAGGCGCACGGCTTCCTGCCGCAACCAGCGTTCCAGCCGGTCCGCAATGCGGTCTTCCGGTCCGCCGAGGTGCATTTCACCGTCCAGCACACGGACGCCGCGCGCGGCCTTCGCGTCCCAGAGCACGCGATGGTCCCGGCCGCGATAGGCGAGCGTGCTGCCATTGCCCGGGGCTTCCCTCACGATCGTGCGTTGCAGCTGCCGGCCCAGCCAGCCGCTACGCGAGCGCGCGAATTCCAGAGCTTCGGCCGTCCGCCCCTGCGGGGGCAGGGTGATGCGGATTTCCGATCCGTCCGGGGCCAGCCGCATGGTCATGCGCCGCGCGCGTGGATGGCGGCGCAGCGCGAGCGGCAGCTCCCGCCCGTCGATCTCGACCACCGGGTCCGCCCGGTCGCGCCGCAGCCAGTCGATCATGGCGTCAGTCCCACTCGACCACGTGGTGTTCGAGCGGACCGGCCTTCGTTTCGCTGATGACTCGACCGGCGACCGAGACACCGGCGCGTTCGACCGAGGAAAGGTCGCCCGTCTTCAGGTGATGCCAGTCCGGCAGCGGCTTGCCCGCCGCGCGCAGGCGATAGGCGCAGGTCTTCGGCAGCCACTCGACATCCTCGACGATCCTGAGGGTCAGCCGCATGCAGTCCGGCACGAAGGCCTTGCGGTTGCGATAGTCGCTGCAGCGCGCCGTCCGGGTGTCGAGTAGCTTGCAGGCGACATTCGTGTCCTCGATCGCGCCGGTATCCTCGTCCTCGATCTTGTGCAGGCAGCACCGCCCGCACCCGTCGCACAGGGCTTCCCACTCGCCTTCGTCCAGTTCGGCGAGCGGCAGTTCCCAGAACCGGTCCCTCAGCGCACCCATGAATCGAGTTGCCGGGCGACGGCTTCCGGACCCTGATCGGTGGCGAGCGTGGTTAGCGCCTCCCCATCGGGGCCGAACAGGTAGGTGATGACGGTATGGTCGACCAGGTAGCCGCCTTCCTCGTTCGGTTCGCGCTTCCTGAAATCGGCAGCAAAGGCCTTGGCGGTTTCCTGCAGGACTTCCGGTTCCCCGGTCATCCCGATCAGGCGCGGATGATACTGGTCGGTGAATTCGCGCAGCGCCTGAAGCGTGTCGCGTTCCGGATCGACTCCCACGAACAGCGGCTGGACCTTTGCCGCGCGCTCGGGATGTTCCTGCTCGAACGTCTTGAGCCCCGCCATGGCGCGCGAGACGTCAGTCGGGCAGAAATCGGGACAGAAGGTGTAGCCGAAATAGATAATGCGGTACTGGCCGTCGAAATCGTCCCAGCGCACGGTCTGGCCATCCTCGCCCGTGAGTTCGAATGGTCCGCCGATGCCGCTGCCGCGAAGGTCGGCGCCCAGTTCGGCCTCGATCGGCGCGTCGTCGGTTTCGGATGTGCCACAGGCCGCCAGGGCCAGCGCGGCGCAGGGCAGGAGGGTTCGGATTATCTGGTGCATGGTCCTCGGCTTCATGGTCTGCTAATCGCCCTTTCGCAAGGGACGTACACGTCCTATTTCGTGATTTCAGACAGGGTCCGCAATCGATGGCACACGGTATTTTCCGGCTCCTCATTCCCGCAGCTGCGCTCGCGCTGGCAGCGACGCCGGCCGCGGCGCAACACACCGACGGCTACAACTTCCTCCAGGCAGTGAAGGACCGCGACGGAACCGTGGCGACGCAGATGCTGTCGACGCCCGGCAACGTGCTGGTCAACACCAAGGAGCGCAAGAGCGGGCAGACCGCCCTGCATATCGTGACCCAGCGTCGCGACACGCAGTGGATGCGCTTCCTGATCCAGAAGGGCGCCAACCCCAACATCGCCGATGCCGAGGGCAACACGCCGCTCGATATCGCGGCGGCGCAGGGTAACGTGGACGGGGTCGAAGTCCTGCTGAAGGCAGGCGCGCGGGTAGACGTAACCAATTCGGCGGGCGAGACGCCGCTCATTTCAGCGGTCCATCGGCGGGACGTCGAGCTGGTGAGGTTGCTGCTGGCCAATGGTGCCAACCCGGACCGGACCGATACGTCCGGCCGTTCGGCCCGCGATTACGTGTCCCTGATGACCGCGAACACGCGCCTGCTGGACGAGCTGGAAAAGGCGGACGAGGATCGCGCCGGCAAGGGTTCCAAACAGACCTTCGGCCCGACGCAATGATGGACGAGACGATGACCGGAACGCCCGATTACACCGACATGACGCTGGACGAGCTGCGCGTCGCACTCGCGCCGGTCGTCGCGGAAAACGCGGTCTTCGACGGGTGGACCGATATCGCCGTCACCACGGCAGCCGAAATGTCCGGCGTCGATCCGGACGTGGCGCGGCTGGCATACAAGGGCGGACCGATGGAAATGATCGTCGCCTGGGTCGATTCGGTCGACGCGGCGATGGCGGCGGAACTGCCGAAGGAAAAGCTCGCCGAGATGAAGATCCGCGACCGGATCCGCACGCTCGTCCTTTTCCGGCTGGACGCGATCGCCGGGCAGGAAGAAGCGCTGCGCCGTGCGACCGCGATCATGGCCATGCCCCAGAACGCGCCGCGCGCCTTGAAGGTCGGCTGGAACAGCGCGGACAGGATGTGGCGGCTCGCCGGCGATACCGCGACGGATTACAACCATTACACCAAGCGTGCGATCCTCGCCTCGATCTACGGTGCGACGCTGGCGGTCTTCGCGGACGATACATCGGATGGGAAGGCGGACACGCACGCCTTTCTCGACAGGCGGATCGACGGGATCATGCGGTTCGAAAAGGCAAAGGCGCAATGGACCGGCTCCGACCGCGAAAGGTTCAGCCTGACCCGCTTGCTGGGCCGGCTGCGCTACCCGGCAAGCTGACGATCCGGACGCCCTCGGGCGCTATTGATAATCGGTTGCAAAATGACGTCCCGTCCGGCAGGGGCGGGGCATGACGCTGGATAATCTGGAGCGGGGCACGCCCGCGCGCATCGTTTCCATCGACTGGTCCGTCCTGAGCGAAGCGGACGGCAAGCGCCTGCGCGCGCTCGGCATCGACGAGGGCGCGGAAGTCGCCGTCGGGCACCGCGGCATGTTTGGTGGACGCGATCCGCTTTCGATCCGCATCGGCCGTGCCGAAATCGCCGTCCGCCGCGCCCACGCGCTGGCCATGACCGTCGAGGGACTATGACCAAGCTGCGACGTGCCGCGCTTGTCGGCAATCCCAATGCCGGCAAGAGCGCCCTGTTCAACGCGCTGACAGGTGCGCGGCAGAAAATCGCCAACTACCCCGGCGTGACCGTGGAACGGAAGGCGGGCCGCATGGTCCTGCCGACGGGCGAGCCGGTCGAACTGATCGACCTGCCCGGCAGCTATTCCTTCGATGCCGCCAGCCCGGACGAGGAAGTCACCCGCCAGATCGTCATGGGCGATTTCGAGGGCGAGGCCCGGCCGGACATGCTGATCGTGGTGATCGATGCCGCCAACCTGGAGCAGCACCTGACCTTCGCGCAGGAAGTGCTCGAGCAGGGCATGCCCACGGTGATCGCACTCAACATGGTGGACCTCGCCGAGCGCGACGGGCTGGCGCTAGACCCCGAAGCGCTGTCTGAGGCGCTGGGCGCGCCGGTCGTTTCGACCGTGGCGGTGCGGCGAAGGGGGCTGGAAGAACTGACGCAGGCGATGGAAGGCCTCCCGCGTGACGGCACGGTCGCGCATCGCCCGCACCTCACGCTTCCGGAGCGGCGGCTGGCATCGCGCAACATCGCCCGGGGCGCGATCCTGGCCCGCAGCACGGGGCATCGGCTGCATTCCGGGCTCGACAAGGTGCTGCTCAATCCCTGGATCGGCCCGGTCATCCTGTTCGGCCTGCTGTTCGTGATGTTCCAGGCGGTGTTCGCCTGGGCGGATCCGCTGATCGGCCTGATCGAAGGCTTCTTCGAATCGCTGAGCGGTCTGGCTGTCGCGACCCTGCCGGAAAGCTTCTTCCGCGATTTCCTGACCGAAGGCGTGATCGCGGGCGTGGGTTCGGTGCTCGTCTTCCTGCCGCAGATCGTGATCCTGTTCGCTTTCATCCTGGTGATGGAAGCGAGCGGATACATGGCCCGCGCAGCCTATGTGATGGACCGCCTGATGGCCGGGGTCGGACTTTCGGGCCGCAGCTTCATTCCGCTGCTTTCCAGTTTCGCCTGCGCCATTCCGGGCATCATGGCGACCCGCAGCATCGCCGATCCCAAGGACCGGCTGACGACGATCCTGATCGCCCCGCTGATGACCTGTTCTGCGCGCCTGCCGGTCTATGCCGTGATCATCGCGGCCGTGATCCCTTCGACCAGTGTCGGTCCGGGTATCGGGCTTCAGGGCCTCGTCCTGTTCGCCCTCTACCTTGCCGGCATCGTCGGCGCGCTGGTGGTGGCGCTGGTGCTGCGCGGGACGCTTTCGAAGGGGGAAGCGAGCGGATTCATCATGGAGCTGCCGCGCTACCAGTGGCCGCGCATCAAGGACTTGCTGATCGGCCTGTGGCAGCGCGGCTGGGTGTTCACGCGCCGCGCGGGCACCATCATCTTCGCGGCCACGGTCATCCTCTGGCTGTTGCTGACCTTCCCCAAGGCGGAGCCGGGCGAAAGCCAGCTCGACGCGTCCGCCGCCGGACAGATCGCCGGCTTCATGCAGCCCGCGTTCGAACCGGTCGGCTTCAATCGCGAGATGACCCTCTCGCTGGTGCCGGCCATGGCGGCGCGCGAAGTGGCCGTCGCCTCGCTCGCGACCACCTATGCCGTGGAGGCTGAGAGCGAGGAAGCGACCGAGACCGCCCTGCGCGACCAGATCGCCGCCCGCTGGACCCTGCCGGCCGCGCTCGCCTTCCTCGCCTGGTTCGTGTTCGCGCCGCAATGCCTGTCCACCATCGCGGTGGCTCGGCGCGAAACGAATGGGTGGAAATGGCCCATCTTCATGTTGGGTTATCTGTTCGCGCTCGCCTATGTGTTTGCGGGAATCACCTATTGGAGCGCGCTGGCGCTCGGACTGTAGCAAGAGGAATTTCAGATGGCCGGGTCACTCAACAAAGTCATGCTGATCGGCAATCTGGGGCAGGATCCCGAAGTGCGCAGCTTCCAGAACGGGGGCCGTGTCTGCAACCTCCGCATCGCGACGAGCGAGCAGTGGAAGGACAAGAACACGGGCGAGCGCAAGGAACAGACCGAATGGCATTCGGTCGCGATTTTCTCCGACGGCCTGATAAACGTGTGCGAGAACTACCTGCGCAAGGGCAGCAAGGTCTTCATCGAAGGCAAGCTGCAGACCCGCAAGTGGCAGGACCAGTCGGGTAACGACCGGTACAGCACCGAAGTCGTCCTGCGCGGTTTCGACGGCACGCTGACCATGCTCGACGGGCGTGGCGAAGGCGGTGGCGGCGGCGGTGGTGGCCAGCGCGGCGGCGGGTCTTCGTCCGGCGGGAGCTGGAACCAGGGCGGCGGCGGCCAGAGCGGCGACAACTGGCGCGACGGCGGATCGTCCGGCCAGGGTTCGGGCGGCGGCTCGAACTACGACGATCTGGACGACGACATCCCGTTCTGATCAGTCCTTCTTCAGGCCCGCCAGTGCTTCTGCCAGCGGGCCGCTCGGGCTGTCCTCGTCCTTCAGGCCCGCATCCTTGCGGGCCGTGTCGGCGCCGGGTCCCTCCGCGTAGGGATCGATGGCAAGCCCCAATGTCTGCGCCACCGCTTCGCCCAGATCGAAGCTGTCGCCCTCGAACTCGATCTCGTCGCAATCCTCGGAAGTGATCTCGATCTCGGCGCCTTCCTCTTCGGGCTGGGGCTGCGGCGGGACGAAGCGAAGTGCGAACGTCTCGTCGATCGATACCGGGAAATCGTCGCCGGACACCGCGCATGACTGGACCAGCTCGGCGCGCAGTTCGCCTTCGGCAAGGACGCCATCGCCTTCGCGGCTGAGAGCCACGTTCGCGTCGAGCGATGTGACGGCGACGATGGCGAAGCGCGCGGCGAGCGCGCGGCGCTCGGCCTCGTCCGCGGTCAGTTCGACGGGCTTTGCCGGGAGCGCCCTGGCGCGGACCGGTCGGCTGAATTCGGGTGTGCTCATGGTGCGATGTTCCCTGCCATGACGTCTTCTTCCGACAGGCCGTCGAGCCGTCCCGCCAGTTGCTCGAAAGCCAGTGCCGTTGCCTGCGGATCGGA
This sequence comes from Qipengyuania sp. JC766, assembly GCF_040717445.1. NCBI lineage: Bacteria > Pseudomonadati > Pseudomonadota > Alphaproteobacteria > Sphingomonadales > Erythrobacteraceae > Qipengyuania > Qipengyuania sp. JC766. Next base: position 1,576,000 of record NZ_JBFEFL010000001.1, on the reverse strand, counting down.
GCCTTCCGTCAGGGTCACGTTCTTCTCCACCACGTCGGTGAGGCTGCGTTCGCCCGCGCGTGCGTCGCGAAATGCGCCGATCCGTCCGCCCGCGGCCGCCACGATCTTGCCCATCCGCTTGCCAAGGGCGGGATCGCCAATGCCCTGCTGGCGCAACTGGCCGTCCATGTCGTCCACGAACAGCTCGGTCAGCCTTGCGGTGTCGGTCACGCGCTCCGGATTGCGCTCAAGCCGCAGGATGACGAGAGCCATCACGGCCAAGATCATGTCGAAGCGCCCGTCCACCGTGTCGGCAACGCCATGCTGCGCGTACCAGGCCGGCCGGCGCGCTTCCGTGACGACGGCGTGCCACAGCGGGCGCAGAGCGTCCTTCGGATCGGGCGCGGTGCCCAGAAGGCGGGACAGGAAAGACATGGCAGGTCTCCGGGTTCAGCGCCGATCAAGGCAGGATGGTCGAAGCGGCGCACGCATTGCGCCTTGGCGCGCGGGGGCTTATGGCGGCTTCCATATAGTGACGGGACCACGTGGGCCAAGCGGTGCGCGCGGTTGAAGGACAGAAGGTTTTCGCAGGATGATGGATCGCAAGACGATGTTGGCGGCGGCCGTGCTGGCAGGCGCGACGGCACTGGGCGGATGTTCCTCGATTCGCGAGAATCGCGGCTATGTCGCGGACAGCCTGCTGTCTTCGTCCGTCCAGCCGGGCATCGACAACCAGCAGTCGGTCGAAGCGACGCTGGGCCGCCCGACCTTCACCAGCCAGTTCGGCGAACCGACTTGGTATTACGTGTCTTCCGTGACGGGCCGCGCGCCCTTCATCCGTCCGCGGATCAAGGAGCATGACGTGCTGGCCGTCCGGTTCGACGCCGCCGGAAACGTCGTTGCCGCCGAACGCAGCGGGATCGAACAGGTCGCTTATCTCAGCCCCGACGGGGACGAGACGCCGACGCTCGGCCGCGAGCGGGGCTTCCTCGAAGACCTGTTCGGCAATATCGGCTCGGTCGGTGCACCGGGGGTGGGCGGACCCGCGCAATAGGCGCGTCCTTCGCTTGACCGTCTCCGCCACGCACCCATATCGCGCGGCATGAACGACCGCAGCAATTCGCACGGGCTCACGCCCTGGCACGGCACCACCATCATCGGCGTCACCCGTGACGGCAAGACCGTGATCGCGGGCGACGGGCAGGTGTCCATGGGCAACACCGTGATGAAGCCCAATGCCCGCAAGGTCCGCCGGATCGGCAAGGACGGCGCGGTCGTCGCCGGGTTCGCCGGGGCGACGGCGGACGCCTTCACCCTGTTCGAGAGGCTCGAGAAGAAGCTGGAGCAGTATAGCGGCCAGCTGATGCGCGCCTGCGTGGAACTGGCCAAGGACTGGCGCACCGACAAGTATCTCCGCAATCTGGAAGCGCTGATGATCGTCGCCGACAAGGACAGCCTGCTGGTGCTGACCGGCAATGGCGATGTGCTGGAACCGGAAGGCGGCATTGCGGCGATCGGATCCGGCGGCAATTATGCTCTCGCCGCCGCGCGCGCGCTGTCCGATTATGAGGACGACGCCGAAAAGATCGCTCGTCGCGCCATGCAGGTTGCCGCGGATGTGTGCGTCTTCACCAACGAGAACGTGACGCTCGAGATGGTCTGACGCGTTCCGCTTGCCGGGGTTCGTCGCGGCCGGTACCCTCCCGCCCGGCGCACTGCCAGGTCATCGGAGCTTCCCCATCGCGACAATTTCGGCAATCGACCGACGGCGCGCCTTGCACGGTGCCGTGCTGGCCGGCGCGTCCCTGTCGCTCCCGGCCTGCGTCCGATCCGGCGTTCCGGCCGCCACGCAGCCTGCCCTCTGCCTTCCGCCAGTGCTGGCCTCCCCGGACCACGTCATTCGGTCCGTTGCCGGATTGCGCCCGTACCGGAGCGCGGGCTTCGTCGTGCGCGAACAGGCGCTGGGTCGCACGCGGGTGGTCCATAATTACGGCCACGGCGGCGCGGGAATTACGCTGAGCTGGGGCAGTTCGCGCCTCGCGGTCGATCTGGGCTTGCGGGACCATTCCGGACCCGTGGCGGTGCTCGGTGCCGGCGCGCTCGGCCTGACGACGGCGAAACTGCTGCAGGAAGCGGGACGCGACGTGGCGATCTACGCCCGCGACCTCCCGCCCGATACGACATCCAATATCGCCGGCGGGCAGATCAGCCCGGCAACGCATTACGACGACGACGCGGTCACGCCGGAATGGCGCGCGCAATATGCCGCTGCCATGGATTACAGTTATCGCCGGTTCCAGATCAGCGTCGGTGAGGATACCGGCGTCCGCTGGCTTACCACCTACAACGAGACCCGCGGCGCCCCGCTCGAGGAATTCGACCGGCAGATCATGCCTGCGCATCGCATCCTGCGCGAAGGCGAGCATCCCTTTCCCGTCCCGCTGGTCCGCGAATGGCGCACCATGTATGTCGAGACCGGACGCTGGCTGGAACATACGCTGCGCGACGTGCTGATCGGCGGTGCGACCATCGAACGGCGCATGCTCGAATCCCCCGAAGACGTCGCCGCATTGCCGGAGACGCTGGTCTTCAACTGTACCGGGCTTGGCGCACGGGAGCTTTTCGGAGACGACGGGATGATCCCCGTTCGCGGGCAACTCGCCATCCTGCTGCCGCAGCCCGAGATCCGCCACGCCTATACCTCGCGGGCAGGCTACATGTTTCCGCGTCCCGACGGGATCGTGCTGGGCGGTACGTTCGAGCGCAGGGTCGAGGATGCGACGCCGCAGCCGGACGACATCGCGCAGATCGTCGCGGCCCATGCCGAGTACAACAGCAAGCTGGCCTGCACCGCCTGACGTCTCGTCCGTTCGCCTGCCCGCCTTGCGCGTGGCGGCATCGGCCCCCAAATGCCGCGCGATGACAGAAGCACTGACACCCAAGGCGATTGTCGCCGCACTCGACGAACACATCATCGGACAGAAGGACGCGAAGCGGGCCGTGGCGGTCGCGCTGCGCAATCGCTGGCGGCGGCAGCAGCTGGGTCCGGAACTGCGCGACGAAGTGACGCCGAAGAACATCCTGATGATCGGCCCGACCGGTTGCGGCAAGACCGAGATCAGCCGCCGCCTCGCGAAGCTGGCCGATGCGCCTTTCGTCAAGGTCGAGGCGACCAAGTTCACCGAGGTGGGCTATGTCGGCCGCGACGTCGAACAGATCGCGCGCGACCTCGTGGAGGAAGCGATTCGGCTGGAAAAGGACCGCCGGCGCGAAGCGGTTCGCGAATTCGCCAGCAAGGCGGCCATGGACCGGTTGCTCAATGCGCTCGTGGGCGAGAACGCGTCCGAAGCGACGCGCGAGAGTTTCCGCGCCCGGATCGTCGACAATTCTATGAACGATACCGAGGTCGAGATCGAAGTGACCGAAGCGCCTTCCATGCCGATGGACCTTGGCGGGATGGGCGGCAATATCGGGATGATCGACCTGTCCGACATGATGGGCAAGGCCTTCGGCAAGCAGCCGACCAAGCGCCGCAAGCTGAAGGTCCCCGACGCGTGGGACAAGCTGGTCGAGGAAGAATCCGACCGCCGCATGGACCAGGACGACGTCGCCCGCGTCGCGCTGGAAAATGCGGAAACGAACGGGATCGTATTCCTGGACGAGATCGACAAGATTGCCGTCAGCGACGTACGCGGTGGATCGGTCAGCCGTGAAGGCGTGCAACGGGACCTGCTCCCGCTGATCGAAGGCACGACGGTCAGCACCAAGTACGGCCCGATGAAGACTGACCACGTGCTCTTCATCGCGAGCGGCGCCTTCCACGTCGCCAAGCCGTCCGACATGCTTCCCGAACTTCAGGGCCGCCTGCCGATCCGGGTGGAACTGCGCGCGCTGACCGAGGAGGATTTCGTCGCCATCCTGACGGAAACCCGGGCCAATCTGGTGGCGCAGTATCGCGCGTTGATCGGCACAGAGGACGTGCAGCTGGACATCACGTCAGACGCGATCGGCGAAGTCGCGAAGATTGCGGCGCAGGTGAACGAGGGCGTGGAGAACATCGGCGCTCGGAGGCTCCAGACCGTGATGGAACGGCTGCTCGAAGACATCAGCTTCGACGCGGAAGACCACCAGGGCGAAACCGTGACGGTCGATGCGACCTATGTCCGCGACCGGCTGAAAGACCTCGCCGAGGATACGGACCTCAGCAAGTACATCCTGTAGGCCCAGGGTCGCCAGGTGTCGCGCCCTGCCTAAGGGTGCGGCGCGAGCCCGATCTCGACCCCGGTCTTGTCCGTCAGGGCATACCTGTCGACGAGATCGCTGCTCGCCCGGTTGAGGCCGACGACCTGCACGCTGCGCCCGTTGCGGCGCATACGCTCGACCACCTTGTCGAGCGCTCCCACGGCCGAGATGTCCCAGAAATGCGCGCCGCGCACGTCGATGATGACGTGATCGGCCGGATCGGGCTGAAGGCTTTCCGGGCCCAGCGCGCGTTCGAACCGGTCGACGCTTGCAAAGAAGATCTGGCCCGATGCGGTATAGGTCGCGGTGTCGCCTTCGCGGGTGCGGACGACCTCGAACATGCCCATCACCTTCTGGGTGAAGAACACGCCGGACAGGATGACGCCCGCCAGCACGCCGAGTGCGAGGTTGTGGGTCCACACCACCACGATGACGGTGGCCACCATGACGACCGAGCTCTGCCAGGGGTGCTTGCCGAGGTTGGGGATCGAGTTCCAGCTGAAGGTCCCGATACTGACCATGATCATGACCGCGACCAGCGCGGGCATCGGCACCTGTCCGACGATCGGGCCGAGCACGGCGAGGAACACCAGCAGCGCGAAACCGGCGGTGAAGGTTGACAGCCGGCCGCGGCCGCCGCTGGTCACGTTGATGACCGACTGGCCGATCATGGCGCAGCCGCCCATGCCCCCGAAGAAGGCGGCGGCGATGTTCGCCACGCCCTGTCCCGCGCTTTCGCGTCGCTTGTCGCTGCCGGTGTGGGTCATGTCATCTACGATCTGCGCGGTCAGGAGCGATTCGAGCAGGCCGACCGCCGCCATGGTGAGCGAATAGGGTGCGATGATGCGCAGCGTTTCCCAGGTCAGCGGCACGTCGGGCAGGACGAGGTAGGGGAGGCCTTCGGGCAACTCGCCCATGTCCGCCACCGTGTTGACCGGTGCGCCGAGGTAGATTGTCAGCGCCGTCAGGACGACGATCGCGACCAGCGGGCTCGGGATGGCCGTCGTCAGGCGCGGCAGCAGGTAGATGATCGCCAGTGCCCCTGCGACCATCGCATAGGCCAGCGGGCCGACGCCTTCATTGCCGGGGATGAGCTGGGGAAGCTGGGCGGTGAAGATGAGTATCGCCAGCGCGTTGACGAAGCCCGTGATGACGCTACGCGACACGAATTGCATCAGCAGGTCGAGACGCAGCAGCGCGGCGATCCCCTGGAAGATGCCCATCAGGATCGTGGCCGCGAACAGGTAGTCCACCCCGTAGTCTCGCACCAGCGGCACCACCACAACGGCAACCGCCGCGGTGGCCGCGCTGATCATCCCCGGACGGCCGCCGGTGAACGCGATGATCATCGCGATGGCGATGGATGCGTAGAGGCCAACCCGCGGATCGACCCCGGCAATGATCGAGAACCCGATGGCTTCGGGGATGAGGGCGAGGCTGACCACGATACCCGCCAGGATGTCGGCGCGTATGTTGGAGAACCAGTCGCGCCGGATGGCGGCTGTGTCGATCATGGGCGATCTCTGATGTTTGAACGGGAATTTCCGGAAAGGCCGCGCCCTACCCTATGGTGCAGTGCAACACAACCGGCAGGCTCGCTGCTCGTGCTGCCACCCGCTCTGCCAAGGGAGGCGGTCGGTCGACCAATGACGTTATCGGCTGTTGAACCGGCCGGGCCATGCTGGTCTACTGTCGGGCAGATCCACAGGGGGACGCACATCATGAAACTTCGCTATCTGCTCGGTGCCGCCGCTTTCGCCTTCGCGCCGCTGATGCCCGCAGCGGCACAGGACGCGCCGCAGGCCGAAATCGTCGCGCCGGAAATCGAGTTCGAGGAATGGACGCTGGACAACGGCCTGCGCGTGATCGCGCTGCAGGACCAGACGACCGCCAATGTCTACACCTCCATGTGGTACGATGTCGGGGCCAAGCACGATCCGGAAGGACGCGCCGGTTTCGCGCATTTGTTCGAGCATATTCTCAGTCGCAAGACCGAGAACATGCCCTACAACCTCATCTACGGCCTGACCGCCGATGTCGGCGGCACCCGCAACGCCAGCACCAGCCCGGACCGGACCAACTATTTCGAGATCGTCCCGGCCGAGTATCTCGAGACGATGCTCTGGACCCATCGCGAGCGCATGGCCCTGCCGGTGATCGACGAACAGGTCTTCGAAAGCGAGCGTGGGGTCGTTAAGGAAGAATTCCGCCAGCGCGTCGCATCGCAGCCCTACGGCCCGCTCTTCCGGCTGGTGATGCCGGAGAACGCCTACGACATCCTGCCCAACCGTCGTCCGTCCATCGGCGATATCGAACAGCTCGATTCCGCGCAGCTCGCCGATGCGCTGGCCTTCCACGAGGCCTATTACGGTCCCGACACTGCCACGTTGATCGTGGCCGGCAATTTCGAGCAGGACAATCTGCGCGCGCTGGTTGACCGGTATTTCGCGGACATCCCGGCCCGCGCAAATCCGGTGTCGCTGGAAATCGATACCCCGGTCCCGATGCGCGAAGGCGCGCGACTGGTCGAGGCGACGTACCCCAACGTGCCGCTGCCGATCGTCGGCAGCGTCTGGAAGCTGCCCGCCGCCGACCATCCCGACATGCCCGCGCTGCTGCTGCTCGAGGAGATCCTTTCCGGCGGCGCGAACAGCCGCCTGCAGGATGCTCTCATCCGCTCGGGCAAGGCGGTGGACAAGGCGCTGTTCGCCAGCCCTTCTGAAGAAGCGGGATATTTCGGGGCGTTCGCCTTCGTCAGCCCGACCGGCGATCGCCAGGAAGTGGAAGGCATCCTTGCTGCGGAAATGGAACGGGCGCGAACCACGCAAGTGACCGCGGCGGAACTGAACGAAGCGCGCAACGCGTATTTCTCGAGCGCTCTCAGCCGCCGGCAGACCGCCACCGGCCGGGCGCAGGAACTGGGCGAGGCGCTGGTGCAGACCGGCAACCCGCGCGCCGCGGACGCACTGCTGGCGGCCATGCGGGAAGTTTCCGCAGCCGACATCCTGCGCGCGGCGCAGACCTGGCTGAAGGCGGATTCGCGGGTCGATATCCGCTACTCCGCCGGGGAGGAAGATCCGTCCAAGTACCGCAACCCGGTTCCGATGCCGACCTTCCGGACATTGCCGCCGGTGACCAGCGAACCGAGAACGGTCCTGCCCGAGGGGCAGCGCATGGAACCGCCCGCTCCCGGCCAGAAGCCGGAAGTCGCTGCGCCCGAAATCGTCGAGACGCAGTTCGCAAACGGCGTAAAAGTGATCGCCGCGCAGACCGGCGATACGCCGATCGCCACGATCACGGCCGTCCTGCCGGGCGGGGTCATCACCGAACGGCGCGAGAATGCGGGCGTGTCCGAATTCGCAGCGACGCTTGCGGAACAGGGCACTTCGACCCGGACCGAAGAGGAAATCGCCGCCACGTTCGAAAGTCTCGGCGCGAACTTCTCGGCCAGCCCGTCCACCGAAGGCACGCTGGTGAGCGTGACCGCCCCGGTCGCGACGCTTGAGGCCGCCGGGCGGTTGATGGTCGAGATTATCCGGGACGCGTCCTATCCCGAGGACAAGCTGGAACTCGAGCGTAATCGCGCGCTGGAAGGCATCAAGATCGCGCTCAACGATCCCGGCCAGCTGGCTAGCCTTGCGTCCACGGCGATCCTCTATGGCGATGCGCCATACGGCATCACGTCCACGCCGGAGACGATCGCCCGCGTGACGGCGGAGGACCTGCGGACCTATCGCCGGACCTGGTGGCAACCGCAGGCGACGACGCTCATCGTGAGCGGCGGCATCGACACGGGACGGGCCGTCGAACTGACGCAGGATCTGTTCGGGGATTGGCAATCGACCGGCGAACTGCCCGAGCTGCCGGAGAACCGGGCGGGCGAGGAACGTGCGCCACGGACTGTGGTGATCGACCTGCCCGATGCAGGGCAGGCTGCGGTCTATGCCGCGGTGCGCACGCTCGACCGGCAGGACAACGACTATTACGCGCTGCAGGTGGCGAATGCCATTCTGGGCGGTGGGTCCAGCGGGCGGCTGTTCGAGGAGATCCGCACCAATCGTTCGCTCAGCTACGGCGCCTATAGCGGCTTCGGCAGCAGGACGGACGACGCCTTCCTGACGGCGTCGTCGCAGACCAAGAACGAGACGGCCGACGAGGTGGCGCAGATCATCCTGCAGCAGTTCGACCGGCTCGGGACGGAGCCGCTGGACGCGGACCTGATCGAGAAGCGCACGCGCTACCTGACGGGGAGCTATTCGCGTTCGCTGGAGACGTCGGGCGGGTTCAACTCGATCGTGGGCGCGCTGACGCTGAACGGCCTCTCTCCTCAGGAGGCCGTGGACTATGCGGAGAAGCTGGGGACGGTGACGCCGGAAAGCGCATCGGCCGCGGCGCAGCGCTATGTCGGCGCATCCGACGCGACGGTCATTATCGTCGGGGACTCGCAGTATTTCCTCGACGATCTGCGGACCTTCCGGCCGGACGTCGAGGTGATCCCGGCCGCAGAGCTTGACCTCGCGACCGGTCGGGCGCGCGCTGCGACGGGCGATTAGTCGAGGATTTCCGCCGGGTGCGCGGACGCGTGATCGTCCGCGACCTGGCGGGCCCACATCTCGGCGTAGAGGCCGTCATGGCGCAGGAGATCGGCGTGGCGGCCGCGTTCGACGACGCGGCCGTGGTCCATTACGAGGATCTGTTCCGCGTGGACGATGGTGGAGAGGCGGTGCGCGATCGCGAGGGTGGTGCGCTTCTCCGAAACGCTGCGCAAGGTACGCAAGATCGCCCTTTCCGTGCCTGAATCGAGAGCGCTGGTCGCCTCGTCCAGCAGCAGGATCGGCGGGTTCTTCACCAGCGTGCGCGCAATGGCGACGCGCTGCTTTTCCCCGCCCGACAGCTTCAGGCCCCGCTCCCCGACTTCGGTGTCGAGGCCGGCCGGCAAAGTGCGAATGAACCGCTCGATCGATGCGCCCGACACCGCTTGCTGCACGTCGTGCTCGGTCGCGCCCTCGCGGCCGTAGGCGATGTTGTAGCGGATCGTCTCGTTGAAGAGGACGCTGTCCTGGGGGACGATGCCGATCGCGGCGCGCAGCGAACTCTGCGTCACTTGCGAAATGTCCTGCCCGCCGATCGTGATCCGGCCTTGCCAGGGATCGTAGAAGCGGAACAGCAGCCGCCCGATCGTGCTCTTGCCCGCACCCGACGGGCCGACCAGCGCGATGGTGTGGCCCGCCGGCACCTCGAAGCTCAGGCCGTGGAGGATGGTGCGGTCCTTCTCGTAGCCGAACACGACATCCTCGAAGGCGACGCTCGCATTGCCGGAGACGAGGGCCGGGGCGCCGGGCACGTCCTTCACTTCCACGTCGGTGTCGATCAGGCGGAACATCTCCGCCATGTCGACAAGGCCCTGGCGGATGGTGCGATAGACCCAGCCCAGCATGTCCAGCGGACGGAAGAGCTGCATCAGGTAGGTGTTCACGAAGACGAGGTCGCCCACGGTGAGGCGCCCCTGGCTCCAGCCCCAGACGGTGTAGGCCATCGCGCCGCCCATAAGCAGGTTGGTGATGAGCGCCTGCACCATGTTGAGCGTGGCGAGCGAGTTTTCCGATTTCACCGCCGCACGGGCATAGGATCTCGCTGCCTCGGCATAGCGTGCTTCCTCGCGCGCCTCGGCGCCGAAATACTTCACCGTCTCGTAATTCAGCAGCGAATCGACCGCCCGGTCCAGCGCGCGGCCGTCCAGATCGTTCATCTCGCGCCGCAGCTTGGTCCGCCATTCGGTGATCCAGCGCGTGACGAGGATATAGGAGACGACGGTGAAGCCGGTCGCCGCCACCAGTTCCCACCCGAAATTGAGGTAGAAGATGACCCCCACCGCGACGAGTTCGATGATCGTGGGCGCGATGTTGAACAGCAGGAAATAGAGCATCGAATCGATGGTCTTGGTGCCGCGTTCGATGGTCTTGGTGATTTCCCCGGTCCGGCGCGACAGGTGGAAGCGCAGGCTCAACCGGTGCAGCCGGTGGAACACGTCCTCCGCCAGGTGCCGGGTCGCTTCCTGTCCCACCCGTTCGAAGACGATGTTGCGCACCTGGTCGAAGGCGACCCCGCCGAACCGTCCCAGCGCATAGGCCGCGACGAGCGCGAAGGCCGCCATCGCCGCTTCCCCGACCGGTTCCGCCATCGCGTCGACCGCTTCCTTGTAGGCGAAGGGAATCGCGAGCGTGACGGCCTTGGCCAGCAGCACGAAGACCAGCGCGCCGACGATGCGCCAGCGCAGGCCCGGCTGGTCCTTGGGCCAGAGATAGGGGAGGAACCGGCGGACCGTCTGCCAGCTGTCGTGATCCCTCGGGGGCAGAGTGGCTGGGTCGGGCGGCATTCCCGCGCCATGTGGGGGGTGGCGCCCGGATTGGCAAATCCGCGTGGGCTCGCGCCCCCGGCGCGCGGGCGCGCGAGCCGAGGCGTCAGGTCCCGATGCGGGTCGGGGAAAGCTGGCGCATCGCGGGGCCCGGCGATGCGACCTCTTCAGGAAGGTCGAACAGCACGCGGCGGCTGTCAAAATCGATCGCGATCCGGTCGAACAAGCGCAGATCGCGCATCCCCAGAACCAGCGCGGGGCGATCGTTCAGGCCCAGCGCATCGAAGGCCGGCGCATCGGTAAAGGCGATCGGCAGATTGTTGAGATGCATCCTGCCGATCCGGAAGGAGCGGACATAGTCGCGCTTGCCGCGAATCTTTCCGCCGTTGACGTCGGTCGCTTCCACCTCGGCCAGTTCGCGGGCGCGCAGGCGGCGCTTGAGGGCGAGGTTGCCGATGCTCCCTTGCGCGCCGGTATCCACGATGACGGAAGCCCTGACCCCGTCCACCCTGGCATCGGTGATGATCAGCCGGCCCAGCTTGCGCCGGGCGCGCACGACTATCTCGTATCCGCGACTGGCGCCAAGAACTTCCGGATCGCCGACCGCGATGGTTTCCGCCCGGAAGTCGATCAGGACGCGCAGCCCCTGCAGGCTGTCGAGGCCGAGAATGCCGTCCGCGCCGATATGCCCCTGTTCCAGGAGCGGCGCGTGGATATCGTCGAAGGTGCGGTCCGCGAAACTGAGGCCCTCCACCCGGACCAGCTCCACATCCGCGCGGCTGGCCATGCCGACCACTGTGGCGCGTCCGACGGATTCCAGTGCCAGCTCGTCCACGATGCGCCGCGTGACCACGGTCGCCTGGCTGCCGGTATCGACCATGAAGCGATAGGGACCGCCGCCCGCGATGGTGACCGGCACGGTCATGCGGTCGATCCGGTCGGGTGTGCTTTCGATCACGTGGAAATCGGGCGCGGCTTCTGCCAGCGTGGCCGGGGGCGACGGCGTGACGGGGTTCGCGTTCCCGTCGTCTTCCGCAACGCCGTTGGTGGCGGCGCAGAGCGCGCACAGTGCAATCAAGGACCAGCGTTTCATGGCGGTCATCCTTCCCGGCCGGGACGATACCACACGGGGGATGGACGGCAAAGAGAGGGCCGGGACAGAGAGGGCCGGGGTCGAAAGGGAAGGGGGCTGCGGCCGGTCAGGCCTGCAGCATCGTGTCCACCGGCTCGTTCCGGTTGCGCAGCATCGCCCAGCTTTCCTGCAGCAGGCGCGGCCAGGCGAGGAGCAGGGTAAGGCTGTAGGTCACCGCGCCCGCGGGGATCAGGATCAGAAGCTGCAGCGGATCGGCCAGGTCCGCGACCGCGAGGCCCAGCAGCCAGACGACCAGCGACATGAGTCCGGACGCGACCGCCACCGGCGCGAGTTCTTCCAGCAGTTCGCGCAAGGAAACCCGGATGACCGGCAGGGTGAGGGCGAGCGTCACGATCAGCAGCGCCGGCGCGGCGACCCACCAGGCATGGGCCAGCCCCTGCGGGCCATAGGCCATGCCGATCACGAAGCAGGCGGGGAAGATGACTGCGCCCGCCGCGCTGGACAGGAGGTAGATGCGCGGCTTGCCGGTCGCGTTGGTCGCGGGCGAACACACGATCTGCAGCGCGAAGAACGGCATCACCACTGCAAGGCTGCCGAGAATCGGGCCCATTTCCGCCCACTTCTCTCCCCCCAGCGTGACGATCGCCGGATTGGCCGTGAGCGCGAGGCCGAAATAGAGCGGGGCGGTAACCAGCGCGACGGTGCGGAAGGTGCGGATGAAGAACGGGCCGAGCGGCCTGCCGCCCTTGTGCAGTTCCGAATAGGCGGGGAAGGTCACGTCGTTGACCGGCGGCAGGAAGCGGCCGGTAATGACCAGCGCCAGAAACAGCGCCTCTGCATAGATGCCCAGATCATGGGTCGAGAAGGTGCGACCCGCTATGAAGATGTCGCTCTGGCTCTGCACGATCCACAGCAGCTGGCAGATGGTCAGCGCGCCGCCGAAGGTGACGATGTCGCGCGCGCCCCGGAAATCGAACACCGGCCAGACCAGCAGGCGGGCCGCGATGGTCAGGCCCATGGCCCGGACCACTGCCATGCCGATGGGCGCATAGACGAGCGCCCACACGCCCCAGCCCATGAGCGCGAGGCCGAGCGCGATGCCCGCACCCACGAAAGCGCACAGCAGGTTCACCAGTCCCTGGCTGCGAAATTCGATTCGCCGGGCCAGCAGCGCGCTGGGCAGGGCGACGAACGGAGTCGCGAGATAGGCGATCGCCTGGATCCGCAGCATGTCCGCCACCAGCGGCTGCCCGTAATAGTCGGCAAGGCTGGGCGCGAGCAGGACCTGCGCCACCGCGATTCCCACATTGGCCAGAATCAGCATCCCGAACACCTGCCCGATTCTCCGGCGGTCGATGTGGTCCGCCTGGATGAGGGAGGTCGCGAAGGAATAGCCGTTGAGGAAGTTCAGCGCGGCGAGCACCGCCTGCGTCATGGCGAACAAGCCGTAATCGCTGGGGTCGAGGATACGGAACACCGCGATCGTGGCGCACCAGGTCACCAGCTGCGCCGCGACCTGGCTGCCCCAACGCCACGCAAGCGCGCTGCGCACACGGGAAGCGAATCCCGAATCGTCCTGCGGACGCTCGATCGGCACCTGTTCGGTCACGAAGCCGCCGTTAACCGTGAAAAATGAAGAAAGAGGCAAACGGGGAGGGCGGCTTCGGACGATTTTTGCGCCCTGTTTGCCCCCTTTACGCACTTGGCCCCCTTGCGGGCCGGGGCGGGGCAAACCACCTGTGCGACACGAGAAGGCACGCAAAGCCGCGGTTTCCGGGGCCTCGCGAAAAAAGTGAAACAAAATTGCAAAAAGGGGGTTGCCCGAATCTGAGACCCCCCATATATGCCCTCTCACCGCAGCGGAGACGCCCCACGGGGAACGCGCCGCAAGCGGTCGCCAACATCAGTCGGATAGCCGGTCCCCCGGTGTAAATCGGGGATCACTTAGCTGTCCGCCTATTAATGTTGAGTGGCTCTTTGACATCGTTGGTTTTTGATGAAGGGACATGTGGGCGACGGCGCCCGGTCCGGGGACCTCAAGGCTCCGGTAACCGGTTAACTCAAGCCGATCGCCACATCCTGGTCGAGCTCCACGCTCGGCCTGTGATGATGCATGTTCATTCGTATCCATTACGTTTGACAGTGCAGGTATCGGCTCCTTGAAGCTCTTGCTTGTCGGTCTGGCGATCTTCGGATCGTGATCGGTAGGTGAGTGACACAAACTTGAGAGTTTGATCCTGGCTCAGAACGAACGCTGGCGGCATGCCTAACACATGCAAGTCGAACGAACCCTTCGGGGTGAGTGGCGCACGGGTGCGTAACGCGTGGGAACCTGCCCTTAGGTTCGGAATAACTCAGAGAAATTTGAGCTAATACCGGATAATGTCTTCGGACCAAAGATTTATCGCCTTTGGATGGGCCCGCGTAGGATTAGCTAGTTGGTGAGGTAAAGGCTCACCAAGGCGACGATCCTTAGCTGGTCTGAGAGGATGATCAGCCACACTGGGACTGAGACACGGCCCAGACTCCTACGGGAGGCAGCAGTGGGGAATATTGGACAATGGGCGAAAGCCTGATCCAGCAATGCCGCGTGAGTGATGAAGGCCTTAGGGTTGTAAAGCTCTTTTACCAGGGATGATAATGACAGTACCTGGAGAATAAGCTCCGGCTAACTCCGTGCCAGCAGCCGCGGTAATACGGAGGGAGCTAGCGTTGTTCGGAATTACTGGGCGTAAAGCGCGCGTAGGCGGCTTTCCAAGTCAGGGGTGAAATCCCGGGGCTCAACCCCGGAACTGCCCTTGAAACTGGATGGCTAGAATATCGGAGAGGCAAGTGGAATTCCGAGTGTAGAGGTGAAATTCGTAGATATTCGGAAGAACACCAGTGGCGAAGGCGACTTGCTGGACGATTATTGACGCTGAGGTGCGAAAGCGTGGGGAGCAAACAGGATTAGATACCCTGGTAGTCCACGCCGTAAACGATGATAACTAGCTGCTTGGGCTCATAGAGCTTGGGTGGCGCAGCTAACGCATTAAGTTATCCGCCTGGGGAGTACGGTCGCAAGATTAAAACTCAAAGGAATTGACGGGGGCCTGCACAAGCGGTGGAGCATGTGGTTTAATTCGAAGCAACGCGCAGAACCTTACCAGCCTTTGACATCCTAGGACGGTTTCTGGAGACAGATTCCTTCCCTTCGGGGACCTAGTGACAGGTGCTGCATGGCTGTCGTCAGCTCGTGTCGTGAGATGTTGGGTTAAGTCCCGCAACGAGCGCAACCCTCGTCCTTAGTTGCCATCATTTAGTTGGGCACTTTAAGGAAACTGCCGGTGATAAGCCGGAGGAAGGTGGGGATGACGTCAAGTCCTCATGGCCCTTACAGGCTGGGCTACACACGTGCTACAATGGCATCTACAGTGGGCAGCTATCCCGCAAGGGTGAGCTAATCTCCAAAAGATGTCTCAGTTCGGATTGTCCTCTGCAACTCGAGGGCATGAAGGCGGAATCGCTAGTAATCGCGGATCAGCATGCCGCGGTGAATACGTTCCCAGGCCTTGTACACACCGCCCGTCACACCATGGGAGTTGGATTCACCCGAAGGTGGTGTGCTAACCCGCAAGGGAGGCAGCCAACCACGGTGGGTTCAGCGACTGGGGTGAAGTCGTAACAAGGTAGCCGTAGGGGAACC
Organism: Qipengyuania sp. JC766; assembly: GCF_040717445.1. Lineage (NCBI taxonomy): Bacteria > Pseudomonadati > Pseudomonadota > Alphaproteobacteria > Sphingomonadales > Erythrobacteraceae > Qipengyuania > Qipengyuania sp. JC766. The sequence continues at coordinate 1,560,646 of NZ_JBFEFL010000001.1, read as the reverse complement.
TGCGGCTGGATCACCTCCTTTCTAAGGATCTTCGCGAAAGCGCCGGCGCTAGCCGTCGGAAGTGCTTCGCGGTTTCCAAAGAACAATGCCGTCGTCCTCATGTCCTTTCATCAATCGGATGCAGCCAGCGGGCTTATGCCTGCTCGGTTGTTTGCCTGAGCCGGCTTACGCCCCTCGCGGCCATTAAGGCCGGCGCGGCGCGCGTGGGCCTGTAGCTCAGTTGGTTAGAGCGCACCCCTGATAAGGGTGAGGTCAGAAGTTCAAATCTTCTCAGGCCCACCATGCCCCTTAGGGGCCTTAGCTCAGCTGGGAGAGCACCTGCTTTGCAAGCAGGGGGTCATCGGTTCGATCCCGATAGGCTCCACCAGGCACCTGATCCGATAGATGAAACGAAAGCGGATCCCGCATTTGGCGGGTAGGCGGCTTCGGTCGCTGTCTTTGACATTGTGAATGGGTTTTTAAATCGATGCCGTGGCGGTATCGTATCGACGGTTGGGGCTTGCCCTGTCCGGACGGACGATATCATCACATTAATCAAATTGATTATCTGGCTGAGATAATTGTTCGCATCATCGCGAAGACGCGCAGGTCTTTATGCAGGCCTGTCGTTGATGGTGTGGATTCTCAAGCGTGAGGTAAGAGCATT